>CAZVOD010000048.1:0-33906 GCA_964628385.1 uncultured Saprospiraceae bacterium
ACAACTAAATTTTATGTTATGATTGCAAAAATTAAACTATTCGTTCTTTTTGTCAGCTTTTCTATGTCCTTGTATATTTTTTTTAGTGTCGATTCTGATTTAAATGAAAGCCCAAAGATTCAAAAGGTTAGTCAAGCAACGCAAGAATTTGGTGAAGTCAACTGTATCATAAATTTTTCTGCTTGTCCAGATGACCAATGTCTCTATTTTGTTTGGTGCACCGATTGTCAGGCTTTCCCTATGGACCAAGTATATGGATATTCAACTTGTAAACCTGGTAAAGTTTATAAGGTAACCCCTTAATTATAATATTTACATGTAGTAAATATCACAGAGTGAATATCAAGACATGAGAGGAGCGATTCTAGTCTGTTTATTGCTCTTCTTACCTTTTTTTTGTATATTAATAATATTTCATCATTAAAAATAAATCTCAGTACACTACTAATCTCAAATGAAAAAGTCGTTTTTAAGTTCAATCATTTTAGCAACTTTCATTCCATTCACTCTTCTCCTGGTGAGCTGTCAGGAAGACAATCCCGCAAAACAAATGAATATACTAGGACCAATAGATGGAACCCTTACTGGTAAGAAAATTCCTATTTCTGAATTTATATACCGCCCTAGAAAAATTCATCTGGCAGATGATATGATCATGGTGTACGATGATGTGGACAGCAATATGTTCAAATTCTTTTCTTATCCTGAACTAGAGTATCTTTTCTCCTGGGGAGCTAAGGGAGATGGTCCAGATGAAATTGGCTTTATTAATGATAATGGACAAATTCAAATTTCGGGAGATACTATGACGTTTCTGGATTTGTATGAATTAAAGACATATAAAATCGCAAGGAATAGAAAATTTGAGTTGCTCAAAAAAACTATGCTAACTCCTACCGAAGGTTTCTTGAATGGTTTTCACATGCTTAACGATTCATCCTTTTTTGCATATCAAGAATCTAACTTAAATAAAGAGTTCATTTTCATTTACCCAAACGAGAAAAAAGGTTTGAGTTTTGGAGAATATCCTGACGATGGGCTGGAATTCCAATTTTCATTTAATAAAGCAATCTATTACCAAAAATACATAGCCATCAATCAGGAACAAGAAAAGATAGCTGCTCTTTATAAGAAAAGAGGCTTGGTCAGGATCTATGACTTCTCAGGAAATTTATTATCTGAAAAAGACTATAGGAAGAAAAGCATAAATTCATCAAAAGAAGATATTTATTGGCGTGAATTTCGTGGTGTCTTCAGTACTGAGCGATACATCTACGCTCTATATTTTGGGAACGACTTAAAGGATTATGAAGTAGCTCCCAGAAGTCTGGTGGTACTCAACTGGGAAGGTGAAATCCTTAGGCGGTACGAAATGGATCTCAATTCTTGTGTAGACATCTTTGTAGTTAGTGAAAAACATAACAAAATATCTGGCTTAACGCTTGAAGGCGGTCAGCACATTATTGAGTTTGACCTTCCCGAGATAGAGTAAGTTTGTGCTATTGGATACTCAATAAACTATCGTACTTACTTTTCATAACTTCATAATTTTCCACTACCTGAAAATAGCGTTCTTTATTATCCTTATTTTTTTCCATTTCAGAGGCGAAATGTTGTACGCCTATGTTTAATACTTTTCGTTGCAGCTCTACTGCTTTTTGCTGTATTTCTTTTTCAGGAGAGTTTTTAAGCCTATTAATTTCTTTGAGGAGTTGATCATGTTTTTGTTGATTAAAAGAGCGGTAGTTAGCTACGCCCAATTGCTCTACTAACCTAAGTGTGTTGTATTCATTGGACTTCATCAGCATCTCGCGGGATGGACCATCACTAGTAGTCGTTTCTTGAGCCGATGTTTGGGTGAAATAATATCCAGCAACAGCTATGATCAAGAAGCCTAAAATCAGCAATCCCGCTTTAGCAATGGGATGAAGTCGTTGCCAAAGACTTTCTGGTTGCTGCGGGCTGTCATAGGTGCTAAAAGATTCGGGCTGCTGACTTTCCGGTGCTTTTTCAGCTTGCATCCCCGGCGATTGTATACTAGTTTCTTTTTCTTTTTGCTCTTCTAATGCTTTGTACTCCTGTCTAAGTGCCTGGATACTTTGCTCTAATGTTTCGAGTTCTTCAGAAGCACTGGCTTTGTGATCGGTAGCTTGTTCTAAGGCTGTGAGGGCAGCAGAGCGTTTTTCTTTTAGTGCTTCAACTTCTTTTTCCTTAAGTAATAAGTCTTGTTCCAAATGATCTAGTCTTTCAAGACTTTCTTCTACTTTCGCCAACCCCAATTCAAGGGATTTTATTGGAATTCCTTGCTTGTTGATAACAGCAGTTGAAACAGCTTCATCGTTAGAGGCAAAAACCTTTTGTACCTCTTCCGCCCCCTGAAAAGTATCGATAAATCTAAATAAACTACGGGCCTTTCCCGGTAGAGTCGTATAAAATGCTTCATTCCCAAACCGAAGGCCATCGGCCAGAGGCTTTACAGATTTGGTTAAATCTTCCAGCGAACTTGGCTTTAGAAAGTTAATATCCTGAAAAGGCACCAGAAAGCGTTGATTGGAAGGGTCGAGATAGACTTTTACATTAGTAGCTAATTCCAGTAAAAGCGTATATACCGCAAAGCCATCTGCCTGGCAATTTTTCAATGCCACTACAGCTCCGTAGAAAGCGCCAGATCGGTTGCGATCAAGCTCCAGTGCATGCCTATAGATCACAAAATAATTGATTATGCTATCACCTTCCACTTGTCTTATCCCTGCCATCAATTCAGTATCCGGAGGAGTAGCAACTTCCCGGTTATCCAGGTCAACGACAGCTCCAATATCCTTACCGGCTAGTATACCTGCTGTTTGGGCATCAAAGCCGTCAGCTGTGCCAATGATAGCATATCCTATATGATTTAGTGGGTTCATTTAAATCAGAAATTTAGTGCATTCCAGAAGCGATCTATCCAATTATCACCAGCCCGGGGCATAGTCTTACCTGTAACAGATTGATAAATCCAACGTTTGACCACATCCGACTGAGTGGGATCCATATCAGCAATTAATGCTTCTGCAGTATCATCGTTTTCCATTTCTACTACATTACCTACTGTAAAATAGCTAATACTTCCCTCGATTTGAGTCAACAGATTATAAGTAAGTTTCATATTCTCCCGAACAAAAGCATCAATATTATTTTGGTGGATTCCATCGTAGGTATCCCATTTAGAAACTAACAATAAAACCTGTGGCTTGCGAAAAGCTTTTTGTTTTTTTCTTACGTAATCAAGAAATTCAAACATTAAAATATCATCTGTTTCCGCTTTTTTCCATTCGGTAACCAAGAGGAAGACCATTTTGATCTTGGGGCATTTCAGATAGACATCAATATTATCTGGTAAAACCCCTCCTGAAGTAGCTCCAGAGTAATCATCCTTACGTAGCTCTACTTTAGTCAGATCTTCTCCGCTCATTTCCAGGAACGTCAGGTTCATAGGTTTTTTGGGCTTCCTGGGAGTATACATAAGATCGATTTCTGTAATCTTATTCCTGGCAGTACGGTCCAAAAAGTGTCCCTCTTTCCCTTTGTGAAAGATTTCTTTTAAAAAGAACATTCCTTCCTTATTATCGCGGTTGCGCACCTCCAGCGCCCCTGAAGGATTAGTGCTCAAATAATGACACAGAGAACTGATAATGGCTGTTTTGCCACTGCCCGGCCGACCAAAAAGAAAAACGAAGTTAGTTTTTCGCTCTCTCAGTGCTTTAAAAGTAGGCAGTAGATTCTTTTCTTTTTTCTGATTCCGGTTGCTTTCTGATTCTTCCGGCGTGCCAGAAGCCGAATTAGAAGATAGCCGCCGTCTGGGAGGCAATTTCTGACTAGAGTGATCGTGATCAAAACGATCTGTATATTTTTTAGTCTGATCATCTTCAGAAGTGTAGTTTTGTTTTTCCATTTTAAATTAAATTTCAACTTTTGGTACTTAGTACACATTGACTTAAATTACAGAGTACTAGGCTTAAAGTGTTAAGATAAAAGATTGAAAGCAGCTACACGAATCAATTGGCTACTTTGGGCCCGATTCTTCGAATTCCGCCAAAAGCTTTTCTTTCGTAATACTGGCCGCTGTTATGGTCATCGTCTTCATCTTCGTCATCTTCCTGCCTCCTCACGGTGATAAAGATGTATAGCGGCACCAGCAAATCTACAGCCAGGCTGGCGACTCCAGCAATCCAGGTGGCTTGTGGGTTATCACCCCGAAATGCCGACTGAAAGGAATGGCTAATTTTGCCTACCTGAGCATTTTTAGACTGTATGGGGGTATAAGAAAAAGCAGCATCCGGCAAAGTGTTGTCAGCCAGCTCTCCGATGGTATTATGTGTTTTGGAAATGGCAGTCAACAGTGGTTTTCCGTTATCCAGCAAAGCGCGGTCACTTTTCAGTGTAGATGTTATTTCGGGCTTCAGGCTATCCGCCATGGTATTGATACGGACGACCAGCTGATCCGTGTCGCCTGTCAGCGCCTGTAATTTATCATCCAGCAATTGCTCTACCTGTTCTCCCATAAGTTCGGCAGTCTCGGCGTTAGAACGGCCCTGTAAAAGGGTAATGGTGGTACCCAATTTTGTTTCCAGTTCAGACAGTAGAGATTTAGCTTTCTGTCCCATCCCAGGGTTGCCGGGATTTTTGATTTGAGCTACTAATGCCCTTTTCAGGGGGAGTATTTCTGCACGCAGGGTTTCAGAATTAGTAGAATTATTTAGCGCTGTAACCGCTCGCTGTTGAATGCCCTCCAGCTCTGCCTGAAATTCTTTAATTTCATTTTCATACAACTCCTTTTTCATAAACTGGCTGTAAAAAGCATTGAAGTTACCGGCAAAACTGAAAGAGGTAACGATCAGGTAAAAGGCCAGAATACCCAGTATAGTGATTCCCTTTCTCAGATGTTCTCTGAACCGAAAATTTAAAAGTAAAATGAATAAACTTATCACGATAGAAAAAGCCCAATTGAACACCGGCCCGGCAAGCTCGTCGTACCCTCTGGCCGTTTGGATAAAACTAATACTTACACAGATCAACGCCAAAATGATCAATACCAGATTCTCCAACGGATTTGCTCTGTTATTTCTTGAGGACATATTAAGGGTAATTTAAAATAATAATTGAAAAATAAGTTTCAGAAGCTGTTTGACTTTAATCCTTCGATCCTGTTAGGGCGTCTTTTGCGACTACTTTTCGTTACAAAAATCCTCATTTAGCGCTGCTAAACTCCGGTTTTGGCGCCTCAATTAGCCGCAAAACCTACCCTAACAGGTTTCAAAAACCAAATTCAAACAGCTTCTCACAAATGGTAAGATTAACTTCTCTCAGGTTCTTTGCTCCTTTTTTCGATTAGCTTTCAAGTGACTTGGATTAAAAGACTTGTTTCGCAGGTATTAAAATAGGTTTAAATTGATTGATGCTCTGTCGCGTTCCTTCGCTTGAATGCCCACAGGGCATTCACCTTACAGGTTCACTCAGTCATCTCCCACACTGTGCCTTTTATCAGTCGCTTAGCGCCGCTAGGCTCAGAAGGGAACCCTGCCCTTCTTCGCGCCAAAAGCCTTCGTGTGGAAAAAAAACAATTCAATTTCACCACTATTCTACCCCTACGAAACAAGTCTAATAGTTACTCTTGTGATAGACATCTCATTAACGTAACTGAATTTAGAGTTATTATGTTCCAGGCTCCTTCGACAATTCAGCATTGCTCTAACGCAACGACTCACCCCTCCCGAATATCTCTGTAATGACGTTTCAGCCAGGTAGCCAGGCCATCCAGGCCCGGGAAAAGTACTCTCTCATTGATATTAGCTTGATCCAGCTTATCGCGAATTTCCCACTTGAGTTTTGCTGGAATGATAATAATAAAAAAGCGGATATCTGTTTTTTCCAGCCAGTTGCTAATCAAAATTTCAGGATCAGACATCATAGAAAAAACGGCATATTGGTTGACAATACGTTGATCTATAGATGGTGGTTCAAAAAATATGGCAAAGTCATCTCTTTTGAGTTCGGGTAAGACCGTCAGAGAACTAACCGCACAATCCAGCATTTCGGGCGTAAAAATATGGGAGCCTTCTTCCTCAATGATCAAGGCCAGCTGATCCGGTAGATAGCGCATGGAATCCACGTAATTGACCGCCCAGATGGCCCCATCTTTGTCAAAATTCAGGAAGTTGGCCGTAGCGAAATGTAAAGCTACCAGCGGTGAGTAAGTCCAGTCCAGCAGCCGCGTTGGCAAGCCGTGATGTTGTGCCAGTGCCAGCCAATTCCAGATGGATTTTGATTCATCATCAATCTGGGAGTATTTTCTGAAATTTCTCAACAGGTGTTTTTCCAGATGAGATTCTCCCAAGCGGTTTAATGTGGTAGACAACTCGTAGTTGTTATCTTCCAAGCCTCTGTACACATACGATGAGCGAAACCTTAACAAATGGGGATTAAACGAATCATTGTATAACATCTCCATCAAATCAGCCCAGGTTCTGGGCGCAAACAGCTTGGCATCCATAGCGATGTTCGATTAGTAGACTAGTTGCTTTTACAGAGAAAGCAGGATAAAAAAACTTTTCCTTAAGAGTAAAAATAAGAAGAGATTTTCCAAAATGATATCATTTGAAAAATCTCTTTCTTTAACACTCACTAGTTTTTATTTCTCCCTTTGAAGCGGTTGGATTTGGATGTAAAAAAGCATTAGAATCAAATAGGATTTACTCCAATACGATCATTTTCTTTATATCACTGTAGTTACCACATTCCAGGCGATAAAACAACACTCCATGCGGAAGATCCTCTTTATCCAATACAATGACGTGTTTGCCAACAGCTTTGTCCTCTGATATTTGATAATGAATCTGCCCCTTGGCATCAAAAACCGTCAGATTTACCCTACCGGCTTCAGGCAATGTGAAGCCAATCTGGGTTTGAGTAGTAAATGGATTGGGGAAATTCTGCTCGAGCGCAAATTTTGGTTCTAATACTTTGTTATCGTAGCCTACAAAACTTAAGCGCGGCTCTAACACGCGGTAATCATCAGTATATATCTCTGCTTTAGTCAACCTCGAACTCAGCTCCAATTCTGAACTCCAGCGCGTATTGACCAGTGCCTGGAAGGTCAACTCGTAAAGCATTTCGTCATCGGTACCTGTCAGGCCTGCATCGTGCCAGCTGGTGGTAATCAAACCATCAGCTACCCAGTCTAAACCAAAATTGACCGGACGGGCTGCCGCATAGTGAATATCCTGCAGCAGCAGATGATCAGGATTGAAAGCTAACGTGTATTGATAGCCCACCAATTCCTCTAGCTGATCTTTACCAAAGCGCAAAGTATAGGTTTGACCAGCCTGAAGCTGCTCATCTTCAATTTCTATGAATTTAACGGGCAAATTGCGATCCTGGTGAATTAAACTGCTGGTTTGAGCATTGCTGTTCACATCCCCTACTTTTATTCCAATAAAATTATGGCTGATGCTTGTTTCTGCCAGATTATTTAAGCTGACTACTTCAGGCAGATTGACCAGCCAGGGATTTTGAGGATTGGGAAAATCATAATCAGCATCCACAAACCTCCAACTGCTATTACTTTTGAGCTCTGACTCCAAACTCAGGATTAATTTTCTGAGCTGTATCATATCAAAAGTAGTTACACTACCAGAATTGTTGGCATCCGCAGCTATCAATTTATACGGTGAACTAAAAGGCTTTACGCCCAAAATATGCTTACTGATCAATACCAGATCGATAGTTGACACCCCGTTTAGATAATCGTGATTAAGCTCCGGCTTTATCGAATAATCGTAATTAGTTTCCAGCTCAGGGAAAGCGTACAACCCATCAATATTGGTCGTAATAGAGTCTTTTGCCTGTCCACTCAGCTGTACCATCACACCTTCTACAGGGTCCCCTTCTTCCGTAGCAATAGCTCCCTGAACATTGGCATAAGTTTTGATAGTACATAAATCAAATTGATTATCCTGAACAATAACAAATGTTTCACAAACACTATAATTCGGTCCTCCAATACTGCCATCCGGCTGAACAGCAGTGGGATTGTAAGCATTATCCCAAACGTAAACGAATACCGGCAGGGCCTCCCCTATCGAATCCTGACAGCTCAGGAATAAAGAATCCTGATTGGGATCAATCCGGGTCTCATTCTGCTTGTGAATGGATAGCTTTAAGGGGCCTGAACAATCGCTATCAGCATCCAGGCTGGCCACAAAAGCAGATGCCGCAACAGAAGCTCTTCCGGTCAATCCCCCATCAATCTCTACCGGCATTAGCTCTACACTCAAACCCTGGCAAATAGGACTGGCCACTTTACAATCAACAACTTCAAAGGGAATATTTTCTGTCGTTACATTGCCGCAACCATCTGTTACTCTGACTACCAGCGCATGATTACCAATGGGTACTGTTCCGATATAAAGATAATTTAAGCCTTCGGCAAATACATTGCCCGGTCCGGTTTGTCGGATCAACTGGGCCCCATCGGCATCCAAATCCAGCAGTACCTCAACGCTCAAACCCGATGGATTACACTGATCATCCACAGCGAAGGGAATATCAACGATTCCTTCACAATTACTACCATCCGTACAAAAAGAATGGATACTATCGACAGAAACTGTCGGAGCCTCAGTATCGTACACATTGATAGTTTGTACGTATCTCCAAAAGCCTACAGAGCTGATTTCTTTGATAAACCCGTTGGTTTCATCATTATCATCATCCAGATAAGTGTTGTTTGGCCTTCTGAGTAAGAATATTTGTTCTCCCGGAATATTATCGCCGTTTTCATCCCTTCCAACAGTGATAGGGTCAACTATACCATCGTACTCACACCAGTTGATGATCTGATAAGTTCTGAATATCTTGTAGCATTCATCACCAGTAGCTGAGAAACGCCGATCCTCCACGTTGATAGTCAATAAATCACAACCAATTTCATTAATTTTCAGAGTATCCGCATTGAAAGTACCACATTCTGCTGCTGCTACATCACGAGGGAATTTCACTTCATAATTATTTACTATTGTCACACTGATGAGCTGTTGAACAGTACCGGAAAGGTTACCGGCTTTGTCTTTGGCCCTGAACCTTCTGGTAATAGTGCCAACGCCACAGTTGTTTATATTCACTATTGGTTCCAGCTCAAAAGTTGTAGCCTTGCAGTTATCATTAGCTACTGCATTACCAAAGGCTTGCTGAAGCTGCAATGTATCATTAGGATCATTGGCCGCAAAAAGCAGTTCATCACAATCAATGGTAACCGGCGCGGGCGGCGTTACTGCCGGATTGATCTTATCTTCTACTTTTACATTAATCCAACAGAAATTGGTATTTCCGGCCGGATCAGCAACCTGCATTTGAACCGTTATTATTTTTCCCTCATCACAACAAGTAAAGAATACTTCATCAGAAAACGCTGAAAAGAATTGACCATCTTCAAGGGTCAGTACCAATTCTCCATTCAAAAAATATTGATTATCCGCAGTAGTGAGATCTTCAAAATTAACAGCTCCTTCTACCTGTCGACCTAAAATTTCACTTACATAGTTTTCTACGCATGAGGATTCAATAACCCGGCGCAGCTTAAAGCTGACTTCCCCACAATTATCACGACTTCCCTTGTCTACATCTTCAGGTATTAACTGCCCGATGCCATTACCCCCCAAAGAGAAGTTGACATCATCCCCACAAATCGCTACTGGCGCGATCTGATCGGTTACTAATACCGGGCGAAGTACAGGAGCAGAGGTATTGCCGCAGTCATCAATGGCTTTGTACGAAATATAATGGACGCCAATAGGGACATTGGAAGCAAAAAAGCCATTACGGCTGTTACCAGTAATATTAGAATTTAGAGCAATGGTATCAAATACGCCCGGGATAATCACTCCAAAACGATCGGTTGCCGGTACAATAGAACTTATAGTTATGGAATAATTCGTACCCCCACAATCTGATATTACGGGAGCGGGAACAGCAAAAGCCGAATTACAGTCAAAAGGTCCGGTAGACTTTCTCAGAGTATCTGTCGGGACTTCCACAACTGGTGCTGTCTTATCAACAATTTTAATGAGCTGCTCCACTTCAATGATATTAGTCGGATCACACCAATCGGCATAAGACCAGGTCCTGATAATTTCTTTAAAGCTACCGCAGGCCTCCAACTCCTGATCTTCGTAAGCTACAAATAAGTCGCAAATAGTTTGATTATAAACAAAGACCGTATCATTGAAGCCATTTATAAAATAAGGAGCTCCAGTAAATATGGGGTCCGGGTTGCCATTCTCATTAGTGGGGATAGCAACATCACCACAGGCATCCCAGGAGAAAGGTTGCTCGATCAAATCAGTTTGTAAAGTTGGTCTTTTTAATAAAAACTTAATCTCACAGGCTTCAGCCACATTTCCCGAAGCATCCACTGCATTGATTCTCCTGGTAATAGTTCCATAATCCAAACACTGATCGGTAGACGCCTGAAACTGATCTGCCCAGCTCACCGAGATATCAGCTCTATCGTGACAAGCATCAAAGATCTCTGTCGACAAGTCGTATCCTATAGCTTCAAAAGCTTTTTCCTGATCCAGTAACGAATCGAGGTCCGTACAAACAAACTCATACGTTTCTGTTGGGCAATTAATGATGGGAGCTGTTTTATCTTCCATGATCAATTGTCCTTCACAAAAACGGCCGGTAGGCTTATGCTCTACGATAGCATTTAAAACGATATTAAAGTACTCCGCTGGTAAAGGGTTAGGTAGATAGCCCGAACCGCCTTCCTGATAGACTCTGACAATATAATCATCAAAGCATTTGAGGTTACCGGATAACACCATCTGAGGTGTAATATAGGCTTCGCAATTATCATCGGCAGTAACTCTTACCAGGTCATTACAAGCGAAATTAGGAGAAGTCCCCCTAACCTGTACCAATTTGGTGACACTCTCTATACACCCTACATCATCAGGTTCATTTACGCCCGCGCTCGCTCCGGCATCCCAGGTAAATTGTACAAGATGGTTGCCCGGCCCTAACGCTTCTGGATCAAAGAAGGTAGCTTCCTGATTATTTATTTTAAAAGAACCGGAACCGCCAATATTTTGCCCTACCGTGCCTTTAAGCTCAACCGCAGCTTCACTAAGGCAGTAACTATCACCTAGCTCCAGTATTTGTGGATCAGGATAATAGCAAGTATTACTGATCTGCAGCGTTCTGTTTGGGAAAAATAAACTTTCCGCAATTAAAGTGTATCCATTGCCGTCAGTATGTATGCCTTTGAAAAAGTACACACTGGAATCATTACTGTAGGGTAGCTCTAAGAATGGTGTTCCCACAGCTACCTGATCCTGAGCGTTGACATCTGTAAGGTCAGCGTTAGCAATACTCCACTGCTGACCTGCTTTGGTAGGTCCGATAATGATCTCTTCCAAAAACTGGCCGTCTCCCAGGCAAGTACAGGGCGCCTCAATATCTATTTCGGTCATGATACCTCTGGCCTCCATCTCTTCATCGTCATTGGCAATAGTCGGCAAGGGACAGTTTGCTGATGCTTTTACGCCTACTGTCAGCGTACAGGAAGCGGAATTGCCAGCATCGTCCCTGACAGTTACAGGTACAGCATTATACCCCACTTTGGAGCAATCAAAAGTATTGTTAGTTAATGACAAACTACTTACCCTACAATTATCGGTAGCCAGATCAGAAAGATCAGCGGGTGTTAATTCGGCTGTTCCATCTGAGCCTATTTCAATAAATACTATATTCTGACAATTAACTTGTGGCGCTATGGTATCTAACGGTTCTACTTTAAACAAACAATTGGTAGTATTACCGAAGCTGTCTCTTACCAAGATTTCAATATCTGACTCAGTTGTAATCATCTGACCTGCCGAAGGAATCTGCTCTATCTCCAGCGATTGAACACACTCATCCGAAAATTCAATCCGTGAGGTATAATCGGGAAGTGTTGCCTGACATTGCTCGTCTATATAAACTACCTGATTGTCAATACAGGTTATTTCCGGCCGGGTCTGGTCGGTTATCACCAGTTCAAAATCACATTGATTTTCATTACCGGCCTCATCAGCAACCGTTATGGTTATTATAGTATTTTGAGAAATAGCAGTACCACTTTGAGGAGATTGAGAAATAATGAGCTCTTCAAAACCACAGTTATCTTCAAAGGTGGGAAAAGACCTAAAGTCACCCACCGTAGCTTCACAGTTATTTTTTATGAAAACGACCTGATCGTTAGGACATTCGATTGTCGGCGCGGTATCATCTACCGGATTGATATTGAACGAACAGCGCCCCTCATTACCAGAAGCATCGATGGCCGTCAGGGTAATTATCCGGAAGCCGGAGAGGCTGGTTCCCGCGGTTGGTGACTGCTCCTTTGTAATTGCTCCCTGGCAGTTGTCGGAAGCGCTGGCACTAGTGGTGAAATCTTGCAGAGTGTACTCACAGGCAGCTTCCACGCTGATCGTTTGGTCTTTAGGGCAAGTTACTACTGGTGCTGTCTCATCGATGACAGTTACTTCGAAAGATACCGTACCGATGTTGCCCGAAGCATCCCTTGCCATCAGTTTAACTTGATTGATATTTAAATCATCACAATTGAATGTTGTTTGATCCAACCAGACAGTATCCAGTTGGCAATTATCATAACTTCCATCATCAACCTGAATTTTATTTATGGTTGCCACTCCGGAAGCATCCAATGCTACTGTAATATCTTTAGCTTTAGGGGTTGGAGCAACCGTATCTAACAATTCAATCAAAGGACTACAGGTACTTACATTACCAAGAAAATCAACGGCCTTTACGGTAATACTGTGTGGGCCAGCCATGCCACAATTCAAAGTCAACTCATCGGCTTGTAATTGGTCTATACCACAGTTATCTTCTACCGCCACAGGAATATCATCAATAGTAATAGTAGCCTGGCCCAAATCATCTAAATAAATGTCGACAACGGCCGGGCAATCAAGAGTAGGAGGTTCTGTATCCTGAACTGTAACTTTAGATGTACAGCTATTGGTATTCCCCAACTTATCTTCTACTACCAGAGTTACCATTTGTTCACCAATATCACTACAGCCAAAACTAGTTTTTGCTGCCTGCAACTTTATATCTCCACAGGCATCAGAAGAACCAGCGTCCAATGTCCTCCCTGAAATGGAGGCCCGACCCTCCGAGTCCAGGTCAATGGTTATATCTTTACATAGAGCAGAAGGGGAAAAAGTATCTGTCAGTATCAATTGAAACTGACAAGTGTCTTTATTACCCGCTTCATCCTCGGCAATGACAGAGATAACCGTATTTTCGGAAACCACATTGCCCGCTTCAGGATACTGAGTAAGAGTAGGCACTGAGCAATTATCCGTAGCAATTATCAAATCGGTATAATTTGGCAATGTATATTCACAATTTTCATCAACAGACCCGATTTGATTTCCCACACAGGATATTTCCGGTGCCAAAGTATCCATTACTGTAATTGTTACTGGGAAGCAATTGGCCGGATTTTTTAAACATGGACCTTCCCCCCTGACAAAAAGCGTCGTCGTGGAATCAGGATAGATAGTGACCAGATTACCCACAAAAAGCGGTAGATTTTCTCCACAATCATTATCATACCAATACCAGTTTTCAGTATCGTTTAATTCTCCAAATACAATAACGAATACTTGTTCGTCTGGGCAGACAGAATCAGCGGAAAGAGTAAAATGAGAAACTTCCGCCTCTAGGCAGTCGGTTGAGTTAGAGGCAGGAATATTGCTACTGGTATGACCTGGCAGCAAAAAAACGGACAGCATTAAGATTAAAAAGCCTGCAGCAGGCCACAAGTTTAAGCGTTGATTTTTTTTCATGTTAACCGGTTTGAGCATCTCCGTGAAGGACTACCCTTTTGACGTCCTCTTTGGGCGATGGATACTGTTCATGTTTTTATTTTCTACCTGCTTTCAGGCAGTCGATGTCATCGGGAAATGACATCTAGAAGTAGATATTATGATAATAATCAATACAACTCCTTAGCATTTCAAGATCTGAAATGGTTAAATTCAAAAATCTACTTGTTTCATGAAGAGATGAAAGATGCAGGGTTAACAAAACGATTTACGGCAAAATCTATGCCAATGAATTGAGTAAAGTGAGAAAAGCTTATCTTTCCCATTACAAAGACGGTGTTTTTTTTGATAATTCTCATGGAGATTATAACATTAATTTGGTTAAACAACTATAGTATAAAATTAATATGTTCAATATAATTGACACGTAGTATCAAAATTTGCTTCGTACAGCGTTCTATTCTACAAGTGCTAGTATGATGTTATGATTGTTACCAGCGCCGTACACTTGGCAGTAAATAGTCAAATATTAGCCAGTGAGCTTGTTAGCTCATCTGTAGGTTGCCCGTACTATCCAGAATATCAAGTACAAATAAGCAGAAGCGGCATAAAGGGGTATCCGCAACTTTATTATTTGTTTTTTACAGTTGCCATCTCCGAATACAGGGTAGATAGGAAAGAATAAGATTTTTTTATAATCTGTGCTACAAATATAGGAAAATCAATCAATCAAAACCATCTTTTTTGAAGCTTGATAATTATTTGTTTGAAGATGATAATACAAAACGCCCGATTTCAAGTTATTTTTCTTCAAAACTATCTGATTTTCTCCAGCCTCATAGTAATCCTGCCGCTGCAGAATGAGCTGCCCGTTGGCATCATAAACACTTAGCAATACTTCAGAAGGCTCCGGTAAGTTAAACGCTACCATTGTCTGATCTTTGAAAGGATTCGGGTAGTTTTGGTGTAGCCGGAAAGCACTTGCGGCTGTTGTATTTTCTTCAAATTGCAATTGTATATTCCTAAACTCACCATTAGCAGCATACGCCTCGGCATTGGTTATTCTGGAATTGATGCTCAATAGATCAGAAAAATTTGCAGTCCTGAGAGCTGTAAAGCCAAGACTGATCAGCAAAGATTCGTCATCCTGGGCATCAAAAGTATTCCAACTTACTGTTATTAAGCCATCTTCAAAATAATTTAACCCTACATTCTCCTTTTGTAATAAGGCGTAGCTAAGATCATCCAGCTGTAGTTGCTCAGGATCAAAAGATATCGTGAACTGGCCACCCACAAATTGAGAAAGGTTCTTTGCTGTTATCGGAATAGTATAACTTCGGCCACTCTCCAGGCTTTTATCGGCTACAGATAAATGCAATGGGTTTTCTACCGAGCGGTTTTCTGCAAAAGCAGTACTCTCTCCAACCCGTACATTCTGATTGATATCCCCTACTTTCACAGCGACGAAATTCACCTCAGCTTCCGTACCCAACAAATTATTGATATTCTTAAACTCAGGAATATTCTCAACCCATGGATCGTATTGATCAGGGAATTGATAATCAGAAGAAATAAAACGCCAACTTGTATTGTCAGGAAAAGTATCTGTCACACTCAGAATCAATTTTCGAAGGTGAATAAGGTCAAGTGTAGTTACAGATTTACTCCCGTTGATATCAGCGGCGATAATTTGGTAGGGAGATTCCAGGAGATCTACGCCCAGAATGTGCTTACTGATTAGCACCAAATCGTATGTAGACACCCCATTAATATAGTCATTCTCCAAAGACTCCGGTGTAATCGTATAATCTTTACCCTCTTCCAGGTCGACAAATTGGAAAGCTCCGTTAACATCAGTTCTGACCGTAGAGTTTTTGGTGCCGCTAAGTCTTACCGTAGCGCCTGATAACGGCAGGTTTTGTTGTGTCAACAGATGGCCCGCCACTATTCCATTCTCTACACCTCCAGAGCATAAATTGCGGTTATCCGTAACGATAACAAAGGTTTCACAACCGTTGCGATTACCTGATGCATCCCAGGCATATACTTCAATCGGAATTGTCTCATTAAGTGGGTCCAGACAGTTGACCATCAATTCTGTTCTGGAACGATCCGGGGTTTCTCCTTTTCGGTTAATTGAAAAAGTAATCCCGCCGGAGCAATCGAAAGACTCACTGGCCACGAAACTTTCAGCCGGTACAACAGCCATCCCAAAATCAGGAACACCATTGCCATCCATATCCATTGGCATTAAAGGTACACTAAGCCCCTGGGTACAAATAATAGTAGGTGCCTTACAGTCGATTACTTCAAACTGCAAAGTTCTCACGGTAAAGTTTCCACAATCATCAAAAACAGTCACTTTTATACTGTGTGTACCGATAGGATAAACTCCTCTAAAGGTAAATGTATTTCCTTCACTGATGAGGTTAGCTGAGTTATTGGGAATTTCTATAGCCCCTGCTCCGTCATCAAATTCGTCGAATAATACTCTTGTACTGAGGCGCTCTGGCGTACACAAATCATCAACTGTAAAGCTAAGATGTACTTCACCAGTACAAATATCATCGGTATTTTCTGGTGTATCAAAGCTGCAGAACTCCGTTTCTGTTGGCCATTCAATAGTTGGCGCTTCGTTGTCGTATACCCTGATGTGTTGTGTATAGGTCCAAAAACCTGTGGAATTATTGCCAGTTCTTAGAAAACCATCCGTTTCATCCCGATTATCATCAATGAAAAAGTTACCATCTCTTCTTCTCAGCAAAAATACCTTTTCTCCCGGCACTCTATCATTATCTTCATCTCTGGAAATGACCATTGGATCAGTTATCCCGTCATATTCACACCAATTGATGATGGTATATGTTCTAAAATCTTTATAACAAGCATCACCGGAAGCTCTAAGCCTTTTTACATCGACATTTATGGCAAAAAGCCCACAAGCATTGTCTTTGATATCTACGACAGTATCTACTGCTGATCCACCGCACTGGATGAGATCTTCATCCGCCGGAAATGCTATTTCATAATCAAAAACGCCTTGTATCGTGATAGTTTGGCGACACACACCAGATTGGTTACCGGAAGGATCTTCGGCAATAAAGCTTCTGGTAATTGTACCGATACTACAATCGCCAATATTCAAGCTGGGTTCCAGCTCTTTGATTACCGCTGAGCAGTTGTCATTGGCTAAAGCAGTACCAAAATAACGTTGCAACTGATCTATATCATCTAGGTTATTTCTATCAAGCGTGGTGGTATCACAATCAACCACTACATCTTGTGGCGGACGACACTGCGGGGCTATCTTATCTTCTACCTGAGCGATAGACCAACAACTGTTGGAATTGCCCGCTTTATCAGTAACGCGAAGTTCAATACTAACAATCCTTCCTACATCACAACAGGTCATAATTACTTTCTCAGCGTAAGCAGAGAAAAAGTCCATCCCCTGCCTTGTCACGATTATTTCCCCATCAAACCTCCAGATATCGGCATTTGCATCTTTTTCCAGGTCAGCAAATACAATGTCTCCCTCATTGGCACTCACTGCTGCATTAACATAAGAATCAAGGCATTCTTCCTTGATTTGTCTTCTCAATTCTAGTTTTTCAAGGCTACAATTATCTGAACTACCTTCATCAATATCGTCTGTATCAACTGTCGCGATACCTTTACCACCCAGTGATACATTCAAAAGGTCCACACACACCGGTGAAGGTGGTGTACCGTCAAAAACTTCAAAGAGGCAGGTAGTAACTTCAGCCGCATTTCCACATTTATCAACAACGTAGTAATAAAAGAAATGCTCACCGACTGATACATTCATCGCGATATATCCGTCATTGGAATTGCCGCTTATCGGTTCATTTAATTTTACTACAATAGTATCGCCCGTCAATACACCGAATTGGTCCGTTTCTGGTACTTTGGACCAAATCTCAACCGAATAAGTCCAACCTGTATTCCCGCAATTATCCCTAACCGATGGTCTAGGAACCTTGATATCAGCAGCGCATTTAAATGGAGCAGTAGAAAACCGAGCATCCAGAATGCCCTGCCGGCAAAACACCTCCGGAGCTTCTAAATCCCCGTATTTGATCGTTTGCTGATGCGTCACAACCTCCTCTGTACACCAGTTGGTGATAGTCCAATTGCGAATCAACTTAAAACCACAATTAATTGCCACAGAATCATCTGAAAGGGCAATACCATAATCGCAAAGGGTAGTATCAGTATCATAAAGCCGCAATGTATCACCGTACCCATTGATAAAATATGGGGCTCCGGCTTCTTCCACACTCAATACATAAGGAGTCTCATCAGTAGTGCATACGTTAATTTCTACATCTTCTTTTATCTCATCCAACTCAATGTCAGGCTGTAGGAAAACGAAAATGATAGAATCTAATCTGGAAACATTATTTTTCTCATCCCGAACCTGAAAAAATCGACTAATCCTGGCTATTTCTTCACAGGGTTGATCTATGTACTTGATGTGGTCTTCTACTACAAATTCCAGGTGATCAAAGCTGGTACAATTATCGTAAACGCTATCTTTGATGCTGTAAACGCCCTCTTGCTGAAGCCGCTTCCACACCAAATTATCAAAATCATACAAACCAACATTTAAAATGGAATCAATATCTGTACAGACCAGTGTGTCTTTTATGGTAGGAGCTTTTATTCGGGGAGCAGTTTTATCTTCTGCTTTTATATTACCCTGACAAACAAATTCTTCATTATCATCATAAACTTCGTATTGAAACGTGCCATGACCAACAACCTTATTGAGCGTTCTTGAACCATTCTCGTAAATAACTGCTATGGTATATCCTTCCAATGATTCTACACCGGTACCCTTTAATACCATGGGTATTTCCAGAATAGCCTCACAATTTGCATCCAGCGTAACAATTGCAGAGCCAATACAGGCAAAATCATTTATTGGCATAGATTTTGCTAAATTAGTACTGGAAGCAATTACTTTTTCGCTGGAATAGTCCTTACCTGTAGCAACAGATATGGACAAAAGCCATATGGCTATTCCCCAAGTCAACATTACGGTGTAACGGCTCATCGTTTCAAAGTTTAGATCGAATGTTTCATAAGATTGTTGTAGCAGAAGCTTATCTGGTATGATTTCTGAGTGCTTACAACCTGATATACCTTCCCTGATACGAAAATAGCTTATTTTTCTCTAAATATGAAAAAATATAATGCATTGGTGGGTACAATTAACAAAAAAGGTGTGCATTTGATTAATATTGAGTTTTTGCACCATACGTCTTTTCTGTTTCTAATGTGCCTTTTTCTTCAAATATACCAATAATCCGAATGGTATAAGAAAAAAACGGACGTGAAAAAAGGTATTGTTTTTAGCGTATTTACCAAAGTTTTATTTTATAAGTCTACCCCAAATACACCACCCAGGCGCCAGGTACCAGCCATATGAGAGAGGTATCCTTCCAGGCGAAATATCCTAAACAAACCAAAGCCTACGTTCTCTACCCCCAGCGTAAATTCAGTGTAAGCAGGTAAATCCGGTGTATCTACGTAGTGTACTCCGGCGACCATACTCCAACCCAGCTTGCGTAAGAAAGGTGTTTTATCCAAAAGAAAACCCTCAAAGAAATGCTGGAAATGAGCCTGCACAAAAGCATCATTGGTACTGTACTGGTAATAGGGTAAGTCCAGGAACGCATTACTGTATCTGGATGGCCTATTGATAGCTAGCTGGCTGCCATTGAAATGCTGAAAATCCATAAATTCAAGCGCCTGCTTATTGATAAAGCGACCTACCTGAACCCGGAATTCCGAGCGCCCCAACACGCCCACAGGAATATAACTATCTCTCAGCGTTATTGTAATAAGATCGTAATTAACACTGCTCCCAAAGGCAGCAACCCCCTTGCGCCAGCCAATGAGCAGATCAGGAAACGGAGACCCCTCCAGGTATTTCCTACCGGGATATTCTGAATATCTCTGTTTTAGGCGCAACCGAAGGGAAATACCCAGGGTCATAGCTTCGTTAGGCTCAAATGAAGGTTCAAAATTATTAGGATCCAATGGATCATTAGAACGGTAAATCACCTCATCTCGCAAACGCAGGCTGTAATCCGAATTATTGAGCAGTGGACTTCTTCTGGCATATTCCACAGATGACTGCAAAAACACACCATTAAAAAGCTCTCTTTGATAATTGATCGCCCCAAATTCTTTGTCGTAAAGCTTCATGTAATTATTCCTTGACCACAAAGTAGCCAGCGTATTACCAATATTGGAAATTGGTTCATTGTCGTTAAATTGTTCGGTAGTCCGCCCACCGACCAAGGTCAGCCTGGAAAAATTAGTACGATTGAAATTATAAGTAAGCGCCGCGCTAGCCCGCAGCTGTTGGTCAGAAAAACCGTAGTTTAGTTTGGGCCTTATCGATAACCAGCGCATATTATAATCATCGTATTCTTTACGGTAAGAAAAGTCGATGTCTACATTCCACCCCTGAACGGTATTAAATTGTAAAGTACCAAATGGAGAATTGAAAGCAAAGGACTCTTTTTCATAGGAATTATCGTAACTGTAGCCGAACAATAAATTAAGCGGACCGAATTTGTTGTTCTCTCGGTCTACACTATCCAGATAAGGCTTTGACTGCCTGAGCTCCTGTAAGCTATCTTTGCGGATATAGTCTATCCCCTCCTCTTCAGTCAATGGAATAGGTCTTACCTCCTGCCAATAGTCCAGGTTTTGCTCGTTAGCGCCATCTTCTACTTTGAAGACGGCTCCATTAAAGAGTTTGTTCTCTAATGTGATATCAGTTTCGTAATCAGTGTAAATACCGGTGAAAGTCCCTCCCAGCCTGAAGCCCAAAAAGCCGGCCTTGAAGGATATGGTTTGTGAAAAAACTTTCCAGACTTCTTCACCATCAACGGGCACATAGACCTGATTAAAGTTTAGCGTATCCAGGCCCGGTTGTTTCATGGAAGAAGAAAGCAGCGAGAGCTCTACACTCTGGATATTCCATAAATCTTCGATAATGTAGATATAGCCGCGATAAGTGGGATCTTCATCTCGTTTGGGGATCACCCTAATTTTATTGATCAGCCGTCCTTCCTCATCATAGTTGATACTTTCCAGCCGATACCGATAATAGCCCAGAGCATTATTAGCAATAGGAGATATAATTTGACGACCTATTTCTGAGTAGTTTCTGTATAAGTTAAAGTCCATATCGGAAGCTCTGTTAAAGCCAAAGCCATTGTCATTTCCACTAACTTTTGAGGAAATCATTACTTCCTTGAATTTATCGGGCATCTTATAGTACAATTCTGCCTGTGATTCCGATAAGTAGACGATTCCCTGCCGGTTGGAATCCAGTGTTCCTCCAAGATCTCCTAATTCTTGTCCCAGTATTTTCTCAGGCGCGTCAAGAAATTTGATATTTCCTTTTACATACACATCACAGGAATAGGCTTCTACTTGCTCATAATGATACTTTCGCTTATCTATAGCGGCCCTGATCACGCGATAAGCCGGGTCTTCCTCGTTCGCTTTTACCACCACTTCTTCCAACTCTACAGACTGTTCTCTCAAAACTACATCCAGCTGCTGGGCGCTTGTGTCCATAACCACTTCCCTGATTTGCTGAGCAAAACCAACGTATTGAAAGACCAGCTCGTAAGTTCCCGGTTGCAAATCCAGTGTGTAATTGCCCTGTACGTTAGAGGTAGTACCTTTAGAGGTACCTTTCAAATATACAGTAGCAAAAGCCAGTGGCTCTCCCTTTTCATCACGGATACTTCCACTCAACTGTGACTGCGCACAGAGGAATGTAAAACCAACGAATTGTAATAAAAAGATTGCGTAAAATACCTTCATATTTGGCGCTTTTTATCCAAGCAATTATTTATTGGTGATCAAATCTTTTAAATGGTCCTTTCTGGAACCATATCTTCTCCATTTTTTCAATTCTTTTTCGTCTTCTTGATACAACTCCAATAACAGCAAAAAAGCAATTACAGAAATCTTATCTTCTGATTTTCGTACCAAATCAGGAAAATATTCGACTAATCTTCGAACGTAAAATTCATCGGCGGGATCCCCGGTTTTTATGGATTTATACATTTCCTGCAACGGTGCAATCAGCAGAGTAGAATCGCCTTTTTCGGCCAGTTCTTCCAGCACCGGAATAGCGGCATCGACTTTGTAAAATACGGCCATTTCCAGAAGCTGACCATATTTAGGCTTGATGGCCAGCGTATCCATCCTCACCCAGGATTCATTTTTTTGTAATAAAAGTGGAATCAAATCAGCGATGGTTTGGTTATCCATCAGCTTTAACGCATCCGTAATGACGTAGTTATAATCATAAGCTTCCGAAATATTGCTATATCCTTCAAAACGGCTAAAAATGAAGGGAATAAGATCTTCCTGTTTAGTAATCC
Source organism: uncultured Saprospiraceae bacterium (assembly GCA_964628385.1). Lineage (GTDB taxonomy): Bacteria > Bacteroidota > Bacteroidia > Chitinophagales > Saprospiraceae > JANQPA01. Next base: position 22,322 of record CAZVOD010000048.1, read on the forward strand.
CGGCCAATTCTATCATAGCGGCATCTCTGTAATTGAACCCCAACTGCTGACGACCTAGATATTGGTACATCACATCTTCAATCAATTTCTGCTGATAGCGCCAACTATATTGTAAAGCTTCCAGTACCAGCCAAAAGTTTTTACTATTATCGATCAACGAAGCAATTTTTTTCTCCAAACCAATTATTCCCATTCTATTACAAGCTCTGACCGCAAAAATCCTGGCGGTATCATTGCCGCTTTCTAAAATTCGCTCCAGCGATTTTATAATAGCAAGACTATCTCGCAATGCAATCTGAGGAAGTATTTGTAAAGTGGCCATCAAGGTATCCTGATCAAAGGACTGAAGCCGATCAATAACAATAGACTCCCCTGGTATGGCTGTTTTTGGAGACGCCAAATCATCGGGCGTCCAAATATGCCAACTACTCCTGACTGACTCACCGGCCTTAATGCGGAAGTATACATTAGAATGGCGAAAAAAATCGGCCGAATCGGTGGCGATCCAGCCTACTGTATTTACCGGCTTTTGCTGTATGGTGGAGGGCAACTTTTGGGCGAGCTGTTGCCTGCGGTTGTAGGAGGGCAAATCAACTTCGAAGAGTATTTCCGCCTCAGATTCAGGAGCCTGAGTTTTATCACTTAATACAGTTCTGGCGGGCCTTGCGACCCATTCCATTTTAATTTCATCAAAACCCACTGCTTGTTTTATAAGGAATAAATGTCTGGCATAATCAAACTCCTGAATAGCAATTTCCTGAGCATTCAGGAAAAAACCAGTCATAATGAAAGCCAGACCAGTGGTAAAGAAAATTCTCATAACTACTTTCCTGTTTAATTATCATCGAGGAGTACTGACAAAGATCACCATGGGCAATCCAATTGGACCTTAGTTTTAAGCCAAACAGAAAGCACGCAAGGTGCTATGCGAACAGATAGGATCGACCATTTCTCTGCTGTCTTTATACACACACATCTCTCAACCAATATCTCAAAGTAATTTTACTACCTTAACAGTTTTTCTTCAAACTTCTTAAAAATAGAACATGTTTTTAATTTGAATTGCGTTATAAAATGTATAATAAATTACAAAATAGCCTGACAAGCAATTTTAATTTTTTATATTAAGGAATGAGTAATAAATAGATCGCGCTTTTTGACCGAGGGAATTTTTTTCCAAGACAAGGCAGAAAACCTGCCGGCCGGCAGGCGGGCGTAGGCAATGCAACACGAAGAAAGGGGATAAAAGGGGCCCCTTTCTGAAGTCGGCGAGGCTTTCTAACGAAGTATTGGGGCAAAAGCCCCCGTCAAGAATGATGAGTTATTTTTTTCTCATTCCTAAGTAAGGCTTGTTCATTTCTTCCATCATAATCCTACCCAGATTGACTATCCTTGGCCAATCCTAAAAACCATATACCGCTCCTAATGCTTTTATCCTAAAAAAAGTCCGCATATCTACAAATTGACAATATTTTCGATTGTTTCTTTACGAATTTACAAACCAAAAGTTTGGTCTATGACGTTTATTTTATGTATATTTGATATATAATTCGTTAACCAAACTTTAATGGTATAATGGCGAGATCGATTAAACTCAAGCTTAGAAAAGCTAAACTTACGCTCAACCAAACACTTCAAAAAATTCTGGACATTAACAGATTGCGCAAGCAACTACCCAATTTCGACAACGCCAAACAGTTACAAAAACAGCTTAAAGAAGAATTGAGAATCCTCAACAAGATTGTTGAACACCAAGCAAAGCTTATTAGGTATTACGAGCGAACTTTAGCCACAGGGTAGTGCTGAAGATGCTGGAAGGCACAGTAAAAAATTATTATTTGTGCCTTCCTGATCTACTCTATAAAATCAAAAATCTATAATTATTCCTATCGTTGGCAAAATCTGGCCCGTTTCAACATCTGTAACTTCTACTAATTGTCTTGGTTCTGTTATTTGACCTTCCTCATTCCTATCCAGTACATAAACCGGCGGTTCAGGATTGTCAGCTGCATATAGATTTTGAATATCCAGAAAAACATCGAAACTCCAATTGGTAAAATTCCACTTCTTATTAATTCTGATATCCAGTGCATTGAAGGCTTCCAGTCTTCTGTCGCCCAATTGAGAATAATCTCTGATAATGTCCGGATAAACAGGCGTCGTTGCTTCGATATCTACCGGCGCGAAAGGTACGCTACCCAAATAGCGGAACTTTAGGCCCAACTCCCAGTTGTTACCAAACTTATAGCCACCGGTAAAACTCAATAAGTACCGATTATCCCAAGCAGAAGGCAGGTAATTATCGGTATCCAGGCCGGTAAATTCGCTTCTAAAGTAAGTATAAGAAAGAATAGCAAATATATTTTTTGTAAGCTTCTGCTGAGCCAATACTTCTACACCATAAGATCGCCCTAGCCCTACACTGGCAATAGCTTCATTACCAAACACCGTAAAATCTCCCCCAAGATTCGCCAATGATACCTGATCAATTAGAGATACCGGATAGTTTTTGTAGCGCTTATAAAAAACTTCAATAGTAAACCGGGTACTTACCCTTGGAATAAACTCAAAGCCAGCCACCAAATGATCACTGTGAATGTATTGAGCATCTTGGTTCACCAATTTGTTATTGCGATCCCTGAAACCAAGAATGGTATTTTGGGGAGCTTTGTAATACCTACCAGCCGAAGCATTGAATTTCCAACGGTCCTGATTGTCAAGATTGACACTTAAAGCTACCCTCGGTGAGAAGGTGTTTAACAAATCATCCCCGTTTGAAGTAAAAGTATTTGCGTCCATCCGAAAACCAACAGATAAGCTGGCCCTGTCACTAAGAATGGGCCGGGTAGCCTGAGCAAAAATACCATAGCGCAGATAATCAATAGCCGTGCTGAATTCGATTGCATCTGTAGTATTTAGTGTTTGAGTATTGTAGTTGATATTCTGAATGGTAAAACCACCAGCTAGTTTCCACTGCCCGACGTAGCGGGTAAGCTCAGACCTAAGCTTTACTTCTGTTTCTCTGGAGTCGTTCTCAAAAAATAAGCCCAACTCTGACTCATTATCCTCAAATCGCTTCAAATTATTATTGAAAATGCTAACGCTTAGGGCATTTCTCCAAAACCCCGTGCCATCTTTAAAACGTCGACGCCAACTTATACCTGTAGTATTACTCCACTGCTCAATTATTGGAGATTGATCCAGAGAAAAACGAGCTTCATCAGATAGATCTTCCGGTACGTTTATGGAAAAATTATCTATAGCTCCTAATCCTATGATATTGATCTCGTTGTAGTCATCAATCTTGTGGTTGAGCTTCAGCTGAAAATCCCAGTAGGAAGGTAGGAAAGGAAGGTCTAGTAGTTGGAATAGTAACTGTAAGTAAGAGCGCCGTACAGAGACAATATATGAAGCGTTCGAGGCTTTATTGGAGCCCTTAAAAAGCGGCCCTTCAGTAGTTAAAGCTGCTTCATTACCACTGATCCTGATATTAGTCTGCCGCTCTCTGTTATTCCCCGTTCTTTGATCAAATTGAAGTACACCGGATAAAACATTATCATACTGCGCTGAAAAGGCGCTGCTGGTCAAAGAAACACCCTCAAAAAAAGAAACATTCAACAAACTGACAGGCCCTCCACCACTACCCTGGGTAGAAAAATGATTAATGTTGGGCACTTCAATCCCATCCAGGAAATAAACGACCTCATTAGGTGCACCGCCCCTGATTATTACATCATTCCTAAAACCTCCGACGGAGGCTCCTACCCCCGGTAAAGACTGAATCACTTTTGCAATATCATTATTACCTCCTGGGTAGGAAACGATCTCCTCTGTTGTCAACTTCTGAACGGATAGCGGGGTTTCCCTGCTTTTTTGAAATGGATCTGGCCGAACTACTACGCCCTCCAACTCTACGCTGGCTTCCTGTAATTCAAAGTTGAGGTCTATATTCCCCGCCGATTTTACAACATAATTGAAACGAGTTATAGGTTTGTACCCCAAATAAGAAGCTGTAAAATTATACGTCTTCGTTGGGATATCCGTTATCTCATAGAATCCATTGAAATCAGTAGTAGCCCCAAAATCAGTGCTATCTATTTGTACAGTGGCTCCAATGAGTGGCTCTCCTGTTTTGGCGTCTTTTATATAGCCCGAAACAGTACCCGTTGGTTGAGCAATCAATGCTACCCAAAGCCCCAATAAGTAGGAAATAACTAGTATTTTTTTCATTGACAGGATATTGAGTAATAAAAAACAATTTTGACTTAAAATTAAAACAATACCGCTTTATAAAACACCCAGTAAACCCTGTGCCAATCTTTATGTTTAAGATTTTAAAAAATAAAAAATGTTAACCTGAACTTGTCAAAACCTTTGGCAGGAGCATTCACGCAATCATAATTTGGTTGGGCTCGCCCAGAATAACGAGGAAACCACCTGTGTAGGCTTTACTTTGCACGTCGTTACGCATAATTTCAAAGAAACCCTCTATCTGCTCTTTGGATTGCCCTATGGCGAGTTCTAGCAGCAAGGCCTCCGGCTCACCATTTACGGATAAGCTAAGGTCATAGTAGCGATTGGTGCCGTTTTCACTAATTTTCTCATCCCTTTTAAGGGTAAAATTATCCAGCTTTTGGGAAAGAAAAGCCGATAATATACCCAAGACCTGAGCCCTGGAAAGGCCGTTGGTATCAACCTGATTAAAGAAGTCACTTATTTGCCCTCTGACCGTTTCGATGAAAGTATTTTCGGTAAGCTTTATTTTCTCGATATCTAAAGACCTTGAAGTGGGCAGGTCAAAATCTCGAAAAGATTTAAACTCAATCATTTTGTCTAACAGAGCATGAGCAAAGGCGATTACCGAGACGATAGCCAGAAATGCTTCATTGTCAGAAAATAGTAGTCGGTAATCGTGAGTAGAGGGGTTTCTCCATTGACGGCGATAGTTTTCAAACAGATCCAGTACCCGGCCGGATAATATCCGTTCGTCCTTAAAATAATTTTCTATATCATACAACCTCATGCGACCAGCTTCCTGTCCACTCAAACTGCGATAAGCCTCCTTCAAAATACCTTCGTAAGCCTGATTGGTGCGATAAATTACATCATTAAAGTATTGATTCTCATTTTTTTCCTGTCCTTCTGACAGCAAATCCGCCGCTCTACTAAAGTGGGAAAGCACAGCGTCAAGGCCCTCTCCGTTGGAATCAGAATTATACGCTTTTGCTTTTTGTTGGATAAGGTTTAGGATATTCATAGCTGGTTTTGATTGTTTTACGGACTCTGATTTTGTATGTTTAATTTTTTCCTCGTGGAGTAAGCGTTTCTCTCTGCTGCTGAGCCAGACTATCCAACCTCCTTTGCTTTTCCTGCCTTTCTCTCTCTTTCCTTGCTTCAATAGCGTTAAGCTGTTCTTTTATATCAAGATCTTTTTTATTGAGATAACGATGATAAGACCTAATAACAACTTTGGCCATATCATCCGGGTGGTAAACTCCGAGCTGTCTTAAATAATGAGAAAAGCGAGAACCTTCATAGAATTGCCAGTTGTAGATAATCCAGCGGCCAAAGCTGAAGTGTAGCTTTTTAACCGCTTCTTTCTCGGAAACCTCTTTGAATTTTTTTCTGGAATCCTCTTCGATCAGCCGATTAAATTCGCTAAAAGCATCTGCGAAGTCTTTAGGAATATAGACTCCAAAGAGGTATTCTTTTTGTATCCGCTCCTGGTATTCTTCTTTCCATTCTTTGGTAGAAGAGACTTGAGCTGATAAACTAGTAACAAAAAAAATAGAAAGGCTGAGCAAGGCAATTATCCATTTTTGCATATCCATCACCGAATTTGAAATTAAAATTTTATTACGTCATTAAAATAACTGCCTTGAGCTTTAATTATTGTGAGACATCCCTACCATCTGATCAGGGAAGCGCCCCACGTAAACCCGCTTCCGAAGGCAGCCAGACAAACGAGGTCACCTCTTTTTACTGCTCCGGCTGCTACAGCTTCTGCCAGAGCAATAGGAATAGAAGCGGCAGTAGTATTGCCGTATTTTTGTATGTTATTCCATACTTTTTCATCTGGCAACCCCATTTTCTTTTGTACAAAAGAACTAATCCTTAAGTTGGCCTGATGGGGTACTAACAGGTCGATATCTTTAGGCTCCAGTTTGGCTTCATTGAGTGCCTCCATGATAACCTCCGGGAATTTCTGAACCGCCATTTTGAAAACGAACTGTCCCTCCATATTAGGATAAAGCTGAGCTTCATCCAGCATATGCTGATTGATAAAAATATCACCAAACTCTGCATCTGAAAAGCCATAATCCACCTCCTCGGTCATATGCTTATTATGAATACCGCCATGAGCGCCGGGGCTTAACAAAGCAAGCTTCTCAGCAAAAGTACCGTCAGAGTGAAGTTTGGTATTCAGAATTCCCTGGTTATCTTCCTGGGTGGGTTGCAGCACCACTGCTCCGGCACCGTCTCCAAAAATCACAGTAACTCCCCGTCCCCGGGTGCTGAAGTCCAATCCCATTGAGTGCATTTCTGCTCCTACCAATAGAACATTTTTGTACATCCCTGTTTTTACGAATTGATCCGCTACGGAAAGGCCGTAAACAAATCCCGAACACTGATTGCGAATATCCAGGGCACCAATCTCTGTTTTGGTGATTCCCAGCTCTCTTTGCAGTAAAACTCCATTTCCAGGAAAAAAATAATCCGGACTTAGCGTAGCAAAAATAATAAAATCAATATCTTCTTTTTGAATACCCGCATTAGCTATGGCTCGTTCTGCCGCTTTAGCGCCGAGGGTGGTGGAAGTTTCTTTTAAGCGCTCTGCATATCGACGTTCGGCTATTCCCGTGCGCTCCTTTATCCATTCATCAGAAGTTTCCATAAACTGCGTAAGGTCGTCGTTTGTTACTACCCGTTCCGGCACGTGATGACCTATTCCTGCTATTTTAGACTTTAACATCATAAATTAATTTAGTAATAGTTAGATCCAACTACTGAAGGATTTTGTCCTCACTTAATCAGAATTATGGTAAAACTAAGTCTTAGGTATCGTAAAATAAAATTTATCTCCAATAAGCTGAAGGGCTATTTTTGTAAGGCCATTTATTTTACTTTCCACTTATTCTTTTTTTTTATGAGTACCAGCAGCAAAATCTTCTTTATTTAAGTTTTCTAAAAGAGATTTTCCTTCAAAATCATTATCTTCCTCTTGAAAAGTTCACACCACCTACAACGGTGTGAATAATTAATGAGAAAACTACAAATCGTATGACAATGGATTTTATTAACCTGAGTATCGTAGAAGATGATCCCTGGATAGCTGAAGGATTACAAGCTTTTTTTGATGGAGAGCCACTCATCAATGTACTCAGTACAACTGATAATATGGAGAATTTTTTAACTATACTACCTCAATTATCAAAACTGGATATCGCCCTGATAGACATCGGCTTGCCGGGTATGACTGGCTTGCAAGGTATCCCTGCCATAAAAAAGATAAACAGTGAAGTTGATATTATTATTCTGAGTGCTTTTGAAGAGCGGGAGAAAATCTTTGAAGCGCTCTGTGAAGGTGCAGTGGCCTATCTCTCCAAACGCTCCCGTCTTGAAGAGATCGGGGAAGCAGTGAAAATTGTAAAGGAAGGTGGCTCTTATATGTCTCCTATGATTGCCCGAAAAGTAGTCAATTATTTTTCCATAAAAAAACCAGCTCCTAAAGTATCCATGACGCCGAGGCAACAAGAAATTGTAGAGGGCCTGGTGGATGGACTGAGTTATAAATTAATTGCCACCCGGATGAATATTTCTGTAGAGACCGTGAGAGATCATATCAAGAAAATATACCGCAAGCTACAGATCAATAGTAAAGGAGAACTTCTCAGAAAGCATATGGACGGAGAGCTATAAACTTCTTTACTACTCGTAGTAAATCAAACTATTAAAGGCCATAATATTTATCTATATTGAGGGCTGATGTAAAACCACTTCTTTTTCCTCCTGCTATTTGAAGTAATCGGCCAGACTGATGTAGTCACAGTCGTCTACTATCGAGCTATAACAAATCAATAAATTTCCCATTCATTTTGGGTATTAAACTAATTACTTACCATGTAGTGTTAGCTTCAGTAGTTCAGTACAAAATGGTAAGCTGTAAGGCATCTTTGATTCAACATCGGTTAAATAAGTGGCATGCGTATTTTTTTCCTGTATTTACAGTTGACGGTATTTCTCTTAGTGGTGTCAGGGCAAAATTGTCGTACACATGCCCAGGCTATAGGTCTACATTCGGAGTTTTATTCGGTGGAGGATGGCTTGTCTGATCGGCTGGTAAAACAAATACGCTACATCTCTCCGGGTTATTTGTGGCTGGGCACTCCTGCCGGTCTCAATAAATTCAATGGATATGAGTTCAATATTTTTAATTCTGAATCAGAAGATTTGGTAAAATTAAGCAATGATCAAATCAAAAACCTTCTGCTGGACAGTGAGGGTAACCTAGTAATCACCTACACCAACAATCCCCTGACCCTGGATATTCTAAACCCGGAAACCCTTGAGAATAAGTCTATTCAGCTTTCTCCTACCAAAGGGCTCAAAGGTGTTCCCCGGCTGGTATTCTCTGATCGTCAAAACCGAATTTTTATACTTACCGTTGCTGAAGAAGGATTGCGGATCTTTGAGTTGTACACCAATGGTAATTATGAAGAAATCTTCTTTCATGCCGAAAAGAGAAGCACGCTCACTCCCGTTGTTGATGCGATACACCTTACCGATGGCTCATTTTTCATAAATGATGAAGAAAAGGGGCTGCGCTGGTTCAATCAGTTTGGCAAACTTATTAAGGAAATTGAAATCAGCACCCTGAGTAATAGTGCATCACCTGCCGGACGGACTTTTCTCCTACACGAAGACATGCGTGGCCACGTGTGGTTTTCCTTTACGTACTCTGCCGGGCTCTACAGATGGAAACCATTCCGGGAAGAAGTAGAAAAGATCGATAATATTTCGCAAGAATGTTCCTATTCCAATGTTTGGGAGGATCAGGAGGGTAATCTTTTGTTTTCTCAAACGGATGGCATAGGGATTTATCCCAACACTTTAGGCCTAACATGTTATACTTTTGAAGGGCAATGGCAGGATTTCTCCCTCATGCTGGGCGACGCTACCACCATTATTTCCGTAGCTACAAGTTCCAGCTTTTTTAAGGAAGCTTTTCTGGGACTGGATACCGGCCTTCGAATCGTAAAAAATAACAGGAGTAATGTGACCACCCTTTTGAGTACCGAAACAGAAGAATTTGAACGAGGCAAAGTCATCCGGGGTATTGATGAAGATAAAGATGGAAAAATTTACTTTGCCCGTGAAGTCAATTATTGGTACTCCTGGGACCCCACGACCAGACAGCTGGATACGCTACCCATCATCGATTCGCTGACTGGCGAGCGCATTATCTTTAACTGCGGCCTCAAACTGGCATACCAGGCATCAAAAGATCAACTATGGGGAATTATGTGTGATCAAAACGAAATGGGGCGATTGGTAAGATATTTTCCTAAAACTCAAAAAGCCAGAACTTATAAGTTTGAATATAAATTTTCAGACTTTTTCATTGCTTCGGACGGATTAATATGGTTGTTGTATACTCAAAACCTCGAAAACGGGGGGCTTACCATTTTTGATCCGGTTACCGAAAGATTTACGGACTATTTTACGGACGACGAAAATATTTTAAAAAGCGGGGGGTATCCGAGAAAATTGTTCCAGGACAGCCGCGGGATGATTTGGATAGGCACGGACAATGGCTTATTTGCTATTAACCCTGATCAGGGCACCCACAGAAAGTACGTTAAAGGTCCGGAATCATTATCGAGTAGTACCGTTTATGAAATCAAGGAATCAGATTCAGGAGCTATCATGCTGGGTACTACCGAAGGGTTGAACATTTTGAATTCGGCCAACGACTCTGTATTGGTTTACAATGTGGGAGATGGTTTACCTAATAAAAACGTTTGTGGCATTTTACCAGTTGGTGATGATTGCTATTGGTTGTCGACATTCAACGGTATCACCTACTTTGAGAAAGCTACTATGACCTTCAAAAACTTTTACCAACGGGATGGTTTTGCGCACAATGAATTCAACCGCTTTTCGATTTATAGGTCTAGAGCGGGGCTGATATACGCTGGCGGAGTTAACGGTCTTAATATTTTCGATTCTGAAGATCTGCTCCATGATTCTACACAGGCTCAGGTATTAGTTACCAAATTCACTCGGTTTGACCGAAGAGAAAACCAACTTAATGTTCAAATAAAACGGCTTCAAAGCACCAATGCTTATACGATTATACCCTACGACTCTTATTTCCAGTTTGATTTTACCCTTAACAACTTTGAAAATCCGCAGAACAACCAATACAGTGTGTGGCTCAAGGGTTATGATCCCGGCTATTCTTTTTTGGGAAAAAATAACTCTATCAGGTATTACAAGTTGCCTCCGGGCAATTATCAATTGTACATCCGGGGTGCCACTTCGGGTGGTAGCTGGAGTGAACCCAGGGTCATTGACCTTGAGGTCAGACAGGTCTTTTACAGGAAATGGTGGTTTATCAGCTTGTTGTTTATACTATTAGGGGTAATAATTTATCTGGCCTTCAAATATTCTTTACATCAGCGATTGAGAATGGAAAGATTGCGCACTAAGATATCCAGTGATTTACACGACGAACTCAGCGGCTTACTGGCGGGTATAGCCATACAATCGGACCTACTAAAGTTAAAGATTCAGGATCATGCACAGCGGGAAAAGTTAAATATGATCGGTGAGGTAAGCAGGAAAGCTATTTCCAAAATGAGTGATGTAATCTGGTCGATAGATTCCAGAAATGACAAAGTAGAAGATCTGCTACAAAGAATAAAAGAACACCTGATGGAAACACTCTCTCCAAGGGAAATTAAATACTATATTAATATTAAAAAGATTAACCCTAAGGCCAGTATTCCAGTCAATATCCGTCAGGATTTGTACTTTATTTTCAAAGAAGCCATCAATAATGTAGCCAAACATTCTAATGCTGAGGAGGTTGTTGTAAGTTTGTTTAACGATAGTAAACACTTCAAAATGGTTATAAAAGACGACGGCAACACCAATAACATACCAGATGACAAAAGAAAAGGTGTAAAATCCGGACAAGGCATAGCCAATATGCGTATGAGGGCCCACAGGCTTGATGCAGAACTACTTATTACAAATCAAAATGGATATAGAGTAGAGCTCAATATGCCTAAATTTACAAAAGCCCGGTAGCCTTATTTTTACATATAGTCCAAAATACCATCAAAAACCCCCCACTTATGGGGTTTACAATAAGGTTTGGTAAGATTACCTTTGCATTATAAGATTATGATTAAAAAAAATTGTTTAAAATAATTATTCCTTGATCCTTCCTATTCACCTATCAACAAGAAGCGTATTTACTACGAGGATTTCCCTACAGCCCATCTGGGAAATCCTCACTTTCTGGGTTCATCAAAAATAGTTCCACTCATTTCCACAAAATGTTTTAAATTTTTTAT
>CAZVOD010000049.1:0-32718 GCA_964628385.1 uncultured Saprospiraceae bacterium
TGGAACAAAATCCCCTCGGTCAAAAAGCGCGATCTATTTATTGCTCATTCCTAAGAAAATTGGAATATCAAATGAAGCTCTTTTAAAAGTTGTATACACTCGCTTGGGACAGTTCATAGTCTGCCGGCCCTTCCATTTTTAGCCTATAAGCTTTGGAAGCTATATCGAGTAAAGCTTTCAGTTGAAAAGTATCTTCCAGAAGATATGGTTGATCTTTTATTTTTTCAAACTGGTCTTTTCCTTTCGCTATTATCCCACAACGGACATACAAAAACGACTTTTTGGAGTAGTCTTTATTGGCGTAGATTATGCTGGCTACTGTAAAAGTATTTAACTGATCAAGGAAAAAATTCAAAAGCTGATCGAAATAAAAGATATGGTTCAATGGCTTTCTGGATAATGTCAAAATAGCCTTTTGATTACAAATGTTGCCTTCCTCATCCGGTCGAAGCAGGCTAATTATTTCCCAAAAATCTTCTTCGGCAAACTCATTTTCAGCATGAGGCTCCAGAATGTGTATAACCAGTCTTGAGTTGATAGGGTATTGCGACTGGAGTTGTTGTAGAAACTGTTCGTTTAACTCTGATAACGAAATACTTACTGTATTTTCCATTGATGGTGTTTTGATGGTTCAGCCCGGGCGAGTATCGTCCGAAATACAATTAGCTTTTACGAAATAGATCATTTTCTGTTCTTCAACAAACTTGAATAAATGCAGGCTAAGTTCAATAACCCGCTTTTAGATGGCTCTCCTCATGAGTAAATCAGATTTCTGGATTCAGGTTTTCAATTTCAGGATATTGGTAAATAATTTTTTCAAACTGGCTGTTCACTCCTCTAACGTATTGGTCAAAAAAGTTGATCAGCAAAGAAGTATTGATTTGGGTCATTCGCCCGGGAGATATCCCGCCGGTTTCTGTTAGTTGAGGTATCTTTGACCAGTAGGTTAGATCGCCAAAGTCTGCATGTCCCGTATTTCTGATCCGTACTTCATAGCATAAGTCCCTGGCTACATTATCGTAAACCAGAAAGTTAGGCGTGAAGAAATCATCATAATTTCGGTCGGCAACTATTGATAAAAGTGGTTTCCTCAGGATGGTATCGGCCAGGTCGCCCCATTGGGCACCATCCATGTTGACCGCCGCTTTAAAGCGCCTGTCGGTAGCAGCCGTATGAACGGCGACCGCTCCTCCCCACGAATGGCCCATTACTCCTACCTGAGCTGTATCGATTTTAAGATGCAAGAAGTGTGTACTATCAAAATTCATTTTTACCAATTCATCTAATACAAAACAAAGGTCTTCATTCCATCGATTCATGCTTTCTGTCCAGCCCGGAAAGCAGTCAATCATCTCTTGCAGAACCAGCCAGCGTTGGCTGTCGGCCTGTATTTCCGTCATTGAATCTCTTAGGACTTGAAAGCGATCAAATTCTACATTGTCGTGGCCTCTTCTCATGTATTCCTGATTCCAATATAGTCGGTTATCTTCAAAGATCGTCATTGGTGATTCGTAGGTATGATCTACTCCTGCAACGATATAGCCGCAACTAACCATCTCTTCGATCAGAGAGGTATATAGCTCGGCATTCCACAGCAGTCCATGAGATAGTAGGATCAAAGGTATGCTGTCTTGGTTGGCTACAGAGAGATTCTTTTCGGTATGTGTTTTTATCAATCGAAAATGGGAAAGCATAAATTCCGGGAGGTTTTTGCTAATCGCAAAAGCTTCTTTGTAGCCTTCATTCAGGTAAGGCTCCGGTGAGGTAATTTCTTGCTCAGAGGGATACCAGACTTGTACAGTCAGGCGGCGATAGTCGTTGGTTTCCAGGGTTATAGTTTCTTCTCGGCTAAGATCTTCCAGGTAGATAGCTCGGTTACCTACGGTATATTCTCCTGATGGTTGGGGAAACTGGAAAACGGGAAGAGCGTAGCTCAATACTGTCGCAGCGACGGTCAGCAAAATAGCCAGACTCAGCGTAAAATACTTCAGCCAGCGAAGGTGCCGGGAGAGTTGTATAGATAGGAAAGCCAGGAAAAAAGCTAGATAAGCCGGTATCATCTGCCAGCGATAGCCATCAATAAAGAAGTGTAAAACTAAAACAACGATACTGACGTATGCCACTAATCCATTCCAGGAAGCTGGCTTGAAGGCACTAAAAAGAAACAAAATAGAAGTGAGCAGGAAAAAAGTCTCTACAATTTGCATAGGATGAATTTACGAAAATAGGATCAGAAAAATTCATTCTTAAGACGCTTTATCCTGCTACTTTGGTGTGCGGAACACTCTGAAATAAAGTGATCAGAGTGTTCCGGGTATAATGCTATGTCTTTTGGCTAAAAATAAAAAGGTTTATTCTTCTTCATCCTGACCAACCGCTACTACCCCTTCGAAGGGTTCTTTACTAAAAGTAAGGAAGCCTTTATCAGCGTCTACATAAATGGTATCTCCGACAATAAATTCACCGGAGAGGACGAGTTTAGACAGTTCATTGACTACTTCCTTTTGAAGAACGCGCTTCATAGGGCGGGCACCAAATTGTGGATCGTATCCCAGGCCTGCTAGCAGGTCTTTGGCTTCTTCACTGATACGCAGGATAATTCCTTGCTTTTCGAGCATTCTTTTGGTTTTGACCAGCAATAGTTCCATGATTTTGTGAATTTCTTCGCGGGTCAATGGAAGGAACATAATCTGCTCATCAATACGATTCAGGAATTCCGGCCTCATCTGCTCCTTGAGTAAGTCAAAAACCTCCTCTTTGGTCGTTTCCAGGATATCAGTACGGTGCTTATCTCCTACTGCATCGAGGTCATCAAAGTTTTCCAGGATGATATCCGATCCTAGGTTAGAAGTCATGATGATAATGGTATTCCTGAAGTTAGCTACCCGGCCTTTGTTATCTGTAAGTCGGCCATCATCTAAGACTTGCAGTAAAATATTAAAAGTATCCGGGTGTGCCTTTTCAATTTCGTCCAATAAAACGATAGAGTAAGGCTTTCTTCTTACTGCTTCAGTGAGTTGCCCTCCTTCATCATAGCCTACGTATCCCGGAGGCGCACCTACTAATCGGGATACGGCGTGCCGCTCCTGGAATTCACTCATGTCGATTCTGGTAATCGCTTTTTCATCGTCAAAAAGCTCTGTTGCCAGCGTTTTAGCCAACTCCGTTTTACCGACACCGGTTGGGCCAAGAAAAATGAAAGATCCAATAGGCCTGTTCTCATCCTGTAAGCCGGCGCGGCTACGACGTACCGCATCTGATACGGCTCTTACTGCTTCTTTCTGTCCAATCAGACGCTTGCCTATTTCATCTTCCAGATTCAGTAATTTGTCTTTTTCACTCTGCAGCATCTTAGCCACCGGAATGCCCGTCCAGCGAGAAACGACCTCTGCTATATCATCGGCAGTAACTTCATCATTAGTGAACCGTTTATCTTCCGGCAATTCATCCAGTTTCTCTTCGGCCGCCTTCAGCATAACCTTTTCTTTTTCCAATTCTCCATAGCGGATTTTAGCAACCGTTTCGTAGTCGCTATTTCTTTCCGCTTTTTCCGCTTTTATTTCAAGCTCTTCGATGCGCTTTTTAATACCCTGAATGGTATCAACGATCTCTTTTTCACTTTGCCATGCCGCCCGGAGTGCGTTCTGCTCATCTTTAAGATTAGCAATTTGCTCATCGATCATTTGAAGCTTTTTAGGATTGTTCTCCCTTTTGATCGCTTCTCGTTCAATTTCCAATTGGCGGACTCTTCTGTCCATTTCATCCACTTCCTCGGGTACGGAGTCCAACTCCAGGCGCAGCCGGGCAGCGGATTCATCCATCAGGTCAATCGCCTTATCGGGCAAGTGGCGGTCCGTAATGTAGCGATTGGAAAGTTCAGCGGCAGCAATTAATGCTTCATCCAGAATCTCTATCTTGTGATAGACCTCGTAGCGCTCTTGTAAGCCGCGTAATATAGAGATGGAATCCTCTACACTTGGCTCGTTGATAAGCACGGTTTGAAAACGTCTGACCAGCGCCTTATCCTTTTCGAAGTATTTTTGATATTCATCAAGTGTGGTAGCGCCAATAGTTCTCAATTCTCCACGAGCCAGAGCTGGTTTCAGAATATTGGCGGCGTCAATAGCGCCCTGTCCGCCACCTGCACCTATCAGCGTGTGGATTTCATCAATAAAGAGAATGATTTCTCCCTCAGCATTACCAACCTCTTTGATAACTCCTTTTAGTCTTTCTTCAAATTCTCCCTTATATTTTGCTCCTGCAATTAGGGCAGCAATATCCAGGGTGTAGATTTTTTTGGTCTTGAGGTTTTCTGGAACATCTGATTTGACAATTCTCCAAGCAATACCCTCAACAATAGCCGTCTTACCTACACCAGCCTCACCAATCAGGATAGGGTTGTTTTTTTTTCTTCTGGATAATATGTGAAGCACCCTTCTTATCTCTTCATCCCGGCCAATAATTGGATCCAGCTTACCATTTTCTGCCCTTTCATTCAGGTTGACAGCAAATTTAGAGAGCGAATTATAATTGGCATCACTACTCTGATCAGTCACCTTTTCTCCCTTGCGTAGCTCCCCTATAGCTTTTTTGAGGTTTTCTTCTGTCATGCCTTGCTCCTTGAGCAGCTTGGCACCTGTGTCGTTACCCTGAAGAATACCTAAAACAATCAGCTCAATAGATATAAATTCATCACCGTATTCTTTTAGGGCCTTTTTGGCTTTGCTCAGTGCTTTATTGGCATCATTGGTCAAAAATTGCTTCTCTGTACCTTCTACCCTGGGGTAAACCTTGATGGCCTCCTCCATTTTTACTTTCAATCCACTAATGTTCACTCCTGTTTTTTGAAAAAGAAAATTGGAAACACTCTCTTCCGTCTCCATAATCCCCTTAATCAAGTGGGGAGTATCCACTTGTTGCTGATCCAGACCTGCAGCTATCTGCTGTGCCTTCAGTATGGATTCCTGGGCTTTTATAGTGAAATTATCGTATGTCATATATTTGAATTATTTCTGTTCTGCATTATTTCTCTTATAAAACAATAATCAAATAACTTACCATTCTATTTTTTATGAAAAATTGGCAGTTATTTAATCATCAGGCCTGTAAAATGGTCAGGCATTTGTTGGATTCAAATAACAACTTGCTAGGCTTTTCGAATGGTCCAACTTACAACAATCATGGCAATAAGGCTAGCCATACCACCCAAAATAAGACCGGGGATAGCAGTGATCTGGATAAACTCAAAATATATCCAGACGGTCATTCCTATTATCATCGAACTTATTGCACCGGCACTGGAAGCTTTTTTCCAATATAACCCAAAAGTTAGCGGTATAAATAGGGAAACTAAGCTCAAAGAAGAGGACTGCGCCACCAAATCGTAAATATTACCCTCATAAATTGCCAGGAGTGCTGAACAAACCGCCACAAAGACAACCGCTAAACGCATGACCTGAAGAAGCGATTTATCGCTGATTTGACTAAAATAAGGCTTTATAAGGTTTTCGCCAATAACCGTGGCCGGTGCCAGAATAGCTCCAGAAGTAGTACTCAAAATAGCAGATAAAAGGGCACCAAAAAATAAAACTTGTAAAGCAGGATTACCATATTCGAGTACCATCTGAGGAATGATCATCTGTGGATCTTCGTGTTGTATCTGAGGGTAAACGATTTTTCCACACAACCCTATAAAAAGCGGGATTAACCCTATTGTCAGGTACATAGCTCCGGAAAGCAAAGAAGCCCTTACTGATGTATCTTCGTCTTTTGCTGCCATCACCCGCTGGAATACATCCTGTTGGGGTATGGAGCCGAGCCCAATGGTAATCCATGCGGCAATATATTCTATAATAGATTGAAAATCAGTTTTGGGTGTGAATCTAAAAAAGTCAGGAGGCGTGGCGGCCCATATGCGCTCCCAGGTACCAACTTCATAAAACATCACTACGGCAAGAAAGAGCAGCCCACCAATAATCATCACTGTTTGAATGGTATCTGTTATCGAAACAGCCCACATTCCTCCTACATAGGTATAAATCACTACTACAATCGTGCACAGCGTTATTCCCACTTCCAGAGGCCATCCGGTGAGCGTGGTCAGGATAATCGCCATCGCTACCAGTTGGGCTGCAATCCAGCCAAAATAAGAAGGGACAATGAATACCGCAGAAAGGAATTCCACTTTCCGATTGAAGCGAATCCTAAAAAAGTCATTGAAAGTAAGAATATTCATCTGGTAGAGTGGCCGCGCAAAAAATAATCCCACCAAAACCAAACACAAAGCGGCTCCGAAGGGGTCTTCTATAACACCGATCAGTCCATGATTGACAAATTCGGAAGAGGCACCGAGTATAGTCTCGGAGCCAAACCAGGTTGCAAATAAGGCAGAGGCAGCGACAAAAAGGGGAAGTTGCCGTCCGGCTATTACAAAATCGCGGGTGTTCTTTACTTTTTTGGAGGCCCACCAACCAATCAGGAGCGTGAGCAACAGGTAAATGGCAATGAAGGACAACAGCATGGCATTTTTATTGGATGGTTGCAAGTTACTCATTTTGATTCTGTCATCGATATTGCTGAGCCCCTGTGTTTAAGAGAATTTTAACCAGCAGACAATAATTTATTTTAATCTGCGAGCTTTTAACTAATGTTAAATGAACAAATAGATAACCAGAACGAAGAAAAGAACTTTTTTGTTAAGTGATTACAAAGTAAAAGGAGTTCAGGGATAGATAAAAAATCTCCATTAAAATACTACTATTATGAGATGGACTAAAATTCTATTAGTTGGGGGCCTTATGATAACAGCGTTTGGGCAGCTAACTGCTCAGTATTTTGGACGCAATAAGCCTCATTACGAAAAATTTGATTTCGAAGTATATCAAACTCCTCACTTCGAGATTTATCATTATCTCGAGAATGAGGAAGTTCTCAACCGCATATCAACCTTTACGGAGCAATGGTATCAACTACACCAGAACATTCTCAGAGATACTTTTACCGCAAAAAATCCGGTTATTTTTTATAATGATCATGCAGACTTTCAGCAGACGAATGCCATTAGAGGCGGTATAGGTGTTGGAACAGGAGGGGTAACGGAAGCATTTAAAAACAGGGTGATCATGCCATTTGCCATGTCCAACCAGCAAACATTTCATGTCCTGGGGCACGAATTGGTACACGCTTTTCAATATCATATGGTTATACAGGGTGATAGCACATCGCTCCAGAACATTGCCAACCTGCCGCTCTGGATGGTAGAAGGGTTAGCCGAGTATATGTCTATCGGAGGCGTAGATGCCCATACTGCCATGTGGATGCGTAGCGCTGTTTTGAATGACGATATTCCTACACTAAAAGACCTGAATAATCCGGGAAAGTATTTTCCCTATCGCTATGGACAGGTATTCTGGGCCTTTCTCACCGGCCTGAGTGGAGATGATGTCATTGAGCCTTTCTATACGGCTACTGCAAAGCATGGTATAGAAGCGGCTAGTAGGCAGGTGTTAGGGATAAGCCTCAATAGCCTTTCGAATTTATGGCAGGAAGCCCTCAAAAAACATTATAGCCAATATGTAGAAGTAGGCGAAAAAGAAGCTTTCATTGGTAGAGAATTACTAGCCGAAGAGAAGAAAAAAGGGCGAATTAACATCGCTCCGGTAATTAGTCCGAATGGACGATACGCCATATTCTTGTCTGAGCGTAACCTGTTCAGTATTGATCTATTTCTGGCTGATGTAGTCAAAAAAGAAATTATTAGAGAGGTGGCAAGTTCAGCCAAAAACGCTCATATCGACAATTTTGACTATATCGAATCTGCTGGTACCTGGTCGCCGGATAGTAAGCGATTTGCATTTGTGGGGTATAGCCGGGGGCGGCAGTTACTAATTATAAAAGATGCTTTGAGTGGAAAGACTATAGAGGAAGTGAAAATCGATGGTGTACCGGCGTTTACCAACCCCACTTGGTCGCCGGATGGCAATTATATAGCTTTTGCCGGGCTTAGACAGGGACAGGTAGATCTTTATGCCTATAATCTCAAAACGGGCAAGGTAACTCAGCTGACCGATGATGTCTATTCGGAGATGCATCCGCATTACTCAGCCGATGGTCGGTCTTTACTTTTTTCTACTGATCAACGGAGTTTTCAGCGCGGAAGAACTAACGGAAAGTGGACATTTAACCTGGCTCGGCTAGACCTCGGTACGGGTGAGGTTGAGCAGTATGATGTTTTCCCGGGAGCGGATAACCTCAATCCACTGGAAGATGCCAACGGGGATATCATTTTCCTTTCTAACAGGGATGGGTTCAGGAATATATATCGCTATTCGCCGTATTCCGGTAAAGTATATCAAATGACTGATTTACTGACAGGAGTCAGCGGTATTACTCATTATGCACCGGCTATAAGTATTTCAAGAGACAGAGGTCGTATTTTATATACTTATTTTAACAATAATCAGTACAAGATCTTCCGGGGCAACAGGGATGAGTTTCTGAATACCGAAGTTGATCCGGATAGTGTAGACTTTACTGCTGCTACCCTGCCAAGAGTCAATGATCGAGCTCCCATGATAGTGGATGCTCAGCTCAACAATCTGGAGGAATCAGAAGCAGAAGCCAGTACTCTGGCATCGAGCTTTAGGGAAAAAGATTACAAAGCTCAGTTTCAGCTAGACTATATCGGCGGGGGCGCTGGTGTCGGCCTGACTAATAATAACTTTATCGCCGGTGGTAATAATCGCTTGGCTGGTTCGATAGATGCATTGTTTAGTGATATTTTAGGTAACCACAATATTTTTGCTTCGGCGGCAGTAAACGGAGAGGTACTCGATTTTGGAGCCAACGTTTTATACCTCAACAAAACCAATACCCTCAACTGGGGTGTTTTTGCCTCCCATATTCCCAACCGCTTTATTTCGGGAGGTTTCTTGAGTGATGGCAGCGGGAACATTGTTACCCAAAATATTGAGATAGACGGTCAGGAGTTTCCCACCAACTACGTTATTGATAACTTCCGTTTATTTGTTGATGAAGTTGGGTTGATGTCTCAATACATTTTTTCTCAAAGCTTGAGATTAGAGGGAAGTGCTTCTTTTTCAAGATACTATACAAGGCTAGATCGAGACTTCTACTTTAATGACGGATTGGGTCTGCGCTTTTGGGGAAGAGAACAACTAGAAACAGCCCCCGGATTTAGCCTCTGGCGTGCCGGTACTGCCCTGGTAGGAGATAACTCCTATTTCGGATTGACCTCTCCTTTAAGGGGATATCGCTTTAGAATAGGAATTGATCGTTTTGCCGGAGAATTTAGTTTTACCGCCCCAACGATAGATGTGAGGTATTACAAGCAGTTGCGACCAGTGACGTTTGCTTTTCGGGCCTACCACTACGGTAGATATGGTGGCAATAGCGAATCACTGAGTCCTTTATTTGTTGGTTCACCGTGGTTAGTTAGAGGTTTTAACACCAATGCCACTCAGCAATTCACCCAAAACGGCTTGATTGGTGGCGGGCAGGCGCTTCCGGGTAGTAATTTTGGCGGTAGTATTCCCAATGACGAAGAGATACTTTTCTCTTTGCTGGGAAGTAAAATGTTTGTTGCTAACTTTGAAGTCAGGCTACCTTTTACCGGGCCCAGAGAGTTAGCTTTGATTCCGGTGGGATTCTTCTTCTCGGACTTGAACCTGTTCTTTGACAGTGGTGTAGCGTGGTTTGATTTCAATCAGCTTAGTGATAGTTCAAACCGATTCCCTAGTGCCAGCCCGGTATTCAGTGCAGGGGCTTCACTGAGAGTCAATCTTTTTGGTTCTTTAATTGTAGAACCCTACTACGCTATTCCGCTATTGGAAGGAGCAGAGCCCGGGTTTGGACTGAACCTCATACAGGGATGGTAAATTGAACCGCAAGATTACTGGATAAATTACAGATCGTTAAAAAAAGATCCTGGGTTTTCGACCTATCTTCGAAAATTCGGGATTTTATGTTTTTAGGAGTAGCCAGTGATGATCTTCAGGTTGTACTACTCTGGATACTGGCTTGATTATTAATGAATAATTTACCTGCAGTTAGGAGTGCTTTTGCATTAGGCCCGTACATTTGCACGAGTTTAAATTTAGGTTACAAAAAAATGAAAGAGGAGCAAAAGTACGATGTAGCAGTAGTAGGGTGTGGTATCATTGGCTTGGCGATCAGCTATTTTGCAGCAAAAAAAGGAAAGAAAGTAATCGTTTTTGATCGGGGCGAGGGAGTAAAAAGTGCTAGTTTGAATAACTTCGGGTTAGTTTGGCCTATTGGTCAGCATCCCAATTCGCTGCAACGCGCCCTGCGAAGCCGAGAGATATGGCTGGAGCTGGCCGAAAAGGTTGGTTTTTGGGTAAATAGCGCTGGCTCTCTCACGCTTGCCCATAATGAAGATGAACTGCATGTACTGGAGGAGTTTATTGCTACTCGCAAGAATGAGAACTATATTTGTAAACTGCTAACCCCTGTTAAAACGATTGCCACCAATAAGTCGGTTAATCCCATCAAGCTGGAAGGCGCATTATGGAGCGCCACAGAGCTGAATATTGATACCAGACAAGCTCTGCCTGCCATTGTTAATTACCTAAAAGAAGTATATGAGGTACGGTTTAACTTCAATACTGAAATAATCCACGTTGAGTCTGCTTATCTTCAGGATGTTACGCTGGATAAATGGAAGGCTGAGCAGATTTATGTTTGTGGAGGAGAACATTTTACTCAACTTTTTCCTACCTTATTCAGGCAAAGTGGTTTGATGCACAAAAAACTCCGTTTTATCAGGACTACTCAGCAACCAGTAGACTGGAGCCTCGGAGTGGCATTGGCTTCAGGTGCGACATTGCAGAATTTCCCTGCCTTTGAACACTGTGAAAGCCTAGCATTAGTCAAAAGGCGCACGCAGCGCGAACTGCTGCTCAATGGTAATGTACGCAGTCAGTTTCTGGTGGCACAAACCCCATGGAACGAACTTATAATCGGGGATTGCAGAGAATTCGATGCTAATATCCCGGACGAGCAGCAGTTGATTTTTGAGACTTTTTTGAAAAATATAAACAGGATGGTACGTATCCCGTCCATGAGGATCAACAACATCTGGAATGGCAGCTACACTCGAATTGAAAGTAAAAGCGAATTTGTAGCCAGAGTCAGCCCACAGATAACCATCGTAAATGGCCTGGGAGGCTTTGGTCTTACCCTGGCTTTCGGGCTGGCTGAAGAATTGTTGGAGGAAAAACTGCCCGTGGAGAGCATTTCAGTATACGGCAAATAAAAAGGAATCGAACCGAATAAATCGGTTCGACTCTGATCAAAACTAGTATTTAATAACAAAAAGTTTGGAAAGTTAAGCAATTATATTTGCCCCAACAAAGGGAATTTCCATCATATTGTTTTTTTACATAAACGTACAAACCTTATTGCATGTTTCAGTATAAAAGAAACGCTCTCAACGTATTCCGGTTCTTAGCTATGCTACTACTTTTTGTCCTGCCTTTTAGCTTGCTTGCACAAGATGGTCCAAAAGTCAACGTCATGACTTTTAATATTAGGTTTCCCAATCCCGATGATGGGTTTGATTACTGGCCAAAGCGTAAAGAGTTGGTAGCAAGTATGATCCGCTTTCATGAAGCTGATCTGGTGGGGGTACAAGAGGCTTTCCGTTCTCAATTGGATGAATTGACACAGATGCTTCCCAATTTCAAATGGGTGGGGGTATGCCGAACAGATGGCAGCCGCAATCCTGATCCGGACAACGAATTTTCGGCTATTCTTTACAATAAAGATAAGTTTGAGCTCATTGAAGATCACACTTTTTGGTTGTCAGAGACGCCGGAGGAAAAGGCTTCGAAGGGCTGGGATGCTGCTTTACCAAGAATAGTAACATGGGCTCAGTTTGAACACAAAGCTTCCGGTAGGCGCCTTTATCATTTCAATACTCATTTTGATCATGTAGGACAGGAAGCCCGAAAAAATAGTGCTGCCCTGATTTTGGACCAAATAAAGTCAAATGTTGGAGATGAACCGCTGGTACTAACTGGTGATTTCAATTGTATTCCGGCGGATATTCCCTACAGAGTACTTACCGATGAGCAAAATGATGAGCGCGTTTATGATGCCTACTTTATATCTAAAACACCTCACCATGGGCCAGCCAGTACCTGGACGGCTGGTTTTAGGTTTCCGGGAGTGCCGGATCGCAGAATTGATTATATTTTTATCAAAAATAATGTAGAGGTGTTGCGGCATGGTATTTTATCAGAGTCATGGAGCGGCCGTTTACCCTCCGATCATTTGCCAGTGCTGGCGACGATCCGCTTTTAGAAGCCTGCGAAGCAAGTCTAATACTTAAAGACATTAAAGATGAGGCATACCGAATTTGGTATGCCTCATCTTTTAGAAACGAGTACCTCAGTAGAAATCTGAGTAACAACTTATTATTCTTTATAAATCATTTTCAGCCGTCCATAGGATAAACGAGCTTTGATAAGGCCTTTATCAGGGTTGTTGCCAAGTTGACCTCTGATTTCGTGTTCGTTGTCTTTTTCCTTTTCATAGGAAATAGCCATTTCGTTGGGATAACGGATGCTCGCATAAGTAGCAATCGCTTCGACTGCTGAAGAAAATTCGGAGCTAAGCCCTAAGTTAAAATCGGTATAATTGCCCTGAATCACGACATTAGAGCAGGAAGGCATTAGCCGACAATCAGCGTTGCCATATTTGAAATCCAGGTCTAGTGCTTTGAGTACTTCGTACACTTTAAGTTGTGTATATTTGGAAGAAATCTCTACCGATTGAGCCTGAGCAATTTCTATATTATCATATTGTCCTTCGTTCTTGAATTCCAAAATTTGACCTAGCCGGTAGTCATCGTATTTTGTGGAACAATTAATATTGCCCGCTTCAGTAATATTAACCGTCGTATACTTACTGGCAATCTCGGTATCTCTGGTCTTATCTATGAATAGTTTACTGTAGCTTACGTCTATTTTTAAATCTTTGCTCATACCAATAGCGCCATTCCCATAGGCCAGGCTGATTTCAGAGTCATCTCCCAGTTCATCGACTTTCATGTTGGCATATTTAGAATTGATCGTAGCTTTGCCTTGTATCGCGCCTACAAATATTTCTCCGTATCTATGGGATAGATCCAGGTTATTGGTAGGTGGCATGAAAACCTCGTAGTTGATTGAATAATCGACCTTTTCTTCATCTTCACCAGACCACCAGCCTTTCTTTTGTGGCTTAATAGAGGTCACTGTCTTAACAAAATCATCGGAGTTGGAAAAAGCAATATCAATACGATCAAAGACCTTTTGTGCTGCTCCTTCATTAAATGCTTTTACTACTATAGTGACGTCAATTTTCACCCTGTCTTTGTTCCAGGTTTTGATGGCTACTTTACCGTATTTGTTGGAAACACTGGTAGTTCCGGTGGGGCTGATCACGAATTCTTTCTTAATATTTCTGGTGAATTCTGCGGTCTCTTTTATACTCTCGTGGCTGGGAATATAAAAGAGTAGCAGCACCGCAACGCCCCAAAGGCTATATGCTAATTTCTTTGTCATTCGGAATTTCATTTAAAGGATTAGTTGATTTGATCCTTTTCAGTACCCTTTCCAGGATATAAATTTTAGTCTGATAAGTATGAATCAAATTTTCGATTAGTTGTTCTTCTTTTCCAGCCGGTGCTATTTGAAGTTCCTGCTTCAATTCCGCAAGAGATTGGTCGAGTTGCTTGAAGTCTTTTAAAATGGAGCCATCTTCATCGTAGCTGGCCAGTACATTAATTTTTTCTTCAATTTCCTTTTGGAAGTAGTTCTCTATCTCCCGCAATTCAGGGCGGATTCCGTCAAGAGCAGCATAGCTTTTGGCCATATTTACCTGTGTATAATAGGCGCCTATGACAGCACCGGCAGACAGCAGGAGTAAAATAGCAGCAGCAATTTTTACTAATTTTAAAAGTCGAATCCTACCCGATGCTTCCCGCTCGGGAATCCGACGCTCTATCCTGGCCCAAACGTGCACTCCGGGCTCTTTGTTATCCAACTCGGAGCAGTTAGCTGCTATGAACTGTTCTAATTTATCTTGTGCCATTTTTGGATAAGCCTTTTGTTTGTATAATATCTTTAATCTTTCTTCTTGCCCGGCTGTATTGAGACTTCGATGTAGCCTCCGTCACATTCAAAATTTGTGCAATCTCTTTATGGTCATACCCTTCAATAAGGTAAAGTGAAAAAACCACTCTATATCCATCCGGTAATTCCCGAATAGCTTCTCTGATGAGGTTTACGTTCATTGTATGATCAGGAATATCCGGTTCTTCTTCCAGCGTTTGGCTGTGTTTAGGCGCTAACTCCTCAAAGAAAATGCGATTCTTCTTCAAATGGTTGATACAATTATTGATAACAATGCGTTTGATCCACGCCCCAACGCTAGATTGAAATTTAAAGGTGTGTAGTTTGGAAAAAACGTCAACAAAAGAATTTTGAAGAATATCCTCTGCATCCCATTCGCTTTTGACCATTCGCAGACAGATATTAAACATCGCTTTACTGTATAGGCGATACAGCTTAAATTGTGCTTCGCGGTTGCCGCGCTTGCACTGTTCTATCAGCTCTCGATGGGTGTCGGCGTAGTCCAATTTGATTACTTTGCTCATTTTAGGCTAAGGCCAATTTTTATGGTCTGTCTGGGTAAGGTTCTCGAATTTCTAAATTCTATTCCAATAGACAAGAGCCTGTAGAGAGGGTTGCATCGGCATTATTGTAATTCCTGATTTTCACCGGCGCCACTCAAAAGTGCATTCACCCTTTCCAGCCCCGCCTGAGCATCAGCGTAATCAGGAGCCATCCTTAATGCCTGAGCATAACTATTTTTAGCTTCCTGGTGCTGAGCAAGAAGTTCTGAGCATAAGCCTTTGTAATAATAGCCCCTAATATGAAGGGGAGCTACCTTTACCAGAATATCAAATTGTTTTCTGGCCCTGCCAATAGAATCCAAATCCATGTATAGCAATCCCATATTGAAATAAGCTTCTTCGTACTGAGGGTCAATGCGCGTAATTTCCTGATATACTTCAATGGCTTCTTTGAGCTTTTCCTGGTCCGACAGGTAATCCGCCTTGGCATGCATGACATTTATGTTATTAGGAGAAACTATCAGGGCACTCTCAAAATACTGCTGTGCAATATCATTACCCATAGCACCCTGTAATTGGCCCAGTAAAACCCATGCATCTACAATGTCAGGGTCAATTTCTACAGTCTCCTGAAAACTATTGATGGCTCTTGCTGTATCCCCTGTTTCTTTATAATTCAAGCCCATCATAAAGTAAGCTTCAGGGTTTCGAGGGTCCAGATTTAAAACCCGGGCAAGCGTTTGCATACTCTCATCGTATTGTTTTAGAATAAGCTGAAATTCCGATAACTTTAGATGAGTCACAATATGTTGTGGATGATAATCCAGTGTTTGCTTTAAAGTTGCTATCGCTTCTTTTGATTTGAAATAGTCCAGATAAGAGTCGGCCAGAAGATGTAAATAACGGATATTCATAGAGTCATAAGATAAGGCAGTTTCCAGGTCTCCTATGGCCTCATCATAAGCAGCGCTTTCATAGAAGAGTTCCGCTCTGGCATAATACAGGTCAGGATCATCCGGCGAATCTGCTATCTGCCTGCTAACGGAGTTGACCGCAGGGTTGTCCGTTTCTCTGAATTGTGGTGTTTTTTCTGATTTATTTTGGCAGGCATTCAACAGAATGCACAGTAAGCTCAATATTGCGAAACACTTTTGGTTATATTTAAACATCAATTTTATTGTTTGATTTTTTAAAACTAAGATTAATGGCTTTCTTGCCGGTACGTGAATTTATCCAAAACATCTTCTACACAATTATTTTGTGTAACGTCATTTCTATCCTACCTATTTTTTTACTCGCACAGGAAAATACAACCTTAACCGTACTCCAGTCAGAGCAGCAAGTGACAATACAGCATATCGAGTTAGTTGATGATGATTATCTCGTGGTAGCCGGTACTTTCAGAACTGACCTGCAATCTGATCGTGACGTCTTCAATTCTCGTGGGCAGGAAGATATTTTTGTAGGTAAATTAAGAAGAAACGGGCAGTGGGAATGGATAAATACCTACGGCGGAAGCCTCGAAGATGTAGTCAGCGACATGACTACTGACCTGTCCGGAAATACTTGGCTGGTAGGTACATTCAGAAATGATGCCTTTTTTGCAGATACCCTGCTCCAATCTGTAAGTGGTAGTGATGCAACTTATCTGATAAGACTATCCGCTGATGGGGCGATAGACCGATTACTGGTTCTGGACAACGGAGACTTGCTTCGGGGCACCGCCCTGAGCATCGATAGCAAAGGGCATTTGTACCTAGCCGGGCACTTTAGCCAAACTATTGACATACTTGGGCTGGAAGCCCAAGCAACATCCGATATAGATATATTCTGGACAAAATTAGATACAGCCCAGGCAATGCAGGCCCTGTACCTGAAAGTTCGGGGCAATGTCCGGGAATCCCGGGTTATTGATTTGGTTTGTCTGGAAGATGATAGGATTGTTTTGGGCGGACAATTTAATGGCAGTATCATTTTTAACGATAAGTTTTTAAATGCCAATACTTTTGATGAGGATGTATTTTTGGCAGCGTTTGACGAGAATGGTGACCAAAAGTGGGCGCTCAAGGCCGGGGGAGTCTTTGATCAGCAATTGCATCGTATGACTTTTACCAAAGCCGGAACGGTATATGCCGCCGGCAACCTGGTTGGCGTTATGTCCATTGATGACAGCCTGAGGATAGAAAGCCAAAACGGAAATAATGACCTATACTGGATAGCCATTGATTCGGCAGGGAAGCCTCAGCAAGCTTTTTCTTTTGGTGGACCAGCCGCCGAGCAAATGGCCGGTATTGTGTTACAAGATGGAAAATTACAGGTTAGTTGTATATACCAAGATCCATGGGAATTGGATAATCAAAGTATTCCTGCTTCCGGGACAGTAAGCAGCGCGATATTAGAACTTAGCATAACCAATAATCAGCTGATTAGTCAGCGTGTATTCAATGGGCAATCTGCTGTTTTTATAAGAGATACAGAGCCAATTAACAACCGTTATATAACTGCCGGTGCCTTCAGCGGAGAATTAATTATTGAAACGGACACACTAGATGCTGGTAATCGCTTCTGGTCATGGGTAGCGTGGCCGGGCAACACTACTACTTCTGCTCAAAGGTATGTATTGCCGGCTCCAGAGGTCGTTTTTTTTCCTAACCCTGTAACAGATTTGATGACTTTTTCGGATACACTGAGAGTGGAGCAGCTACTGGTTTTTGATAGCCAGGGAAAGCTACAAAAGGTTCCCGCTGTCAAAGACAATGAGATAAACCTTTCTCGACTTTCCCCGGGTGTTTACTTTCTTTCCCTTATTGATGTTAACGGTCGGGTGTACAGTACACAATTTGTTAAGCAATAGCTATTCAGAGCAGCGCTTAGTAATCGTATTTATACAGTTCTAAATCTTCTATAAGTCTTATGATTTTTGGGGCGTACCGTTTATCGGTGGCATAGCCTGCTTTCTTGAGGCCGTTTGCCCAATCTTTATAATTGGTAGACCCCAATTGAGCTAAATGCTTATACCGCTTATTTTGTAATAATTGACTATGAGCCCGATAACTTTCCCAGGCACTTTTGTATTTTCTGAAAAAATCTTTGTGTGAATCATCGGAAAAGTTGCTGCAATGCCCCTTGTGGCATGTCCTGGAAAAGCATTTGATGCCGAAATGATTATTATTCCTTTGGGCCAGGGGACTTTCTCCAACATTACTTTCTAACAAACCTTGAGCTAACTTGATACTGGCAGGTATGCCGTATTTTTTCATTTCAGCTTGCGCGGTTTCCGCATATTGTTCTACATATTTGAGCTGTTTTTTGCGCTTGGCAATTTGCTCTTTAGTAAGTCCTGCAAATTTATCCTTCTTAAAATTGAGATTGGAGTAGGTGTTAGCCCTGTTATCATCGCTAGCTTTATTACTAACGTTGACAGCTCTGAGCTTGCTGTTGCCAGAGTTACTGGCAAACATAGATGTATTCATGGCTTTGACCTTATCAGAACTGGATGGCAAGGCCTGAGCACTAATTTCTATCCTAGGGGATTCGTCAGGCCTGGCATTAAACTGTAAATCAATGCTAAAGTCCTTATGACTAATGAAGGCCCCTATGGCCAAGATAGATGCTGGCTTGTACCAGTGCTTCTTAACCTGGTGTAGCAGGTATTTGCTACGCGGAGAACTTAGCAGTGCCTGGTATCTCGAATAATTGGTAAAATTAGCTGGCATAACAAATTGTTTTTAATGACCACAATATAAAACATTTTGTTTTTATTTCAAAACAATTTGTTGTTTTGAAATAAAATAAAGACTGCGGCAGTCCACAGGCCATAATCAAAAAAGAATGCCATTTTTGATCCGTAATGTCAGCTGAATTTAAAAAAGTAGGTGAAATACGCTCCTTTGGATAGTTGTGGTAATTATTTTGACCATTCTAATACCTGCAAAACAAGTATTTTATTCCAACCAGTCTTCAATACCTCTTTTGGTATCCTTCCAAATAGCAAAATATAGTTTTTAAAATAAGGTGTTTGACCGAAACATATCACTAAGCTATGAAAAAGCGAAGGCATCCAAATTCCTGTTCATAAATATTACTTATGTTTTTTATAATAAAAATAAATTTTGTTTATGATAAATTATGTTTTGTTTTGTACAAACAAAAAAAAGAGACATGCAAGGAGGTTTAGCTACATTATTAACACTGATAGCACCTATTTCTTTACTCGTATTCTCCCTTTTACTTACCCTGAGAAAGGATAAGCGGAAGCTACAATTTGGCGCTGCACTTGATTATCTGGGCTGGTTTGGAATCCTGATTTCTATCACCAGTGGAGTTATAGTTTTTCAGTACGGAACGATACGGTTTGACTTACTCACCTGGAGTGGCATGGGGCTGGCGCTGCGCCTTGATCCCCTGAGTATCACTATGTTGATTATGATTGCTCTTCTGGGGTTTGTGGTATTGCGATTCAGTAGAAATTATCTGGACGGAGACCCCAGGAAAAATATTTTTCTGGCCAGATTAGCATCAACCATTGCGACTGTGGAACTGCTGGTGCTATCTGGTAACCTGATACAATTATTTCTTTTTTGGATGCTGACCAGTATTTGTTTACACTATTTATTAATATTCTACAAAAATCGTCCGCAGGCTATTGCTGCTGCACGAAAGAAGTTTATTGCAGCTCGCGTAGGCGATGTTAGTTTTTTGGCGGCGGTAGTACTTGTTTACCTTAACTTAGGTACGGGTGACCTGGCTGATATTTTTGCTGCCCTGGAGCTATCAGGCGCTTTGAATGAGCAGCTCTCTTGGGCTGGTATATTATTTGTGGTGACGGCCGTGCTAAAATCTGCTCAATTTCCGACTCATGGTTGGCTTATTGAAGTAGTTGAAACGCCTACCCCGGTATCCGCGCTATTACACGCTGGCTTGTTGAATGCTGGGCCCTTTTTGATGGTCAGAATGGGTTTTTTGATAAGTGAAGCAACCACTGCTTCTCTTTTGTTGATAATTATTGGCGGCTTTACGGCTATGTTTGCATCTATTGTTTTTCTTACTCAACCTTCCGTGAAAGTGGCTTTAGGCTATTCCAGTATCGCGCATATGGGATTCATGCTACTAATTTGTGGCTTTGGCGTATATACCGCTGCTATATTGCACCTGGTAGCGCACTCTTTCTATAAAGCTCATGCCTTTTTATCGTCCGGCAGTGTAATTGATTCGGTACGGGCCCGAAAAGTACAGCTACCTCAAAGAACAGGAAGTATCCTGAGGATTGGCCTGGGGGTCGGCTTTGCTATGGGCATCTATGTGTTTTTCTGCTATCTGTGGGGCGTACATCCCGAGCGAGAATTCGCCCTGATGGCTACAGGGGCTATTATCGTGATGGGCCTAAGCCAGATTATTGTACCGACCCTTGATTCGAAGGGGGGTATACAGGGAATTTTACGTTCAGCAGGAATGGCTTTTATGGTTGCTTTAGCCTTTTTCTCTTTGGAGCATGGAGCTCACCTTATTTTACATTCTCAAATTCCTTCTAATTACGAGCCCGGACCAACAATAAGGGCAGCTGTCATTGCAGTAGTTGCTTGCTTTGCTCTGGTGGTTATCTTACAACTGTCGGCCCCAACTGTAAAAGTTGGTAAATGGGGGTACCGCCTCGGCGTTCACCTGAGAAACGGATTGTATGCTAATGTGATTTTTGACCGATTGATAGGAGCCTTGAAAAATAGAGGCGTTCAGAATGATACGCATAACTCTTTGACAGGATTACCATAAAGCAGGGTACAATCTGATAATATAATAGAAATTTCCTAAGCGCATAAAATGCCAAATATTAAATCAAAACCAATGCAATTAAAAGATAGAATTATCAATCGATCGGAGATAAAAAGTATTTTAGAGCGAGGAGTGGAAAAGATCGCGCCGCTGTGGTCGCTTGAAAACTTTGTGGCCGTCAATCCATATCTGGGCCTGGCCGATATGGAATTTGAAGCCGCCATGGACTTTCTTTATAAAAGTAGCCGCGTAAGAGCTACCTTACCCGAAAGCTATTTCCTAGAGGCGCTGCAGCAGGGTAGGCTGACAAAAGAAGATATCAAAAAGGCTCTGGAAGAAAATACGCTAGGCATTGACCATGATGTAGCGCAATTTCTTGAAGCCATTCATTCAAAAAATATACTGCACGGAGAAGGTCCGTACATTCGTTCCCTTTCTGATGTGGCCGGAGAAATTAATGGTAAAAAGTGGGATAGATTTATGGTAGACCGGATTTCCTTCTGGGCGTCTGCCTATTTCGATAAGCATCAGGCTATCTGGGATACTGCTAAAGAGGATATCACGCTCTTTGCTGCCTGGAAGCGGGAGGCGGAGGTTGATTACAGTCCTGAAGCTACGGGATTGAAAGGGTTTAGGAAGTTTATTAAAAAAATGCCGGATGATTATCTGGAAGCAGCTGCACTAGCCTGGCAGGCTTTGGAAATCCCTGCTGATCTGCAGGATTTATACCTCAACAACCTGTTGATGAAGATGAATGGATGGATTGGGTTTGCCGCCAGAATTGACTGGGATGCCAGACTTGCCGGCCAGCAGAGTAATGTTGTGGAAGAATTTCTGGTCGTTTTATTAGTTTGGGAAATGTCGCTGAAAAAGTTACTGGATTACCCTCGCCTGGAGCAAGCCTGGTTGCAGGCAACAAGTCAGGCTGAATTGATGGTTATCAATGACGAGTACGACAGAAAACTAGCTTATCAGATGATTTTACAAAATGCGTTTGATAAAGCTAATCAGCGAGCGATCATGGAAAAGGTCAACCAGCAGCAGCCCAAACCACCAAAAGACAAAACAGTAAAGGCTCAGGCTATTTTCTGTATCGATGTACGATCAGAGTTGTATCGCAGAAACCTGGAGGCTGCCGATGATAATATCGAAACAATGGGGTTTGCAGGCTTTTTTGCATTTCCTATAAAATACGTCCCTCTTGCACACAATGAAGGCAGCAACCAATGCCCGGTACTTTTGACGACTTCTCATACTGTAAAAGAAGGCTTGTATGATCCTGCTGAAGAGCAGCGTGCCACAAGTAAGCGTCGACTTAGCGAGCAAGTCTTTAAAGCTTGGAAATCCTTTAAATTGGGGGCAATTACTTGTTTTAGTTTCGTGGGGCCAGTAGGTCTTTCCTATTTGCCCAAGCTTTTTACAGACAGCTTTGGTTTTACAAGGCCAGTTGCACATCCTGATCAGGCTGGGCTAACGGAGCAACAACTGCGACAAAAAGGGGTCAGGCTGGATTGCGATGATGTAGCCGGAGAAGTAGCGGGTATTCCTGTAGCGGATCGCTTAAAAATGGCTGCTTCGGCCCTGAAAGCGATGTCCTTGACAGAGAACTTTGCACGTACAGTACTGATTGTGGGCCACGGTTCTACAACCGTCAATAATCCTCATGCTACCGGGCTGGATTGTGGTGCCTGTGGAGGACATACCGGAGAAGCTAATGCCAAAGTTGCCGTTGCTGTTTTGAATGATCCTGAAGTTAGAAAAGGTCTTTCAGACATAGCAATACCTGAGCATACGCTTTTTGTTGCCGCACTTCATGATACGACTACCGATGAAGTAAAGTTATTTGAGTTGGCAGAAGGCTGGCCAGATACACATCAACAGGATATAGAAGACTTGAAAGAAACGCTAAAAACAGCCGGAGAGACAGCAAGAAGAGAGCGTGCTATCCGCATGAATATCAGTGAAGGAGAAGTTGGTAAACAGGTGATCCACCGCAGTAGAGA
Organism: uncultured Saprospiraceae bacterium; assembly: GCA_964628385.1. Taxonomy (GTDB): domain Bacteria; phylum Bacteroidota; class Bacteroidia; order Chitinophagales; family Saprospiraceae; genus JANQPA01. The sequence goes on from CAZVOD010000049.1 coordinate 22,432, forward strand.
TTGGTCGCAAGTGCGGCCTGAGTGGGGCCTAGCAGGCTGTTCCTCCTTTATCGTTGCGCCCAGGTACAGAACTGCCCAGCTCAATTTTGAGGGTAAGGCATTTATGCACAGCTATACCTGGCGAAGAGATACCAACTTTAGTATTCTGGAGCTAATTATGACTGCGCCAATGGTCGTTACTAGCTGGATTAACCTGCAATACTATGCTTCAACGGTTGATAACAAAAAGTTTGGTTCCGGTAACAAGACACTTCACAATGTTGTAGGAGGACTTGGTGTACTGGAAGGATTTGCGGGCGATCTGCGAGTAGGGTTGCCATGGCAGTCGATACACGACGGAGAGCAATTCCAGCATGAGCCTCAACGTTTGAATGTGATCATTGAAGCACCCATTGATGAAATGAGTAAAATATTGGCCAAGCACGACTCTGTTCGTCAGCTTTGCGATAATAAATGGATTTACCTTTTTGCAATGAATGACGAAGGTCAGATTGCATATCAGTATATGGGTGACTTAGAGTGGAAGCTGCTGTAACTCTGATCTAATGGATACTTTCAGGGGAAGAAAATTAATAATCGTTACCAAGCATAAAAAAGAGCAGGTCATGGCCCCGGTGCTTGAGCAAGCACTCGGGGTCAAATGTATTGTATACCGAGAGCTGGATACGGATCAATTAGGAACGTTCACCGGAGAAGTAGAACGCCAGGATGATCCACTTTTAACGGTTCGACTTAAATGCCAATTGGCTATGGAACGATCAGGCTATGATCTGGCGGTGGCCAGTGAAGGCTCGTTTGGTGCACATCCAGGTATTCCTTTTGTTGCTGCCGATGATGAACTGGTGCTGTTGTTGGATACGAAAAACAACCTGGAGGTTGTTGGCCGCCAAATAAGTACTGCTACTAATTTTGCTGGTCAATACGTGGAAGATTTCTCAGCGCTCCGCACATTCGCTGAGCAGGTTCAATTCCCTTCTCATGCCTTGATTTTAAAAAACCGCGAAAAAAACTTTGACCAGGTCATTAAAGGTATCAATAGTTGGCTGTCGCTGGAGCAGGCTTATAAGTATCTATTGGCCGAAACACCTCGTATTTTTGTAGAAACAGATATGAGGGCTATGTATAACCCTTCCAGAATGAAGGTCATCGAAAAAGCCACTGAGAACTTAGCCGCTGATCTGCTGTCTACATGCGAGCGATGTGGCCAACCGGGGTTTGCAGTTAAGGACGTTATCAGAGGTTTACCCTGTCGTTGGTGTGGTTCACCTACCCGAAGTGTAAAGACGCTGATTTATCGTTGTGAGAAATGTGGCTTCGAAAAACTGGTAGCTAATCCCGAGCAATCAAAGGAGGATCCGATGTATTGCGATGTTTGTAACCCTTAGGTTAGAGTCTTCTTTTTATGTGTATAATTTTAGCTCATCAGGGTCTTGATAGCCAAAGAAATTGATTTCATGGCCATGTGCGGCTAATAATTTTTTTATAAGTTCTAGGCGTTCTTTTCTTTTACCTCATCAATAGCTCTGGCTTTAGAAAATTACTCGACAGGATGCCCCTCCTGCGTTAGCTCAGCTCTCAAATAGAAGGCATCATCAACCTAAAAGATCCATTTTTTAGCTTTAAAATCTCTAAAAGCTACTCCGCTATGTTTGGCAGTATGGCCAAAGAGTGGAATTGAATAAATACCTGAGCTATAACTCAATTCTACTTTTCTGGCAGGCAAATAAAACCATTTTGCATCATCGTTCGCATATAAAATAACTTCAGGATCATGGTCCAGTTGTTGGGGAAGATGCCTAATATCTTTCTCCTTAAAACCAATGTATTCTTCCATCGATACATGTACCTTCAAATTGGTAAAATCCTTCAAACCCTCAATAGGATCGGGATCTAAATGAGAGCAAATACAGTTTTTTGCCTGGCTAGGAGAAAAGCCCTGCTTTTGAATTTGCCTAACCGCTGTCGTATTTTTATCTAATCAGTGGCTTCAATCAATTCCTGACCTACTCTTTTCTCTGGAGCTTGCGTTTCTAAAAGGCCTACCCCTGAATCTGCTAAAGTTAAAATAGAATTTTCTTCGAGCAAGATGCAGTGCCCTACCGCAGGTCTAAAAGGAGACTCAATTTTTCCACTATGCTAACCCCTTCGAAACAAGTCTATTTTATAACACAACCTAAAATTGTAGTAGGTTAAATTGGGAAAATTTACATTTCTGCAACTTCATCGTTGTAAAATCATAAGTTTTGGTTAAAAATTAGAAAAGTTAAGGCCTGAAAATTACCTTTACAGTGTTTTAAAATCAGTATACAATGATGAAAAATTTTTTCTTAGTAGCCGTTTTTACGACTATCAGCATGGCGTCAACATTGACAGCTCAAAAATATGGACACTTAAATTTTGGTAACCTAGTCGCCTTAATGCCAGAAGCTAAATCAGCGGACGAAACGCTGGCTCAGTATCAGAAACAACTGATAGCTGAAGGTGAGAAAATGGTTGAAAAATTTCAAGAAGACTACGGTGAGTTTGTCAAAAAAGCTCAGAGTGGCACCATGACTCCGAAGGAGCAACAAGAAAAACAACTTGCTTTGGAAAAAAGGCAACAAGAAATCATCGCCTATGAACAGGAAGTGATGGAAAAAGTAGATAAAAGAAGGCAGGAGTTATTAAAACCAATTATTGATAAAGCGCAAAAAGCAATCGATGAATATGCTAAGGCCAATGGGTATGTAATGGTTTTTGATACCAGCGTATTCAATGCTGTATTGTTTGCCAGAGATTCTGACGATCTGTTGCCGGCTATTAAAGCCAAGTTAGGCCTCTAGATAACTAAATATTTGACAAAGTTATCGGGCTTGTGTTTTCTCTCCTGCCATTTTTGTGCAGGAGAGAAAACTACAAGGCAAAAAACTATTCCTTCTGCGAAGCACCGCTTTGAGCCAGCTTGTTAACATGGTCATTAATCGATTTTTCCTCCACTATACCAATCATCTTTCCATTCAAAAATACGGGTAGGCTTGCTGAATTAGATTCCTGCATTTTTTCTATAGCTATATCTGCGGTATCTGATAGCAAAAGGGTAGATTTATTTTTGATCATATAATCTCTAACCTTAGCTCCAAAGTCCTTAAGCTGGATAACTTGTTTGAGCTGTTTCTCCGGTAGTATGCCAACGATCTCATGCCACTCATTGAATACCATGAAACTTCGTTCTTTTCCCTGAGCGTACGCTTCAACGGGGAATTCCATCGCAGTATCCGGGTAAAAAGGCGTCCAGTTAGTGCGTATTACTTCAGACAGGCAGGTTTTTTCCAAAAAGTTGATAAACTTAACATATCTGTATTCATTAGCTGCCGAGATGAATACAAATAAACCGATGAAGGCAATCATGAAGCTTAGTTTTACTGTACCGATTTCAAATTCGGTGATGCCCATATAAATGAAGAGAATGGCGATAGCCTGCCCAATATACATAGCTACCCTGGTAGCTTTCATTCGATTCATTCTGGTGGTCAGTAAGGCGCGCAGAATCCGCCCGCCATCCATAGGAAAAGCAGGGAGCAGATTAAAAATAGCTAATACGACATTCAGAAAAAATACAAAAAGCAGGAGTCTGTCAAACAGGCTTAGGTCATTGATGAATACATTACTGGACGGGAACAGCGCACCGTACAATTGTATTCTCTTTTCAGGGCTGGCAATTAAAAAAAGCGGACTGATCAGTAAAGCAATAACTATATTGACGATGGGACCCGCAGCAGCAACCAGCATTTCCTGTAAAGGCTGTTTAGGAAGCTTATTTAACCGGGCAATCCCACCGATGGGAGATAATATAATATCCTTTGTGGTGACATTAAAATGACGGGCGGTGAGGGCATGACCAAACTCATGCAGCAGTACGCAAAAGAAAAGCACCAAGATCAGGCTGAGAGACCAGATGGCCGTAAAAAGGCCTCCTCGGGAAAAGCCCCAGTAAAATCCGGCCAATAGTATAAAGATAAATGTCCAATGTATTAAAACAGGTATATTAAAAACTGTAGCTATTCTTAGCGCTCCTTTCATCAATTAAATTTACTCGGTTACGTGTACATAAATGTATGTAACATCAGGTTTTTTGAATTACATTTCAGAAAAGTAAGATAAAATTAACGAATCTACCTTCCTGGAGTATCTGAAATAGAAATGCCGGGAGAATTGCTGCTACCCCGGCACTTTATGTCTATATGGTTATTTTCTTAAAATTCTAACCCATACTTGATTCCATTTCTGATTTCCAGATAGGCAAATAAAGCTGCCCTTTTAGTATATTTCTGGAAATAACGATGCGTTGCACTTCCGAGGTACCTTCGTAGATTTGCGTGATTTTAGCATCTCGCATTAGTCTTTCCACGTGATATTCTTTTACAAAACCATAACCTCCGTGTACCTGAACCGCTTCGGTAGTGTGTTTCATCGCAACCTCTGAAGCGTATAGTTTAGCCATTGCACTGGCAGAATTATAATCCATATTCTGGTCCTTAAGCCATGCTGAGCGGTATACCATCAACCTTGCCGCTTCGATCTCAGTAGCCATATCTGCTAGCTTAAAGGCAATTGCCTGGTGCTTACTAATGGGCTTGCCGAAAGCTTCACGTTCCTTAGAATACTTGAGCGACAATTCATAAGCTCCTGCGGCTATTCCTAGTGCCTGAGCTGCAATACCAATACGACCACCGGACAGTGTTTTCATGGCAAATGAAAAACCAGAGCCGTCCTCACCAAGGCGATTTTCCTTTGGCACTACCACATCTGTGTACATAATCGTGTGAGTATCAGAAGAGCGTATTCCCAGCTTATCTTCTTTTGCGCCTATTGTTACGCCTTCCCAGTCTGATTCAACAATAAAAGCGTTGATTCCTTTATATCCCTTTTCTCTGTCTGTTTGAGCTATTACCAAATGTACCTTAGAGCTTCCTCCATTGGTAATCCAGTTCTTAGTGCCGTTTATAACGTAGTGATCGCCTTTATCGATAGCTTCTGTACGTTGGCTCGTTGCATCACTACCTGCTTCCGGCTCAGACAAACAAAAAGAGCCAATCCATTCGCCAGAAGTTAGTTTAGTTAGATACTTAGCTTTTTGAGCTTCTGTACCATATGTTTCTATACCCCAACATACCAGTGAATTATTCACTGACATGATCACAGAGCAAGAGTTATCAATTTTTGAAATTTCTTCCATCGCTAAAACATAAGACAAGGTGTCCATGCCTCCTCCTCCGTACTGAGGATCTACCATCATACCCATGAATCCCATTTCTCCCATCTTCCTAACTTGCTCGGTGGGATACTCCATCCTGGAATCTCTTTCAATAACACCTGGTTTCAGTTCTTTTTGGGCAAATTCTCTGGCCGCTTCCTGAACGGCAAGATGTTCTTCTTTTAATTCAAAAATCATATTAATGGTTTTACTTTAGGACTAATTTTTCGATGCTTAGCGAAAATACGCTAAAACATCCAAAAAAGCTAGCTTGAAATGAAATATAGCTGTCACATCCGCTTAGAGCGGGTTTGGAATTTGCTTTTGATGCCGAAAATACATTTGGGATGATGAAAATGAAGCTGTTTTTGAGTTGCATAGCAGGGCTATGGAGCGAAAAAAAGCTGAAATATCTTGTCCCGCTGAAAGCGGGAAGCGTTATTCTAAATGTATTTGCAGGCCAAAGGGTTAAGATCCAAACACGCTTTTATATCAACCCACTGTTTTCATCAAGGTAGGAAAAAAAACAACCCTATCTTCAAATTTTTTCACCAAAAGAAACTGAAGGTCTTGTTCTTCCTCCATCTGGAAAGTTCTGAACTCCTGAATAGATAAGCAGAATAACTGCAGGGCATAAGTTTTGCCATCCTGATCAGGCAAATGAAGCAACTCATAGAATTGAAAATCTTCAAAATGGCCGGTATCCATGATACTGGGAATAAAAGATTTACGCATCCAGGGCAACCAGGCGCCCTGAATACTGTGGTCTACTTTTAGGGTAATATTATACAGTAGCATAAAGCCTATTTTGATACCTGCGAAACAAGTCTCGATTTCTTTCTAGACTCTGTTAATCTTAGCCCCCAGCGCTCTGAGCCGTTCATCTATGTTCTGGTAGCCGCGATCTATTTGGTTAATATTGCGAATAATACTGGTACCTTTTGCAGAAAGAGCCGCTATAAGAAGAGCTACTCCTGCCCGGATATCGGGTGAAGTCATTTCTATACCCCGCAGCTGGTATTTTCTGTTAAGCCCTATTACTGTTGCTCGGTGAGGATCACACAGAATGATTTGTGCTCCCATATCGATAAGTTTATCAACAAAAAACAGACGGCTTTCAAACATTTTTTGATGAACCAGGACGCTGCCTCTTGCCTGAGTGGCTACTACGAGTAGTATACTCAAAAGGTCAGGTGTAAAGCCTGGCCACGGAGCGTCATAAAAGGTCATGATAGAACCATCAATAAAAGTTTGAATTTCATATTCTTCCTGAGCGGGAATAAAAATATCATCGCCCTGAATCTGAAGCTGAACACCCAGCTTTTCAAAAGTTCGTGGGATGATACCCAGGTTGGGAAGGTCCACATTTTTGATGGTCAGGCTCGATTGAGTCATGGCAGCTAGGCCAATAAAACTTCCTATTTCTATCATATCCGGGAGAATCTCATGGTGCGTACCCGATAGCCCTTCTACGCCGGTAATTCGGAGTAGATTAGAACCGACGCCGGAGATATTGGCCCCCATGTTGTTGAGCATCTTGCAGAGTTGCTGAATGTATGGCTCACAGGCTGCATTGTAGATGGTGGTTGTCCCTTCTGCAAATACGGAAGCCATAACAATATTGGCTGTTCCCGTCACCGAGATTTCATCCATGAGGATATACCGGCCGTAAAGCTTGTCAGCTGCCAGATAGTAAAGGTTGTTCTCAACGTCATATTTGAAGTCCGCTCCCAGTTCTTTAAACGCTGAAAAGTGCGTATCCAGACGTCTGCGCCCTATTTTATCTCCTCCCGGCTGGGGTAAGAAGACCTTGCCATAGCGGGCGAGCAGTGGGCCAATAAGCATCACAGAACCCCTTATCTTTCTGGCATTATCCTGATAATCAGGTGAACTAACAAAGGCCAGGTCAATCTCATTGGCCTGCAGGCTGTAACTGCCTGGCCCTTTTAAGATGATCTTTACCCCTAATCCCTTAAGTAGGTCTAGTAAGCGACGGACATCGACAATATCAGGAACATTACTGATGTGCATTTCTTCATCCGTAAGCAGTGTAGCACATAGGATTTGTAGGACTTCATTTTTGGCGCCTTGTGGAGTGATCTCTCCTTTTAAAGGAGCACCGCCAACAACTTCGAAGCTTTCTGAATTCATAAACAGGCAAATTATCAGTTCGGATTATTTACGCTTTCTACCTCTGCCTCTTCCCTTGTTATTGTTGTTATTATTGTTAATGCTGCTATTTCCTTTCTTACGCCTTTTGTTGGCATTAGTCAGTTTGTCAATAGAAGCATTATCATTCAGCTCTAGCTGCCCATCTGACAGCCTTGCCAAATCTGCTTTTATAATTTCATCACTCACATAATGCTCCTTATTCCAAGTGCGGTAAGCCAGCTTCATGTAAGCACCAATAACAGCGACGAAACCATCTTTTACCGGGCCATCCTCCATTTCAAGAGCTTTTTTGACCAGCTTTTGTACGTTGTGGCCATAGTGCCTGAAACGAGCAGCATACTCCGGATATCCTATGGGATCAGGATATTTTTGATCATCTTCCGGCTGGAATTTCTCTCCATTAGGCGTAATAACATCCAATGTGTAATCAGAAATTTTGAAAACATGCTTCCAAAGCTTTCGGCGATAATCATCCAAATTGCGATTCTGTGGGTGCATCTGCATCATCAGATCAATTACTTTCTCAATGAAAGCCTGGCGCAACTCCGGGTCCTCTATCACTCTGGCGTGGTTAACCAGCTTCTGAACGTTGCGACCGTACTCAGGTATAATCAGCTTCTCTCTAGCCGAGTTATACTCTAAATCAAATGAATCCATATAGTTCTATTTTTAAAAAAGCTATTTTGTTTTTATAAAAATTGTTCACCTATTTAAATGATGGGAATTGATCATGGGTGAAAATATACAGCAGGAGTTAAAGGCTAATAGGATACAATTAAGGTTTATCTGTGAGCCCGGCCTAATCCATGACTCAAAAGAGGAGTAGCACTTAAATTAATGGGAAATGAAGATAATAACTACTTCAGCGTTTTCCCGGCTGTATCTGAACAGCATCCACCAAAGTAGTTATTATCAACAGTTATTTACTCTACAGTTACTGACTTAGCCAGGTTTCTGGGCTGATCAACATTACAACCGCGCATCACCGCGATGTGATATGAAAGTAGCTGAAGAGGAATTACTGAAAGAAGAGGGGATAATGGCTCTTCCGTTTCCGGTATTTCAATGGTGTAGTCCGCCATCGCAGCAATCTCTGTATCTCCTTCGAGAACTATTGCGATGACTACTCCCTTTCTCGCTTTAACTTCTTGAATATTGCTTACAATCTTTCCGTAAGCGCTTTGGTTGGTGGCTATAACAATGACGGGCATCTGCTCATCAATCAAAGCAATGGGCCCATGCTTCATTTCTGCAGCAGGATAGCCTTCGGCGTGAATATATGAAATTTCTTTTAATTTCAGGGCGCCCTCCAAGGCTACAGGGAAATTATATCCTCTACCCAAATATAGGGCATTGGACTTATCTTTGATTTCGGAGGCAATGTATTCAATCTTTTGGTTATTTTGAAGTACTCTTTCAACTTTTTGTGGGATGTTCTCCAATTCACTCATGATTTGACGATAATAAGTAGTTGAAATGATGCCTTTTCGGTATGATAAATACAGCGCCATTAGCGTCAGTAAAGTGACCTGACCGGTAAAAGCCTTTGTAGAAGCTACCCCAATCTCAGGGCCGGCGTGAATGTAAGAACCCGCATCTGTGGCCCGGGCTACAGATGAGCCCACGGCATTAACAATACCATATAAAAATGCTCCTTTTTGCTTGGCTATTTCTAAGGCCGCAAGCGTATCAGCCGTTTCGCCCGATTGGGAAATAGCAATGACTACATCATCTTCATTAATAACCGGATTTCTGTATCTGAACTCAGAAGCGTATTCTACTTCTACCGGAATTCTGACCAGATCTTCAATCAGGTATTCACCAATTAGTCCGGCGTGCCAGGAAGTACCACAGGCTACAAAAATGAATCGCTTGGCTTTGGAAATTTTATTGAAATATTCGTTGATACCACCAAGCCTGATCCAACCTTCCTCAGAGTTGATACGTCCTCTCATGCAATCTGAGATCGTCTGGGGCTGCTCACTGATTTCCTTCATCATAAAATAATCAAAACCGCCTCTTTCAAGCCTCTCTATTTGCATGTCCAATTCCTGAATGAACGGCGTCTGGACCTCATTGCTGATAGTCTTGATCTGAAAACCTTCACCTCTTTTTACCACCACAATTTCTTCATCGTTGAGATAGACCACCTTTTTGGTGTACTCTACTATGGGGGTAGCATCTGAAGCCAGGAAGTACTCGCCGTCGCCAATACCGATCACCAACGGACTGGCTTTTCGGGCGGCTACCAGAATATCCGGATTATTTTTATCCATCACAACGATGGCATACGCTCCGATCACTCTGGTAAGTGCAATTCTTACGGCTTCTTCCAGCGGTAGGTTTTCCCTTTCTTGTATTTCTTGAATTAAGTTGACCAGCACTTCTGTATCCGTGTCAGAAGTAAAGGTATGTCCACCCTTTTGCAGCGTGTCTTTCAGTAGGTTATAGTTTTCGATAATACCATTGTGAACCAGCGTTAGCCTTTCATTGCTAGAAATATGAGGATGGGCATTTACATCATTAGGCTCACCGTGGGTAGCCCACCTGGTATGGCCGATGCCGGTATTACCAGAATGAACAACATTGCTCATGTGTTCTTCCAGATCATTGACCTTTCCTTTTTTCTTATAAACACTAACATCCCCATTCAGAATAGCTACCCCGGCACTGTCATATCCTCGATATTCTAATCTGTGTAACCCCTTGATAAGAATCGGATAGGCCTCCTTTTGACCAACATAAGCAACAATACCACACATAAATAAATAGTTTGAAGTTAATGAATGCAGGAGCAAACGAAATCATAACGCCATTTTACTCCTCCTGATTGTAGTTGTAGTTTTCCAAAAAACTAGTACAGCCCCCTCAGCAGGGAACTG
>CAZVOD010000050.1:0-32673 GCA_964628385.1 uncultured Saprospiraceae bacterium
AAAACGCTTCGCCTTGCTGCACAAGCCTTTGCCTTCAACTATAAACCCACATTCTTAAACAACTTCTATTTTTCCAATCCTACACCTTAACACTACCTGTTTATTTTGGGAAAAATAGCAATAATATACCAAAAACACAGAGAAGACTGGAGAATAGTTTATCAGGCGATCAACAGTATCACTATCCCGGGAAATAATTCAGAGGTGGAGTTTAAGATTAAAAGTATCATAAGGTTAGCAAGGCAGCCTGATTACCATTCCATATCCGGGTAAGCCCGTTGCATGTACTGCATTTCGGCTAAAATATAGCCTAGATTTTCGGTGTGTGTACCCATTTTTCCACCTTTTTGCATCCATATATCTTTAGGATAAGAAAGTGTAGCCATTTGGCAAATTTCATCCAGCTTCTGATCAAAAAGTGGTTTTACAGCATTTAAATCCACACCGATTCCCGAATCGGCCATTGCAATATCGATATCGTTTGGCGTTACCAATTCCTGGGAATACATCCAAAGGTCATCTATGGCTTGCTGCATTTTGTTGTGACTCAATTCTGTACCATCACCTAATCGGATCATCCATTCTGAGCTGTACTTGAGGTGATAACTGACTTCCTTAATCGACTTTTCGGCGAGGGCGGCCAGCCTTTCATCAGTACTATTTAGTAATTGAAGCTGAAAGTAGTAATGGAAAGCGTCAAAAATAAACTGACGAGCAATAGTGTAAGCAAAATCTTCGTTGGGTTGCTCAACGAGCAGAACATTGCGATACTGATCAGGCGTACGCAAAAAGGCGATCTGATCTTCGTTTCTGCCTTTTCTCTCTAGTTCGGCAGCGTAAGCCATAAGGCTTCTGGCTTGTCCCATCAAGTCAAGGGCAATATTGGTTATGGCAATATCTTGTTCGAGTACCGGGCCATGGCCACACCATTCTGAAAGGCGCTGCCCCAAGATTAATGAATTATCACCTATCTGCAGAACATATTTGTAGAGCTGATCTTGCTTTTCCATTACTTTGCTATTGATTGGTGAGCAAATGATAAAACCTCAACTCCGTCATGGAGTTAAGGCTATAATTCTTTACAATGACCTAAATGTGCTTCACATCTTTAGGAATATTATAAAATGTTGGGTGGCGATAAATCTTATCGCTGGCTGGCTCAAAGAATGAGTCGGATTGGTCAGGGCTGGAAGCGACGATATTACTGGATTCTACCACCCATATGCTGACGCCTTCTCCGCGTCTGGTGTAAACGTCTCTGGCATTTTCAAGCGCCATCTCTGAGTCGGCAGCATGCAGGCTACCCACGTGCTTATGGCTCAATCCGTTTTTACTTCTGATAAATACCTCGAAAAGAGGCCAGTCTTTTTTTTGCTTACTCATACTATACAGCTTTCTTTTACTATGCTACCAATGTTTTCACTGCTTCTTTGCGCTTTCTCCTTTTCTCGGCATAAGCAGATGCTGCTTCTCTAACCCATCGGCCTTCTTCGTAGGCACCTCTGCGGGCTTTTACACGCTGCTTATTACAAGGGCCATTTCCTTTAACAACATTCCAAAACTCATCCCAATTAATTTCTCCAAAATCGTAATGCTGGGTCTCTTCATTCCATTTGAGGTCTGGATCAGGAATGGTTAATCCCAGATAGTCGGCCTGAGGCACAGTAGTATCAATGAATCGCTGTCGCAACTCATCATTGGTAAATCGCTTTATTTTCCATTTCATGGACTGGGCAGTGTGCTTTGAGTCGCCATCACTTGGCCCAAACATCATCAGGGCCGGCCACCACCAGCGATTCAGAGCATCCTGAGCCATAGCTTTTTGCTCTTCTGATCCTCTGGCTAGTGTCAGCATAATTTCGTATCCCTGACGTTGGTGGAAGCTTTCTTCTTTACATACTCTTACCATCGCTCTGGCGTATGGCCCATACGAACAACGGCAAAGTGGAACTTGATTCATGATGGCTGCACCATCTACCAACCAGCCAATCGTTCCAATGTCTGCCCAGCTTAATGTAGGATAATTAAATATACTGCTATATTTTGCTTCACCGGAATGTAAGTCATCCAATAGGTCATCTCTGTCGGCCCCCAACGTCTCGGCAGCACTATAAAGGTATAAACCGTGGCCGGCCTCATCCTGTACTTTGGCTAATAAAGCAACTTTCCTTCTCAAAGATGGCGCTCTCGTTATCCAGTTGCTCTCCGGCAACATACCCACAATTTCAGAGTGCGCATGCTGGGAGATCTGGCGGATTAATGTCTTGCGATACTTCTCCGGCATCCAATCTTTTGGTTCTACTTTAATTTCTTCGTCAATCTTATTCTGAAATGCCTGATCATTCATAGCAAAATATTTTTAGTTTTATAGACAAACATACGTTTTTTATACAAGAAAAACGAACATTTGTTCGTATACTTGTCTACAGTGTGTCATTTTATTTTTGTCACATAGGTCGTCTCATGATTGGGGACTTTCCGGGAAAGGAGCAAACAACAATGAGGCTTTTGGGGTAGGCGGTATATTTTTGTAGTATTCGTCTTACACTTTTTAGGTATAGTCAATAAAATATTTGATTAATTTTTCTTATACTTGCTATACAGTTATCTACTCCGTAAATCTCTTGATAGGCAGCCCAATAACTCTTTTCTTAATAGATGAACTGATAGCTTAACGTTGCCATCTTTTTAAATGTTAAATAGAAATAAAAGGTATTAAGTAGCGTTAGAGAAGCGTTAAATCAAACTCAAACAGAGTTGGCGAGTTTAGGATATATATTGAAATATATTTTATAAGATAATTATTTTTATTATTCAACTTGGATTTGCTAATATTGTATTGCCACAAAGATGGGCAATTATTCAACAATAATACTGCAACTTTCAAAGACCTTCTTATGAAAAGTTTAAAAGCGTTTTGTGTAGGCTGTCTGTTAGCTTTGTGGGTGGTGCCACTAAGCGCACAGGATATTCATTTTTCCCAATTCTATTTATCACCGTTAAACTTAAATCCTGCTTTGACTGGTGTCATGAACTGTAACTCGCGTGTTGTGGCCAACTATCGCAATCAGTGGTCTAGCGTTTTGCGTTCCAATGCTTTTAGTACCTATTCGGTATCGTACGATCAGCGCATCGCTGCCGGGCGATACGATTATTTTGGAGTAGGTGGGACTTTTTGGGGTGACAGTGCCGGAGAGGCTAATTTTCAGACCTTCACTGGGAAAGTTTCTCTTTCCTACAGTAAAAAAATGGGGGGTAGAGGAGTAAGTGGCAACTATCTTGTTTTTGGTGCTGAGGCAGGTATGGCCCAAAGAAGTCTTGACTTTCTCAACTTGAGGTGGGGGACACAGCACGATGGGCAGGGAGGTTTCAACCCTAACTTGGATTCACAAGAAAATAGTTTCGACAGAGATAATTTTACTTTTGTAGATATGGCTGCCGGCTTGTTATGGTTTTCTGTATTTGATGAAAATCAGAATTTCTACGCCGGGTTTGCTTTCCATCACCTGAACAGGCCTGATCAGTCTTTTTCTACCGAAGAAGATGATTTGTTGTTCAGTAGATATACGGCGCATGCAGGAGGTGAATTTTTGCTTTCTGATAATTTTGGATTGGTACCAGGTGTTATTTTTATGTCGCAAGGACCATCTTATCAGGTTAATGCCGGAACGAGTTTCAAGTTTTTACTGGATCGTAGAGGGTCTTCTAACCAGGCTTTCCAGGTAGGTATCTGGGCACGTATGGCTAACAATCTCGATACGGGTACTTTGACGGACGCTGTTATCTTGTCTACTCGCTTTGATTTCAACCAGTTTAGCTTAGGTTTTAGCTACGATATCAATATTTCTCCATTGCAGCCAGCAAGTAATTCTCAGGGGTCATTTGAATTTGCGATGGTTTATAAAATATGTGGTTCAAGACGTACTACTACATACTGTCCTGAATTTTAATATGTTAATGCTTTGAAATGAGCAGGCTAAAAGTTTGCTCATTTCAATCTATTCAATATCTTCGCCCTTATCACGTAAAAATACTCTTCGTTAAAGCTATTCGGCAAGTTGGTAATTAAAGGTATGTCCTTTTTTTGTTGATAATAGTTTACTCCCGAAGCGTATAATAGCTTTGTTTTGCTGCCCCAAGCAATAGATGCTGTAATTTTTTTGAAAAAAAGTACCTATATAGTGTGATAGAATCTATATAATTTCCGTATAAGCATCATGTTAAAGCACTATTACCTATTTCATTTAGGACATCTCCCCTCTCTGTAAAAAACAAGAGAAAAAATGGCTATAAATTCGATCAAAATTGAGGAAATCCATTGCCATTTTTTGAAATTGGAATTTTTTATTTAATTTGGCTAAACGATAGGGAGGAAACTACTTATAAGACATATTACCTAAATCTTTAGGATTTTAGAGATCATTCTATCCCTCCAGGTTTCAAATTTCCACATGAACATAATCCAACTTGTTTAGCTAGTTATTTTAATTTTATCACTTTATCTATTCATTTAAAGGTTATCTTATGTTTGGAAACAGCAAAAAGGAGGCAACAAAGCCTAAGACGGGTTCGATTATGCCTGCTTCAACCTCTACTAATTCTCTTAACAGTTTGGTAAATGGTACAGCCGTTGAAGGTACAATTGTATCGGATAGCGATATCAGAATTGATGGAGCCATCAAGGGTAAATTAATTTGTAATGCTAAGGTGATCATTGGTACTTCAGGAAGTATCGAAGGAGAAATCAAGTGCCGCAATGCTGTTATTGAAGGTAAATTCAATGGTTCAATAGTTGTTGAAGAACTATTGAATATCAGAGAAAGTGCCAAGATCAGTGGAGAGATCACCACCAAAAAGTTGATCGTGCAATCAGGAGCTCATTTTAATGTTGCTTGTAATATGGGTAACAAAAAACACCAACAGCGTCCTTCCAATGCCACTACTGATCACAATAACAAAACTATAATAAAACCTTTATCAAAAGACACGGATCTTGTCAAAGAACCAAAGCCAGCAAGAGTCAAATAAAAAGCGCAAAGAAGCCGATAAAAGCAAGCGTATTCAAAGTTATTTGAAATATTCAGGAATGGCTTTCCAAATGGGAATTATTATCCTGGTTGGAGCCCTGATAGGGAGGCAGATCGATGCCTACTTAGAGCTTGAAAGACCATTAGGTACGGCTTCTATGTCTTTATTAGCGATTTTTGCAGCGCTCTACGTGATATTAAAGGACTTATTAAAGTGAAAAATTGTACTTTTGCCGTCGATCTCTAAAAGAGAAATGAAAGGGGTAATTCTTTCCGGTAAAAAACAATTTTATGGATAAGCGCAATTTTTTTACTCAACTAACCATTCTCTCAATCCTTTTGAGCATATCGGTCTATGTTTTGAATATAGTACCTACTTTCGCTGCCCACTCGTTATTCTCATGGAGCGTGCTGGCTTTTTTTATTCTACTTAGTATTGTTATGTTTTTTGTAGGCCAAAAGTCAGCCGCTAAGGATAACAAAAATCGTTTTACCAATACTGTTTTGATGTTTACTTTTGTTAAATTAGTGGCAGGAGTATTGGCTATTCTTATTTATTACCTGAATATAAAGCCGGAAAGTAAGCTTTTCATTGTTCCATTTTTTGTCATTTATTTCGCATTCACCATCTTTGAATCGTACTTTATGATGAAATTGGCCAAGCAACCAGGAACATAATCAGCCAATCATCCCGTCTATACAACAGTTTACGTAAACGAAAAACATATGGATTCCAACAACTTTAAAGCTATCGTAGGAGAAGATTTTGAGTTTGAAAATGTTACTCCTGAAGATGTAGATATCATTTCATTAGCTGATGAAGGTAAGTTCCACGTTCTTTTGAACCATCAGTCTTATAAGGCAGAAATAATAGCCGAGAATTTTCAGGAGAAAGAGTTCGTCATCAAAATCAATGGAAGAACCTACGATGTCACTCTTAAAAATGAAGTAGACCAGCTGGTGACCCGCCTGGGCCTGACCGCTCATGTCAACCAACAAATTAAAGATATCAAAGCTCCCATGCCGGGACAAGTACTGGATATTCTCGTAGCACCAGGTGATGAAATAGAAAAAGGGACGCCGCTTGTAATCCTGGAGGCCATGAAAATGGAAAATGTTATCAAAGCTCCCGCAGATGGTAAGATCAAAAGTGTAGAAGTGAACAAAGGTGCACCGGTAGAAAAAAATGCAGTACTTATTAAACTAGATGATTAAAAGGCTGTCGTCCTGTTGTAACAATCACTTTCACCCTATTCCCTTCGGGCCAGCGAAAGTGATCGTTAAACAGTTGTATTATTACTTTTGACCCAGCGTAGGTTCGTCTTCTTGTTTGGCAGAAAGCTCCTTAAAAGTTTCTGTACCACAGTTTAAGAAAGATGCATACTCGCTTTCATCAGGTGTGTAGCCTACTGGATTATTCAGCAGCCTGCCATCAGGTGAAATCAGGGCATAATATGGTTGAGAAACATTATTAAAGTAGGTAAACTGCAAATGAGTCCATTTCTCACCGTATGTTTTCAGCGTATCATATCGATCCATATAGTCAATTACCGGTATTTGCTCATCTTTCGGCAATGGCTTTCTGTCATCTACATAAAGTGAAACGAGTACATAATCATCTCTTAACTGCTGATATACCGATTCTTTGGGCCATACCAGTTCTTCCATTTTTCTGCAGTTAAAACAGGCATATCCGGTAAAGTCAATCATTACCGGCTGATTAGCTTCTTTAGCATAGGTGATACCTTCCTTCAAGTCTTTAAAACAATTGAGATTCTGCGGGCAATCGCAGGGCATGAACCAGCTATAACAAACCGGCGGTGCAATACCGCTAAGCAATGTTAATGATTGATAGGACTGTGCTTTTTCGTCGTATCTGAAGCCAAACATCATATAAACTGCAAAGCCAAAAAAGGCCACACCCAGTACGATTCTGGTAGCCGAAAGTTTTTTGACAGGATTGTCATGTGGAAACTTGATTTTTCCAAACATGTATAATCCCATTCCGATGGCAATTAGTATCCATAGGATGAGAAAGGGTTCGATCTTCAATAAGCCCCAGTGTTTGACCATATCGGCGTTGGAAAGGAATTTTAGGGCTAGGGCCAACTCTACAAAACCCAGAATGACTTTTACGCTGTTCAGCCAACCCCCTGATTTAGGTAAAGAGGTCATCCAGCTCGGAAATGCCGCAAATAATGCAAAGGGAAGGGCCAGGGCCAGCCCAAATCCGGTCATCCCCGATGTTAACTGCCATGCACCACCGTCGGCAGTTAAAGCGCCGGCTAGTAAAGAGCCCAAAATAGGCCCGGTACAGGAGAAAGAGACCAGCGCGAGCGTCAACGCCATAAAAAAGATTCCCAGAATACCACCGAGGCTTTCTGCACCACTAGCTCTGTTAGCCCACTTGTCTGGCAATGTCAATTCATAATAACCAAAAAAGGAGAAGGCAAAAAATACGAAAATAGCAAAGAATACCAGGTTCAGCCATGGGTTAGTGGAAATGGAGTTCAAAATACCCGAATCTATGCTATCTAGTAGATGAAAAGGTACGCTTAGCAAGACATAAATGAGTAGGATAAAGAATCCATACAAAAAGGCCTGCGAAAAGCCTTTATTCTTTTTACTGGACCCCGAGCCCTTGGTAAAGAAAGAAACGGTAAGCGGTATCATTGGAAAAATACAAGGGGTCAATAGGGCTACGAGACCTCCCAAAAAGCCCAGAATAAAGATACTCCAGTTACTGCTGGAAGTCTCTATAATGGCTTCAGTCGTACATGATCCCCTGGGGTTATCCAGGTTGGGCTTGGAAATGCCAAAGATATTGGCCAGTGCTTCATCATCTTGTATGACCTCCTGAGTAGCTTCGGCTGTAGCTTCTTTACCTACCAAAACTTCCTTATTGATAAAATCGACTTTGATATCCAACGCAGCGGGAGGCATACATCGACTTTTATCACAAACCATATAATAAACTTCACCTTGTAAAACCTCCGTATTAGTATCCAGTCTTTTGATAGTTTGGGTAAAAGTAGCAGACTTCTTGAGTTTGATCAGTTGCATTTCAAATGTGTTGTCAAACTCTTCCACCTTTCCTGGGCTAGACTCTTCTACCTTCCCCTGCAGCTCAAAAGCTTCAGTAGCCTTAAAACTGATATCTGTTGGAATTGGGCCACTATCGTCTTCCAGATACTGAGAATAAATATACCATCCTTCCTGTATATCTGCCATGAGTTGTATCTGATAAACGCCGTTTTCCTTTTCAATAAGCTGGCCACTCCAAAGTACTGGCGTTTTGCGTTCCGTCTGAAGTTCCGGCGATTCAGGAGTAGTGATCTTCAAGGCTTCCTCCGCCAGTTCGCGATCCGGATTAGCATCCAGATCAATGGAAAATGGCTCCTGTACGGGCGGTAAGCATTTGGTGTCATCACAAGTCATATATTCTATATCTCCCTCGATAGGCAAACTGTTATCTAGGACTTTTACCCGTTGGCGGAAAATGGCCTTTCCCGAAAACTTTACCACATTCATTTCAAAAAGATCATCGTAACCTTCTTTCTTTTTTCCTTCTTCACTGACCTGGCCAATCAATTCATAGTGCGGGTTTTCTTTAAAAAAGAAATTGGTAGGAATTGGGCCACCATCTTCCAGAAATTGAGAATAAATCGTCCAGCCGTCATCCATAGTAGCTGTAAAGATCAACTCGTATTCCTCATCAGAAATTTTCTCAAAGTCTGTTGTCCATTTAACAGGCCTTGGTATTTGGCCCTCTACAAGAGTCAATAAAAAAAGGAAAGGTAAAATTCTTAATATACTCATGATTATAGCTTTCTGAAAGTTGTATTCGATAATACCGGGTTAGTCTTGCCAGCAAAAAAATGCCTCAATCTTTATTGTAGTTTGATGTTGAACGAAACAGGACGAGGTGGCAGGCAGCGGTTATCGTCACAAGTCATATACTCCACACTGCCATTGATTGTCTTGGTACTGCCGGGTACATTGACTTTTTGTATGAAAGTTACCTCTTTGGCGTATTTCACAATATTCATATCGAATAGCTCGTCGTAACCACTTTTTTTATTCCCCTTTTCTGTTATGTCGCCCACGGGCGCTAATCCTTCCGGGGCCTCAAAATAAACAGCTGTAGGAATAGGGCCGGCATCCGATTCTAGGTTGGAAGAATAGATATACCAACCTTCATCAATTGAGGCTTTGAGGTGTACCTCATACTGGCCGTCGGCAAGCTTTTTCGCTTCGAAGGTCCATTCTACTGGATTGATTAATTGAGCAGAAGCCAATAGGGGAAAAGCAACCAGTACCATTAGGATTAATTTTCTCATCGTTTAAAGTTTAGGGTGGTTAAATTGTCTAAAATACAAATATAAAAGACAATGACTGCTTACGCATTTCTACGTAGGGCGATTAATAAAAGATTAACTAAGAAGCTGTTTGACTTTACTCCTTCGATCCTGTTAGGCGTCTTTTGCGGCTACTTTTCGTTACCAAAATCCTCATTTAGCGCTGCTAAACTCCGGTTTTGGCGCCTCAATTAGACGCAAAACCCACTCTAACAGGTTTCAAAAACCAAATTCAAACAGCTTCTAAGCGCTAACTTATGATAATTCATAAACTTTCAGGTTATTACTTTTTATTTAACATATAGGTAGCTTGATGGATTAATGAGTCAAAGAGAATTTTACCATCGCTATTGCCCAGTTCCTCTTCTGTAGCGCGCTGCGGAAGCGGCATCATACCGAAAACGTTACGATTAGCGTTGCAAATAGCTGCAATATTTGATAGGGAACCATCAGGGTTGCAGGCTGGTGTAAATTCGCCGACTTCATTGGAGTATCGGAACAGGATTTGGTCCTTCTTTTGCAGGGTTTCCAGCGTCATGGCACTAGCATAGAAGCGCCCGAATTTATGAGCTATGGGGATTTTTAAGGGGGTTGCTTTATCCAAAATGCTGGCCGTTAGCGCTGAGTGATTGGTGATTGTTTTTAGAAAAATATTTTTACAAACAAACTTACCGCTGGAGTTCTGTAGGAGTGTGCCGCTGAGTAGGCCAACTTCACAGAGAATCTGGAAGCCATTTCCAATGCCCCAAACTTTGCCTCCACGCTCAGCAAAATCAATGACCGCTTTCATGACAGGAGATACTCTTGCGATAGCACCGGGCCTTAGAAAGGCGCCAAAAGCAGTACCATGGGGAAGGATCAGGCAATCACCAGGTTGAAGGTCCGACAGGTCATCGGTTTGATACCAAATTTCTCGATACGCTTTATTAATAACTGTTGTTATGACATAGGTCAAATCATCAATATCAGAACCGGGGAATCTTACAATGCCGAATTTCATTTCTGTGTCTTTTGATTAATCCTTTACGGACTGCTGCATCGCCGTACTTTTATAAACTTAAAATTAAAGTTTTATATTGGAAAAATAGCAGTGTAGCCAATAAGAAAAGGTGATATAACTCAGCCCAGCTAGAGGAAAGGCGAGAAAAAGAAAAAGAGAGTAGGATACCTAGGGGTACGGCAATAATTAAAGAATGATCGGTTTGGATCTGGGCCTGAAACAATAAAGAGATTGCCGGAATGAGGAGCATCCAATAAAATAGGTTTATTTTCTTTTGTACTTCCCGGACTTTTTTGAAAATATTATTATTGTAGGAAGCCAACGTAACGACTATCAGAAAACCGATGGCCGATAGGATTATGATATTTTCTTGGCTGGAAAATAATTTATCTTCCAGACTAAACCACTTGATATTTTGGTGCAATTGCTGATTTAGGAAAGAGGAAAGCTGGTCAAACCAAAAGAAATAGGTACTCAGTATTAGGTATGGAACTACTGCGCCGCAGAGCATCATGATTTGTTCTCTGCCGTTCAATGTTCGCAGAGCATTCAATCCGACTACACCTAATAAGATAAAGGAGAAGTAAGAAAAGTAAAACAAGCTAGCTGTGCTGATAAAAAAGCCAATATTAAAAATGACAGGCGCCGCACTGGAATTATTGTAGGTGAGAAAAAGATTATAAATCACTGCAAGATAAAAGGTGTTGGCAATTAATGCCGGACTAAGATAACTGAACTCCGGTGCCAGGTTGGCAACCAACAAATAAAACAAGCCCGGAAAAAGTCCAACATCAGCAATTAGCTTGTTTCGGGAAACGATCTCGTTAATAAAAAAGGCTTGCACAAATAACAGTACCATCGCTATGATATGCGCTGCTGTAGTCTCTATCGGCAGTACAGCATATATGGATTCCGTTAGGATACCGGGCCTGGAAGGAACAATAGGACGTTCCAGGATAAACCTATGCGCAAATAACATCGCGATATAGCCCAGGTAGAAAAAATTACCCAACATTTGGTTGGTGCGAAATAATGATAACACGACGGCTGGTTTTTAGGTCCGATAATCTCCTGATGCACATTGCAAGTATGGATACGAATCCTCTTCTGTCAAAGGTTGAAAATTACATCTGTTTTTTTGAATAATCTGTATATTTATTTTTTAGAACAAACACGAGGACGGTCAGAATAATTTTTTCTGCGGCGTATCTTCCGGATTTTTGGCTTGATTTTCTGGCCGGGTTTGAAGATTGAGGATATTCCCCATATTGTAGCAATTTCGGCAACGGGGCTCGTACAGGTCTTTTTCTCCTAATAAAACTTTTTCTTCAGAATTTCCTGGCAGTCGATAAGAATGAGTAGCCAGGTTGCCACAATGCTGACATATGGCGTGCACTTTAGTGAGGTATTCAGCCACAGCCAGTAAGCCCGGCATCGGGCCAAAGGGCTTACCCCTGAAGTCCATATCCAGGCCCGCTACAATAACGCGTATTCCTCTCAATGCAAGCGTTTGGCAATGCTCAATAAGCTCCATATCAAAAAACTGAGCTTCATCAATGCCTATAACATTGACATCTTCAGGCACCTCCAGTAATTGTCTGGAGTGATCAATAGGAGTAGCCAGAATA
The DNA here is from genome assembly GCA_964628385.1 of uncultured Saprospiraceae bacterium. Lineage (GTDB taxonomy): Bacteria > Bacteroidota > Bacteroidia > Chitinophagales > Saprospiraceae > JANQPA01. The sequence continues at coordinate 12,014 of CAZVOD010000050.1, forward strand.
GTATTGTCATCGTGAGATACCACGTTGAGTTCATCATAACGGGTATCTACCTTTGGCTTAAAAATTTCCAGCCGTTGGCGGGCAAATTTCGCTCGCTTCAACCTCCGGATCAATTCCTCTGTTTTACCTGAAAACATAGAGCCACAAATGACTTCTATCCACCCACTTCTTTGACCTTTAAAGTGTGGTTCTAGAAACATAGTTGAAAATTAGATGCAGGGTACCAAAATAAGACTTCAATCCCTCATTTACAACTCTTGCGCAGTGCCGGGTATTGCAAAGCCCAGTCCTAAAACTTCCTGTTTTACTGTATTGCTAAGAAAATTTGAATATATTTGAATGGCTTTGGAACGACGAAAAAAACTAAAGAAAGCATGAACTGGCAAAAGACTGACACGATCATCAAAAAGATCAACGCTCTATACAATAGTATCTCGGCGGGGCAGGAGACGATCACTTCTATTGAAAAAGACCTGATGCTCAATTATATTCGAGAGCTCTACGAATTGTTTCTGGAAGATGATAATAATGCGCCTTCCAGGAATCAAAAAGTGAATAGCGGAACCAGAAATAAATTTAATACACCGGACTTTGAGATTGCTAACGAAAGTGACAATAAGCCGCTGCAGCCAAAGGAAGACCCCCGGCCATCAAGGCCTGCCAGCCCTCGGATCATCGAAATACCAGAAAGCTTAAGAGATACTGAACCCAAAAAGAGTGAGCCAACTCCGCCGCCGCCACCTCAGGAAAGAAAAGTTGTTCCGCCACCGCCTAAGCCCAAACCTAAGCCCAGGTCGGTGACGCCACCTTCATTTGGGGCTGATACTCCAAAACCTTCCTACCGTTCGGAGAGCAATTCAAGTTTTGATGTGCTATTTGATTTCAAAACTTCTGGAGATCTGGCAGATCGGCTAAGTGAACGTTCTGTATATGACCTGACCAAAGCCTTATCCATTAATGATAGGTTGCTCTACATGAATCAGCTTTTTGGCAAAAACATGAGTGAGCTGGATCAGTCTTTACAGTTATTTAATCGTTTTGAAAGTATGGATGAGGCAAAAGGGATTATCTTTACGCTCGCCGAACAACATAACTGGCTGGACGAAGACCGCGTGGATATAGCAAAAGACTTTGTAAGGCTGGTAAGAAGAAGATATTTATAAACAAACAATAAAATAGTAGCATCCCAATGAAAAGGATTGCCGTCTTTACATCCGGTGGAGATGCACCCGGCATGAATGCCTGTATTCGGGCAGTTGTCAGAGCTGCTGTACAATTAGGGCATGAAGTAATAGGCATCAGAAGAGGTTATCAGGGTATGATTGAGAAAGATTTTGTAGATCTGCCGCCTCAATCCGTTAGTAATATTATTCAGCTTGGAGGAACCATCCTCCGTTCTTCCAGAAGTGAAGACTTTAAGTCGAAAGAAGGCAGGCAAAAAGCTTATCATAACCTTAAGGAAGCAGATATCGATGGTATTGTGGCTATTGGCGGAGATGGTACGTTTACTGGTGCTAATATTTTTATGAACGAATACCCGGATATTTCTATCGTAGGGTGCCCTGGCACTATTGACAATGACCTTTTTGGTACGGATTACACTATTGGTTTTGATACAGCCATCAACACGGCCATGAGCGCTATCGATAACATCAAAGATACCGCCAATGCCCATGATCGACTATTCTTTATAGAGGTTATGGGGCGCGACGCCGGGTTTATTGCCATGCAAACGGGTATTGCTACAGGTGCGGAGGCTATATTAGTGCCGGAAAGTAAAACTGATATCCAGGATTTGGTGGATATGCTGCAGGAAAGCCATAAGAAAAAGAAAAATGCCTGTATTGTTATCGTAGCGGAAGGAGATGACGCCGGAGGTGCATTAGATATTGCTCGTCAGGTAGAAGATCAATTCAAAGGCTACGAGATCAAGGTATCTATTCTGGGGCACATCCAAAGAGGTGGCCGTCCTACTTGTATGGAAAGGGTACGGGCCAGCAGGATGGGAGTGGAAGCAGTAAAAGCATTAAGAGCCGGCAAAAAAGGAATAATGATCGGACAAATAAACGGCGCTATTACCCATACGCCATTTGAAAAAGCCATCAAACACCATCAGGAAATGGATGCTGGAATGGTTGAAATGGCTAAATTACTTTCTTAGGAAAGTCAGAAATAGCAAATTTTATTGAAAATGCTCATACATAATGCGAAAAGATTTGTTAACCTATCAAAAGTTGATCTTTTTGTTGGTCAACAAGATTTTCTATAAAATATTCGTTAAACTTGTTTATGCTTGCAGAGGCATAAAAGATGGATTTGTTACTCAGGAGTTGGATTGCCCGTATATCACGCCTGCTGGGGTAAGGTCTATGATTTTTCAATCATACCTCCTAACACATCACCAACTTCTGTGTAGCAAAACAGTAATTTTGAAAAAACGAAGTTTTAATACAGGGTAATATTATGGCAAAGATTTCGCGAAAGCTCTACGATAGTTTTATTTGGCCGTTCAGGTTTGTTGTACTTATTTGGGCCATTACGATTCTTCAAACCTTATTCCCCATTAACTTTGCTTTTCTGGGGGTTTATCCGGGCACCATCTCCGGGCTGAAAGGAATCTTCTTTATGCCCATTATTCATGGAGATATAGGTCATGTGTTGTCCAATACACTGCCGTTTTTTGTACTAGGTACCATGATCCTTTTCTTCTACCGTAAAATCGCCTGGCAGGCTTTTCTGACTATTTATCTCCTCAGTGGTTTTGCTGTCTGGCTTTCCGGATTTGTACCATTAGTGTTTGGCAATCCGGGGTATCATGTGGGAGCTAGCGGTGTGATATACGGCATGGCTGCATTTGTTTTCTGGATAGGTATTTTTAGAGGGAATATCAAATCTATAGCGTTAGCACTGATTGTTGCCTTCTACTATGGCTCAATGATCTGGGGTATTTTTCCGAGCGATCCCAACATATCCTGGCAGGGTCACTTGTTGGGAGCAGTAGCAGGGATTCTTGCTGCCCTTTGGTTTAAAGATGATCTGGAAGAAGATGAAAAACCCAGAAAATACTCCTGGGAAAAGGAAAAACCAACACTGGAAGATTCTTATTTTCTCGATCGCAATGTATTTGAAAAAACCAAAAGAGAGCGAGCCGAAGAGCAACGCCAAAGATCACAAGGGAATTCAGGCTGGTACTCGAATAGCTCCTGGGATTAACGCGGTATCTGCTTGGCAAAGCCTTCCGTAAAACCAAGGGAAAAAGCAAGTGCCCGGTAGTTGTCTTCTGTTTGAGGTAAAATCCCCTTATCATATATGCCCAGTGAATATCGATAAAACCCATTGTGATAATTAATATGTAGAACCTGGGCATTCACAGGGTCCAGTTGATCCAAAATTTTCCTGGCGTCAAGGTTTTTAACCGAACTGATCTGGAAAGTGTAGTACAATACATCTTCAGCGGTGAATTTAGAGTAGAGGTTTTGATCCAGTATGATATAAGCTGTTGTAAATTTGGATCTTACTGCGTTCAGAATCCGTTGTGCAGTAGCTTTGCCTATGTAATTACCCAAATATACTCTAGTGTAACCATTGTCAGCAGGTTCAAATGACAATGCGCCATACCTGCTCAGGCTCGTATACCGCGATATATCCACGCTTCCGCGGAAGGCAGCAAGCCTGACCTTATAAATCCTGTCATCTTTTATCTGGGCACCAATGCTGCCGATGTTGAGTATGAGCAGAAAGGGGAGAAGTAAAAAAATATTGACTTCCACCGATTTGATGAGCTGGGTTAATCTATTCATATTGCTGCTTTTTAATACCTACGAATCAAGTCTAATATGGTTCGGGGTCTATTTCGATCATAGTTCCAACTACCACAAAATGAACAAAAGTCTGTATTCTTTTTTGATTAAAAATAATTTTTAAAGCCTCCCGGGTCAGGTACATCCAATCGGCAAGTTCCAGTGCTTTATTTTTCTGGTTCTTTGCATCGCCACTGAAGGAAGAATGTTGCACGACTATCAGGCCATGGCCGGTTTCAAGAACTAGGTCAACTACTGCATTGAAAACCTGCCCTCTGTGGACGTGATGAATGGGGAATTTGCGGTAGTCTTTTTGCACCGGATACTGTTTTTCCAAAAAAATCCACCAGTGCTCCCCAAGTTTTACTAGCGTTAATTTCTCTATGAGCTCTTCTACTTCATGCCTGGCCACCAAATCTTCAGCAATAGATAGCAGCTTTTCTCTGTCATAGCTCTTATGGAAGGCCGCCAAAAAAGCTTTAGCTACCTTGGCAGCTCTGTAAGTATCTTCCTCAGATAGTAAAGCCAGGGGAGCGGCATATTTTATAACGCTGGTGTTAACTTTTAACTCAATTGGCAATTTCTCATTTCTTAGGTGAATATTTTTCCTGGGATATTCAATTGGACCTTCCGGTGCCTCAAAGAAATAATTCGAAGGGCTGCTCAATTCCCCGGGTTCAAAATTTTTATCGTAGCTAAAAATCATCGTATCGATAGGGAGTACATTGTTCTCCCAAATCCATGGACTTTCCTGACTGTCCGGATCTAGCGTAGGAAAATCCTCTCGCCCTTCGTGCCAAATACGATTCAGCCATTTGGTGTCTTTAGACGTTGAGGGGAAGATCAGATAGTCGCGTGCCCTGGTTATTCCTACATACATAAGTCTGGCTTCTTCCTGGTTGGCTTGCTCCTCTTTGGATTTTTGAACATCGCTGGCTTGAATACGCTCGTATAATGGCGTTTTTTTCCATTGTGCACCATATGGATTGATCCAGTATCGTACCCAGCGGTTGCCGAGAATGTCGTCAAAATCTATCACGTCTGACCTAGAGATCAGGTTGATTCCCCAAACTTCGGCGCGAAGTGCTTTTTCCAGATCATGGCATATAACAATAGGCCACTCCAGTCCTTTACTGCGATGATACGTCAGCACTTCTACTGCATCGGCACTCTTTCCAGCTCCTTGCTTATCCTCTTCGGCGGCCTCCAGGTCATTGAGGTAAAGTAAAAAACCTCCCAGAGATGCCGGAGTATGGAGCCGATTACAGTTTTCTTCGTACTGGCTTCCCATCTGTAGTAAGATATCTACATTGTCCAGTCGCTTATTGGTATTGCCCCAGCCTCTGATGACCCTCCGCAAGTCGAGCGTATCCAGCAGTAACTCTAGCGTTTCTGTTGTGGAAAGCTCCGCTGCATCTATTCTTAATTGTGCTATAGCCTGGATAAGCTCATGGTCGGCCGCCCATTTGGTCCAAAAACTCTGATCTTTTTCTTGCTCTTCGAGAAAGTCCAGGCGGTTTTCAATGATTTGTTCTAGCGTCCACCCTTCCGCTAATTTCAAGATTTCGGCTGTTGACAGGACATCCTTGCTATTCAGGATGAGCCGCAGGCAAGCCAGTATAAGCTGGGCTTCCGCTGTATTTAGGAGGCCGGCTCGGGAAATAGATACTTGCAGCCCGGCCCGGTGTAGAGCTTCCGCCATCTCCAGGCAAGCTGCATTAGAGCGGCATAAAATAGCTACATCACCCGGCCGTGCTTTTCTGGGCTGGCTGGCTCCTTTTGGCAGTATTGTGGGAGCTTGCTCCAGATATTCTACCAAACTATTGGCTATACAATTCTCCATCCAGGGTTTGCCCGGCAAACGATTACCTTTCTTTGTTTCAGATTCATATTTAAAATGCCAGTGTAATAGGGCACTGGTCATCTCCAGAGGCTCATTTTCCTTATTAATGCCGTCGGGCTGTACCTGCTTTCTTCGCTTGGGGATCAGCGCCACCTGATCGGTGGGAAACTGGGGAAAGGCTTTGGTAAAAAGGGCATTAGTTGCATAAACGATATCTTCCCGCGACCTCCAAGAATGCCTTTGGATATCTTCTGGCTTAATCCCTCCCAGTTGCCCGATCAATGCCTGCATCAGAGCCGGGTCTGCTCCTCTAAAACCATAGATCGATTGTTTGGGGTCACCAACCCAAACGGAATACCTGGCAAAACGGGAAAGCTTGAAAAAAATTTCCAACTGTATAGGGCTGGTATCCTGAAATTCATCCACCATTAACAAGTCTAGCTCCTGCGAGAGTACTTCTGCTACTCTTGGATTTTTGAGCAAAAGTTTTACCCTTACCTCCATATCAATATAATCGATAAGGCCTCTTTCTCTTTTGTATTTATCATACTCTTGCAGGGCAGCGATGGAAGTGTCAAAGATGGCAGCAATAAAATCTTTGATATTTTTATGAAAAACAGGCTGGCCGTCATGTAAGGCCGCCCATTCCGTAAGAGGCTTTATCAATTCTTTACTTTTGGTAGCGGGCTGTAGCTTGGTGAGCTTAGCCCACAAGGGCCAGGGCAAGTAGGAGCGAAGCTTCAGCTCGCGGTTGCAATTTTGCAGGAACAATACAGCGTCTTTCGTTTTTTTGGTGGCATCAGTACTGTTTTTCAAAGCCTCTATACTGTCTTCTAGTAGGGCCCGAAGTTGCTGAGAGCTGCCTGCATCCTCTCTTTGTTCGCTGAGGAATTTAGAGAAAGATTCAAAAGAATATCGTTTGCTATCTTCCAAGTCATCAATACTAAAGTCATTACTTCGGGCTACGTCAGTCAGCTTTTTAACTTCTTTCCTCCAATCAAAATAAGCGTTATCACTCAATCCGAGGTATTGACACAACTGCTCAATGTATTCCACCCGCTCTTCCGTTAGTATTGTGGCCAGAGATTGATTAAAGATCAACTGCTGGTCTTCATCCGCAATGATACTTACATCCGGAGATACCCCCGCTTCGTAGGCAAAGCGTTTCAAAAGCTTTACCCCCAGGCCGTGGACGGTACCAATCAGGGCATTGGTGAGTTCATCAGCTTCTTGAGTCAGGCCATTCTCCAGAAGTTTAAGCCTGACGCGTTCTTGTAGCTCTGCCGCTGCTTTATTAGTAAAAGTAGTGGCAATGATACCGTCCGGACGAACAGTCCTGGATTGGAGTAAATTAACCATCTCCTGAGTTAGTCGGTAGGTTTTTCCACTCCCGGCTCCGGCAGAAATGATTTTTATGGTATTGAGCGGCGTTGTCATCTAGTTTTATTTTTTGCTAACGAGGTTTATAACCGTTTTACTTCAAAGCCCAGGCGCCTTTTTTCATAAAATAAAAATGTTGAAAAGCTCCCCGGGCTAGCATAAATAAGGTTAAGGTAAACCATAATCCATGATTTTCCCATAAATTCCCCATGGTAAAGAAAGATAAAAAGAAAATTGAAATGGCCCCAATCATCAGGTTTCTCATAGCCTGGGAAGCTGTGAGCCCTATAAAAATTCCATCCCAGATATAGCAGGGCGTACTGACGATAGGAAACAAAATCAGCCAGATCAGATAAGTCCTGGCTTCGTTAATTACTGGCGTCTCGTCCGTGAATATGCGCACAAGCTGCTGGCCCAAGCTGGCATAAACTAAGCTGTAAAGTAGGGCCAGTACCATTCCCCAAATAAAAGACAGCCTGATGGCTTTATAGGTCTGCGTTTTATCTTCGGCACCGCGATACTTACCTACTAGGCTTTCGGAAGCGAAAGCAAAGCCATCTATACCGTAAGACATCCAGTTGACAAATTGTAGCAAGATGATATTGGCTGCCAATATCAGTTCACCTTCCCCTGATGACTTGCTGTAAAAAAAAGCGAAAGCTAATGTGAGTAAAAAAGTACGGATAAATATATCAGCGTTGATTCTCAGGAAAGACTGCAGCTTTTCCCATTGCAATAATGCCCTGACCTTAAAATTATTGAGCAAATGCCTGTATTTTACCAAAAATAAACCAATGGCAAAGCTTAGTCCTAGGTATTGGGCAATTACGGTTCCCCATGCTACTCCTGCTACTCCCATACCAAGGCTGACTACAAAAACGTAGCTCAAAACAATATTGAAGATATTACCCAAAACAGTTATCACTAATGGAAAGTTAGCATTTTGCATTCCAAAAAACCAACCGGTAAAAGCATACAGGCCAAGGGTGGCCGGTGCGGCCCAAATACGGATATACAGGTAAGTGCTTACAAAGGATTGCTGTTCTGGCTGCACTTGCATAAAAAATTGGCTGGCCGCGTTGAGCCCCCACTGAAGCAGGGTCAGAAAAAAACCGACACTGATAGCGATGAGCATAGCCCGGCCCAGGGTATCAATCATATCTTTTTCACTCTGGCGGCCAAAAGCCTGAGCCGTAATCCCTGTGGTACCCATTCTCAAAAAACCAAAGTTCCAGTAAATAAAATTAAAGATCATCGCGCCGATACCCACCGCTCCCAGGTGGCTTGCTGACAGTCGGCCCATCAAAGCGGTATCTACAGTGCTCAAAAGCGGTACCGAGATATTGCTAATTATATTGGGGATAGCCAGTCGTAGCATCTCTTTGTTCATAAAAATCAGTATTTGGATTTCACTTCAACGGCAAATTCACCTATTTTTGTCAGCAAATTTTGGCAAAAGCATATGTGAGAAAATAAATGAGATATTCTCAGCGCTATATTTTCTCTTAGCCATACGAAATATATGAAGGTAAAAGTAGGTATTTTTTTTGGGGGGCCTTCCAGAGAAAGGGAAATATCCTTTGCTGGAGGTAGAACAGTATACGACAATCTTAATCAAACACTATTTGAGGCTGTCCCTATATTTATTGATAGCCACAAGAATTTCATTCAGCTCGATTGGGAGTACATCTACAAAGGGTCTATTCGCGATTTTTATCCACCGGTCGATCAGCTTCCTGATTCGCCCAACGGGTTCCAGATTTATCTGGAGAGCCTGGGGCATCTTTCCGAGGAGCAGATGGACCAGTTGATTGAAACGGTAGGCAAAAGAATTCCTCCCGATGAGCTACCTCAAGAAATCAGTGTGGCCTTCCTGGCCCTGCACGGCGAATTCGGCGAGGATGGCCAGCTGCAGCGAATGTTGGAAGAGCTCAATATTCCCTACACCGGAAGTGGCATTCAGGCCAGTGAAATAGGTATGGATAAAGCCATACAGAAGGAATTAATGCTGCAAAAAGATTTTGAATGCCCCAAAGTACGGGTGCTGGAAAGAAAAGACTGGCTGACCTCAGATTTGAAAGGTATTTATGAAGAAGCTATTGAAGCGATCGGTTTTCCGCTGGTAATCCGCCCAGCCAATCAGGGCTCATCAATCGGCGTTTCTATCATCGAGCACGATAATATCGAGGCTTTCCGGGAAGCCGTTAATAATGCTTTTTTTAGAGAGCTTATCCCTGTGAAGAGATGGAAAACAGCAAGTATCTATGAGAAAAATGAGCACATTCGCTTGTTGACGGATATACGGGTGGGCGTAGGCTTTCCGGTTGATGTAACTTTCAATAACGAAACATACACCATTTATCATCCCGAGCAGTTACTGTCTTTTCTGAATAAAGAAGCGGAAGAGTGGGCTGGTCCCGCTGATGCTGATTTTCTCCTTGAGGGCTATCACAGTGAAGAAAAAGTTATTCTTGAGGAATTTATTAACGGGCAAGAGTTTTCTTGTATCGTAATTCGCAAGGAAGATGGCTCGGTGGTGGCATTACCCCCTACAGAGATCGTAAAAGGCAATGAAGTATTTGATTATCGTTCTAAATACATGCCGGGATTTTCCCGAAAAGTTACCCCCATTAGATTGCCAGTCGAAGATATAGAAAAAATCAGGAAAGAGTGCGAACGGCTCTTTGTAGAGCTGGGTTTTGAGACCTACGCCCGGATCGATGGGTTTTTTACCGAAGACAAGAAGACCTTTCTCAATGATCCCAACACTACCAGCGGGATGCTGCCCTCTTCCTTTTTCTTCCATCAGGCGGCAGAAATCGGCCTTAATCCTTCGCAGTTCCTTACTTATATTATCAGAGCTTCTTTGCAGGAGCGCCTGGCCGCATGCCCGGGGGTAGCCAGCTTCCGTAATTTGCTCGAACTACTGGACGATAACATCCAGATGCTGAGAGAAGAAGCTGTAAAAAAGCAAAAGATAGGTGTATTCCTCGGGGGGTACTCCTTTGAGCGCCATATTTCGGTAGAAAGCGGGCGGAATATTTTTGAGAAATTATCTAGCTCTGATAAATATGAGCCTATACCAGTTTTTCTTACAGGTAGTGAAGAAGAGATGTCGATCTTTCAATTGCCCATCAATTTGTTATTAAAAGATAATGCTGACGACATCAGGGATAAAATTAATCATTGGTCCCGAAACGAAACGCTGGAAAAGATCAAAAAAGAGTGCCACGATATCACCCAAAAGTATGCTTCTGCTGAAGTCGTTTTTGAGCCGGTAAAGTTACAATTTGAAGATCTGGCAGACCGCCTGGACTTCGCCTTTATTGCGCTTCATGGCAGGCCCGGAGAGGATGGCTATCTTCAAAAGATTTTTGAGAAGATTGAGTTACCCTACAATGGCTCTGGGGTACAATCATCAGAAGTGACGATTGATAAATATAAGACGCTGCAGGTATTAAGTCGCAATGGTTTTGTTGTGACAGAGCAGATGTTGGCTAAGCGAGCAGATTTTGAATCCGATGAGGAGGAGTTTTTCCGAACGATCAATCAAAAGTTTGACTATCCATTTGTGGCAAAGCCGGTAGATGATGGGTGCAGCTCAGCGGTAAAGGTGATCCGGAATGAGGAGGAGCTCAAGGCTTATGTCCGCTTGATTTTCCGCCAGCCCGGAGAATTGGGCGAAGAGGATCGTAAGGTTCTGAAACTACGGCTACGAGAAGAGTTTCCGATCAAGAATGTCATCCTTTTAGAAGATTTGATTCGGGGTGGCAATGCCAGGCACTTTCTGGAAGTAACTGGTGGTTTGCTTACTGGTTATAAGCCGGATGGCAGTGTTTACTATGAAGTATTTGAACCTTCCGAAACGCTGGCCTCGGGGGATGTCTTATCATTGGAAGAGAAATTCCTGGCCGGAGAAGGGCAGAATATTACGCCAGCTCGCTTTTCAGCTAACCGGCAAGAGTATCAATACATTGCCGACCAGGTAAAAGCGGACCTGGAGCGTGTAGCAAGAATACTAAATATTCAGGGCTATGCCCGTATTGATGCTTTTGTGAGAATATTTGAAGATAATAGTGTAGAAACAATCGTAGTAGAGGTAAATTCCCTACCAGGAATGACGCCGGCTACCTGTATTTTCCATCAGGCTGCTATTAGCGGATATAAACCCTATGACTTTATAGAGCGGATCATTGAATTTGGTAAAAGACGATTTGTGCAACGCGTAACGCAGGGAACTGAGTTGCCAGCCTTTGCTTCTACTATGGCCGCCACAATTAATAGGGAAGAAGAGGAAACTACGCTGCCTACGGAAGAAAAAAAATCGGTGTTTGCGCCTGAGCCAACTCCAACGTATCAACCGGATACAACTGCTTATGAGAGCTTTGCTGAGGAAGAAAAAAAGCCTTCATTTTTTCAAAAAATCTGGATACCGGTTTGGAGCTTTTTGAAAAGTCCGTTCTTCCTGAAAAATTTCGCGGCCATGCTGGGGGTCTTGTTGATAGCCTTCTTTCTAGTGAGAAGCGGCCTCAATTGGTATACCAATCACGGAGAATCCCAACAAGTAGAAAATTTTGAAGGAAGGACGATTAATGCGGCCGAGCGGCTGGCCAGAGACCGCGGCCTTCGCCTGGAAGTTATGGACTCTATCTTTGAAATCGGTCGGGCACCCGGAATGGTCATCGAGCAAACGCCAAAGGAAGGATCAAAGGTAAAGTCTAACCGGACTATCTATTTGGTTATTACCAGGCTGACACCGACCAAAGTGACGCTCCCTGATTTGGTGGGTAATGATGATTATTATCGTTATACCCGTAAGTTAGAACAACAAGAAGTAAACTATAAGGTCAGAGATAAAGTACAGGATTTTCGCCTGGAAGAAAATACTATCTTGTACCTTTATTACAATGATCAGAAGATAACTGCTGCTGATCTCAATAAGGGGGTAAAAGTACCTAAAGGAAGTACGGTAGAATTTGTGATAACAGAAAGAAGAACAGGCAATGTCCCGGTTCCTAATCTGGTGTGTAAAAGATATCAGGAAGCGATGTTTTTGATTGAATCCAACAAGCTTTCTGCCGGAAATATAACGACTAATCTTCCTGAATCAGCCTGGGGTGAGGCTTTCATCGTTCGGCAGGATCCCGCTTATGTGCCGGGGCAAAGTATACCTACCGGGACGCCGATCAACATTGTCCTGGCGGCTAACCGGCCTGCAGGTTGTGGTCAGGATGATGTATTGGATCAGGCTAACGGCCTGGAAGAAGAACAGTTTTAACATCCCAAATTATATAAAATGGATATTAACGTTAAGGAGCTTAAAGAGAAATTAGAAAAAGAAGAAGCTTTTGTACTTATCGATGTACGTGAGCCGCATGAACATGAAGAGTTCAATATTGGTGGAGACTTGATTCCATTAGGTAACTTTCCGGGCGTCATTAACGAGCTGGAAGAATATAAAGATAAAGAAGTGGTCGTTTATTGCCGTTCAGGTAGGAGAAGTGCTATGGCCAAGCAGCTTTTTGAGCGATCTGGCTTTAATAATGTAAGGAATCTAGAAGGAGGCCTATTGGCTTGGCAAGAAAATTTCGGTGAGGAGGCTTAATCAAGCCAATCTCTGATTGAATTTTTATAAGCATTTTCCCCAAATTGGTGTAACCGATTGAGGGAAAATGCTTTATCTTATTTTACTATATTTTCTCCATTTTCTTGGGCAGTACGTAAGATTCGATACTGTGCTCACTCTTCAGCCTGTCTTTAAGCTGATTTGCTTCGTTCAAATTATCAAAGCGATCAACAAGGACCACCGCGTAAGCGCCTTTATCAAAAATATGCATAGCCGCATTCTGGTAACCTAATTTTTGAAGGTTGGCAGCATGGCTTTCCGCATTAGCGCGTTGTTTGAAGCTTCCGGAAATGACCATGTAGCGACCTTCCGAAGATGAATTGCTGGTATAATTATCTTTTTGTACCGCGCCGTCATCAAAACCTGAATACTCCTCATCGTTGCTGTTATCATCAGCTGTGTATCCATCCTTTTGAGTTTCGTCGTATCCGGCTCCATCCTGATCATAATAATCATCAGACGTATTATCCTCAAAGGAATTTGAAGGATAACCAGGATCTTCATCGTATCCATCGTAGTTACCTTGCTGTTCTTCAATAGCTGAGGCAGGCGTATTTTGTGTAAGCTCGTTGTTTTGAACAATCTGATAGATAAGAATACCAAGGGCAAAAATACCTACAACTACAACGACAATGGTTAGAATATCTAATTTTGACATTTTTGTCTTACAATTTGTTTATAGAAATATAGTTAGGTTCTTTTGATAAATGCAAGCAAATTAGTTGTTTTTTATCAATTTTCAGTTGAAATAACTATTTCAAGGCCGTCGTAAGCCAGATTGACCCCCTCGGGAAGCTTTTTGTTAATTTCCTGGTACCGGCCCATTCTATGACTGATGTGAGTGAGATAAGCCTGCCGGGGCTGCAGCACCTTTATCCATTCCAGGGCTTCTTCCAAATTAAGGTGTGAATGATGTGGCTTATGATGTAATGCATTCAGAACAAGAGTATCAAGTCCAAGTAGTTTTTCCTTTTCTTTGGGAGCAATAGTCTTGGCATCTGTTACATAGGCAAAGTTACCTAGCCGGAAGCCGATAACGGGAAGTTTCCCGTGAATGACTTCAAGCGGAGTAATATCATAGCCCACGACATGAAATGGGGTTTCTTTATTTATTTCCTGTAAAAGTAACCTCGGAGCACCAGGGTAGGGGTTGGCCTCAAAAATATAACCAAATCGCTTCCTGATCTCTCCACAAACGCTCTTAGTGGCCAGTACCGGCATGTCTTTTCTGGCCATGAAATTGAAAGGCCTGACATCGTCAAGGCCTATAATGTGATCGTTATGCTCGTGAGTGATCAGTACGGCATCCAAAGAGTTGATGCCTGTTCTCAGCATTTGCTGCCGGAAATCCGGCCCACAATCAATCGCAATATTCCCTTTGTCACTACAAATGACTGCCGCCGTACGCAGCCTTTTGTCTTTGGCGTGGCTACTTTGGCACACTTCGCACTGACAACCAATCACAGGTACTCCCTGTGAAGTACCCGAACCTGTAATTATAACTTTCGTCTCGATAGGAATTAATTTTCTTCTTGAATTACTTGATGGTAAAACTTTATCATTTTGGCGTTTTCCAGGCCCTCCGGCTCCACCTGTAGCGTTTTTAAAATATCAACCAGGCAAGCTATACGGCCATTGGTATCATAAAACTTGTTAACTACAGCTATCTTCTTATCTTTAACCAGGCAATATCCAGATTGGAAATTTCCTTTCTCATACCTAATAATATACCCAATTGCCGTAAACAGCTCTTCCAGTTTTTTAAGATTATGCTTGGTTGGTTTAATCATTATCCCGTGAAAAGAGTTGGTTAAAAAAATGTGTAATTTGGCGTTATGATCAAATTTACTGACTAATTTTTTAAACACTAATTGAAATGCTGAACTTATGAAACATTTTCTTTGTGTATTCCTGTTATGCAGCCTTTTTAGTACACAACCTCTAAAAGCCCAAACGTTTGAAGGAGCTGTTTTGTTAGGCACTAATCTATCGCAGATAGATGGCGATCTGTTGGCAGGCTTCAACCAAATCGGTCTGAATGGAGGTATTAGAGTAGGTGTGAATTTTGCGGAACGCTGGAAAGTTACCATGGGCTTACAGTTTGCTCAGGGGGGCAGTAGCTTTGGCAATGATGAATTTTCTTCGTCCCAATTTGACAATATCCGTTTGAATATGGTAGAAGTACCACTATTGCTGCATTTCAAAGAATGGAAATTTAACCTGAATGCCGGCTTTATGTACAGCCGCCTTATCAACTATACAATTATTGATTTGGTAGGGGAGGACCTTTCAGATTCCATACTCTTCAATAATGATATAGTTTCTGTAGCACTCGGAGCAAGCTACTACTTCAATGACAACTGGGGCCTGGATGTGATTTGGAATAAAGGCCTGACTGACCTGCAAGCCGACCCTGACAACAATACTTTTTTGACGCGTAATTTATCTATAAGACTGGTTTTTATATTGTAAAATGGAAAAAAATATAGCTGTAATAGATTTGGGTACCAATACCTTCCACTTGTTAATCGTAAGACTTGGACCCTCCACTGAGCTGGGCTTTGAGACAATATACCGGGAACGGGTTTATGTTAAATTAACCGAAGAAGGAATAGAAAAGATTGGAAAAGCTGCTTTCGACAGAGGCAGGAAAGCGTTAAAACAATTTCGTAAAATGCTGGATAAATTTGAGACGACTGAGGTGACAGCTATTGGTACGGCAGCTCTCAGAACAGCCAGTAATGGGGCCGCTTTTATACAAGAAGCCCTCCAATATACCGGCATACACATACAGCTTATCAATGGTAACAGGGAGGCCGACTTGATCGGAAAAGGCGTTTCGCTGGCTTTACCAGCCATGGGAAACGAAAAAATCCTGATCATGGATATTGGAGGAGGTAGCGTAGAATTTATGATTAAAGATCGCAATCAGGTGTATTGGTCAGAAAGCTTTCCTATTGGCGTCGCTATTCTATTCAAAAAATTTAATTTGTTGGGTCCATTAAAAGATGGCGAGGCGCTTCCCTTGCAGACCTTTCTCAGGGATAGGCTCTCTAAGCTTTTGCCCAAACTGAATGAATTTAAAGTTGATAAACTGGTCGGAGCATCGGGTACCTTTGATGTATTGGATCGCTTTATGTCACCGCTAAAAGGCAGCGATAACTATTCTGAATTCAAAATTACAGATTTTCATCCCACTTATAATCAACTGGTACAAACCAGCCTAGAAGAACGGTTAGCCGATCCAAGGATTCCGAAGGCCAGAGCAGAAATGCTTATTGTAGCATTGATATTGATCAAAGAGATAATAGCATTTAGCAAAGTGCCGTCCCTGATAGTCAGTTCTTTCGCTTTAAAAGAAGGTGTAATCTCTGAACAGCTCTAAAGGATGACAGCGTACAGGAATGGCGGGGAAACACACCTATCGTTCTGCTTCGCTATCCTCCTCTTTGTCACCCATTTGCTTATCTTCGTGCAGCCGATCAAACAACTGACGTAGGCGATACATCTCATCGAGTGTATCATCCAGAAAGAAACTAATATCAGGGATTCTGCGCATGTGTTTTTTTACTCTTGTAGTGAGGGCTTGCTTGAGCCTGATGATATTCTCTTCCATTTCCAGGATTACCTCCTGTTTATTTTCGGTATTGTAAACGCTTACATATATTTTAGCGAGGCTGAAATCAGGCGTCATCTTTACGCTCGTTACTGTTACTAGGACATCTGTACCATAAACATATCCTCCTTCCTGCTGTAAAACAATTCCAAAATTCCTCTTGATCAATTCCGATACCTGACGTTGTCTTTTTGATTCCATGATGCAGTGCTGTTTAAAATCAGGGCTGATTGCAGAACAGGGCCCGATTTTGTCTTGACAATAATCAAAAGTAATTTTTATTCGCCTAAGATGATAATTAAGCAGCCTAAAAATTCCAATTGCGAATTTAGAATTAGCAACACGGTGGCTACAGCATCAGTTTCATCTATTGTGAAATTAACCCATCATGGCATTGGCTGTTAATATTTTTCCTCCCAATTCTATGTTACCTTCTATGTCAATATACTTTTGCGATTCTCGCTCCGAAAGTCCGTTAGTGAATAATCGCCAGGCTACATGGCTTTGTATGTGTATTTGACAAATGGGGTGGATATCGCACTCTGAATATAATTCCCAGCCATCGGTACTTTTCATCAGGTACCAAACTCCAAAGCCATCACTGACGTGTATGCTTATCACAGAGGCTATAGGAGCGTCTATTTCCCTGAAATGACCAGGTAGGGAGCGCATTACGGTTTCCAAAAATGGCAAATAAAATTTATAAGTCATCAGCTCTTCGTCCAAATGAAAAGGTAGCCTTATTTGCAACTGGTGATGGTACTTTTCGGTGTATTCCCGCGCAGCATGAAACCAGTTGGCGGATTTGTCTTCGCCGGCCCAAGCTACTGAAAAAACAGCTTGCTCGTAGGGATCCAGCTTCTTGATGTGTTCGTAGTACAGGTTATTAGTGATTTCTAGCAATTCAATAACCAGGGCATTGCTGAGTCGTTGGCCGGCTTCTACCCAGCTTTTATTTTGCTTATCGATAAAGGCGATGAGGTCTTCTCCTACAGCAGGAGAATGAAAATGATGATCCCGGCCAGCCGAAATACCCCTTAGGTTTCCATCCAAAAGGTGGAGGGCGACATCTTTTACATTCCAATCCGATGAGATGGTGCTCTTTTTCCAGTCGTTGGGCCGCAGAGATTTGAGTAAAGTAATGAGCTTCTGATCAAGCAGCGGAAAAAGTTCTGTAGTGCTGATAGGGGCAACTGTCTTCATAGAATTTGTGTTTTATTTGAAATAATCTCATCTTGTTACTTTTCAAATACCGGGCTTGTTTTGCAGATGCCGCCATGCAACAAAGAAATATCTTTCAATATTTTTTGATATCTGTTCAGCAAGCTCTTTTAGTCAACTAGCGATTAGCCGTAGAAGGAAAAAATGCGCTGGTTAGGCAATTCTTAAAATTTTTGAGCTAAATCGTTCACATCTTCCTATTTTGAGGGCTGATCGTAATTTTAAAAATCGATAAGGAATGAGCAATAAATAGATCGCGCTTTTTGACCGAGGGGATTTTGTTCCAAGACAAGGCAGAAAACGTAGGCAATGCAGGGCATTAGCGAGGCTTTCTAACGAAGTATTGGGGCAAAAGCCCCCATCAAAAATGATGAGTTATTTTTTTCTCATTCCTAAAAAAGGAATTTACTTAAATCCTTAATTACAGACTAAAATACACGGTTTAAAGACATTAATTCAAATTATTGTATTTCCAAAATAGGCCTTTGGTTAATGAAATAGGCCATTTAGCTGATAATACCGGAATTTCACATGGAAGAGTTGTTGGATAGCTCAATTGAATACTTAAAAGGCGTAGGGCCAAAGCGAGGCCAGCTGTTGCGGGAAGAGCTCGGGATTCAGACCTTCAAAGATTTGTTGTACCATTTTCCTTACCGTTATGTAGATAAAACTAAATTTCATCAGGTTCGGGAGCTGAATGAAGATCAGGGGGCTGTACAGTTAAAGGGGGTATTAAGGCGCCTCAGTACCGTGGGAGAAGGAAGAAAACGTCGCCTGGTAGGTCGCCTGCGCGATGAGACCGGAGCAGTTGATCTGGTTTGGTTTACCGGGGTACACTGGCTGCAAAAACAATTGGTAGTGGGAGCGGAATATGTAGCTTATGGAAAAGCCAGTCTCTTCAATGGACAATGGAATATAGCACATCCCGAAATGGAACAGGTAGGCGATGCCGCCGATCGGGCAAAAACGTTTGAACCGGTTTACTCCAGTACCGAAAAGCTCAATGCCAAAGGCTTGGATTCCAAAGGACGCCGAAAGTTGCTACTCAACCTCATGGCCAAATTAAATCCGGATGATCTGCCAGAAAACCTACCCGACTATGTCACCCGAAAGCTCAAATTTCCGGAACATGCTTTTTCCCTCTTCCGGATTCATTTCCCAAGAAATATGGAAGAACTCGAGCGGGTACGCAACAGGCTGAAATTCGAGGAGTTGTTCTTTATTCAATTGCGCTTGCTACAATTGAAGAAGAAGCGTAAGAAAGAAATCCAGGGTTATGTTTTTGGAAAAATCGGAAATTACTTCAACCATTTTTATCAGGAAAAGCTACCCTTTGACCTGACAGGAGCACAAAAAAGAGTACTCAAAGAAATCAGGAGGGATTTAGGTAATGGTTTTCAGATGAACCGGCTATTACAGGGAGATGTAGGAAGTGGAAAGACTATCGTAGGCCTGATGACTATGCTGATGGCTATTGATAATGGTTTTCAGGCTTGTTTACTGGCGCCAACAGAGATCCTGGCACAGCAGCATTTCCTTTCTATTTCAAAATATATCGAAGGAATGGACTTAGAAATAGCTTTCCTCTCGGGGAGTATAAAGGGGAAAAAACGCAGAACCATTCTGGAGGAATTGGCTGCCGGAACAATAAACATACTGATCGGGACACATGCGATTTTGGAAGACCCCGTTATTTTCAAGAATCTGGGCCTGGCCATTACCGACGAGCAGCACCGGTTTGGTGTAGCTCAAAGAGCAAAGCTTTGGAAAAAGAATAAGCCGTTACCTCCTCATGTACTCGTTATGACTGCCACGCCAATTCCTAGAACGCTGGCTATGACCTTATACGGAGACCTGGATGTTTCAGTGATCGATGAGTTGCCTCCGGGCAGAAAACCGGTACAGACCTTGCACCGTACCGAGAACCATCGTTTGAGGGTCATTGGATTTATGAAAGAAGAAATCGCCAAAGGACGCCAGGTGTACGTAGTATATCCTTTAATTGAAGAATCAGAAACGCTGGACTTAAAAAACCTGGAAGAAGGATATGAGGCATTATCCAGGGATTTTCCTATGCCGGAGTACAAAATCAGTGTTGTTCATGGTCGTATGAAGCCTGCCGATAAGGAATACGAAATGCAGCGCTTTGTCAAGGGAGAAACACAGATTATGGTAGCTACTACTGTAATTGAAGTGGGAGTAAATGTACCTAATGCTTCGGTGATGATTATTGAAAATACAGAACGCTTTGGTTTGGCTCAATTACATCAGTTAAGAGGGCGGGTAGGTAGAGGCGCTGAGCAATCCTACTGTATACTAATATCGAGCTTTAAGTTGAGTAAAGAAGCTAAAGAGCGAATTCAAACGATGGTGAAGAGCAATAACGGCTTTGATATTGCCGAGGCTGATTTAAAGCTTAGAGGACCGGGAGACATTGAAGGTACCCAGCAAAGTGGTATTATCAACCTACGAATTGCTGATTTGGCCAGGGATGGACAGATACTTCAAACAGCCAGGGAAATAGCCATGCGCATTCTTGAAAAAGATCCGGACCTTCAAAGAAAAGAGCATCAGGCTACTCGGCAATACTTGCAGAAATATACTGCCCAAACCAAGAGTTGGAGTCGGATTAGTTGATCTTTGCAATTCAAAATTCCCAATGTTCTGTTCATAATCAATATCCCAGAAGCCGTCCTTGACGTCGGCATTGATTCGATCAGTAATGTTTTCTTGTCCTTTAATAACAATCTTTTGATCATCAGCTTGTGTCAAAATAATATTAGCCTGTATACCAAGGCTAAAGGAATGAATAGTGTCCAGCTGAAGCTCCTTTTGGGCAGGTAGGCCTCTGCCATTAAGCATGTTTTGAGCCGATGACTCTGAGACATAGAGCAGTGTGAGTACTGAAAAGAATCGGGTGATTTTTCATAACAGTGAAGTCTTTTGGTGATTTATTTTTCTAAAGACTTTTATTCTCACAAAAAGTGGCATATCCCGATAGCCCGCTACTATATTTCTGTCAAATACTCGTGCACAAACTTTATGGCCATGGCTCCTTCCCCGACGGCCGAGGCCACCCTGTTCATGGCTCCAGCTCTGACATCACCCGCGGCAAAGATGCCCGGAATGGACGTTTCCAGTAAGTAGGGTTCTCTGGGTAATTTCCAGTATTTT
>CAZVOD010000051.1:0-10901 GCA_964628385.1 uncultured Saprospiraceae bacterium
ATCAACTTTTCAAAGAACTTTTTTATTTAAATCTTAATTGTGGCTAACTACTTAAATAGGTATAATCTGATAAAATCACCCGGAATACATTCAGCCAATGACTACAGCTAAAATTCTGGTAGTAGATGACGAGCCTCAATTTGAGCGTCTTGTATTGCAACGTTTTCGGCGGAAGGTACGCAGCAAGCGGTATGACTTTATTTTTGCTAATAATGGCACTCAGGCATTGGAGCGACTAAGCGAGCATAAAGATATCTGTATTATTCTTACAGATATCAACATGCCCCAGATGGACGGACTTACTTTTCTTTCTAGGCTAAGTGAAGAAGAGGTGCCGATAAAAGCGGTAATGGTATCTGCTTACGGTGATATGGGAAATATCAGGGCTGCTATGAACAGGGGAGCTTTTGACTTTGTTACTAAACCTATTGATTTTGACGATCTGGAGATCACCATAGAAAAAGCTGTAAAAGAAATTGAGGCGATAAAGGAAGCGGAGTTAGCACAGGAAAAGCTGAAGCTGCTTCAGCAAGAACTGGCGGTAGCCAAAGAAATACAGCAATCATTTTTACCGCAGCGAGCGGTATCATGGCCGGATATTGCTCCATATGAGCTCTATGCAAGAATGATTCCGGCCAGGGAAGTGGGTGGAGATTTATACGATTATTTTTTTATTGATGATGATCATCTGGGATTGGTCATTGGAGATGCTGCCGGGAAAGGAATGCCAGCGGCTCTTTTTATGGCGGTAAGCCGTACTTTGATAAAAAGTATTGGTTTGAAGCATCTTGACCCTGCTTATTGTATGAATCAGGTGAACATTTTGCTTAGTCAGGAGAATTCAGCTGGGTTATTAGTAACGGTTTTTTATGCCGTTTTAAACATCCGAAATGGCGTGTTTACTTATTGCAGTGCCGGGCATAATCCGCCAATTGTTCTGCAAGCCAGTGGATCGATAAGTGAGTTGGATGATAGTCAAAACATGGCACTGGGCATAGAAGAAACCCTTACTTTTACATCGGCCAGAAGTGTTTTGAATCCCGGAGATACCTTGCTGCTGTATACAGATGGGGTTACTGAGGCAGAAAATTCTGAAGGGCAATTTTTTCAAACCGAAGGGCTTAAAGCTTTTTTGGGTAAAATACCTACCCGCCACGTGGAAGAGTTAAGCAGTGAACTGATTCGGGAAGTAAGTACTTTTTCTGGTCAACATCTTCCGGCGGATGATTTGACGGTGATGGTCATCCATCGTTTAGCGGTCGCTGGATAGATTTCCTTTAGCTAGCTTTACTGGATATGATAGTACTATTTCGAAGGAAAACTTTATTTTATCTAAAAATATTCTTATTTCACGATAATTAATCCAAGTTACGATGTACTCTTTTTGGAAGGTCAATAAAAAAGATATCGAACGGTAGGAGCAGCTAAGGGCTATATACTTATTTGATATTTGTCCTTTCTCTTAAACATCGAGCTTGGATTAATTGCAATATAATTCATTTAAAACGCCATCAATCATTATGACTGCATTTGAAACGGTTAGAAGCTATTTATTGGATCTTAATTATGATATTTTAGAAGAAGACCAGGCCGAGGAGCTCTTCAGAGTAGAGAAAGAAGATTCTGGGATCAGTAATCTGATCATTGATTGTGAAGACCCTATCCTTATCATTGAATTGGTACTATTTAAAATCAACAATGATAAGCCTGAGACCTACAAAGAACTATTGCACCAAAACAGAGAATTGGTACACGGTGCATTTGCCCTGACTAGCGAAGGGTATGTCATTTTCAGAGACACACTACAATTGGAAAACATGGACTTAAACGAACTGGAAGGAACGCTTAACGCATTAGAACTAATGCTTTCGGAATATGGAAACAGATTAATTGAACTTTCAAAATCATAAATAAAAATGGGTATATTCACTAGATTATTTCAAATTGGTAAATCAGAAGCACATGCTGTTGTAGACAGATTGGAGGATCCTATTAAGTTGACTGAGCAGGGTATCCGCGATTTAAAAAAGGATCTTGAAAAGAGTATGACAGCGTTGGCTGAAGTTAAAGCTGTGGCAATAAGATCTCGTAAAGATATGATAGCAGCTGAGAACAGCGCAAAATCCTTCGAGCACAAAGCTATGCAATTGATTCAAAGAGCTCAGGATGGCGGAATGGATCCGGCTGAAGCCGATCGTCTGGCCACAGAAGCCTTAAATAAAAAAGAGGAATCTATGCAGGCAGCGGCTACTTCAAAGCAGCAGTATGACAGTTTGCAAAAGCAGATTCAGCAGTTAAATTCTAATATTTCAAAGCTGAAATCCAGCATCTCAAAATATGAGAATGAGCTAAAAATGTTAAAAGCACGCTCAAGAGTAAGTAGTGCCACAGAAAAGTTGAATAAATCAATGGCTAAAGTAGATAGTAGCGGAACAATTTCCCTACTCGAAAGAATGAAAGACAAAGTCAATCAGCAGGAAGCTATGGCTGAAGCATACGGAGATATGGCCAATGACAACAGAAGCTTGGACGATGAAATTGACAGCGCACTTAGCAGTACCTCTACCAGCTCTGGAAGTTCTGCTTTGGAAGAACTGAAATCCAAGATGAATAAGAATCAGGAAAATGAATAATATTTCGCCGGGGGTTCTATGTTTAACGCCCGGCGTTTTTTATTTTGGTGACAAAATCAAAGAAAACTATGTTTAACTTCTTCAAAAAAGATAAAGAACCCAAGTACGATCCTACAAATATTACGGTAAAAGATCTGGAAAAAGGCTTCGTCTTCGAGTATGATCTGAGAACCTGGGAAGTCCAGGAGGCTTACACTTACGACTGGGGAGATGAGTTTTTCTCCCGGGAATACAAGGTATACGATGGCTCCGAAACGCGGTTCTTATCAGTGGAGGAAGATGATAAGTTGGAGCTATCTTGGCATGAAAAAATCAAGCTCAGCATGTTGTCTGTGGATATTGAAAGGGAAATAACAGAGAATAGTCGCCCTCCCAAAGCCATTGTCTTTCAAGGGATCACTTTCTACAGGGATGAAGAGTCGCCCGGATATTTCAATTCCGGCGATAATGATGCCTGGGTGGAAATGATTGCCTGGGATTATTACGACGAAGAGGACGAGTATGAGCTATCTATAGAACAATGGGAAGAACGCTCTTTTGAAGCTTCTTTTGGTAAATCGCTTGAAGAGTTTGAGGTTTCAAATATTCTTCCCGGTGAATCAACCTGAAACACAAACAAGTTTCCGGTAAAGGAAGCTAAAAAAGCAAAAAACATGGGATTTAATGTTACACGGAGCCTAGTGATAGGTTTCTTTTTTCTTTTCATCTTCTCTCTTTATTTCTGCAATTCTGACTCCTCCAGAAATAGGTCTTATGCTTCTAATAGCGCCAGCTACACCAAAGAAGGTCTTGATAAAGTGATAGAAAAGTATCGGTCAGTTGATAACTTTACTATTTTGTTGTACGATATGAACTATGAGAATTCAGAATACAAACACAAGTATCAGGTTATCACCGAAGAAGTCACGGCAAATGACACGACTGTTGATGAGACTGTTACGGATTGGTATACGGTCACACCCGGGTTTTTCAAAACGCATCAGGATCACATGGGGATGGAGCTGGCCTCCAAGGATGATGGCAAGCTCAGCAAGACGGTAGCGCCAGCGGGCTATTCCCAATATGTTGGTAATGAAAAATACGGTCAATGGGAGCAACGCAATGGTACTAGTTTTTGGGCTTTCTATGGGCAGTACGCTTTCATGCGTTCATTGTTTGGCCTTGACTATTATCCGGCCAGATATGGATATTGGGATACGTATTACAATGACTATCGCGGCAGGCGGAACTATACGGGGCCTTCAGGCTACTACGGTACCAGTCGTTATGTAAGTGGTAGCAAAGGTAAATCTACTACCTGGGGCAGTAAGCCATCCAGTTTTAAGCAGGATGTGAGGAGCAGAGTGCAACGATCAACAAGTACCACTAACAGAACCAGCCGTTCTTCAGGCCGATATTCCTCTTCTAGCCGTACCCGTTCTAGAAGTGGAGGTTTTGGAAAATAAAAACGCAAAACAAGCTAAGAAAACCATAAAGTATGTTTGAAAATTCTAACCTGGAACTCGTTATTAGTACGCTCGCTTACGTAGCATCTGGATTTTTGCTGTTTTTTATTGGAAAAACAGTATTTGGTCTTACTCACAAGACGATCAATGTAAAGGAAGAATTAGTAAAAAAGGATAATCTAGCATTTGCGTTCTCTTTGATTGGCTACTATATTGGCTTGTTGATAGCTATTGGCAGCGTTATCATTGGTGATTCTTATGGTCTGTTACTAGATTTAATGGACATTTTTATCTATGGTTTTCTGGCTATTATCCTGTTGAATATCACCTCTGTTATCAATGATAAATTAATCCTCAATAAATTCAGTATTACAAAAGAAATTATTGAGGATCAAAATATTGGAACCGGTGTGGTTCATGCAGCTAATTATATTGCCAGTGGTCTGGTAATTTATGGAGCTGTTTCCGGTGAAGGATTTAATTTTTTGGGAGAGTTTCAGGGGGCTTTTCTGCTTTCAGGGATTATCACCGCAATAAGCTTTTGGCTCCTCGGCCAGGTCCTAATGATCATCACTTCTTACGTCTATAATATGATCTTACCCTATGATATCCATGATCACATAGAGAAAGACAACGTAGCAGTAGGAGTGGGATATGCAGGCGCGATCGTTTCGGTGGCGCTTTTGATCAGTCATGGCATTGGTGGTGATTTTGAAGGATGGACGGATCACTTTATCAAAGTGGGTATTGAAGTAATTATAGGCTTTATTTTGTTGCCAATTGTAAGGTTTGTAACCGATACGATTTTACTACCGGGCGAGAAAATAACAGATGAGATCATCAACCAGGAAAATCCTAACGTGGGAGCGTCAATGATGGAAGCTTTTGCATACATAGGGGGAGCCGTTTTGATTATGTGGTGTTTGTAAATGGTGGAATGCCAACAAGTGTATGTTGGTCGGCAGTTCCGTCAGATTACTCAATGGAAAATAACTTATGAGAAACAGAGCTTACCTGATAAAAATAGCTCTATTTGCAACAGGCCTATCCGGTATAGTAGCAGAATATATTCTTGCTACTCTTGCTACTTATTTTTTAGGCGATTCGGTTACGCAGTGGACATTGATCATCTCACTGATGCTTTTTTTTATGGGTATCGGTAGCCGCCTAACGCGATTTATTGATGAAAATGTTTATATCTGGTTTATTGGGGTAGAGTTCCTGCTTTCCGTGTTGGTATCTTTTTCTGCTGTATTGACCTACGGGTTGGCCGGTATGAATGATTATATCGTCTTTTGGATTTATGGCCTTGCTATTTTCACAGGCATGCTAATTGGGGTGGAGCTACCGCTGGCTATGCGCCTGAATGAACAGTTTGAAAGTCTAAAAGTGAATGTCTCTAGTATCCTTGAGAAAGATTACTACGGTAGCTTGTTAGGAGGCGTTTTTTTTGCTTTCATTGGATTACCTATTTTAGGACTTACTTATACACCCTTTATTCTGGGCGGAATTAACATGTTGGTGGCTTTATTGCTGCTCAATTTTTTGCCGGAAGCAATTAGTAAGCAACGCCAGAATATCCTAAATATTATTGCCGCGGTGCTTGTAGCCATAATGGTAACGGGGGCCGTTCAAGCCGATAAAATTATTTTGTTTGGAGAGCAAAAAAAATACCTGGACAAGGTTGTTTATTCTGAACAGACGCGTTACCAAAAGATTGTAATGACTCGATGGAAAAACAACCACTGGTTGTATTTGAACGGCAATTTACAATTTTGTACTTACGACGAAGCGCTTTATCATGAGGTTTTAGTGCATCCGGCTGTACGAGTAGCTGGTCGGCCCGGCAATGTCTTAATTCTTGGGGGTGGAGACGGTTGTGCGGCCAGAGAGCTTTTGAAATACGAGAGTATTGAAAAAATTACTCTTGTAGATTTGGACCCGGCCATGACCAGGTTGGGAAAAGAACATCCAGTCCTGGTAGAGGTCAATCAGGGGGCTTTACTAAATGAAAGAGTAGAAGTTATTAATCAGGATGGGTTTAATTTTTTGGAAAAAACTGATCAGTTCTATGATCTGCTGATCATCGATTTACCTGACCCGAGATCAGTAGAATTGTCGAGGTTATATTCATTGGAATTTTATCAATTGTGCCGAAAAAAACTCAGGAATCACGGAGTTTTAGTCACACAGGGCGGCAGTCCGTATTTTGCTACCCGCAGTTTTAAATGTATAGACAAAACAGTAGCTACCGCGGGCTTTTCTACCATTCCTATGCACAATCAGGTGGTAACGATGGGGGAGTGGGGCTGGATTCTTGCAGCCAAGGACCAAATAAAGCCTGATGATCTGATAGAAAAAATGAGGAGCTGGCAGGTTGCTCCGATTCCTACTCGCTGGTTCAACAATGAAGCCATTGACTTGATTACCTCCTTTGGGAAAGATTTTTTTGATCCATCTGCTGATTCTGTTTTGATTAACAGAGTCAATAAGCCGGTTTTGCAGAAGTATTATAATAAAGGGAGTTGGGATTTGTATTGAGCCAATGAGTGGAATAATGGATGTTCATTCAAAAGCGATTGGAATGCCGTACTGTTTTAATACCTACTAGACAAATCTACTATAAAAGATGCTTTACGGCATCTCTTAAAATCAACTAGATATGAAAGCAGAAATTTTTAATTATAAAACCTGGATAGACGAGACTTCTCCGACCCTCATCAAGCCTTTAATGGGAGGATTGTTGGAAAGGTCAGGATTCAATATAGTAAACCTAACAGAACATTATTTCGAGCCATATGGATATACGGCAGTTTGGTTGTTGGAAGAGAGCCATCTAGCAGTTCATACATTTCCGGAGGAGCAAAAAACCTATGTGGAGCTGAGTAGCTGTAATGAGGAAAAAAATAAGCGGTTTCAACTTTTTTTTAAAAACTTAAAACCAGATCTATTAGCGGCAAGCAACCGATAGATCCGATAGTGGTATTATCAATTCATGGTTAGCATATCCTTGATGAAACCATTATTAAATCTCACATACCTAGAGATTTTTTCCATTCACTGACCGCTTTTAGGTTGCCCTTCCCATGTTGCTGCTGTATATTTTCGTTAGCTTGGAATTTTTAATCTATCAACTTCTTCATAAGTGACTTTCATCAGATTAGGGTTGGCCATTTCAACATCCATTACCGTAAACAGAAACTGACAAAAACTTATCGTTCGGTAGAAACGTCTTCCTTGCCCTCCGGACCGAGATAGGTGTATTCATATTCAACCTCTTTTAATGCATATAAACGGTTCTTTCCACTTATTGCATTGACCATGTCATGAACGAGCGCTTCTGCAGGATTATCAGGCTTAGCAGTCTTCGCCTTGAGCCTTGTTTTGATAAATTGGCTCAGGTGATTGTCAGTGAGTAGCGTGCGCATTTTTTTCGTTTTGTTGGCAAATAATGGGCCTGGTATGCATTAGCGTTTTGAATTTTTGGAAGTAAAAGGAAATTTCAAATCCGCTTATCAACGAAGCGCTTTCAAGTAGATGTGGAATATTTTTAATATTTACGCAAGGGGGTTGGAGATTGATGCATTGCGCGGGGATTTTTTTGCAGGGGGCTACAGTGATATTCCCTCAAGACATGTCATGTCTAGACATGTCATGTCCATATTTTTAGACATGTCATTTTTAAAAATGACATGTCTGAGAAATGTTGATTATCAGCGTATTTATCAGCATTTATTTACATCTGAAAGGAGATGTCATTTCTACAAATGACATGTCTGTTTTCCAGGCAGATATTTTCTATTCCTTCAATAATCTTATATTTTCACCTTTCTATACATTACCTTCACCAAAGAATTCGACCGATGAAACAAACCAGAAAAAACTGGCAAAGCAAACTCGGCTTCATCCTAGCGGCTAGTGGTTCGGCTATTGGACTGGGTAATATTGTTTTTTTTAGCTCTAATGCTTACCAATACGGTGGAGGAGCCTTTTACTTGCCATATTTTTTGGCCCTTTTTGTATTGGGAATTCCCATCATGATACTTGAATTTGGTATTGGGACGCTCACCGGGCAGTCTCTACCCCTGGCCTTACGCAAGCTTACCGGTAAGCGCGGAGAGTTCTTTGGTTGGTGGAGTATTGCGGGTACCATGATTATCACAATGTACTATGTCGTAATACTCGGTTGGGCCATGGGGATGCTCATGGGAACGTTTGGCAGCCTCTTTGAAGCTGGTGTTAGCGCTAGTTTCGATCCATTTCGAGAGCCGACGACCTCACCGAATTCCACCGTTTACTTTTTTAGCCTCATCTCTACCTGGGCCCCCATGTTGTTTATCACCATTATCTGGGGCCTGAACTTCCTCATCCTTAAAAACGGGACTCAATCCATAGAGAAAGCAGTACGCATTTTTGTCCCTCTTATGTGGTTATTTATGATTGGGCTGGCTATCAGAGGTCTGACCCTCGACGGAGGCCTGGATGGTGTGATGTTTCTGTTTACTCCTGATTTTCAGGGAATCACCCAGCCAGATGTATGGCGCGGTGCCTTTAGCCAGATGTTTTTTTCTCTATCTCTTGGAATGGGGATAATGACTGCCTATGCCTCCTATTTACCCAAAGATGCCGATCAGGTAAATAACTCTTTCTTAGTTTCTTTCCTGAACTGTAGCTTTGAGTTTATTGCAGGTATTGCTATTTTTTCATTACTCTTTGTTTTTTCGCTTAACCCTGCCGGGACTTCTCTCTCCTTATCTTTCTTTGTTATTCCACAGGGAATCAATGAATTATCGAGTGCTCCCCTGGTCGTAAAAGGCTTTGGAGCCATGTTTTTCCTACTTATCATTTTGGCGGGGTTGACCTCTTCTGTTTCGCTTATTGAAGCTTCAGTATCAGCAATAATTGATAAATTAAACCTGAATCGTACCAAAGCACTAATTTATATCAGCTTGGTAGGCCTGCTGGGATCAGCTCTATTTGCCTTACCTCAGATTATCGATAGCCAATTGAGTGGAAACGGGACACTTGGCCTTACCCTTTTGGACCTCATGGATCACTGGGTATTCAACTATAGTTTGCTAATCGTTGGTCTTGCCGAGGTTATTTTTATCAGTTGGGTTTTTGGTACTGATCGGCTGCGAGATGCTATAAACAAATACACTAAATTCAAGCTGGGAAGCTCTTATGCTTTTCTGATCAAATATATCGTTCCTTTTTTGTTAATAGTAGTGATTGTAACCAGTTTGATTGCTGAATATAAACCTAACGGAGAAGATGGTGGTCTTTTATATGGTTCTAATTATCAAATGCTGGGCTGGGAGTGGCTTCCTATTTTTATTCCTGTATTTTGGATCGTGATGAGTTTTATATTTTCCTACATATTATCTAACCGCCCAAACCCTAAAGAATGAAGTCTACAAACGGTTTTCTAGTTCTAGTCTTTTTTCTGCTTTCTATTGGCACAATGAATGCCCAGATAGAGGCGTCAACCAATAAAATCATCCTGGGAGAATCTGTTACCATCAATTTAGAACAGGCACAAGAAAGGTTAATTGTAGAATACAGGCCAAATAGTAATATCGTAACCAGAGATACTCTGGTATCAGCAACTCCCACCAAGAATTTTGAGTGGACACCCAAAAAACCGGGAGTTGTCAGGTTGAATACCAAGGATGGATCAAAAAATGTGTCTGTACGTTTTAAAGGGCTTTCTGTAAGTGGTCTTCTCGTAATGTTATTAGCCGGAGTCATTCTATTTGGAGGAGCTGGTTTGGCATTCAGATCATTGATGGCAAAATAAAAAGTTTAAGTTTTTTGGAAAAAAAAACAGGCACATCGAAGGTTGTTTAGCAAATACTTTTGATACTGTATATACTTAGCTCGACTTTAGCATTTTAAGCCGCCCTAGCCATCAGTGAAATCAAATGATCGCTAAAGTCGAGCTTAAGGTATTTCTTCTCCAGTTGAGGCTTGCCAGAGTTCATACCATTCTTCATGAGTTAATGTGGCCTTACGAGCTTCAAGCGCTTTTTTAATTCTATCTATTTTGCTGCTGCCCAAAACGGGAATTATTCCGGAAGGATGTTTATAAAGCCAGGCTAATAATACCTGGTCTAGGCTGAGATCATGCCGCTTACTTATTTCCTCTGCTTTGTTACGGGTTCTAATGAGTTTGGGGTCATTGGCCTTGGAAAAGATCCTGCCACCACCCAAGGGTGACCATGCAGTAGGGATAATATTATATTTTAGACATTGGTCCAAAGTACCATCTTGGAAAGCATTCAGGTGTAACAGAGAAATTTCAATTTGATTAGTAACCAACGGAGTAAAGTGATTTAACATATCAAACTGAGAAGCGGTAAAGTTAGAAACACCAAAATAATTAACCTTACCCTCGATTTTTAGCTTTTCAAAAGCTTCGGCCAGTTCTTGCGGGTCCATCAAAAAATCGGGACGATGTATTAGAAACAGATCAAGGTGGTCTGTCCCGAGCATCTTTAGGGAGTTTTCTACTGAAGAAATTATATGCTCTTTTGTAGAATTGTAAGACTTGATACGATGATCGGGTTTATTAGGGCTTACTAACTTAATACCACTTTTGGTGGTTAGTTGAATTTTTTTCCTCAAGTCAGGGCGTTTTTTCAACACCTGTCCAAATCGAGCTTCTTCAGTGTAGCCGCCATAAATATCTGCATGATCGAAATCTCTGATTCTCATATTAATGCATTGATCTATAAAATATTCCAACTCTTTTAGGGAGAAGTTGGCGCCCCACTCGCCTAATCTCATTGTCCCAATAATAAGAGGAGAGAACTCAATGGAA
>CAZVOD010000051.1:11001-12150 GCA_964628385.1 uncultured Saprospiraceae bacterium
ATAAATCGCTAATCAAATAGTGATTGTGCAAACCATAGCTCAGTATTACTGTTTTGCTTTTGAATATTTCACAAAAAGTATGATTATGATTTTCCCAAAAATACCTTTCCATATTTTTCTGTTACTATTTTTCACAAATTTAACTTTTGCACAATTAAATTTAGATGATTTTCAGCTAGGTGGAGCAGCAAAAAAAGCGGATGAGCAGTGTATCCAGTTAGTGCCGGATGTTCAATATACAGCAGGTTCGGCATGGTATAAAAAGCCTATAGATTTGTCAGCGCCCTTTGAGATGGAAGTTTGCCTGGTGTTAGGAGAAAAAGACCTTGATGGAGCAGATGGTATCGTTTTTGTATTTCATCCTAAATTTGCCAGAACTGGTTTCAGAGGAGAAGGTATGGGTTTTTCGGGGCTTATCCCTTCTTTGGGCATTGAGTTTGATACTTACCTGAATTACCATCTTTTTGACCCGGAAGAAGACCATGTAGCTGTGATGGTTAACGGTCAAACTTATCACGGTACTAACACTTTCCGGCCTATTGAGGTGGGTAACCTTGAGGATGGTAGTCGACATCTGATGCGCATTCTTTGGGACCCTCAAATTAAGCAGTTGCAAATGTTCTTGGATGAAGAGTCAATAGTTGTGCAGGATATTGACTTGGTGACCGATATTTTCAGAGGCAATCCAATCGTCTACTGGGGGGTAACCGCTGCCACTGGTCGGCTGAGTAACGTACATGAGATTTGCATCAAAAAACTGATTTTTACTGATGTATCTAAGAATGATGCCATGGATATGGCTAGTACGGAGCCTATAGACATCCCTGAAGAATCATTTGGTGACATTCAATTTCAACCGGGCACTTGTGAGTTTTATAATGCTTCCACTGGTAATCTTGATAAATTATCAAAATACTTAAATGATAACCCTGAGAAGTCCCTTGGTATTTTGGGGCATTCTATCTCTTCCGATAATAATAATGCAAATAATAAATTGTCAACTAAAAGAATTGAGGCTGTAATTAGTTACTTAGTAAAAAAAGGAGTTGCTCGAGAACGGCTATTGACGGAGGAGCAATTTGAGAGTGAGCAGCAGGATAATAGGGCTGGAGTTACTCTATTTATTCTCTAGCAAGACATGTCATGTCT
>CAZVOD010000051.1:12250-31440 GCA_964628385.1 uncultured Saprospiraceae bacterium
TTGTTGATAATCAATTAAATTATGAGCGTTGAAAAAAAATGACATTTCTAGAGATGACATCTTTGTTTTTGAAATAGATGTCATCTCTAGAAATGTCATTTTTGGCCTACGCTAGCCTATATCTGACGTTATTTGCCTACATTTGACCACTCCTTCCGCTCAACTAATCCCTGAAAAGGTCTGCTCCAAGCCAAACTTTCTATCATTCTTTCAAAAAATAACTGATAAAACATGAAGCCTTTCCATATAATAATGACTTTTTTAATCCTATCTTTTCTTATAAAAGATGCCGCCGCCCAGCATATGAATAATCAAAAACTGGAACAAATCATCTACTTCGTCAGCGATACGATGTCAGGAGAGGTGGGGAGCTGGCAATTCGTCTTCAATGACATTCCCATGTTCTGCTTCACAGACGAAACCCACAATAGAATGCGTATCATTGCTCCTATCAAAATAATGGAAGCCGTCAGCAATGAAGAGATGAAAGCCTGTATGGAAGCTAACTTTCACACCGCGCTGGATGTAAAATACGCGGTATCCGAAGATGTGATGTGGAGCGTATATATCCATCCACTCAAAGAATTGGAGAAAGATCAGGTGATAAATGCCATCCAGCAGGTGTGTAATGCTCATGTTACCTACGGTACCATTTATTCAAGCACCGACCTAGTATTCCCCAAATCTGAGGATCAAGATTCCGAAAAGGAAAAAAAGAAATCCCCAAAGAAAAAACTTAAAAGATCGCGATAGCCAGTATTATCCGCTCTTTTGGCTATGACTTTTTGAGAACCTATTGCTACCCCTTTTCGACTTCAAAGTAACATTTGAGCAGGCTCCGATTTGTTTATTAAAACAAGCTTAGCTTTTGAAATAGGTAAAATGTCAATTTTCATTTCTATTTTTAGGGAAATAATTATCAAGTAATGAAAAATACTATACTCTGTCTGTTGATCCTTTGCTTTACCTTACAGCAGGCCAAAGCTCAGCGTTCCTTAATTACTGTTGATGCCCCCGAAATGGATACGCTGGTCTTGAGTCCCTACAGCACTATTGATACTAATGGAGGTTACGAAATATCCGGCCTGGTAAAGAGCCGAAATTACGATAACGTTTACTGGGCCATTAACGACAGTGGTGATCCAGCCCGGGTAGTACCATTCAATAGAAATGGAGAACTCATCAAGTACGTTGGAAATCCCAACTCTAAAGGGATGTTCATTGGAGGAGCTATCAACTCAGATTGGGAAGATATTGCCATCGATGACCAGGGCTTTTTATATATCAGCGATTTGGGCAATAACTGTAATTGCAGAAAAGACCTGGTATTTTATAAAATTATAGAAAATGGCCCTACCATGTTGCGGACTCAGGTGTTTGAGAAAATTTTCGTCAGATATCCCGATCAGAACCTATTTCCGGCTCCGGCTGACAAGCGCAACTTCGATAGTGAAGGGGTGTTTTGGCTGAATGACAAACTGCATGTCTTTTCCAAGCATCGCAGCGATAGCTACACCAAATTATATCGGCTGGATAAGGTCCGAAAGGGACAAGTAAATACGCTCAAGCTGATTGGATACTTTGATTCAAAAGGTATGGTAACAGCCGCTGATGTTAGTGTTGATAGAAACCGCCTGGCTGTACTAACTTATACAGGCGTCTGGTTATTTGAAGCCCAAAAGAAAGGGGATTTCTTTAATGGGAAGATTTGGTATCGCCCTATCCGGGCTACTCAGGTAGAAGCCATTGCCTTTGATGGTCCTGATACACTTATTATTGTGGATGAAAAGGGAGGCCTGATGTATGAAGTCAAGCAAAGTGACCTAAAAAATATAAGGTAAAAGAATTTGAAAAGACAGTACGGCAGCTTCACCATGCATTTATACAACTATTAGCGGGTGTTTGCAGTTACATTACCAAAACTGTCTAATTTCAATTTAAATAACTATGATTAGGTATATAACAACTCTGGCTTTTTGCATCTGTCTATTAGCTATAGGTTGTACAGAAGCACAAAGCCCCGATAGTAAAAATACAGATGTACAACGAATTAGTGACTATATCAGCGATAAGGATTATGACCAGTACGGCGTAGCTACTTTTGCCGGTGGCTGCTTTTGGTGTACAGAAGCCTCTTTCGAATGCATTCAGGGCGTGGTAGATGTGATCAGTGGCTACTCCGGTGGCGAAAAAGCTTATCCGACTTACGAAGAGGTAAGCTATAAAAGGACAAAGCATGCTGAAGCTATCCAGATTTATTACGATAAACAGCAGATTACCTATGACAAGCTTCTAGACATTTTCTTTGTGGCACATGATCCTACACAATTGAACAGGCAGGGCCCTGATGTAGGCCCGCAGTATCGTTCAGCTATTTATTACCGAACGGAGGAGGAAAAGCAAATAATCGAAAAAAAGATCAAGAAACTGAATGCTTCCGGTAAATTCGATAAGCCTATCGTTACTGAAGTAACTAAATACGACGAATTCTGGACAGCGGAAGGCTATCATCAGGATTATTATGAGCACAACCCCGGCAACCCTTACATTCAAAAAGTGAGTAAGCCTAAGGTAGAAAAAGTTAAAAAGACCTTTGGCAACTTGCTAAAAGCAGAATATAAAAATTAGAATTCGTCTGGCATTCGTTAGGCCAAATACACTTTTTAGGTAATGCCCAGTTTTTGGGCTAGAAGTTCTGCCTGTTAATAAGCCGGTTATGCCTGTGTGGTATATCCGGCTTTTTTAATAATGGAATTACGATTTCTGCGGTGAAATATTATCTTGTGAGCGATTGAATAAAAGACTTGTTTCGCAGGTATAAAAATAGTTAAAAGTTTTGCTGATGAAGTGTATTTCTACTTCATAGCTTTAATCAGGAATCAGAAAAAAATAGTATGGAATTCTCCTCACTCGACTTAGTCGTATTTATCGGATACATCGTAGGTATGATGGCCTTTGGAGTATGGATAGCCAGCAGGCAACGTATTCAGACTTCGCAGGATTATTTTCTGGCAAGCAAAGAATTGCCATGGTGGGCTATCGGCGGCTCTTTAATTGCTTCCAATATATCAGCAGAACAAATGATCGGAATGGCCGGCTCCGCCTTCGCCATCGGCCTTGCGATAGCTTCCTACGAATGGATGGCAGCGGCCACCCTACTGGTGGTTGCCAAATTTCTGATTCCGGTTTATCTAAAAAATAATATCGCTACTATTCCTCAATTTTTGGAACAACGATTTGACCGGCGTGTACGAACCGGCTTGGCTCTGTTCTGGGTGCTCATCTTTATTTTTGTCAATATTACCTCTCTTTTTTATTTGGGCGGCCTGGCTTTGCAAAATATCCTCGGAATACCCCTGATGCTCGGAGTTATAGGCCTTGCTGTATACTCCGCTACGTTTTCTATCTTTGGTGGCTTGCGAGCGGTTGTCTGGACAGATGTCGTGCAGGTGGTCGTGCTCGTTATTGGCGGTACAATTGCCTCTATTCTTATCCTTATTGCACTTAGCGATGGAGAGGGCGTTGTGGCAGGCTTAACCACGCTGTATGAGCGTGCCCCCGAAAAATTTGATTTGATCTTTACCAAAGATGTTACCTATCAGGAGTTAGGAACGGGCGAAACCAAATCAGCCTATGACTTATTACCTGGCCTTGGAGTACTCATCGGCGGGATGTGGATTGCCAATCTCTACTATTGGGGTTTTAACCAATATATTATTCAAAGAGCTTTAGCTGGCAAAACCGTTGATGAAGCCCAGCGTGGCCTGGCTTTTGCAGCTATTATGAAATTGATCATTCCGTTTATAGTAGTAATACCGGGTATCGCAGCTTTCGTAATGGATGCCGACATTGTCAAGGCCGATGAAGCCTATCCATGGGCTATTGCTAACTTTGTAGGCACCGGCTTTAAAGGTATCGTAATAGCGGCACTGGTGGCTGCTATTGGCTCTTCCATCAGCTCTATGGTCAATAGTACATCTACTATTTATACGTTGGATATCCATAAGGGATTATTTGAACCAGAAGCCAGTGAATCCAGGTTAGTAATTATTGGTAAGTTGACGGCGGGCATCGCGTTAGTTATAGGAATTGTTATGACGCCTATTTTGAAGAATTTTGGTCAGGTGTTTCAGTTCATCCAGGAATATACTGGTTTTGTGAGTCCCGGTATATTAGCCATTTATTTATTTGGGTTATTTTGGAAAAAAACGACTACATCAGCCGCTCTATTTGCCGTATTTGTATCTATCCCATTATCGGTGGGCTTCAAGGTTGTTTTTCCTTCAATGCCATTTCTGGACAGAATGGGGCTTATCTTCCTGATCATCGCCGGCGCTATGATTATCATCTCTTTGGTACAGGGGAAAAATAAGGATGATGGAAAAGCCGTACATTTACCAGAAGGGATTTTTAAAACTAGCACAGCTTTTAACTTTATTTCATTGCTGGTTATTGGAGTACTGGCTGCTATATACGCCATTTTTTGGTAGCAAAAAGACCGGGCATCGAGCAGAAGATACATAACTTGAAGGGAAAGCAGAACATGGCAATTTTCATACATCATTCAAATGGATAGTTGCCCAAAGAACGATGAGATTTCACTATATTGACATCGCGAAACAAGTCTATTGTTCTAATACTATGAGAGGCACTTTCCTTAAGCTTTTTTTATTGCTTTTAGCTTTTGACTGGAACCCCCGTGTTCCAGTAGAAGCGCAGCGTATGAATGAAATATGCGACAATGCTATTGATGACGATGCCGATGGCCTGGTAGACCTCAATGATCCCGATTGTCAGTGTGAGGTAGATGGGCCAGTCTCTTTGATTCCTAATCCTTCCTTTGAAGCATTCGATTGCTGTCCGATGATGCGCAGTGAGCTGAACTGTGCCACCACCTGGATACAGGCTTCTTCGCCAACAACAGATTTTATTCATGAATGCGGCTATATGGGATGGCCCAACTTACCCCCACCTTTACCTTTTCCTGATGGAGACGGGATAGTAGGCTTTCGCAACGGCCGGTTTATTGGCGGACAGACACCAAGCTGGAAAGAATATGCCGGAGCTTGCTTAACGGAGCCACTGAAAGCCGGCCGGGAATATATCATCCAGTTTAATGTTGGGTTCACCAATCCCTTAAATTCACCTCCTACAACGATAGGCTTTTTTGGCACTTCTGATTGTATTAACCTCCCCTTTGGTGTGGAAAACATAGAAATAGGGTGTCCGTCAAATGATATAAACTGGTTGAGTCTCGGCCAGGTAGATGTGGCAACAGATTTCGGCTGGCTATCTTCAGAGATACGGATAAGGCCGGAGGTGGAAATTGCTGCAGTAGCTATCGGACCCAGTTGTGAAGATATCACCTCTGATGTAGACGTTTACTACTTTTTGGATAACCTTTTGCTAGATGAGCCGGAGCCATTTAATTATCAGATAACCTATTCAGGCCATCCCTGTCAGGATGATTTTATGTTGCATTTGCCCCAAAATGAAGGTTTTACTTACCAATGGTACAAGAACGGAGTGGCAGTACTAGGAGCTAATAGCGCTAGCCTGCTAATAAAAACCGATGAAGGGATTTATCAGGCCCGAGTGGATAATGGCGAAACCTGTAAGCTGACCAACACCTACGAACATCGTATTCCCGTTTATCAAACTCGTGAGCTTAGAGAAATCTGCCCGGGCGAAACCTTTTTCTTTAATGGTCAGGAATTATCAGAAGGTGGTATTTATTTTGATACCCTGCCCAATGTTACCGGTTGTGATAGTATTGTACGTTTGCAGCTGCGAATCCTTTCAGAAGATATTGATACTTTGTCCGCTAAAGTTTTTAATGGAGAAACCTACGAATACAATCTACAAACCTTTAATGAAAATGGAGAGTACCTGCTGAGCGAACCAACGGATAAAGGCTGTGAGCGCCTGATTTTACTACAATTATCCTACTATCAGCTTTTTATACCTAACGCTTTTTCACCCAATAATGATGGGATCAATGACCGCTTTGTCATCCGCGGCGGAGCAGACCTGGAGCGCATCGTGGAGATGCAAATATTTGATCGATGGGGAAATTTGGTTTTCTCCAATAAATTTTTTAACCCTAATGATCCATTTGAAGGATGGAATGGCCGATATAAAGGGCAGTTTGTTCCACCGGGAATCTATGTGTATAGCCTCGTTGTAAGAATGTCAGACGGGCAGGACAGGTCAATGGCAGGAGATGTCCTTTTGATTTATAATTAAACAACAGATAACTATTTGGCTATCAAAACTACACTGCGAAAAAGAAAATGGAAATAATCTTCTTTTTCAAAAAATTAACATTTATTTTAGCCTCTTGCTGAGAAGAGAACACCGCAAAAGCAAGGATAATTACTAATAACATGGGGGAGAACCACGTAAATTTGACAAAAGAGTACTACGATAGTGAAGCTGCAGATAGTTTTTACTCGCTAGTTTGGGGAGGCGATGACATCCACGTTGGTGTCTATGATAACTTTTCCATTACCGTCAAATCTGCTAGCCGCAATACTGTCAAACTCATCATTAGCATGCTCCCCTACCTGGATGGCAATACCAAAATCCTCGATCTGGGCTCTGGTTATGGCGGCGCGGCACGTTACCTGGCGTGGCACTATGGCTGTAAGGTGGATTGCCTGAACCTCAGTGATAAGCAAAATGCTACCAATGAAAAGAAGACTACAGTGGCCGGGTTAGATCAATTAGTCAAAATTTATCCCGGTGAAATTGAAAACCTACCCTTCGAAGATGAATCTTACGACATTGTTTTGTCGATTGATTCTTTATTGCATGTACAGGATAGAGACAAAGCCTTTGATGAGATATCACGAGTGCTAAAGAGTAAGGGGTGGCTGGTATTTAGCGATGTTTTCCAGGGAGAGAATGTCCCTAAAGTAGTACTCAAATCACTGATAGAAAGACTTCCTATTGACTCACTAGGTAAAGTGCAAACTTATCAGGAAATGTTGGAAAATAAAGGTTTTGTACTCAATAACCACAAAGAACTCACTCCACAACTGGTGAAACACTACTCAATGATCCTGCGCGGGGTAAAAGATCAAAAAGCCCAGCTTGTACAAAAAGCTGGCGGCGATTTTGTCAAACAGACCATGAAAGGCCTCAACCAGTGGATCAGAGCCGCTAAAAAAGAACAACTCACGTGGGGTATACTTCTTTTCCAGAAAGTCTGAATAACAGAGATACCAAATTCTTTTATTGATTCCAGGTTGTTGTAAGATTCGTCGTTAATCTGGTTCTAACAGCAGTTAAATCATTATTTTGGAGGTTTGGTCGAAAAAATGGTAATCTTGAAATAAAATTTCTGTTTTTTTTTAGCTTTAAAAGCGTAACTTTTGAAGTCTCCTTTACAGCCAAATAAAATTTTGTACTTTTTTCATCTATCCTTTATTTCAAGTGTATGATTTTGATTATCAGGTGATTACTTTAAATTTGAGTGTTTGTTGTTAGTGTTATTTGGCTTGCCATATATTTTGTGGTTCTTTTATTTCTTTTTTAGGCGTTAACTGCAATAGAAAATTGGAATTTTGTTTTTAAGGTAAATTATTATTTTACGGACGATTTTAATTCGTTTATGAAAAATTCGAGAAAATGT
Organism: uncultured Saprospiraceae bacterium; assembly: GCA_964628385.1. GTDB lineage: Bacteria > Bacteroidota > Bacteroidia > Chitinophagales > Saprospiraceae > JANQPA01. Next base: position 19,887 of record CAZVOD010000051.1, read on the forward strand.
TAAAACCTTTCAAGTATTCCCTTTTTGTTGCAGTATTATCTTTAGCTGCATTTGCTTGTACTCCTGAGTCTATCTCTGTGAATGATGTACCACAAGATGTAATTGATCAAATATCAGCTATGGGCTTTAATCCGGATGGTATTGAAAGAGTAGAAGATGGTTATCGCATTGAACGGGATATCATTATTACTCTAGAAAACCTGAAAGAAGGATTCAATGAAGTGAGAGTCCCTGATGCTGAGCAATACAGCACCAATAACCTGGTTAATTCAGGGGGAGGAAGAACAATTACTATTTTTATGCCGGGTGGTCGTAGAGGCTTTGGCTCTGCTGAACAGGCTGCATTAGACGAAGCTATTTCAAGGTTTAATGCAGAAAACCTTGAGCTAACTTTTCAAAGAACTAATTCAAGTTCTGCTGATATTGTATTCCAAAGGCTAAGACGTCGCGACGAGCGTAGAGGTGTACTGGGTTCGGCAGGATTTCCAACTTCTTCAGGTGATCCTTTTGGAACTATCAGCCTGAGTGGTATTCTTCAATCTTCATTTGGTCTTTCAGTGAATGGTATTGCTACTATTATTGCTCATGAAATGGGCCACTGTATCGGTTTTCGTCACACTGACTACTTTGATAGAAGTATCAGTTGTGGTGGCTCACCAACAAATGAAGGTGATGCTGGTGTTGGAGCAAACCTAATCCCTGGTACTCCAGCAGGAGCAAGCTTAGCTGATGCTTCCTGGATGCTTTCCTGTACGGATGGTTCTGATCGTCCTTTCAATAGTGATGATCAGGTAGCTTTAGATTTCCTGTACTAGTTGAGGTATTTTAAAATTTAATTTTAATAAACCTACATATTTTCCTTTTGTAAAGGATAAGATAAAGGCATAGGTCCGACCAGTTTTACTGATCGGACCTTTTTTTGCGTATACTCACTCCTTTCTTCTTCTTCTGCACAGTACTTCCTATCTTACTGCTGTAAGTCTTACAGACGTTTTTGCAGCCCAGTGAGGAAACTCTAAACAAACAACCAAATTAGTATGAAAAAACCGATCTTTTTTGTGTTGATATTCTGTATCTGGAGTATCAATAGCCTTTTGGCACAGTCCCCACAGGTTGAGAAGGTGGAACCCCCTAATTGGTGGGCCGGTATGAAATGGAATGAAGTTCAGCTCATGGTATATGGAGAAGCACTTTCCCATATTACTGCCCGTTCGGATCAGGAGCAGCTCAAAGTCAAAGCTGTACACACCCTACCTAATAGTTCTTATGCCTTTATCGATCTTGAACTCGCCCCCAATATCAAGCCTGGTACCTACCGAATTGAGTTCAGCGATGGTCAAAATAAAACAACTATTGAATATCCAATCTTAGAGAGAGAAGATCCAGCGGGGCGTTATCAGGGCTTCAATAAAAATGATCTCGTATACCTTATTACCCCAGACCGCTTTGCCGATGGTGACCCTGCCAATAATCGCGTAGCCAGCCTGATGGATGAGTACGATCGGTCGGTGGATGGTAAACGCCATGGAGGAGATTTACAGGGCTTGATCAACCACCTGGATTATATGGAAGACCTGGGTATCACTTGCATCTGGCTTAATCCTGTACTGGAAAACAGCGGACGGGGCAGTTATCATGGATATGCTGCCACCGATCTGTACAATATTGATGCTCGTTTTGGTGATAATGAATTGTACCAGAAATTTGTCAGAGAAGCTCACAACAGAGGGATTAAAGTCATTTTTGATCATGTCAATAACCACATTGGTATCAATCATGAATGGATGAAAAACCTGCCCATGGAGAGTTGGGTAAATGGAACAAAAGATGATCACCTGCAAAGAAAACACTATAAACACTCTATTTTTGATCCTTACGCTGACGAGCAAGCTCAGGAGCTATTGCGTGATTTTTGGTTTGTAAGTTCCATGCCAGATCTCAACCAACGCAACCCATTCATGGCTAATTATCTGATCCAAAATTCTATCTGGTGGATAGAGTACACCGGCCTGGATGGCATCAGGGAAGACACTTATCCCTATCCGGACCAACGGTTTCTGGCCGACTGGGCCAAAGCTATTGTTGGAGAAATATGGAATGCCGAGCCGGCTTCTTGTGCTATTTTCCAAACCCATTCTTTTTTAAGAAAAAACCTGGATTTTGATACCCATCTTCCGGCTGTAATGGATTTTCCACTTTGTAATGCCTTAAGCGATTACTTGTCAGGAAAGGTTAATTTAATGGATGTGTATGCTGTATTCACTCAGGACATTCTTTATGCAGATACCGATAACCTCATGACTTCCATAGATAACCATGATATGGCAAGGGCTATTTTTATCGCAGAGGGGGGAGACTCCTGAAATGAGGAGTAATAAATGCAGAAGCCGAAATGCGTATTGCTGAACACATGAGGATAACGCACGATAACAAGATATGGCCGGAGCTGGCAGCAGAGCTGGGGTTTGAATACTTTTGGGGATGGTATTCTCCCGTCGCCCAGCGCAATCATGAGTGTATTGATTCCACCAACAAAGAACTGATGAAAAAGCTCGATGAGTTACAAGTGCAATACCAAGACTCTGATTCGCTTCGACAGGTCATGTTGGAAGAGGATTTGGCGCGTTTTCAATAGATTTTGAAAAATTGAAAGATGGATAAGTGTTACCGCTTATCTCTTTTTCGATTTTTCCCCAACTTATCTTTTACTCTAAAACCATCTTCAAAAATCTCCTGGTAATCAGCCGCTTCCAGCTTTTCTATTCCCATTTTGCGTAGCTTCTTTTTGTTGTTTTTCACTCCCACACTGCTGATGACACCGCTTAGCAGCGCCCTGGACCAATAGTTAAAGATAGCCCGGTTCTTATTTCTTTCATAGTAAATGATGCCCATGCGCTTTCTCAAAAAAGAGGGATTATTGGATTTGACTAGCCGATTGGCCCAAAAGGAAAGAATGGAATTCCCCAGATTAGTTTGCGTGTAGTCATCTTTATTGACAATTCTGAATTTGAGTTTATTATAACGGAAAAACATATCGCCAATAGCTACATCATCATTGGCAGAAACTTCAAAATCTATAGAGCGATTCATGCCAGATTTAATAAAAATGCGGGCAGTTGGCGTGAGTATATTATTCATCACCGGAATATTCATTTGCCCCACGCTGCCTTTCATCTTAAAGCTATTCAACGAATCATTCATACTGAAATTTACTCTGGCATTGATAGGAGTTTCTTCAAACATATAACCTTCCGCATCCAAAACCATTGGAGTACTACGAAGGGCAGCTTGATTAGAAATGCACGCCAGGGTGCCATCCAATCGATCAAAGGTAATAGTAGCTTTTTCTGATACGTTCTCCGGTAAAATGCTGAAATGTATATCCCCTGTCAGAACTAGCGTATCCAATTCAAACGGATAGGGAATTTGCCGGATTTGATCCTGTACCAAAGCAATAGGCTGCTCAGGATGTGGAATATGCTGACTGCGATAGATGCTGGCATCAAACCCCGAAACAGTAATTTTTCTCAGCGCTATAATCGGCTGAAAAAAGTCTTTCGGCTTAACTTCATGGAAGCATATCCCCGGGATAGTGGCATCAAAATAGTCAGCCTGAAATTCCAGCAGTTGCGTATATTCTTCCTTGCTGTATTGAGGCGCTAGCCTGACATTGCCAAACGTTAGCGTTTGCTCATCGGATAGGTAATTCAAGCTGTTGCTGATTTGGTACTCCTTAAAGCGACCAATTTTAGTACGGAACTGATCCATACCAAAATTTAATTTCCCATAATAATCATCCAGATGGGGTAACAAAACCGTAGAGTCCAACTCTAGTTGATTGGCTTCGAGCGTTATACCTTTTAGCAAGAAAGAATCTTCGTTGTAAAGGTTTAAATCTGTCTTTTCAAGCCGCAAATAGTCAAGCGTCAAAGAAGATAACCCCGTTTCGATCGGTTCTGTAAAAGAGAAATTTGACGTATCGGAGGAAAGCCCGTCTTGCTCAGGGAAGCTGATTGCCGTTTTTGCAGGACCAACCATAAGGCTGTCAGCAGTTAACGATCGGTCGGTAAACCAGTCTTTTTTCTTCCATCCCTTCAACTCGATCTTTTGAATAGAAGAGTTATGGTCTCTTGATGGATTTTTTTCTTCAAAATTAATCATTTCCAGTGCCAAATTACCCCCTGGTAATTCGAGGTTCACATTCTGCACCTCTGCTTTGAAAGCCGGATGATCAATTTCTAGTGGTTGATTATTATGGAGCTGAAAAGCCTGATACAATTGATCCATATCAAAAAGATCACCGTTGAAATTGCTCGTATTTACCCCCGCTGCGCACAGTTCGTATTCCGGAAGCCGAACTACCGTTGAATCATCAGGGCCCAGCCAGGTTCCCAGGAAGACGCCTTTGAAGAAGCGAATGGAGTCAATCGACAGGTCAGGAAGCTCCACTTGCCTATGCTTGGGTTGGCTGATTTTTTTCACTTGTTCTAGAGTCAATATCGGCTTCGTTAGCTCCAGGGCCTCAAAATGAAGCTGTTGATCATTAGCCCAGCGCTTTTTATCCCACTGTTTTACAAATAAGTCAGGTATATTCAGCATCAGGTAATTTTCCCGGTTACTGTCTTTGGGAAAAAGCATAATATTGCTCAACTTAAAAGAGTACTCCTGTTCCAGTTTCTGCAAACGGTCAAGGTGAAGTTCAAAAGGCTGCTGCGGCGCATTTGATTTAAAGTTATCCAACAACAAAGTGTGTAGCTCGGTAAGGGAATCCAATTGTAGAATAGCATCTATCCTTCCGGCAGTAATTTTTTGTTTATTGGCAGTTTCCACTTGTACCTGTGCATCAATCAGCTCAAAATGGTGAGCGCGAAAAGGAATTGGTATTTCCTTTTGAGACCCTTCAGGTGTTTGGCTGATCTTATTCAAATGGCCGTCAAACCTAAGGCCTTCAAGGGTTAGTGTATTGCATTGATATTTTTGTGCTATCAAACTATCCAGGTCTGTACTGTCTACCCGGAGCTGCTTAAAGCGCAGTTTTGTTCGCAGAGCCGGTAAGTTCAAATCGACCTTTGCATTAGAAAATCGATAAGCAGAGCCATCCGTTTGGATAGCTTTTATATTTATTTTCCCGTCTTTATTTTTATGCTCAATGTCGTTGAGTGTCAGGTTTAGAGAATCTGTCAACTCCTTCCAGTTCTTTATCCATTTATTTAGCTTTAGTCCTCTGCAGTTCAGGTCATAACGCCCAATATTTAGATTGCCGGGTATTGTAAAGGCTCCGTTGCTTATATTTAAAAAAGCCAGATTCAATTGCTGGTAAAGTAAGCCATTAAAGAGCTGATGTATCGATTGAATACCCAGCGTATCCGGATTAGTCAATGTATCTTGTTGGCTCTGAGAAAGCTCCACAATGGTTTCAGGTGACTTGAGGTTGACCCGGTAAAGATTGATCACCTGATCAAACCATACTTCAAAATAATCCAGTCCTAATATCTGAATACCGGCCACCTTTTGGCTGACCTGCGTAGCCGCCGAATTACTGTAATTGGGCTTGATTTCTAAATTACTGAGATATAAGGTTTTGTTTCGAGAATTCAGCTTTGCTCTATCAAAAGCAATATTGAGGTTTTGCTCGGGAAGGTTTTCTTTAAAATTACTGGCGTAAAGCTCAAATTGATCGATATTTCTGGCCTCTTTGGAAAGCTGAAAATTACCAGGATCCATCAGGCAGTCGTAAAGCAACAATGAGTCTACTTTGACTTCTAATAACTCCCGGTTGATGAAAGGCAGGCTTAAATTGACTCCGGCATTATAGAAAGCTAGTTTTTCAATATTAATAGTAGGCGCAAGGTTGGAAAGTATGCTATTCAGCGGATTCTCCTGCGATTCAGCCTCAGAAGTGGTTTGTTGCTTTTGTTTGTAAAAAATTGACGCATCGTTAAGAGCAATCTCTTTGATAGAAAAATTTTCACTAAGGTAAGAATCATAAAATTCTATACCATTAATATTAAGTTGAGGAATGACAATATCAAAAATATCATTGACGCGATTGATCGCTTTATTACTGCCCACATTTTTATCTACCGGAGCTATAACAATATTATCAAAGCTTATCAGGGAATCTCTGGTGGAGAGTCGAAATTGATCAAAAGAAAATTGATGAATACTATCCGGTAGGAAATAAGTTTCTTGATGGACGACTAAATCAATCGTTCTGGCATTTAGGAAATGGCGCTTCGAACCGGTAGAGTCAACCATAAAATCGGTCAGGTGAAAATCGATATCTTTGATGATAAAACCATCTTTTTCCTGTTGATCGCCATGATGAAAAGAAAACCTCGCATTTTTGATATCCAGCCGCTCGATCTCAAAGATATCCAGATATTGGCTCATAACTTTGATGATATCAGCCGACTCCTGGCTGAGGGTTGTTCCTTTTTCTTTACCAAAATCCCTGATCGATAAGTTGGGGTTGCGAAGAGACACATCAGTAATGACCAGCTCTTTATTTTTTAGAATAGACCACAAGGATTCGAATTTCAAATCAAAAAACGGCAGGTTGACATCGTACATCTTCTGATCAAAGCTGTCTTTGCTCAAACTATCGGGAAAAATATGAAGCTTCTTTATGTAGAGCTCATTATTAAACAGCGAAATACTTATTTTTCCATAATCTAACAAATAGGGGGGAGGCAACTGACCCTGAAGCAATTCATCGATTTTCTCAGTAGCATATTTCTCTGCTGTATCGCGAACTGTGATCACTCCCAAAATCATAGCCAGGATAGAAAGTGCTATGATAAAAATTACCAACCTTCTTGTAGCATTCTCCTTCATCAGTTTAAAAATAGAAATAATTTATTATCATAACGAACACTTATTCAAGAAGTGGATTTGAACAGTATGTTTTGAAAAAACAATTGTGGTTAAATGAAAGTTGGGTGACATTTGGAATAGGCGAGCACAACCTCGGGAGAGTTGACAAATAGATTTAATGCATTTCAGCTTCTGAATAATGCGAAAAGAAGAAGCTGCAGAACTCCTCCCTGACAGGTGATAGGATAAAAAAAGGAGATATTTGTTGGGGAAAATTGGGTAGCAGGCCTACAGCTGATAGCTTGAAATGATTCGATAGTATTGCAGGCCTGCTTCTGGTTTTGCAAGTCGTCAATTCACTCTAGTGGAAAAACTGCTCTTTAATTATTTTTCCATCTTTTACTTCGTAAATACAGATTTCTTCCATAGTAATTCGTTGGCCATCTTTCTGGGTCAAATCCACTCCCATAGTCAGGGCAATAAAGTCACCGGCAATGAGTGGATCTGAAACCGTACTGCCATGAAATTCCTGGATATTTTCCATCCATTTTTTACTTTTTTCCAGTAAGGCTTCTCTTCCAACTGTATCGGGAACGTTCCACTTAGCTGGTTCCACTGCTACAGCATTTTCTGAAAATAATTCAACGTAAGCCTGATCACTTTGGCCTGTACGGCATAATTCCACAAGCTTGTTGGCAATTTCCTGAGTTGTCATTTGAATAGAGTTGTTTGATGGTTAAAGGTAAAAGTGTCAATTCAATGTCAAAAATAAACAAATAATTTTATAAAATCCAGTGTTGGCCACTAATTTAAAACAATTAATTTTATTTAATTTGTATTTTAATCCCTGCGCAACAAGTCTTCTAATTTTGCTGTAAAAAATCTCCGAAATAAAAACTATCTTTTGACTAGTAACCTTTTGATGGTAGACTGTTATGCGGCTTAAGGCCCTGGGAAATCAGAGCAATTTTCAGAAAAGCTCTAAAATATATTAACCAACTAAATTAATATTCCAATGACTATTAGACTAGGTGATACTGCACCGGATTTTACGGCACAAACAACTCATGGAGAAATTAAATTTCACGAATGGCTGGGAGACAGCTGGGGCTTATTTTTTTCTCATCCAGCAGATTTTACGCCCGTTTGTACTACTGAATTGGGTAAGACAGCTTCTTTGATGGAGGAATTCAAGAAGAGAAATGTAAAGGCGATCGCACTTAGTGTTGATCCGCTGGCTGATCATCAAACCTGGATTAAGGATATTGAGGAGACGCAAAATGTGGAAATGAACTTTCCGATTATTGCAGATGAAGACAAGTCAATCGCTGAAAAGTACGACATGATTCATCCCAACGAAACGGCCAAGTTCACGGTAAGAACAGTATTTGTAATTGACCCCAACAAGAAGGTCAAGTTAACTTTAACGTACCCACCGTCAACTGGTCGTAACTTTGGCGAAATTTTACGCGTGATTGATTCGCTTCAATTGACAGCTTACCATAAGGTAGCTACTCCTGCTGACTGGGTAGACGGGGAAGACTGCGTGGTTTTGCCATCCGTAACGAACGAAGAACTGGCGGAGCAATTCCCAAAAGGAGTGAACGAAATAAAGCCCTACTTGAGAATGACGCCACAACCTAATAAGTAGGTAATCAGACAGCGATCAGCCGAGGCCTTACTCAAAATTTGAGATTATTGGCTGATCGTTTGTTTTGTCTGTTAGGTTAAATTCCAGTCGATCGGCTCCAAGCTTTTATCTTCAAGGTATTGATTAGCTTTTGAAAAATGTTTTGAACCCCGATAGGCATCCTTGGCCAGGGGAGAAGGGTGAGCGGCTTCCAGGATCAGATGTTTAAAAGGATCGATCAAGGCGCCTTTCTTTTTGGCAAAATTTCCCCATAGCATGAATACCAGATTTTCCCTTTCTTCAGAAAGCTTCCGGATAACGGCATCTGTAAATTGTTGCCAGCCAATCTTTTGATGAGCGCCAGCCTTACTGCGCTCTACAGTGAGAATGGCATTGAGGAGAAAGACCCCCTGTTCGGCCCAGTAGGTAAGGTCTCCGTGTTTGGCAATAGGCACGCCTAGGTCAGTATTCAACTCTTTGTATATATTTTGGAGCGATGGAGGCACTTTTACATTTTTAGGAACAGAGAAAGAAAGGCCCATGGCTTCTCCCGGTCGATGATAGGGATCCTGTCCTAGGATTACCACCTTTACCTTATCAAAAGGAGTCGTATTAAAAGCATTGAAAATCAGTGACCCGGGAGGATAGATGCTCTTACCCTCTTCTTTGGCTTTTTTTAAAAAGCTGGCGATTCCCTGAAAATAAGGTTGTACAAATTCATTCTTCAGTACAGCCTTCCAGCTTTCTTCAATTTTGACATTACTCATTAATCGATTGGTTGTTTTTCCAACATTAAAAGAGATTTGAGAGGAAATGTTTACGGAGATCGGCCCTGTGTGCAGAATACCTTGTATGAAATGACTGAAGAAAATACTTCAGCTTTTTTATTCCCGTAGTTCCTGCTTCGAAAACAAAAAAGCGATTTTCTTTTTGGGCGCTTGCTGAGACGAATCAAAAGTACTATATTTGCATCGCTTTTGAAGAAAAGCTGTGTAAATTGAATTATTGGTCCCGTAGCTCAGCTGGATAGAGCAACTGACTTTAAGCTATTCCGCCTTTGGGCGGAATCAAATTAGGAGCCTCTGTGCTGGAAACGTAACACACAGAGTGGATGTCACTATATCGGGGAACCCTTCTTTCACCAAGAGTGAAAATGGCAATCCCGAGGAAAGCGATGACTTGCTGAATGTTTTAAACAAAAAAGGTAGGCAAAGAGCGATCCGTAGAGACTATACGTGGCACGCCTGAAACGGCGAAGAGATAGTCCAGACCACAAATACCAATATTTTTCATTGGTAGCAGTGAAAACTGTAGAGGGTATGCTAATCAGTAGGTCCCAGGTTCGAATCCTGGCGGGATCACTTTTAACAACAAATGTTTTAATTAAAAAAGCCCTTGACTTTCAGGGGCTTTTTTGCTTTCCAATCAGGCCTATTAGGCTTCCATGTCTCAACTTTTTGTGTTATATTTGAACACAGTTGCACATAGATGGCAGCTTTTGAAAAAATTCTTCTAAAATTCTTCTGAAATATTTTTGAGTTTCTAAAATTTTAGAAAGTTCGTTTCTGGTCTTTTTTTAACTGTTCACCCTGGTGAACACGCTAGACCTTACGGCTATGACCGTAAAAGCCATTCTCTGGACCCACTATCAAAAAAAAGATGGTACCCACGATGTAAAAATTTATGCCCTGAATGAGGGTAAGAAAAAGTATTATTCCACCGGAATCTGTGTCCGACCAGAACAGTGGGATGAACAGCGCGAGCGCGTCAAGGGACTTCCGGCTTTTCTCAATCAAACCTTCAATAATCGGATCCAGGAAACCAAAATGAAATTCCAGTCGCTATTGATGCAGGGCGTACCGGCAGATCGACTGGATATCAAAGCTCCTAGCCACAGCTTGCTCAAATTCACAGCACAATTCATTCAGGAAATCAAGGATAATAAGCATGATATCAAAGCCCGATCCGGGAAGAACTACCAGTCTATGCTCACGCGCCTGGAACAATACTGCGAACACCGCTTACTAAAGGACCTGAATTTTGAAGATATCACCATGGACTTCTATTACGATTATCGTAGCTTTCTGGAAGAAACCCAGGGGAAGCGCAATGCCTTTGGTAATCACATCAAAGTACTCAAGCGAGTAATGCGTACGGCATTGGAGCGGGAACTACATAATAATAGGACCTTCGATGAGCCCTCCTTCAAGGCGACAAAACAAAAACCAGGGGGTAAAATTTACCTTACCAAAGCGGAAATCCAGTCAATCGAAGAATTAGGTCTCAGCAGCATGCCCCACCTCGATCGGGAGCGAGATCGCTTCCTGATCTCTTATTACTTCTTGATGCGCTGGGAAGATAGCACCCGTATTAACCGAGAAATGATCCGAGGTGACTTTAAGTACTTTTCCTACCAACACGGGAAAACGGAGATCGAATGTACTTTACCTATTTCCCCCTCGGCGAAAGCCTTACTCCAAAAACGAGACTTCAAGTTCAAAGGCGATGCCATCCAGAAGGCCAATACTAAAATCAAAACGATTGGCTCTCTGGCCGGGATCAATACCGTCATTACTCTCGGAGCAGTTACCGCACCAAAATTTAAGTTTATTACTTCTCATACCGCCCGTAGATCGGCGGCGACCCAGCTTATGCTGGAGGGCGTTCCCCTGGGCGACATCATGAAGCTCGGCGGCTGGAAAAAACTACAGACCCTACAGCGTTATCTGCGTGCTTCGGGCGTCGATGTAGCCAGAGTCGCGGAGGGGTATGATTTTTTTAAGTAAGTACTCGGATAATAATAACAACTACTTCAATTAGTGAACTTTTAGACAACTTCTTTATCTTAACGACCAGATAAACGAAATACACATCTTCTATGCCAGACTTACCGCTAGTATATGAGCACATCATCACGGACCATCTCCGCTATCCTATGGTGAAAGTAGAGCCTGGCACCTTCATTATGGGATATAATCAATCCGAATACGATTTTGAAAGGCCAGAGCATCTGGTAGAAATCACGCAACCCTTTTATATTGGAAAATATCCGGTAACACAGGCCGTATGGAAAACGGTAATGCAAGGACATAATTCATCCAGATTTGC
>CAZVOD010000052.1:0-31210 GCA_964628385.1 uncultured Saprospiraceae bacterium
AGGTTAAAAATATAATAAATAAGAAAAGGAAAAATGAAGAAAAGAAAGATTAAATTACAAGATTACCTCTCTTTTTGGATTGGCTTTTTTGACGCTTTCTTTTTTGGGGCTTTTGACAGGAAGCTTGATAGTAAAAATGGTCCCCTCTCCTTCAGTAGAATCTTTGACAAATATTTTCCCGGAATGATACTCATTGATAATTCGCCTCGCCAATGACAGCCCCAAGCCCCAGCCACGTTTTTTGGTTGTATATCCTGGCTCAAAAACTGTTTTGAACTTAGAGGCCGGAATGCCCTTTCCACTATCTTTTATATCAATAGAAATATAGCCCGGCTCTTCATAGACCTGAGCAGCTATTTTTCCTCTTCCGCCCATAGCATCCAGGGCATTGCGAAGCAAGTTCTCGACTACCCAGTTAAAAAGATGTACATTAATGAATACTGTTTTTGCAGGATGCAGACTCACCTCCGGAAAATCAAAAGATACCCGTTTGGGCGCCCTACGCTCCATGTATGCCCTAGATTCCTCCAGTACATCATACACATTGACTGGCATGAGCTCCGGCTCAGAGCCAATCTTGGAAAAGCGATCAGCAACCAAGTCCAGGCGGTTTACATCATTTTGCAGTTCATCTACTACCTCCAGAATTTCTTCATCACCTTCGCGGATCATCCTCAGGTGTTCCAGCCAGGCAATAATAGCAGAAATAGGAGTGCCCAGCTGATGAGCAGTCTCTTTGGCCATACCCACCCATACGCGGTTTTGTTCAGCTCTTCTGGCAGAACTAAAACTCAGGTATCCAAAAAGAATAAATGCACCAATTAATAGTAATTGAATAAATGGAAAAAACCTCAACTGACGTAAAATGTAGGACTCTTTATAATAAATAGAAACGCCGAGGTCTTCTATAACGATAGGCTCATTGCCACTGCGTTTCATTTTATCCAATTCTCTTTTCAGGTATTGAGGATCATCAGAAGGGAAATTGATATGGCTATCGATATGCTCTCCTTCTCCTACAATCATAGCCGGAATATTATTATTGCTTTGTACAATTTTTAAGCTCAACTCCAAACCTTCATCCTCTGTACCTATGGTATTATACCTCGTTGCTTCCTGCCAAATGTTGACTTTAGCGCGCTCCTCTCTGGCCAATTTAGATGCCAGATAATTGGTATAAATCAGAGAAGCCAAAACGATGATCACTCCAAAGATGGCCAGATAAATTTTCCAACGTGACTTTTTACTGTATATATCCATGACCCGTTTTTCTAAACAGAAAGCACAAGCATATCCTATTGGCTTACCTTTTATTTTTCTGAAAAGCTTCTGCCCGTTGCCGGGCATTTTCTCTAACATTTACGTAGTAAAAATTATAATCTACGATGTGGTAGTTTTTTCTATTAAAAAAGAAGCTTCCCGGAAATTTTCTTTTATCTACCCAAAGCAATCCGTTATGTACTTTAGCATCCACTGCATTCGGGATAAGGTCATTGAAGTTCCTCAGAACGGCTCCCTTGTTTGCTTTGCGGCTGGCTTCAGGTTGCTCAATCATCCATGTTAACGGATTGATAACACTAATATTGTTGTCCTTCGGATGGTTTTTTGGTGTATATCCATCGCGGAAGGTACGCCAGCTGCAAAAGCATCCGATCTCTTCCGGTGTCTGACAAGGCTGAATAGTTCCAAACTCATTTTCTTTAACCGGCATACCTACAAGATACGCAGCAATCAGTTGTTCTTGCAAACTTTTACCGTCAAAAAACTCTCTGACCAGCCGAATACCGTGTGTCGTTCCCTGGCTGTGAGCAGCAATGATTATTGGACGACCTTCATTGTAATTTTCCATATAATACTCAAAAGCCACTTTGACATCAGCGTAGGCCATATCAAGGGCTCTTTGTGCAGAGCGCTTATATTTTTTGGTATAATAAGCTTCAATATGTGCCTGGCGATAGCGCGGAGCATAAACCCGCCCCACTCCATTAAAAAGGCTAGCCTGATACTTAATAGCTGTAGAATCTGTCTCTTCCATAAGATCCGGGGCATTTGCAGCGCCATTCCAGTATTTATTACCGGGCTCATTGGTGTAGGTGGTGGGATGAATATAAAAAACATCGACCGCAGCCTCCTCCTGACGATCTTCCAGTCCATCCGGCGTTAAGTCTGCTGCATCTTCTTTTTCAGGTAGAGCGGCCCAAAATGCTGCCCGTTCATAGATAGGCGGAACCGGTATCTTCAAATAGTTGAATCGGCTTTTGGGCTTTGTCGTACAAGATTGAAATAAACAGATCAACATAAGGCCCAAAAGTATTTTAGCAAGATTCATCTCTTTTTTTTCCATAAAAATGCTATAATGATTAATATTTTTTTCTGAATTATTCAAAACTAATAAAACATAAACTAGCTACAATGAAAAATACTTGTATTTCTTTATTGCTCCTCCTTTTCCTGGTTGCCAACCTGAACGGGCAATCTGATAAAGAAATGGTCATTAGCATTGTCCAAAAAATGTTTGATAGCATGCGCGACGCCGATACCGTGGGCTTGAGCGAAATTTTTCACCCTGATGCTACTTTGATGCGCACCTTCAATGACAAGAACGGGGATCCCAGGCTAAGTGGTGGAGGGATTCAAAGTTTTATTACTGGTGTGGGAAAAGCCCCAAAGAATGCGCTGGATGAAAAAATCTGGTCCTACGACGTAAGGATAGATCAGAACCTGGCAACGGTGTGGACAGACTTTACTTTTTATTATAATGGAAAAATGAGCCATTGTGGTGTCAACACTTTCCAGCTCTTTAAGTCTGACGAAGGGTGGAAAATCTTTAGTATCACAGACACCAAGCGCACGGATGGCTGTATTACCGAACAATCTTTTGCCGAGACAGCAGTAGATGCCATGCTCACTGAATGGCATCAGGCCGCTACAAATGCATATGCCGACACCTACTTTGGGCTGATGACAGACGACTCCTACTTTATAGGGACGGATGCTTCTGAGCGATGGAACCGATCAGAATTTCAGTCTTTTGCTAAGGGAGCTTTCAAAGAGGCTCCGGCTTGGGATTTTAAGCTCCTAGAGCGTAATATTGAAATGGATGAAGACAAAAACAGGGTTTGGTTTGATGAAAAGCTGGATACCTGGATGGGAATATGTCGGGGTTCAGGGGTGGCCGTTAATACTCCCGAGGGTTGGAAAATTAAGCATTACGTTCTTTCTGTGACCATTCCGAATGATAAAGTCAGAGCAGTAAAGCAATTGATAGATACAAAATAATTAAGAGCGTTTCGTGAAAGTAGAGGCCACCTCAACAAGCATGTTCCGGGTAAAAGTGCCTCTACTTGTTTTTTTCAATTCCTTTTTCGTAAACTTGATTGGTAAGTATTGTCCCAGTTCCGGAAAATGAAAAGCTAATACGTTAATTTTTAATAGTATCCCTAAAACCGGGAGTTGGCCTGCTATCCTTCTTCGAAAAAGCCGATACTACCGCCCACCCAGGTTTTTCCTTTATTGTATCGCACGCCGACCATTTCTGCTTTACTTAGGCGAACAAGATTATTGATAATGTGAGGGCGTTCAGCATTTTTTTCCCAGATCATTAGCATCCGGATTTCACATTTGGCGTTGACGTCCAGGGTTTCTATGACTGGTGCATAAGCTACTTTGCGTTGCAGGATATAATTCTCCGGATCTTTTATGCTTTCCAGGTCGTGTTTATTCAGATTAATAATTACTCCCGAACCGGCGAAAGAATATAGTGGCTTGAGAACATAGTTTTCCAGGTCTTCAGGATATTCATTGATATCATTCAGGAAAGTAGAATCCGGAACGTATTTATTTTTCAAAAATGGTAAGGTATGCTTACTAATTCTGAAAAACCAATTGGGGTGGCCTATCCATTCTACATCTGCACCTTCGGTAAAAAAGAAGTCTCTTGGCAGGTCATCTCTTTTGATCAGCTCATCGAAGATAACTCTGTTGAATATTTTATGGATATAAATTTTTTCTCCGTTTTCGAGGTAGTAAAGCTTTTTACCCTCCTTTTTTACATCAGAAACACACAACACTTTTATTCCCAGGTGTTTTTGACAAACCCAGAAATCAATCTGAGTCACCTGTTTGGTTGGCTCTACTTCCAGCAGTACAACATTTTTGGGATCAGTATCCCCAACGATTACTTCCCGCAGCTTACTGATATAATTTTCTTTTGTCATACCACTGAACAAGTGATCGTACCCCTGAGGGATATCGT
The DNA here is from genome assembly GCA_964628385.1 of uncultured Saprospiraceae bacterium. GTDB lineage: Bacteria > Bacteroidota > Bacteroidia > Chitinophagales > Saprospiraceae > JANQPA01. The sequence goes on from CAZVOD010000052.1 coordinate 4,256, forward strand.
GATATTTCCGATATTTATAAGCCAGTTCAACCTGATAAAAATAGAGAGATGGAAACCCCTGGATTTCTATCAGCTGAGGCAGATAATTACCATTAGCATCCAGGCATACTCCAAAATCCATCTGTAAGAAAGTAGTATGGTCCGTTTCATTGGGTACTACCTGCCCGGCCAGTAGTGCTTTTTCTGACTTTTCCTTAAAGTCTGGTGCTGCAATCACATCCGTAATCAATTCACAGGCTTCAAATAAGCTGTGCTTCAACGCTTTGGGCACAAAGATCGGCGTTTCGGCAATGTTAAATATAGGCCGATGGTTGTATTCTTTTTCAAACTCATCGATCAATGCTTCATGCCTAGAAGGCTCAAAATGCTGGTTGAAGCTTTTTCGCAATTGCGGGACCATTAGGTGATTATTTTTAGGAAAAAGGATAGATGGATTCTATAAAAAACTAACTAGCAGCCCCAGATCTTCCTCTGGGATACTGCTTAATCTGTTCAATTGCTGAGCTCAAAAACCCCGGAATTACCACATCCTGTGTTCTTTTCAGTCGATCAGAATCGTACAGGTGCTCCATCATATTATCGTATTTTCGCTCGCTGTGTTTTTCCAGAATGACTTTTCTTCTTTCCGGATCTTCGAAGTGCTTTAGCATACCGTCCGGATCGGCTTCCGGATGAAATTGTACGCCTACGATCTCCTCAGAAAAACGTATCCCCATTATAGCTCTTTCCAAAGGTACATGGGGCCTCACTTTTTCAAGAGCCAGAATTCCGGCGCCTATCTCATCTAAACGATCAATATCAGGACAGACCACCTGCCAACTCCTGAAATCAGCGGCCCAAAATGGGCTGTTCAATCCCTCAAAAAGAGAGTCATCTACTCCCAGGTCAGTGGGATAAACAGGATAAACACCAAAAGATGGCGACTTACGTTGCGTCACTTTCCCGATTCTGAAATACCGACACGCCATTTGGAAGGAGTGACAGATAAAGATGACAAATTTCTTTTGGCTGTTTTTTCGGTTCCACTCCCAGACAGACCGCAACCAGTCAAAATATTTTTTATCCCACACTCCATCTCCGTCCAAAGGACTTCCGGGCCCCCCAGAGGAAATGTAGATATCATAATTCAAATCTGGTACTTCTACCTTATCTCTTAGGCAATAAATCTTTTTGACTGCAACTTCACTGAAGCTGTCAACAATCTGATTGATGCACCTCATCCCCTGGTTAGGGGTATTGTCATACAAGTCTAAAATAGCGACTTTAATATTACTCATAGTTATTTGATTAACCCTTTTGGCTTGTGAGATCAACTATCCCCAAGAATAGTCAACTCTGCGGACAGTAATTATCCCAACAAATTTCTAGCCGAAAGGTAAAGTTCAACTGCTATATTAGAAAAGGATGAACAATTCTCATAACCCGTTTACAATATCTTTTGAATGTAAGACATAAAAGACTTGTTTTGAAAGAGCTAAAATGATAAAATTGCCCCTTTGATAATCGGTATAAACAGGCCAGATCAGCCTGGTTTTACCGCTTTAGAGAGACAATTCCCATTTCATCCCAGATTTATTAATCGTATGGCTGTGCTAATTTTTTATGCATCTTCAGAAGAGGAGGTCTGTGTACCTACAGAAACCTGACCATTATTCTCTTCATTTTTTCCCAACATTTTTCCATTTACGCTACTGTGAAGGAAGTTACCCCAGGTTAAGTTATTTTTTCCGGGTTGGGCAGCCAAAGCTCTTTCGATAGCGTATTTGGCAGAATTTTCAACCACCCACTCAAAGTTTTCCTCCCCTACAGAATCAACGGCAGCGTCAGGCGCCGGGTTGCAAAAGTCAATAGCGTAAGGTACGCCATCTTTTACAGCAAATTCCACTGTGTTGAAATCGTACCCCAGTACTTCGTTAAGACGCAGCGTATAGTAGTGAATGGTATTCAGGAGTTCTTCTGAGACGTCAAATTTTGCCGCATACCTCAAGTGAAAAGGATTGCGTGGTTCATAATGCATGATCTTAACGTACTTTCTTCCGATACAATAACAGCGGAAATAAGAAGTAAAATCAATAGCTTCCTGTAACATCATAACCAGGCGATGGGTTTCTGAATATTTTTCAAAGAAGGTCTCTACGGAATCCAGCTCATACACATTTTTCCAACCACCTCCGGCGAATGGTTTCATGAAAGCCGGAAATCCTACATAGTTAAAAATACTTCCCCAATCTAACGGGAAGGCCAGGTTAGAGAAGGACTGCTCGTTGGTATCTTCCGGATGCTCTTTAGAGGGCAAGAGTACCGTTTTGGGTACAGGTACGCCCACCTTTTCTGCTAATACATTATTCAAAAATTTCTCATCGGCACTCCACCAAAAAGGGTTATTGATAACAGCCGTACCACAGGCTGCTGCATTTTTCAGATAGGCGCGATAGAAAGGTACATCCTGAGAAATACGATCAATGATAACGGCATAATCCGTTGGTTTGGCTTGCATTACTTTATCAATAGTGACAAATTCTGCACTGATACCTTCTACATTTTCGGCATTTACACGATCAACAAATGCCTTCGGGAAAGAACGTTCCTTACCGAATAAAATTCCAATCTTCTTCTTCATGCTACGGACAAGTTAGGGTTGTATTAATGTTATAATTTATTATTGTTTGCTAAAATTTTGCTGTTAGTTGATGGTACTAATGTAATGGGGGAACATTTCCCGCCACATTGCCCAGTCATGCTCTTGCCATCCTCTCCTATCCAGCCAGTGAGGCACATTTTTATGACGTAACAAACCGGAGAGGTGTTCATTGGAAGTACGGCAGATGTCCCATTCTGACGTTCCCAGGATGATTTTCATTTGCCATAGAGCCGGATGATTAAGCCCCGGCAGGAAATCAACCGGATTATTAAAATACACATTATCATCGTAGTAGCCTCCAAGAAAGCTTTTGATATTAAAGGCACCACTCATGGAGAATAAGTGGCTGACCAACCCGGGATGTTTAAAAGCAAAATTGGCAGCATGAAAGCCTCCAAAACTTGCTCCCGCTACAGCAACTTTTCTCAGCGCAGTATTTCTTTTGGCCGCAGGAACAATTTCATTGGTTACCATCCTGTCGTACCCAATATGGTTTTGCACCCGTTGCGCAGGATGAATACCGCGATTATACCAACTGTATGCGTCAATGCTATCCAGGCAGAAAACCTGCACAAAATCGCGTTCCCAAAACCATTTTATGGACTCGATCAAACCGAAATCCTTACCTTCGTAGAAACGCCCTTTGGAAGATGGAAAGAGAATCACCGGATAGCCTCGGTCACCGTAGACTAGCATTTCTATATCTTTACTCAAGTTGGGCGAATACCACTTGTAATATCTTTCTTTAAGCATAGTTTTTCGTTCTGAAATTACTGTACAAAGTTAAAGCCATTATTTTAATTGAAAAATAGTTGCTGTAAATACTTGAAAATGAATATAAGATAAAAATAATCTACATTGTTAAGTATACGTTATCCAGAAAATTTAAGTTGGAGGAACAGGAAAATTTTTAACATCATTGGCCAAAAATTTGCAGTGATAAATTGTAGCAGAACATATTCGGGCACATAATATTACATTTGTCACACGCCTTTTTCATAAAAATATTCATATGAAAGATAAGCTGACGGGGCTTTTCCGCTTTTTTAGCAGAAAAAATGACATAAAAAAGACAAAAGCGCTGCAAGTAGATATCCATGACCAATTCTATTCTCACTACCTGAAGAGGGTGGTCCGTTTTGATATTTACCGTCCACCTGTCTATGACCATAGCAGGTACAGATCTTTCCCCCTACTCATTCTCAATGATGGCCAGGATATGGAGTCCATCAAACTCAAAGAAACCCTTCAAAACCTCTATGCGCATAAGCTGATCCGGCCAATTCTTGTGGTGGCTATTCATGCGGGCTATCGAATTCAGGAATATGGTGTTGCACAGCAGGCTGACTACAAGAACAGGGGTAGCCTGGCCGGTCAATATACTGGCTTTGTTTTGCAAGAATTACTGCCATTTTTGAAAAGAGACTACAAACCGACCGCAGAAAAGGCAATTGCCGGATTTTCGCTGGGCGGGCTCTCTGCTTTTGATATTGCCTGGAATCACCCTGATGTCTTTTCAAAAGTGGGGGTCTTTTCAGGTTCTTTCTGGTGGCGCTCAGAGCCCTTTAATGAGTTGAGGCCAGATACCGGGCGCATTGTTCTAAATATGATCAAAAAAACGCCACAAGTCCCCAATCTGAAGTTTTGGTTCCAGACTGGGACGCTTGACGAACACGACGATCGCAATCACAATGGTTTGATTGATTCGATTGACGATACGGTGGATGTCATTTTTGAGCTTAGCCACGCTGGTTTTAATCAGGAAGAAGATATTGAATATGTAGAATTGATTGGAGGCAAACACGACCTTCCTACCTGGTCACGTATCATGCCTGATTTTTTACTTTGGACTTTTGGTTATGGAAAAAAATATACAATATCTAAGTCAGATGTACTGATCCAGACAAGAAGGCTAAAAGTTTGACGGGGAATAAGCCAGGGGATCAACCACTCAAAAACTGAAAGTGTTTTCTGAGCAAATCTATATTTAATGAATGCTCACAAAGTCACTTTCAAAAACAGCAACGGGCTTGATCTGGCGGCCCGATTGGAGGTACCGGTCAACGAACATCCTCATACCTACGCCATTTTTGCACATTGTTTTACCTGTAATAAAAACCTTACGGCCGTTCGGAATATCAGCCGGGCCCTTACGCTTGAAGGCATAGGCGTTTTGCGGTTTGACTTTACGGGTTTAGGGCAAAGCGAAGGAGAGTTTAGCAGCACAAATTTCTCTTCAAATATTAGTGATTTACTCAAAGCTGCGGCATTTTTGGAAGAACACTATAAAGCACCGGCTATGTTGATTGGACATTCTTTGGGAGGTGCAGCCGCAATAAGAGCTGCAGCCTATATTCACTCTATCGAAGTAGTAGCCACTATTGGAGCACCCTACGACCCTGAGCATCTGGAACACCTACTGGAAGGAGGTATGGCCGAATTGGAGGCAAGGGGAGAAGCTTCTATCCGTATAGGTGGGCGTCCATTTACCATCAAAAAACAGTTTATTGATGATTTGCGCCAAAGCCGCGGCATAGACCTTATCAAAAACCTCAACAGCGCTTTATTGATTTTCCATTCTCCGCAGGATCAGGTGGTGGCCATTGAAAATGCAGCAAAGTTGTATCGTACTGCACCACATCCCAAAAGCTTTATTTCAATTGATGGAGCAGATCACATGCTTTCCAATAAAGAAGATTCCCTTTATGTCGGCAAGGTAATTTCGCAATGGGCCAGCCGCTATATTGACATTCCGAAGAAGGAAAAGCTGGCGGTTCAGAAAGAAGTGGCGGTTCGTCTGGACGATCAGGGCTTTACTACAGAAATAATGGTTAGAAAACACCGCCTGACCTCTGATGAGCCAACAAGTGTTGGAGGTAATGATTTTGGACCTTCCCCCTACGAATTGCTCAATGCTAGTCTGGGTGCCTGCACGGCAATGACGCTCCAGATGTATGCCAGAAGGAAAAAGTGGGATTTACAGGAAGTGATTGTCCACTTGGAACACCGTAAAGATTATGCCGAAGATATGAGCGATATGGAGAATCCCCAGAGTAAAATCGACTATTTTATGCGGCTGCTCGAACTCAAAGGCCAACTGGACCAGAAACAGCGGCAGCGTTTACTGGAAATCGCTGAAAAGTGCCCAGTCCATAGGACCCTGCACAGCCCTGTAAAGGTCGAAACACACTTGAAAGATTAGCCTTGAAACATTTGAGAAATTATCAACCACCTAAATCATTTCATCAATGGATTTTTTTGAAGAATCATTACACCTACACAAAACCCTTAAGGGAAAAATCAGGATAACCCCCAAGATCGAGGTTCGAACAAAAGAAGAGCTTTCACAGGTCTATTCGCCGGGAGTAGCAGCGCCCTGCCGCGCAATAGCCGAGAACCCGGAAGCCGTCTGGGATTATACCATCAAAGGTAACACTGTAGCCATCGTAAGTGATGGATCAGCCGTGTTGGGGTTAGGTAATATCGGGGCCAAAGCTGCTATCCCGGTCATGGAAGGGAAAGCGATGCTGTTTCGAAGATTTGCTGATATTGATGCTTTTCCAATCTGTCTGGATACTCAGGACACCGAGAAGATTATCGAGACGGTCAAGCTCATCGCCCCGGTATTTGGTGGTATCAATCTAGAAGATATTTCTGCACCGCGAAGCTTTGAGATTGAACGCCGGCTTCAGGAAATAGGCATCCCGGTATTTCACGATGATCAGCACGGAACAGCGATTGTCGTTTTAGCATCCTTACTCAATGCGACCAGGTATCTTGGAAAAAAGTTTACGGACTTAAGGATTGTCATCAACGGAGCCGGTGCCGCTGGTATAGCCATTGCCCGTTTAATCCAAGGAGTAGACAGCCCCGAGGGAAGCTCAAAGGAAACTGTATGCGAGATTATTGCTTGCGATAGTAAAGGAGTTATTCACAGCGAAAGGGATAACCTAAATGAAGCAAAACTAGAGCTTTTGAGTTTTACTAACCCACAGGACCGAAAGGGAGATTTAAAGGACGTCCTTAGAGGAGCGGATGTTTTTATCGGCGTAAGCAAAGGTAATTTATTAACTGCGGAAGATATCAGAACTATGGCGCCAAATCCAATAATTCTGGCCCTGGCCAACCCTACTCCCGAAATCATGCCGGAAGAAGCTTACAAAGGCGGGGCAGCCATTGTAGGGACAGGTAGGAGTGACTTACCCAATCAGGTCAATAATGTGTTGGGCTTTCCGGGAATCTTTAGAGGAGCCCTCGACGCCAAAGCTAAGCGTATCACCCATCATATGAAAATGGCTGCAGCCAAAGCTATTGCAGATTTTGTAGGAGAACCATCAAAAGAATATATTATACCGAAAACGCTGGATGAAGAAGTAGCGTGGAAGGTCGCTAAGGCAGTGAAGGAAGCTGCTCTTAAGGATAAGGCCTAAAAAAAGGCAAGAGGGCAACTAGTGCCCTCCGGCGGAAATCACATAAAAATTACACAATCTAAAACCTCTATGAGTTTAAAACAAAAATAATAAATTCGAGTATTGTAAATATAGCTTTTTATTCAAATATACGTAATTTTATTCTTCGCCTGTCGACTGCACGCTGATAAAACCCACCTATTTTAGATTATACGTACACATCTGAAAAAAAGTTTATAGCTTGATATGGCTTATTTTAAAACAACTAAAGCATCATGCTATAGCTGTTTTGAATTGATAAGCCAAAGCTACCGTTTTAAAAGAGAAAGTTACCGGACTTTCTACTGAACGAAGAATTTACCGGTTTTTACGTCTGTTTTGTACTGTAACTTGTAAAGGTACAATCCTTTGATCGGTAAGTCCTCAGAAGGGATAATCCATTTGTTGCTGCCCTTTACGGCATTAATTGCACGAGAAGCGATCCTTTTTCCGCTAGTATCAAATACATCCAGCAGAACGGCACCTTCACCGGGCGTAAACACTTCAAAAGTCAGCTGGGCTGATTCAGATACCGGATTAGGATATACCGCAAGAACTTCGAAAGCTGAGGGCTGCAGCTGATCCCAGTTTCCTTCAATTGATCTGATAGTACCAGTTTTGGCATAAGCTTCTGGTGTCAATAGGCGGGAACCTATTCTTAGTATGAATGCTTTTCCGGAAGCTTCGTTTGACTTTCGACGAAACTTCAAGCGCAGTAAGTCCTGCTGGGCCGCCAAAGGCTGGCCCGTTGTCACCTCTACGTAGCTGACTGCTATCAACCCCTGATCAATATAACGAAGGCCTAAGTGATCGTCCTTCAGAGCTCCGGGATAGACGATCTCCGTCAATTCATGAGTATCAGGATCAAACTCAATGGTAAACTGAAAACCATCGAGCTCATCCGGCGCATCTGCCCGAATAGCTACCTCAGTTACACCTGATTGTTTTTCTTCATAGAGCTTTAAACTCAAAGGGTTAGCAGCCGTCCTTTGTTCTTGCGCTGCCCAGTCTCTGGAGATCCGGTTAGAGGCATTAACGTCGCCTGTTTTCACGGCAATAAAATCATGAGAAGGGTTTCGATCCGGATCATATGTGACTTCCACCTGTTCCGGAAAATTCTGGAGCCACCTGGAGACATCTCCCTGAAAATCATAGTTGGCATCTACGAATCGCCAATTCGTATTATTGGGAAATACATCAGTAATTCTCAGGATGACCTTCCTGAGCTGAATGATATCGAGCGAAGAAATACTACCGGAATTATTAACGTCAGCAGCAATCCTTTGGTAAGGAAGCCCAAGGGTATTTTCTCCCAAAATAAATTTACTGATCACCACCAAATCGTAAGTCGTAACGCCATCCAGTACCTCTCCTTCCATCATAGGCGTAAACTGGTATTGCTCTGTGGGCCTGGCATCTATCAATTCAAACTGACCGTTTTGGTCCGTAATAAGTTCCGTATTTTTATCACCATTTACCAATACAGAAACATTTCGTAGTGGGGCTCCCTGGAAATTCGTTATACTACCGGAAGCAGTAAAGTCTGACAGGGTATCACAAAAGCCGAATCGATTATCCTGCACCTCAACAAAGACTCTACAGAAGTCATAGTTTGGCCCTCCCATAGTTCCGTCCGGTTGCAAGCTCATGGGGTTATCAGCCATATCCCAGGCATATACTTCTACTGGCAGGATGCCAAGATCATCGCAAGTGAGTACTAAATTAACGGAATCTACATTGGGCATTTCCCCAACGCGATTGATCGAATAACGTATTTCCGGAGAGCAATCATCAGAATTTACCTTTGGCCTGAAATCAGAAGCCCAGATCACATTGGACCCTCTGTCGATGGTGCCGTTGCCATCCACATCACCGGGAGGTACTACCGGCATCAGTTCTACTGCTAGTTGCTCCACACAAACCGGAGCAGGAGCCTTGCAATCAACCACCTGAAATCGTAATTCCGTTTCCACAAAATTACCACAACCATCTATTACTTCTATCCGAAAACAATGATCCCCCTGAGGAAAATCACCGGATATTCTAAATTTGGGAACACGGCCGGTCACCTGATCATCGTCTAGCTGCTCGTCCGGATTTCCATCTTTATTTTCATCAAAAAATACAGTTATGTCCAAACCTTCTGAATCACACAAGTCAAAGAGGGTAAAAAAGACATCTACCCGCCCAATGCAATCGTCTCCCTCGGCGCAAAATGTTTGCTCTTCTTCCAAAATCAACTCCGGCGATAAGGTATCGAGTACAGAGACTACTTGAGTGTACTCCCAAAAACCTGTAGATTCTACCTTTCTAAGGAAGCCATTGGTCTCATCATTATCGTTATCAATAAATGCTGAATCTTCCCGTACCAAAATGAAGACATTGTCTTCTCCAATCTCATCATCTCTGTCTTCATTTCGACTAATTCTAACGGGCTGTGGATCATCATTGAATTCACACCAATTGATTATACGGTGGCGAATCCGCCATTCCAAACAAAGTGTATTGTCAACTCTGTAGATGGTCGTATCTCTGCTTACGGCCAAAAGATCACAGCCGATTTCTTTGGTCATGATAGTATCCGACATAATCTCCTGGCAGGTGAAATTGTCGACATCTTTAGGCAACTTAATCTCGTAGTTATTGATTTGATTGGCTGTTATTTCCTGGAAGCAGGTATCTGTGGTGTTGCCGGCCAAATCAGTACCCACAAACCTTCTGATAATAGTCCCTGTATTGCAGACGTCTTTGATCAGGGTTGGCTCAAATTCAGTGAAAAAAGCAGAACAGAAATTATCTTCAATAACCGGTACACCAAAGCGGGCCTGTAGTTGATCGGTATCTGTCAGATCAATACTTGAAAACAAATCACAATCAACTATAGTATCCTGGGGTGGAAAACAATCTGGTTCCAGTTTGTCTTCAATTAAAACATCCATCCAGCAACTATTGCTATTGCCACTTTGATCTTCTACAAATAACTCTATCCTCACCATTCTATCCACATCACAACAAGTGAAATACACTTTTTCATCCCATTCTGAGTAGTAGACCTCCGCCTCTTCATCAAAGATGACAGTTTTACCTGTGAGTTCAACATAGTTCTGCAGGCACTCTTCGGGGATGACCCGCCGCGCTTTTTTGTAGGGATCAGCCGTACAATTGTCCCAGCTGCCTTCAGAAATATCCTCTACAGAGAGTGATCCTATACCATTGCCGCCAATTGATATATTCAGGTCATCATTACAGATAGCTACCGGAGTAATCTGATCATTGATGATCAGCAGTAATTGCCGTTCCCTGATGTTAAAGCAATCGTCATTGACCTGATAAAAGAGAAAATATTTTCCAATCTCCAAACGATCGAATACCAGCTCTTGTTGGTCATTCACCTGCTTCAGTGCAATGGTATCTCCATCGAGGGTAGTTAGGATAACTTTCGTCTTTGTATTGGCCGAGCAATTGTCTCTTATGTTTTGAGGGGTGGGAAGTGGCAAAGTAGAAGTGCAGTTGAAAGGCCCGGTAGATACCAGCAGGGTATCCATCTCGCCCTCCGCCCCGGCAGGGTTGACCTCTATTGGCAGATCAAACTCAGGAGCTTCAAAATCACCGATCTTAATTAGCTGACTAAAAGTTAGGTTGTTCTCTTGATTACACCAATCCAACAGGGTCCATTCTCTAATGATGTAGGTACTGTTTGGACAAGGCTTATCGTCAATCTTGTCGGTATAAGAAACCAGAATATTGCAATACTGATTGCGTATACGACGAATGCCATAGGCAGTTTTTATAGCGGGAAAACCCGCTATGGTAGGAACCGGGAATCCATCATCATTCAAAGCCAGCTCTTCATCACAGGAAAAATGAACAGTCCTGGGAGGCAAAATAATATCATTAATTTCTGGCTTTTCAAAAACCACTTTTTGCTTACAAACGATTGGTGGTACACCTTGCTGCTGTAGTACCGTAAGCCGGTGAATAGTATCCGCAGCACAACCACCCCCGTTCTTTAACGCATCATTCAGCTCAATGTATACGTCCGTTGCATCCTTGGGTAGGGTACCGAAAGCTTCCAGCGTTTCCTGGTTGTTCAACACAGAATCAACACCACTACACCAAAGCCTGAACCTTACAGCCGCCGTTGAGGAGGGGATATTTGCTAATCCCTCATTATTTGTGGAATAGAACACCCAGTCAAAGTTCTGCGAAGCAGTAGAAAAGTCAGTATCTAATGGAGAACTCAGCAGTAGATAGGTTTTATTGGCCTGCAAGAAAACGGTAATTTGCTGTACTTCTCCCTCCAGTAATCCCAATTCAGCTGGCTTTGCCTTAGAAGTAGTAACCAGATTATAACAATCGAGCTCTTTCAAAAATAAAGCGCCGAACGCCTCTGTCCATTCGGCATCCAGCTCCAGCGCATAGGTTCCAGAAGCTGTCACTGAAAATTGATTGACAGCGTAAGCATTCCAATTGCCAGCATCGGATAGGCAATTTAACGCCGGCAGCTCAGGTTGATTGTCTTCAACAACACCGCTTAGTCGTTGTATATTCCTTTCAAAAGATCCAGAACGAATCACTTCAGCACAGTCAATCTCTACAGGATCTGTAGCAATCTGCACCGATGTTTTATTTTTTATAGCCGATGGGGTTGTTGCTTTTTTGTACGGTGTAGTTGACTCTTTGCGTGATGGTTGTAAAATGATTTGTACACCAATCAAGAACCAAAAGCTTATCAGTGATAATTTCATGATCTTAGTGATTTGTATTTGAATGCCCTTCTTGTGTGAGCTAACCTGAGTAGGCTCACGGTTATATCCCGGTCGTATTAAAAGATACTTCTATGTATGTGTTTGTGTTAATCGTTGCCAGTATGTATCAAAAGGGGGACGTAGCCCATGTCAAACTTTTAAGCTCTCGGATGCATGTACATGATACACTTGCAGGGTAGCACTAAAATATGGAGTAGCTTTTTTCTTATATACAATCACAAGATATAAAAAAATTAAAAGATCGTCACTATTCCAACTCTAGGAAGTGTCCGCATAAACTTAAAATTATCCGCATTTTCAACATTCACAAAAATTATTACGGCAAGTAGTCCCAATAGATTCGCAAGCACATTGTTAAGTTTTTGGGGGAATTACCTATTTCTGAAACTGTTAAGAAGTGTTACAACTTTCCAAGCGTCGAGTATTTGACAGTTACATAGGCTAAATCCCTCTATATTACTACTGTATCAATACCAAACATCATGCTACAAATTATTCTGGCACTCAACCTATTGCTTTCCCCGTCAGTGACTTCTTTTGGAGAGAAGGAAGCAGTTACCGGCACGCTTTCTATTAAAGTAGATAATGTAAAAAAACTAAGTGGAAGAATATGGGTGGGCATTTACGATTCTGAGAATAATTTTCTGGTTAAAGAAAAAGCAATCGTTGAAGGATTTCCGGTGACTCAAAAGGGGGAGTTGACACTTGAAATTCCGGATCTTAAATACGGCGATTATGCTATTGCTTTATTTCACGATGTCAATGACAATGGTGTGATGGATCGCAATTTTGTAGGTATTCCTTCTGAGCCCTATGCCTTTTCTAAAAAGCCACGCTCCAGGTTTCGTTTACCAAAATTTGATGAGGTAAAATTTACATTTCAGCAAACGAATCAGATCCTGATCACCCGTTTGAAGTCCTGGTTCTGACCAACTAGTTGGCCAGAGGCGCAGCATCAGCTTGTATGACATCTATCTGCTCGTCTCCTTTGTGAACAAAGGCCACTATTTCGCAATCTTCAACTTTCCATTCTGCCGGGATAGTGGTGGCGAAAGACTTACAGAACGAATTGCCCTGAGTGGTTTCTTCCTGCAGGATACTTCCTGTAAAGCCGGTTAGGGCTCTTCGCAAAACATGATTATGAACATAATCAGGGTCTACTCCCGCGGGCGTCTCCTGATAATCAGCTACATTATTTTCCGTAATCAAAACACTGAGACGGATTTCCTCACTAAATGATTCTTCGAATAGTAAAGATACCTGAATATCGGCAGCTCTGGTAGCCGGATCGAAATTACTCTTCGCCACGATCCTGACAGCCGGATCTTCCTGTAATTCTTTCTGAATGGCTCCGGCCCACGATTGTTTGCCCAGGTGTAGACGTGGAGCACCATCAAAGCTTTTGCGATTTATTATGGCCGCCGGATAGCCAAGCGGAGCACCAAGGAAATCCATCAGCCGATTTCCTAGATCGGTACGAAAATCATACAGACTTTCGGAATAAGGCGTAGAAAAAAAACCAGCGTGAATAGATACGGCCACCAGCTGATCACCGTATTGGCCAATAAGCTCTTTGAGGGCTTCACTACCGTCCGGGCAATTAACGCATTTGACGCCGGTAAATTCTTCAATCAAAACCTGACGGGGTTGGTTTTCGATTTCACCGAGCGGTACTACCTGGCATTCTCCCTGTTCAGAAGTAGTATTAATAACTACCGGAACTTCCTCGCAGGACAGCAGCAATATCACCAGCAAGAGGTAAACAGAAAGTACAGAATATTTCATTTTTCAAAATTTAAAAATTCCAGATTATCAGGCAGGCTTTTTTACCCGCTTATTCCCGGGTTAAAAAGTTGAATTAACACTAAACTTCACCCCGCTGAAAGCAGGCTCCAGGCGGCAGATACCTCCTGTACAAACTACTCCTTCTACCTGTTTTATATAACTCAATGAATACCGATTGCCTTTATTGGTGTAAAAAATATCAAAGCGAGGGTAATGCAGTGAGTATTTTTCTCCATTTTCCTGTTCTGGCGAATTTCTACCTGGCCCCACATTGTACATATCCGAAAGGGTGAATGCAAAATGAGGGGCAATGCTGAATTCTGCCAATGCAAAAAGCCAGTTACCATAATCCTGTTTGGCTTCGGCGGTGGGGTCTTCTCCGACCATTAGTATTTGAAATTCCGTTCTGAAAGATTTTTTTCTGTCAATCCGGTAGTCAAATTCAGCAAAAGTAGCGAAAGTCTCGACGTTGGGTACTCCGGGCTTAAACTCATAAACCGCCTGATTGTAATTTTGATGTTGTACGCCCATCAATAGCTTCCAGTCTCTGCCTTTTCGATAACTCCCCACCAGATACAATTCCTGGTATAGCAGGTCATCCTGCAGGTTATTGATATTGGAGAAATTGAGATTAAAACTCCACTTTCGCTTGATATTATATCGGGCATCAATCTGAACGGCCATTTCTCCCAATTCCTGAGTAGCCGGTACGTATCGGGTAGTTAGGCGATAGGTATTTATCCTCGCCATCGGCGGCAGGAAATTGATCAAGCCCCGATTCAACTCTACCTGTGGACGTGCCCGGAAAGTGAAATTCTCGGTGCGCTTAATATTCGCAACGATTCCAAAACCTCTGGTCGAATAGCTGAAACTACTGTACAGGACAGAGCCAGCACCGTATTCAAAGACATTCCGGATCGCCTGCGTCGTATCATTTGAAAAATTGCCAAAAGGATTGTTGAATACATCATTAGTCTTAAAAGCACCTTCCAGATACCAGCTGAAATCGCCAAAATTCAGCGTGTTGTAAAGCGTAAACGCATAAGTGTTATGAGTGGGAATGAAAAGGTCTTCCTTAGGGTAATTCTCCAGCGTAGCAATCAGCGCATCCATACTCTCATCGTCAAGCGTTCGGTTTACTATCCCCATTCCGGGAGCTATACTGATTGCCTTTTCATCATTCAAACTGATATACCCTTCTCCATTGATCCCCTTGATAATGGATTGATAAGTGTCAAACAACTGTTTTTGCTGCCCGGTAAAAGCCTTGATTTTCCAATTTTCATCAAAATCATAACTCACTTTTAGACCGTATAAAGCATTATCAATCAACAGTGGACGTTGTTCAAAGGCCCTAAAAATAATTCCACTACCAATTTGATCGTAGATATAGCCAGCCGTAATACCGAGTTGCTCAATTTGTTTACTAACAAACCAACGCCCTATGCCCTGATCTGAGTAAGAATCAGTAGGGTTGAGTAGGTTGGAATTATTAAAAAAATCAAACCGCAAGCCTACATCGAAGCCATAGTTGCTGTAATTCAAGTTGAGCCATCCCTCTGCACCGTATAGCTGCCGGTCGTACTGCGGAATATTGGCGGCTCCAATCAGAGAATCCCGAATGAAAAAATTGGCATTGGTTTGCAGGTCACCGGAAATGCGACCTTCATTTTGAGCCGTTAAAGGCATGCATACGCCAGCCAGTAAATTGATAAATATTAAAAAAAGGAGAACCCGCATTTTGAATTACAAGTTTTGTTATTTTGGAGCCACAAAAGAATGCATAGCTAAAAAAATTATACGCTAGCTTCTCAAATTTGTTAGCCAGCGTTTGCGAAAATAAAGGATTACTAGATAAATCAAGGTAACTGTTGCTGTTAAAACTTTATTATGAAATCATTACTCGTTTCTACTCTATTGATAATCAGCACTTTTGTAGCTGTACAGGCACAGAATACAATCCCGGATTTGCAGGTCAAAGACCTGAACGGAAAATCTGTCAACTTCAAGAATTATATTGAAGATGGAAAAATAACGGTATTGACCTTCTGGGCCAGCTGGTGCTCTCCCTGTAAAAAAGAACTGGATAATATTGCATTCCTTTACCCTGATTGGCAGGAGGATTATGATTTGAAGCTCCTGGCGGTTACTATAGATGCCAGTCAGGACCTCAATAAGGCCAGAAGCATTGTCAATAGCAAAGCCTGGGATTATGAAATACTAGCCGATCCCAACCAGGAACTCATGCGTAAGATGAACTTCCAGGCCATTCCACAGACTTTTTTAATTAATCAGAAAGGCGAGATTGTTTATTCACATTCCGGTTATGTTGATGGAGATGAAGACATACTAGAGGATGAAATAAAAAAATTATTGTAAGGTAGCCAGAAGTAAGCTGTAGGAGCAAAACTTAGCGCATCGCTGCTCCTGCAACTTAAAAAGGGTCACTTCGCATTAATCAGGCCATTTCTGCCAGTTCCATCCAGCGAAGTTCTTTCTCTTCTATGGCTTCTTTTACTGCAGAAAGCTCCTTGGAGTATTTATCAATATCTTCAGGCGTAATAGAAGTATCGTTGAATTTATCTGTTATTTCTTTTTTCTTTTCTTCCAGGCGGGAGATTTCTTTTTCGAGCTTATTCATCTCTTTACGCTGCTCGTAGCTGAGGCTGCTGGTATTGCTCTTTTGAGTGTTAGCCTGCTGTTTCTGCTTATTTTGAGATTCGCGTTCTTCCCGTCTTTTTTCCTGTTCTTTTTCTTTTATATATTCCCGATAATCACTGTAATCCCCATTGAAGTCCTTTATAACACCGTTGCCTTCAAATACAAAGAGATGCTCCACAATTTTATTCATAAAGTACCTGTCGTGAGAAACAATTAGTACACAGCCTGGAAAATCCATGAGAAAATCTTCCAGGACATTCAGTGTCATGATATCCAGGTCATTGGTAGGCTCATCTAATATCAGGAAATTAGGGTTTCGCATAAGAATACTGAGCAGGAACAGTCGACGTTTTTCTCCTCCACTCAGCTGCGAAACATACACTTGCTGCTGCTTTCTACTAAACAAAAAACGCTCCAGCAGAGAGGCTGCCGTCAGCTTTTGGCCTTTTTCCAACGGTATATACTCGGCAATATCTGTGATAACTTCAATAACGCGTTTATCATCTTTCAAATTAATACCATCCTGAGTATAATATCCAAAAACGGTATTATCACCCTTGACCACCTTCCCGTTATCTACCCGTATCTTTTCGGTAAGGATATGCAAAAAGGTTGTTTTACCTATACCATTTGGGCCTACTATGCCCACTCGTTCTTTTTTTCTGAATTTATAGGAAAAACCATCGAGCATTACTTTATCACCGTACTTCTTTTGCACATTGTGTAGCTCCAAAATTTTCTTTCCTAACCGTTGGCCCTTAATATCGATTTGAATATCCCCTTCCGTTTGCTTATTACTTAATTCGCCTTTAAGGTCCTGAAATTTATCAATACGGGACTTACTCTTGGTCGTTCTG
This sequence comes from uncultured Saprospiraceae bacterium, assembly GCA_964628385.1. Classification (GTDB taxonomy): domain Bacteria; phylum Bacteroidota; class Bacteroidia; order Chitinophagales; family Saprospiraceae; genus JANQPA01. Next base: position 21,417 of record CAZVOD010000052.1, read on the forward strand.
GCCTGTGGCATACGATTGATCCAATCCAACTCTTTTTTATAAAGTTTTTTGGCTTTTTCGTACACTACCGCTTCATTCTCCACACGAGCGGCTTTCTTGGTCAGATAATCTGAATAATTCCCGGAATATTTGAAAATTTCTCCACGATCGAGTTCATAAATGGTATTGCAAACTCTGTCGAGAAAATAGCGATCGTGAGTCACCATAAAAAGCGTGATACTCGGCTGTTGCAAATACTGCTCCAACCATTCTATCATGTGGATATCCAAATGGTTAGTAGGCTCATCCATGATCAGAAAATCAGGCTCGTCAATGATAATCTTAGCTAGTGCCAGGCGCTTCTTTTGGCCGCCAGACAAGGTTCTTACTGTTTGATTAAAATTGGAAATATTGAGCTTAGACAGCGTCTCCTTGATCTGGGCTTCAAAATCCCAGGCCTTCAGGTCATCCATTTGTGCCAGAGCCTTTTCCATATCATCTGTTCTTTCCGGAAACAACATGGCTTCTTCATAATCTTTCACCGCCTGGGTCATTGGGTTGTCCGAATCCAATACAGCTTCCAGGATCGTATGGCCTTCGTAGAATTCGGGCTCCTGCGGTAGAAACCCTACTTTTATATCTTTTTTGAATAAGACATTTGCCGTTTCTCCTTCCGGAGCCTCTGTTCCTGAAATCACCCTGAGCAAGGTACTCTTACCAGAACCATTTTTGGCAACCAGGGCAATACGCTCACCTTTGTTGATCTGTAGATTCAGGTCACTAAAAAGGACCTTCTCGCCGTAGGTTTTATTGACATTCTCCAGTGTAAGAAAATTCACGTTTGCTGTATTTTTCTGTGAAATGTATTAATACGAATTAGGAGATTCCCTCTCTTTATTCCGGATTCGTTCCCTGGGTTTAGCATGATGGTAAATTGACCTAATGGCCTCAACAAAGAACAAACCCTCAAAACAAAACTCGTCGAATATAATAGAAAAAAATCAAGGATTAAAACTAAATAATCCCGATACCTTCCGATACCGGGATTATTAGATTTGATCGATTGGCCCTTTTAGAGACTTGTTACTTGACAGTGATCATATCGTGCAGAATATTCATCGTCTCTTTGATGTAGATATCTTTGGAGACGCTCTTAATGAAGTTTTCATTCATTGACTTATTCTTCTCGTTTTTATTGATGTTGGGTAAATCCACTTCCAGGTTTTGAACGCCATCGATGACACCCCCTTTCATCAGATTTTTGTATTTTTCAGCCTCTTTGTCTCTTTTAGCTTCTTCCTGCTGATAAGCCTCTAAATTAATAGGATAGCTTGTCTCTTCCCTTAGACGCTCGTATCGCTTAGCATTTTCTAGGATTTTCTCAAAAGTCGGATCAGCGGCCACTCTTTCTTCACTTCTCTTTTTGAGCATATCCAAATTGGATATCTGGTATACATTTTGGTCGTAGCCAACCGGATCGATTTTACTCCACTCCATGGCAAATTCTTTGTCTTTCTCACCAGTGGTGATATAAGCAAAATTACTTGGAAGGACGATATCAGGAGTGACACCTTTCATTTGAACGGATCCTCCATTGATACGGTAGAAATTCTGCATGGTAATTTTAATAGCGCCCAGTGGCTTAACATCGTCTGCATCTCTCACATATCTATCCATGTCAAAAATACGCTGAACCGTTCCCTTACCATAGGTAGAATTTTCACCAACAATCACAGCGCGGTTATAGTCCTGTAATGCAGCTGAAAGAATCTCTGAAGCAGAGGCACTATTTTGATTCACCATCACGACCAACGGCCCGTCGTAGGATACTTTCGGGTTTTCGTCAGCCAGAACCTCAGATTTCTGGACCCGTGATTTCACCTGTACGATTGGTCCTTTTTCTATAAACAGACCACTCATATCAATAACATCCTGCAGCGATCCACCGCCGTTATTTCGAATATCCAAAATTACTCCTTTTACGCCGGCTTCCTTTAGTTTTTCAAGCTCCACCTTGATGTCTTCGGAGCAAGTTCTGGCACTTGGATCTTCAAAGTTGGTATAGAATCGAGGCAGATAAATATAGCCAATTTTTTCATTGGCATTATCGCCATTCAGTACTAACGATTTGGCGTAGGTTTCTTCAATGATAATCACGTCTCTCACGATTGAAATTTCGTCGAAGGTACCGTCTTTCTTTTTTACATATAGTCTGACGATTGTTCCTGGTTTACCCCGAATTTTTTGCACCACGGCGTTGGTTAGCAATCCGGTTATATCTTCCCACTCACCAGCTTCACCCTGAGCGACTTTCATGATGAGGTCATCTTTTTCCAGCTCTCCACCTTTCCAGGCTGGCCCACCCGGCATTATTTCGTATACTTTAGTGTAATCGCCTTCTGTTTGGAGACGGGCGCCAATACCTTCCAACTTTCCTGAAAAGTCGATATCGAAGCTTTCTTTTTCTACAGGTTCGAAATAATAGGAGTGAGGATCATAAAGATTGAGCATAGAATTGATAAAAACGCTCAAGCGATCAACTCTTCTTAATTTGAACAGGCGATCGTAGTATTCATCGTATCGCTCCAGCACTTCGGCTCTCGATTCTTTTTCCAGTTCCTGCTGGGATTTCCTTTCTTCTTCACCGGCATCTTCCTGGCTTTTGAGCTTTCTCTGCAGGCGAGAAAGGGTCTCATACTTCAAATACTTTCTCCAGAACTCCTTAAGCGCCGCTTCATTTTCCGGGTATTTTCTTTTATCGGGATCTAGTTCTACGTATTCTTTTCGGGTATAATCAAAGGGCTTGGAAAGAAGCTCGCGATAATATTCCTGAGTGCGCTTGAGGTTCATATCAAGCATTTCCAGTGATGTATCGAAAAGGGTATAGTCACCTCTTTTCACCTGATCGTCAAGCTGGTATTTATATTGATCGAGTGTTTTGAGGTCTTTTTGAGTGAAGAAGCGCTTATACCCATCAATTTGTTCCAGATAAAGATCGTAGAAACGCTCTGAAAAGTCATCATTGACTTCTAGTGGCTTATAATGCAGTTGGCTCATAAAGTTCAGGATTGTGCGCATCAGCACTACCTCTTTTTGTGAGTTATCAACCTTTGGATAATAGGCCGCTACCAACACGGTTAGCAACAATACTGAGAAAAACAGCGGTCCTCTAAATTTCATAGGAATTTTCTTTTTCTTATATGTGTCAATCAAAAACAAAAGAAGATTAATTTTTGGCTTTTTGAGCCACATCTAACAGCAGATGGAGAGCGAAAAGTTAACAATTCGTCATTTCAGGTAAACTGTATATTAAATATACTTTTTTTTGGCAAAAATGTTGTAACGCCGGAGTCAAGTATGGTTTTTTAACTTTAACGTAACAATTATAGTTGTGCCAAAAAAATCATGAGAATGAAGTATTGAGCAAAAAATCGGAGGTGAACCCCGGAAGCGTATTATTCCGCTAACTCAGTACTCCATTCTATAATTATTTTTTATCCTTTACATTTGTTTACGGCTTTACCCGTTCCCGATTTTTAACGTACTTATCTACCCACTGGTTCATTTCATGCAGGCAGTGTAAAATAGATTCTTTCGCTCTATATCCATGGCTTTCATGAGGAAGCATGACCAAACGTGCTTTTCCACCCAACCCATTAATAGCCGAATACATCCTTTTGGACTGTAGCGGAAAAGTACCGCTATTATTATCAGCTTCGCCGTGTATCATCAGTAGAGGTTCATTGATTTTATCCGCATGCATAAACGGCGACATGTAGTAATACAGCTCCGGGGCATCCCAGTAGGTGCGTTCTTCCCTTTGAAAACCAAACGGAGTAAGAGTTCTGTTGTAAGCACCACTTCTAGCAATACCAGCAGCAAAAAGATCACAATGGGCCAGTAAGTTGGCGGTCATGAATGCACCGTAGGAGTGCCCACCTACCCCAATCCGGTCTCTGTCGGCTACTTTCATTTCTACCAATTTATCGATAGCAGCAGCGGCATTATCCACTAGTTGCTCTCTAAAAGAATCGTTGGGCTGCGCATCGCCTTCACCTACAATAGGCATGGAGGCTCTATCAAATACAGCGTAGCCCTGTGTTACCCAATAAATTGGTGACCCCCAGTAAAGACGAATGAACTGATAGGGTGATCCGCTAACTTGGCTGGCATCACTTTTACTTTTATATTCTCTTGGATAAGCCCACATCAGCACGGGAAGTGGTTCATCCCGGCCCGGCTGAAAACCTTTTGGCAGGTATAGTTCTCCTTGTAAGTCTATGCCATCTGCTCTTTTATATTTTACAACTTGCTTTTCTATCCCCTTCAGCGCCGGATAAGGATGGGGAAACGCCGTCAGTGCTTCATTCTTGTCTTTCTCCCAGTTGGTGATGTAATAATTAGGAGGTTCTTCCCTGGACTGGCGTCTGGTGATGGCCAGTGATTTCTCCAAATCCAGGATAGCTACGGGCTCTTCGTAATAAGGAGCCGAAGAACGCCAATATTCCTTTGTACTTTTGGTATTTAAGTCAAATTCGCGCAGGAAAGGTCTATTGCCCTGCGGCGAAGCGCCCTCCCCGGCCAGGAATAACTTATCGCCGGATTTAGCCATGAGTAGTACATTGCGGCCGTATTCATTTTCTTCTGTCAGAAAGCTTCCCGGGTCGTTATATCTATCATCATAAGACTGATTGAAGAGTTCCTTTTTGGAGTCTACCTGACCGGGCTGAAAACGGCTGGTGATCAGCGTACGGTCTGACCACCAGCGCTCCCTGGCGATCGCTAGTTCATCATTCCCCCATGTAATACCAGCGTAGCGCAACTGAAATTTTATTCCTTCTTTTTTAGTACCGTTGAAAGGTGCATCAAGATAAAATAGCTGATCGCGATACTCTACCTCGTAGTTAGGATCACCTTCATCCAGTGCCTCCACCCACACTAACGTTGCAGGCCGGTCAGAACGCCAGCTAAAGCTCCTCGGGCCCGTGTATGTCGCGTCAAAGCCTTTGGGAAGCTCTACGATAAGGGGTTTGGAGTAAACTTCCCGGACGGATTGGCCCTGTGGGTCAACAATTTCCACCGTTTCTGGAAAACGATAGTAAGGAACCAGATAGGAGAAGGGGCGATTAATGGTTTGGAGCATCACATAGTTACCATCCGGGGATGGTGACATGCCGGAGATAATATCAGCCTCAGCAAATGGGGTAGCATTGCCTGAAGCAATATCTACCTTCATGATCTGCGCTTTAGCCAGGTATTCAAATAAAGCTTCATCTGCAGGATTCTGGAGTAGATCCTGGTAGGTCCTCAGTGTTGTTTCTTCCCCTTTTGACTCCTGAATTATGGGCCCAAGCAGGTTTTCATCTACCTGTGGCATTTCTCCCCTATCTTCAGGAATCATTTTAACCAGGATGGACTTACCGTCGGGCATCCATGTAAATGGAGCTCCACGCATTACGCCGTTTACTTTGGCGGCGGTTAGTTGACGAGCTTTGGGGGTAGCTACATCAACGACCCAAAGTTCTAGACCGCTTTTTTGAGTGATCGTAAAAGCAAACTGATCGCCTTTTACAGACCAGCTCACATTACTGATTCGGGGATTTTCCGGTAACCCCATCACTTCAAAATCTTTATTTTTTTTCATCTCTTTTAAAACCAACCCGGTGTAATAGCCCGAACGGCTCGGACCGTTGGTTTTAGGGTTCATTCTGAGGCCTGCCAGGCGAAGTTCTGGCTGAGAGAGTTCATCTATAGATGGATAACCGGGCTGTTCCATAAGAAGCATCCAGTCTTTTGATGCGTTCAAGCTTACAGCCGGTGATTGTGGTGCTTCTATTAGATCACTTATGTCTTTGGGTGGCCTTTTGTAACCACTTTGTTGAGCATTCAGGGATATAGTTGTAAACATTAGAATTAAAATAATTTGGAGGTTCTTTTTCATTACGCTGAATTTATTAGCCTATTTCGCAGGGGAAAGCCCCGTTTTGAGGCAGTCCAATGTACACCATTAACCTATTTAAGAGCGTGCCTAGATTTTGCTTTTGAAGCCGAAAATGGGCAGAAACGGATACTCACTAAGCCATTTTGGGTAGCACAGCAGCCCTACAGTGCGAACAAAGACTCAAGTGAGCGTCTGAGTTATGTTCATTTGGGGGCCAAAGGTCAAAGTCCAAACACGATTTTAATACCTGCGAAAGCGGCTTATTACAAAATGATTGAATTTATTTCCCTAAAATAGAAAAATATCAGCATTTCTTTTTCGAATTCAGGTAAATAAAAAATCCATCCTGCCTGATACGACAAGATGGATTGAAATTTTATAAACAGTTTTTTATTTTCTGAAGTTGTTTGAGCATGTGGGTTTATAGTTGAAGGCAAAGGCTTGTGCAGCAAGGCGAAGCGTTTTTTTCTTTGCGTAGCCAAAGCTACGGAAAGAAAAAAAGCTGAAGTATTTGGTGCACAATGTTTTGTCTGCAAACATGAAACGACATTTTTAAACAACTTCTCTTATAAGAATGGTGCAATTACCAATGCAACGACAGAGATCAATTTCAACAGGATATTCAGGGCGGGGCCAGAAGTATCTTTAAAAGGATCACCTACAGTATCACCTACTACGGCTGCTTTATGAGGTTCAGACTTTTTGTAATAAGTCTCTCCCTGAATTTCTACGCCACCTTCAAACATTTTTTTGGCGTTATCCCATGCACCACCGGCATTAGATTGGAAAATAGCCATTAGTACACCAGCAACGGTTACACCCGCCAGTAGGCCACCTAACATTTCCGCTCCGCCAAGTAGGCCTACAACTACAGGAGAGGCGATAGCGATCAATCCAGGGATAATCATTTCTCGTATAGAGGCATTGGTAGAAATTTCAACGCATTTACTGTATTCTGCTTTTCCGTCAGCGGCCCGGAAGATTTCCTGATCACTTTTAGACCAGGTGTTTACGTCTTCACTTTCATTTTTGCGCATCACTTCTAATGCGGCTTTCAACTCAGGGATAGAGCTGAACTGCCTTCTTACTTCCTGTATCATATCCATAGCGGCACGCCCAACGGCGCCCATAGCCAGGGAAGAGAACAAGAACGGCAACATACCGCCTAGTAATAATCCAGCCATAACGGTGGGCTTGGCAATATCAATGGCATTAATACCAGCTACAGTCATGAAGGCAGCAAAAAGGGCCAGGGCGGTAAGAGCAGCCGAACCGATGGCAAATCCTTTACCAATGGCGGCTGTTGTGTTACCAACTGCATCCAGCTTATCAGTACGTTCTCTGACTTCTCGGGGCAGATCCGCCATCTCGGCAATACCTCCGGCGTTATCAGAAATCGGCCCGTAGGCGTCTACTGCCAGCTGAATACCCGTATTAGAAAGCATACCTACTGCTGCGATAGCAATACCATAAAGCCCAGCAAATTCATGAGCGCCAATGATAGCAGCGGCCAAGATAAGAATTGGTACAGCAGTTGATTGCATCCCTACCCCTAGACCGGCAATGATATTTGTTGCAGCACCAGTAAGCGACTGGTTGACAATTCCCTTTACCGGACGAGTACCTGTACCGGTGTAAAACTCAGTTATCAAGCCGATCAAAAGACCAGCGGCCAAGCCGATAATTACGGCCCAGAAGACACCCATAGAAGAGTAGGTAATACCGTTTATTTCCCACTCGGCAGGTAGAACATTTGTTACGATGAGAAATGTAGCGATGAGCATTAATCCAGCAGAAATAAATTCTCCACGATTTAATGCTTTTTGAGGATCCCCTCCTTCCTTTACAGTTACAAAGAAGGTACCCAGTATAGAAGTAACAATACCTACACTTGCCAGTACTAATGGAAGCATTACGGCGTTTAACCCACCAAATTCATTGGTTAATTCAAACCCACCGATGCCTATGAATGCAGCTCCAAGTACCATTGTACCGATTATGGATCCCACATAAGATTCAAAAAGGTCGGCACCCATACCTGCTACATCACCGACGTTATCCCCCACATTATCGGCAATTGTAGCCGGATTTAGTGGGTGATCTTCAGGGATACCGGCTTCGACTTTACCTACCAGGTCAGCCCCTACGTCCGCTGCTTTGGTATAAATACCACCACCAACACGGGCAAACAAAGCAATAGAAGAAGCGCCGAAAGAAAAACCGGTAATAACCGTAATAACGCGTACGACGTTATCCTGTGTATTCAATCCGAACAGATTACTATAAAACAGGAAGAGAATACTCAACCCCAATACGCCAAGTCCGACAACTCCTAATCCCATTACGGCTCCTCCTGCGAAGGCTACTTCCAGGGCTTTTCCGAGGCTGGTTCTGGCGGCATTGGTTGTTCTGACATTCGCTTTTGTTGCTACGCGCATCCCGATGAAGCCGGCGAGAGCGGAGCAAACAGCTCCCAGGATGAAAGCTACAGAAATTAAGAAGGAAGAGTCATTGGGATCGGCAGTAACACCGAGTATTATGGCTACTACAGCTACAAATATTGCCAGTACTCTATATTCTGCTTTAAGGAAAGCCATAGCACCATCAGCAATGTTCTTTGCTATTTTTGCCATCTGTTCTGAACCTACGTCTTGCTTAGATACCCATGAAGAGCGCCAAAACGTATACAGTAATGCCAAAACGCCAAATGCAGGAATGGCATACGAAATAGATTGATACATAGTAATTTTTCTTTTGAACTAAATCAATTAAATTTTCTTGTATAAGGCAAAGGCAGACGAACTCACACTTTGCAGGTTTTTTAAATCGATGGGCAAAGCTAATGTAATTTTGTGTCTTGTCCAACAAAATCAAAGAGCTGACCTCACCAGATATATTAGTTTATCTATATCAAATAGCATTGTTTTACGGCTTGAAATAGCCTCCTGACGGCCCTCAAAGTCTCAAATTTCTGAAGCTACCGGGCTTTTGGCCGTTTCTTTACAGCTCCTGGAGCAAAGTAATCAAATATAACTTATATATAATTTATAGATTTGTTTTAAAAAAAAGAACCCTTCTTCTATTGCTTTCCGTATAAAATCTTGACTCCCCAAAAATGATGATTGCAAATCATTATATCTACTTCCCCCCTTTTTGAGCACGTTTGGACTTCGCTCTCAAAGCCGAAAATGAACAGCCATAGGTGCCCACGAAACTATTTTTGAGTAGCATTGCATCTCCTAAAATGAATAAGGTTTAAGAGCCAACACGCGACTTGGACCTACAATAGACTTGTTTCTCAGGTATTTAAATTTCAAGTACGAGTGATATTACATTTGGATAAAGGGTGCTGGAAATTACCAGGCAAACTCCGGTAAAGACATTCACCATGGTGATAAAATATGCAGTAAGGGGGTTTAAGGTAGACCAAGAAATACTGGTACTACCAATACGTTGGGGACGACTTTGTTGTCTCCAACTTTTTTTTGGAATATTGAGCTGTTTTAAGAGCGTGTATGAATTTGGGAACCTTAGCAGATTTGTTGATCGTAAAGATAGAACAATATTACAATAAAAATAATATAATAATTTACTATAATCTATCTTCAAAGGCGCTTTTCTGGCACGATAGTTGGAAAAAGAATGGATAAAAGAAAAAGTGCCAACAAAAAAGCCTGATCTAAAAATGAGGAGGCGCATATCGCCTTATGGCCATGCGCCTCCCCACTAAAGTCTTGTGTCTATGTATTGAGCAGAATAAATGCGAAGGCTTAAAGACAGCCTCCGCATAGCAATTATCTATTCTACAATAATCATTCGCTTGGTCGCGGTGTAGTCACCTGACTTCAAGGTGTAGTACAATACACCAGTTGGC
>CAZVOD010000053.1:0-30106 GCA_964628385.1 uncultured Saprospiraceae bacterium
CTTTGCGTAGCCAAAGCTACGGAAAGAAAAAAAGCTGAAGTATTTGCTGTACAATGTTTTGTCTGCAAACATGAAACGACATTTTTAAACAACTTCATAGTTTCGGAAAGGAAAAATTATATAGTTACATGAAAATTATCATTGCCGGTGCGGGTTCTATAGGTTTCCATCTGGCCAAGTTATTGACACATGAAAATCAGGATATCACACTGATCGATACTAATGAGGAAATACTACAATACGCAGGTACTAATCTTGATGTATTGACCATCCGTGGTGATGCTGCCTCAATAGATGTCCTCAAGCAAGCGAAAGTAGAGCGCGCAAAGATTTTCCTTGCTGTTACGACATCAGAGAAGACCAATTTGCTGATAGCTATTCTGGCCAAGCAGTTGGGCGCCAAAAAAACTATCGCCCGAATCGATAACCCGGAATACCTGGAAAAAACCCAGCAAGAGAATTTTAATCGCCTGGGTGTCGACACCCTCATTTCTCCACAATTGCTCGCTGCCAAAGAAATTGAAAAGCTCATTAAACGCGGTACTTTTACCGACATCTTCGAATTTGAAGAGGGAAAAATATCTATCGTCGGGTTTACATTAGATACGACCTGCCCTTTGATCAATAAAACTGTCGGAGATGTAGAGCAGATGCATCCCGAACAAAATTACAAGGGCATTGCTATTTTGCGTGGGCAAAAAACTATTATCCCCAACAAGAATACCATGCTTTGGAAGGGGGACCACCTGTACTTGGTTACCAAAAATAAAAATATCGACGGTGCTCATAGTTTTGTAGGAAAACAACTGAAGCCTATCAGAAGAGTGATGATCATTGGAGATACGCCACTAGCGCTTCGGACTGCACAAATCCTGGAGAATACATACTATGTTTCTTTGGTTTTGGAAAATAAAAAAATGGCCAAAAGCTTTTTAGAAACGCTCAATAAAACGCTTGTTGTCAATGGTGATCCCAGCAATATTGATATTTTAAAAGAAGAGGGTATTGAACAGATGGATGCTTTCATTGCATTGACTCCCAATTCAGAAACCAATATCATCACCAGTCTGATGGCCGAAGAGCTAGGGGTATACAAAACTATTGCTCAGGTAGACAATATCAACTACACTCATATTTCACAAAATATTGGGATAGATACCATCATCAATAAAAAGCTTATTGCCGCCAATAACATCTTCAGGTTTGTTAGGAGAGGCCGCGTAGAGGCAGTTGCCAGTCTCCATGGTGTAGATGCAGAAGTAATAGAGTTTGTGGTACACAAATCCAACCGATTATTAAAACACTCTATCAAAGACCTACATTTGCCGGAAAAAGCTGTTATAGCAGGTGTAATTCGAGGAGAGCAAAGCTTTATACCCGAGCCGGATTTCAAGCTTGAAATTGATGACAAGGTAATTGTGTTTACACTACCCGAAGCCTTGTACAAAGTAGAGCAGATTTTCAAATAAATAAGCTATGTTAAGGGGGTATGGATTTTTTTTGAGTATAACCTGAACTAGATAAAAATGCTGAACTTCAAGGTCATCTCCAGCATCATTGGAATCCTCTTGATAGTAATTGGAGGGTTAATGCTGACCCCAATTCCGTTTTCCCTCTACTACGGCAGTGAAGATATCGTATCGCTTCTTATTTGTGCGACTTTTACCATTATTTTTGGTGCAGTACTGTGGTACACCCAAATCGGAAGCAGCAAAAGAATAGGCAAACGTGAAGGCTATCTCATTGTAAGCATAGGATGGATTAGCATGTCGGTTTTTTGTACCCTTCCCTACCTAGTCAGTGGGGTAATACCGGATATCACCAATGCCTTTTTTGAATCTGTTTCAGGCCTGACTACCACAGGCGCAACAGTTCTCACAGATATTGAGAAAGTACCCGAAGGTATTCTGTTCTGGCGAAGCCTCACCCAATGGATAGGCGGAATGGGTATTATCGTACTGACCGTTGCTATTTTTCCACTTCTGGGTATCGGAGGGGTGGAACTTTTTGTGGCCGAAGCCCCCGGCCCTACTTCCGACAAACTGCACCCCCGGATAGCAGATACCGCTAAGATATTATGGTCTATTTATGTTGGCCTTACTGTTATTCTCATTTTTTTATTGTGGCTTGTTGGTATGAACCTCTACGATGCCTTCAATCACGGGCTCACCACTATGGCAACGGGCGGTTTCTCTACCAAAAATGCCAGTATCGCCCATTTTCAAAACCCTACCATTCACTATGTCATCATTTTATTTATGTTTATGGCCGGCATCAACTATACCATAATTTACTACGGAATAACGGGCAAACTAAAACGCGTTTGGCGAAGCGATGAATTTAAAACTTATCTATTTCTGGTGGTTATCCTGATAGCAGTGGTCACCTATTCCTTACACCAACTGTTTGATCAACCCGTAGAAGTATCATTTCGGGAAGCCGCTTTTCAGGTCATTTCTATCATCACCACTACTGGTTTTGTTAGTGCAGACTACACCTCATGGAGTCCAATGCTCAGCCTCCTATTCTTTATTATGCTTTTCCTCGGAGCCTGCGCTGGTTCTACTAGCGGAGGCGTAAAGCTTATCAGACATCTGGTCTTTTTTAAAAATTCGACCCTGGAGTTCAAAAGATTATTACACCCCAAAGCCCTCATTCGCATAAAAATTGATACCCAACTGGTAGCTGCCCGTGTTTTGACCCATATCCTGGTATTTTTGCTTGTCTATTTGATATTTTTCGTGTTTGGATCGCTTATGATGGCGGCTATCCTTGCTGATTTTTCGGATCCTATACTTACAGCGATAGGCTCGGTTGCCACTTCTTTGGGTAATGTGGGGCCCGCCATCGGTAGTGTCGGCCCGGAAGATAATTTTTCCGCCATACCCGCTTTAGGAAAGTGGATATTGGTTTTTCTAATGCTGCTCGGGAGGCTGGAGCTATTCACCATCCTCATCCTTTTCATGCCCTACTTCTGGCGCATGAATTAGAAGACTCATTATTAGAGCGTATTTGAAATGTTAAGCCGCCTTAGCCATCAGTGAAATCAAATGATCGCTAAAGTCGAGCTTAGATGCTATGTAAAAAAAACAATTCAATTTTACCACCATTCTATCCCTTCGAAACAAGTCTATATTTTTTTGTTTTAAAAGGCTTTTGTTTAAAAACAATTTGTGTTATTTTTGTTAGAAACATCGGCTTTCAAAAAATACTTTTCCAAAATAGCCAAAGCACATCAATTATGACACAAATTAAAGTAAAGCAGTTTTTGCAAAAAAATTGGTTTAAGCTGCTCCTGGTAGGGTTTATCATTTTTTTGATGTTTAAAAAAGATTTCAGTTTTCAAATCAATATGAAATCGCCTCTTCAGGAGAGAGAATCAAAATACGAGGATCAAATTCCGGTGCAGCAGCCTGCCAGAAAGCAGTCGAGTGAACGATATACAGAGAACCGCCGGGTAAGTCAGCAAGCTTCCGGCCAGCAGTCTGATCTGTTCAAGCTTTATCCGTCCGGTGGTGGAATTACGCCACCTCAATTGGTCCTGGCCTTTAACAAAATAGACAGGGATTCCAAAACAGCATTCATCAGGAGATTTGGTCACGTGGCGATCAGTGAGCGCAAGAAGTTTGGCCTTCCTGCTTCGATAATACTGGCCAACGGCTTGCTATTGAGCCAGGCTGGCAGCGATGAAGTCAGCCAAACCGGCCATAATTTCTTCGGCCTACCCTGTACAGACGACTGGCTCGGCGAACAAGGCTACCACGGCGGCAAATGCCTGAGGTATTACGAAAATGCCTGGACCAGCTTCAGAGATCATAGCTTATATTTGACCACCGGGCCAAATAGCAAACTCAAATCATTGGGAAGCAGTAATTATAAGGCCTGGGCCGAAGCTCTTCAGGAGAGTGGGTTCTATCCGGAGCCTTATACCGCCAAGTACATTGTATCAATTATTGAGCAGTTTGAACTGTCTCAATTTGATATCGATTAGCCATTATACTTATTGACCGGAGTCTGATGCTTCTTCTACTTCTGCTTTAGGAGGCTTTTCGATAGGTTCTCGTTTCTTTTTATAGAAGTGGACTCCGGCAGCATAAACCCAGCCAATGTACCCTCGTTCAGTTTTTACTTTGACCCAGGGTTCATTGGCTATTTCAGAACCCAGATTGATTTTTTGTTTAAAATCAGTCATCTCATGCAAGTAGCTTACCTCTTCAAACAATTCCAGCTCTCTGATGATTCTCGATTGTAGGTTGGGTTTTTCTCTTAATTTTAAGTTATCTATACTTACATACAGCGGTGTTATTTTTTCTGTGATCGTTCTTGTTCTTCTTGATGTTGGCTCCTCTTGCGGTTCCTCTGCCTCTTTACTGGCTTTTTCAGGCTTGGGAGTCGCTTTTTGTTCTAGGGTAGTAGAATCTACTGCCGTTTCTCCGGCTAATAAGGCAGCTTCGCGCTTGTAAGCTTCCCTTGCTTTATTACACTGATTAAGTGACCAGACCATAAAAACCAGCGCCAGTACCGCGATGAGGCCCAGTTCTGCTCCGGCCATTAATTTACTTTTTTTCTTCTCACTCATGGTATCCGAATTTAACCCAATAAGATTTGTTCAAAAATGAAAATTCCACAATAAATGGACAAACACACTGTAAATTTGTGCATTGAAAACTAAGCATTGTGGAAGAAAAAATATACCAAATAGCTCTGACACTTCTGCCCAAAGTAGGAGCAATTACAGCCAAAACATTAGTGGCTCATTGTGGAAGTGCCTCTGATGTTTTTAAAAATACAAAAAAAGGCTTAATGAATATCCCTGGAATAGGTCCGGGTATCATAAAATCTATTTTATCTAACCCTCCGTTAGATAAAGCCCAACAAGAATTTGAATATACCAAAAGACAAGGCATAGAGATATTTTTCTTTACTGACCAACGCTATCCACGCCGCCTAAAACACTACGAGGACAGCCCGGCCCTGCTGTATTTCAAAGGAAAAGCCAACCTGAATGCTGATAAGGTGGTAGCTATTGTAGGCACAAGGCAGCCCACTTCTCAGGGACAAATTCTTTGCGAGCAGCTCATTGACGGGCTCAAGCTAGATAAGCTACTTCTTATTAGTGGATTAGCCTATGGTGTTGATGCGATTGTCCATAAACGAGCTGTTAACAATAATATTCCTAATATCGGCATCCTTGGCCATGGCTTAAGCAGAGTATATCCGGCCGTCCATAAATCACTGGCAAAGCAGATGTTACTCAATGGTGGGCTTTTGACCGAGTATATCAGCGCAGCGGGCCCTGAACGAGAACATTTCCCCATGCGCAACAGAATCATTGCCGGGCTTTGTGATGCTTTGATAGTGGTAGAATCCGGTCAAAAAGGAGGCTCCATAATTAGTGCTAATTTGGCTAACTCCTACAATAAAGACGTCTTTGCCTTTCCGGGCCGAGTCACTGACCCCAAATCAGAAGGATGCAATCAGCTCATTAAACAGCATCAGGCAGCTATGATAGAAAATGTAGAGGATCTGCTCAAGCAAATGAACTGGGACCTTGAGCCCGGGCAATCTGCACAGGCCCAATTATTTGAAGAGCTCAATGATCAGGAAAAACAACTAGTAGAGCTATTCAGGGAATGTGAAACCCTACATATTGATTATTTATCTTATCAAACTCATAAATCCTGTAGTAAGATCAGCTCAATATTATTGGAGATGGAATTCAAAGGTTTGGTAAAGTCTTTACCCGGTAATAGATACCGACTGATCCGTTGAGCAGGCATAAATCAACGCCAATCCTGTGTTATTGTAGTAGTTTTCCATAAATTCAGCTTATTTTTGGAAAATTATACACTCTTTTGCAGTAGCACCATAAATCGTTGGATTTATTTATGAGTAAGGAAACGACAAGTCAGTCTTTATCAATTATTTCAGATCGGGATATCAACCTAAAAAAATGGAAGGCCGCACATTTGAATTTATCAGCGCTTTCTCAATGTTCAGCATTACACTATCATATTCTACCATTTTTATTGATTCTTTTGCTGCTCTTTTCCTCAACAGTCAACTTATCAGCTCAGCAAAGAAATAAGCGGCCCAAAAGAGTCCTACTGGTAATTGCTGATGGCATGGGGCTACAACATATTAGTGCTGGCATGTATAAAAATGGAGATAAAACCAGCCTGGAAAGATGTACGGCCGTGGGTTTTCACAAAAACCTTTCAACTGACGAGTTTATCTCTGATCAGGCCGCTGGTACCACCGCTATTGCTTCCGGTATTATGACCAAAAACGGGTTTATTGGCGTGGATGAGAATGGACTTGTAGCTGAAAATTTGTTTGAAGCCGTACAAAAAGAGGGATTTTCTACCGGTATCATCACCAATGGTTCTATTACTGCTCCTACTCCGGCAGCCTTTTACGCTCACGTAGAGGATGCTGGGGATAAAGAAAAAATCGCTTCTTTTCTGGTTAATCAAGACATTGATTTCATTGTAGGAGGGGGAAAAAAATACTTTACCAAAGAATTACCAGAAGGGGGTTCCCTTTACGAGGAGCTTCAAAATAGAGACTATTTGGTATCAAATTATAAAAAAGAGCAATTTGGCCAGGGTAAGATCAATCTAAAAACAAAATTCTGCTTTTTTACTGCTGAAGAAGAACAGGAGTCCGTTCAGAGGGCCAGAAAGGAATTGAGCTACGCCAGCCAAGTAGCGCCCAACTTCCTGAAAGTACATAAGGACGGGCATTTTTTTCTGCTCATTGAAAATGTAGGAATTATAAAGGCCAGTAAAGCTAATGATACCGACTTGATAGTGGAAGAAATGTTGCATTTGGATAAGGTCTTGGATGACCTGATCACTTTTGCTGAGAAAGACAAAGAGACGTTAATTATTATAACTTCTGACCATGAGACTGGAGGTTTTGCCATTAACCCCGGTTCTACAAGAGATTCATTGATAGGTTCGTTTGTTTCTACTGCAGCTACAGGAGCTATGATCCCTGTATTCGCTTTTGGCCCTGGTGCAAAAGAATTTATGGGCATTTACAGGAACATAGATATCCACCACAAGATCAAAAAAGTGTTAGGGCTTTAAAACCAGCATTCGAATTCTATATTATGAAAAAAGCTGAGTATATGCAACACTACAAGCAAAGGCTTATAGCTTCTATCCACACACAAACAGATGAGCTTGCGTAGCTATTAGGCCTGAGTAGTGAGCACATAATCAGCTTTTTATGTTGCTTACAAGTGCCTTTCCGCGTGATAGGAAGAACGCACCAAAGGACCACTTTCTACAAAGTCAAAACCTTTTTCCATGCCTACTTCCTTATATTCTCTGAACTTATCAGGATGAACGTAATCAACTACATCAAGGTGCATCTTGGTGGGTTGTAAATATTGACCGATTGTCAATACATCACAACCGTGTTCCAGGAGGTCATCCATTGTTTGGTATACCTGTTCATCTGTTTCACCCAGACCAACCATGATACCTGACTTGGTACGCTTTCCGTAAGTTTTGGTACGCTTGATTTGTTCCAGGCTTCTTTTGTATTTAGCCTGAGGCCGCACTTTTCTGTATAGCGCCTCGACTGTCTCCATGTTGTGTGACACTACTTCCTGACCGGCACTGATCATTCTTTCTAGTGCATCCCAGGTGGCTCTTACATCAGGGATTAGCGTCTCTATAGTAGTAGATGGAGACATTTCCTTGGTAGCCCTTACCGTTTCGTACCAGATTTCTGCACCTCTGTCTTTTCTTTCATCACGGTTAACCGAAGTAATAACAGCGTGCTTTACCTCCATTAGCTTAATGGCCTCTGCCACTCTTCTTGGTTCATCTTCGTCGTATTCTGGTGGTCGACCTGTTTTTACTGCACAAAAAGAGCAAGAGCGCGTACAGGTATTTCCCAGTATCATGAATGTAGCTGTGCCGGCACCCCAGCATTCTCCCATGTTAGGGCAATTACCACTTTGACAGATGGTATGCAACTTATATTCATCAACCAGCTTTCTGACCTTTTTATATTCCGGGCCGATGGGCAGTTTTACCCTGAGCCAATCCGGCTTTCTTCTCCTCGGCTCTTTAGCCTCTATAATAGGTAGTTCAATCATATCTTATGCCTAGTTTTCTATGTCATTTACAATAGTAACAGTTTTACTTCTTATTAGATCAACAGTAAAGTCATAAAAAACTTCTTACCAGCGCTTTCCTAGCTGTAAATTCAAATATAGGTTGATAAAAATCGGAGAGTTCTCAGCGGCAGTCACCCGGGGGTCTTCTACCATGATCGGTACATCATCGAAGTATAAATCTACCATTAAGCCTGCCTCTATTGCTTTAACAAACTCATCGAAAGCCCCCCAATCAAAATGAAGTGCTACCTTGGCATGAGCACCTGGCATAATCGATAAGTCACCCAATCCTCTAGCAAAAGAAGAAGAACCAAAGACGCGACCGATATTCAGGAAAACATCCCGATTTTGCTCCGAAAACTTTTCACTTCTGATCACAAATTCGCTGTTTCCGGTGGGTTGTTCCTCAAGGTATTTCAGCTCCAGAAAGTATGGCTTCAAAATTCCAAGAGAAGGTCCGGCTTCGTAACTTATGCCGATGGCTACTCCCTTGTATTTAGCTTTTTCTGAGAAATACCTTTTTTGCCCCAGCCCTCCTTTGAGGACAAAGAAGCTGTTTTGCTTTCCAAAAATAAAAGCACGAGACACTTTTCCATTAGTGGTGGGTTGGAAGTCAAAGCTTTGCCTTAATTCTTTTGGGTGCTTGATTTCCATAAACTCAATATTCCAAAAGCTGGTGCTATAGTAGGATTGTAATTCTCCCACATTGACCCCCAGTCCAAACCCGTTGGTGTGCAATTTAAAATCTACTGTGACCTCCCGGCTGAAAATAATACCTTTGGATTCGTCATAGTAATTTTCACCGAGTTTAAGACTCTTTTGTGCGATAGCAGACTGGCCCAGAAAAAATAATCCAATCAAACATAGGAAACAAAACTTCATTATTTTGGGCTTTTTTAAAATTTTAAATTTCAGAAAAGGAGATAAGACCCTCTTCATCTTCATTGCATCTTTCTACAAGTAGAAGAAAGCATCAAAGGGATTTACATACAATACTTTTGATAATCAAAATGATAATCAGTGATGGATATGTCACCAGAAAGTACCATAATTGACAAAAATACGGCGGGTATCATCCTGGCTATTATCAATTCCATAAATATAACAAATTAACTAAGAAAATACTTGTCAAAAAATACAGATTGAATGTCAAATCAGCAGAATTTCACCATATTACTTTATTCTCAACAAAATTCCAGCCGGCTGGAATACATTGCTGATGTTATATTCCATGTTATTTTAGGGCAACACTACCAGCTTACCACTGATTTGAGAGCTTACTTATCTTCTTGTTTACCAAAAATTAACTATTCTAGTAAACGGAGTAGCTCAAATGAAGTTTGGATTCCACCATCGGCTTTTTTGTATGAACAAAGACTTTCTCAGGAAAAACCATCTATTGTTTTTCAAAATGGTTTGCCGACGGCTTTTTTGACACAAGCGGAAGCTGATTTCAATCATGATGTATTAGCTTTCAGTTTTTATCTTATCAGCAGATACGAAGAGTACCAGGCTACTCCGGATGCTTTTGACCTTCATGGCCGGTTCAGGGCTGCTCATTCTCTGGCGGGCAGCAACAATTTCCTTCATATTCCGGTGGTCGATGCTTTAGCCAGGCGGTTGGATGAAAAGCTGAAAGAGCGCTTCCATCACTATACGTCAAAACTCAGGTCATTCGAATTTGTACCAACATATGATATTGATCTGGCCTGGGCTTACAAAAACCGGAATTTTTTTCGCCAGGTGATGGGGTTATCCAAAGAAATAGTCCGGCTTGATAGTAGTGGTGTAAGCAATCGGCTGAAAGTATGGCGGGGCAAAAGGCGAGATGATTTTGATGTTTATGATTACCTAAAAGAGAAGCACTACAACTTAGGTTTTTTGGCTAAATACTTCTTTTTACTGGGAGACCTTTCAAAATATGACCGTAGTATTGATTTTCGAAATAAATCCCTTGTGTCATTGATAAGGTCTCTTGATGGAGGGAAAAACATTGGCATACACCCGTCTTATCGATCCAACTCCAACTTTGATATTTTGCAAGGAGAAATTCAGCGCTTGGAAAAAATTATAGAGCGGCCTGTTACTATGAGTCGGCAACACTTTTTAAAGTTAAAGCTACCCGATACCTATCGGCAGCTCATTCAAGCAGGCATAAGCCACGATTATACGATGGGATATGCTGAGCAAATAGGGTTCCGGGCATCTATTTCCAGGCCTTTCCCTTGGTATGACCTAGCGAGTGAGCAGGTGACCTCGCTTATGATCCACCCTTTTCAAATCATGGATGGTACCCTAAAAAACTATTTACGACTATCTACTGATGCAGCTCTGGAAAAATCTGAAAAATTACTTCGTACTACGGCCATGTACAACGGTCAATTTACCTTACTTTGGCACAATAGTTCATTCTCTACTATTGGTGGCTGGAAGGGCTGGAAGGCGGTTTACGAGGGTATCTTACAGCTTGCCACAGAATTGACTGATGTCATTGATACGGATTAGAAATAGCATTATTTTAGAAAACTGCTTTCGCAGTAAAAGTTTTCATTCTCCCAATCAAAATACTTAAAAATGGCCAAAATACTAGACCAACATCCTTCCATCGCTTCGCAGTTCATCTCTGAGTTGAGGGACGTTCATATCCAGAAAGACCGACTAAGATTCCGGAGAAATATGGAGCGTATTGGAGAAATTATGGCCTACGAAATGAGCAAAACATTTTTATACACTAGTAAAGAAGTGGATACACCCCTGGGTACTGCTACTATGTCTTTGTCAGACCAAAGACTGGTTATAGCCAGTATCCTCAGAGCGGGCTTGCCTTTTCACAATGGCTTTCTCAACTATTTTGACTATGCCGATAATGCTTTCATTTCGGCCTACAGAAAACATCATAAGGACGGTAGTTTTGAAATTGCGCTGGAATACGTTTCCTGTCCGGATCTGGAAGGCAGTACTTTGATTGTGGTAGACCCAATGTTGGCTACCGGAGCCTCCATGCAAATGACCATAAAGGAATTACTGCGACACGGCCAACCCGATAAGATTCATCTTGGTACTATAATTGCTTCTACTGCCGGATTGGATTTTATAGAGCGTATTTTCCCTTCAGTATCTATTTGGATAGGTGCACTTGACGAAGAACTTACGGCGAAGTCTTATATTGTTCCGGGGCTAGGTGACGCCGGTGATCTGGCATATGGTCCTAAAGTGCAAAGTTAGCGGGATAGCCGGAAAGGTAATTCATCCCAAATTTTCGTTTTATAAGAAAATCTGGGATGAAATTATTGAACTTGTTAATTGGCTGTTCTTATACGTGTGGATCGCTGGATCCAACAGCCTACAAAAAAGCTATCCCCTGTTTTGAGGTTTCGCTGGAATACATCTTCCTTTTTGGGCATATACTGAGCATAGCGATTGATCCACTTGTTGGCTTCAGCAGCAGCTGAAGGGTCCACACTTTTAGCCTTATACCACATGTCGAGTGCCGGCCATACTACGATTTGACTGGCCCAACCTCTTCCCGGGCCACAAAGCGGACCGGAAGAAGCATAAAGTCTTCCAATATGCAAATATGGTTCGCCCCACTTAGGCCTTGCTTCGGCAGCCTTATTCGCGTATTCCCGGGAACGGGAGAAATTCTTCAGGTGCGATTGATATATTTTGGCTACCAATAGTAGGTACTGTCCCTGTTTTTCGGAATCATCCGTATTCTCAGCTGCTTCTTTGAACTTTTCAATGGCGCAGTCATAATCCGCTTCTTTAAGACAATTGTAAGCTATGCTGGCCGGCCCCTCCGTCTTGGTTACACAGTTCTCATTACCAGCCTGAATCAGCTGTTTAAATTTTTCGTTAGCTTTGGGACAAGCTCCCCATTTCAGGCGAGAATATACGGTACGCAGTATGTCACAATCCTTTGGATTATCAAGAAAATCCTGATAATACTTATCGATGTAATAATCACAATCATAAAAGCCCCTTACCGTTTCGAAGTAAGATAGCAAGTTAGGAGCGTAGTCCTGAATGATTTGCCAGCGCTCACAAGCAACGCCCTCGCAGTCTTCCAGTCCTGCAGCTAGGATATCCCTGACTTTTTGCTGATATTTTTGTGCTTCTTCATCCAAAACTTTCCCTTGTTCATGCAATTCTACTAGCAAAGAAGTAAATGGATTGAGTACAAAATCAGGAGTATCCATCCCGGCAGTATCAATAGCCTGCTTAAACATCTCATAAGTCTGCTCTTTAGTAGAACGCTCCGGATATTTGTAGTAATAATCAAAAGCTTTGCGGGCTACAATGTAGCCGCCTTCAGGGTAGCAATTCTGTATCCCGTCGTAAAGGTCAAAAATACGATCGATGTATTCGTTTTTCTTTTCCTGGTTTTTCGCCTGGCTTAAAAAGTATTCATAAAGCCTTATCCCATCAGCATAAACGGTATTACGGCGACCATCAGCGGCGGGAGCAACATCATATACCTGCTTCCAAAGCTCAAACGCCTGTTTGTATTGCTGGGCTTTCAGATAGTCACGATAAATGACATATTTATCTGTTATCCCATCCGGATCGGGAGCATCAGAAAACTTAGGGCAGGGACTCAGGTTCTCCTCCTTGGGCTCCGATTGGGCCGGTGCTACTGGTTCTTCGGGAGCCTCGGCTACTTCTGCAACTTTGGGAGAACAAGCGATTACTAATGATAGAAAGCATAAAAAACTAAGCGGCAGTGTAGATTTCCAACTCATGATTTTATCTATTTAATTCAGGTTGAAATGAATTTCTTATTGAAGTTGTTACAGCAGATGTTATAAGAGGTAACTTCTGAATTATAAATTTCGGGAATTGTTCAAAAACGGAACGAGCTTCGCCCCGACAACCGGAACGAAGCTCGTTTTAGCATATCACAGGTAAAACCATTTGATTTAGTTAAAGCGTACTTTAACTTTTTCTCCGATCCAGCAGCCTACTCTTTCTGTTGCGCCCTGCTTTCCTCTCATGAATACATCATCTTTGGAAGGAATAGAAGCGGAGTAAAGACCGATTTTTTTATTGGCTTCAGCAGCTACTTCAGAATCGATAGACCTGGCGTAGCTGTATTTGTCAATGGCTGCCAAAACTACGAGTCCGCGGCTGTAGCCATCCTTGCCACAGGAGCTACTAGTTTGCGCATACATATCACCAATTAGCATATATGGACGACCCCAGTCTTTGTACAGGCTTGCTGCCTTTCGGGCACTGGATCTGGCGGTACTATATTGATTCAGCTTTCTAAACTGGATAGAAGCAATACCAAACCAGTATTCTGCCTGTCTTTTTTTGTCATCTTCTTCTTTGGCATTTTCAATGGCTTCTTCATAGAGTTCGATGGCTTTTTCATAGTCTCCGTCATCGTAAGCGCGCTTGGCAGCCACTCCTGGATTTTTGGCCAAAAACTCAGCTTCCAGCTTAGCATTCAGCTCAGCGGCTTTTTCCTGATACTGTGCTTTCAAGTCGATCATAAACTGCTCAGTAGTATCACAGCCCTGAACTCTCAACTTATTAAAAGCATATTTCAATATCTCCAGATCATCAGGATTCTCCTCTACCTGAGGCATTAACTTATCCTGGAAGTAAGCGCAGTCGAAGATATCGTTCTCTATCTTTTTGATGTGGCTATCCATACGGGCTTTTGCTGACTCGTAATAAGCACCGTATCTGGAGTCATTTTCAATATTGTGGTTGGCAATTTCTGTAAGTTCATCCACAATAGCTCTTGCCTTTTCCTTCTCTACTTTACCCTGGTTAAACATATAAACGAGGATCTGTCCATAGGGCTCCAACAAGATGTATTCAGACTTTTTTCCACCCATTTCTATCGCTTTAGCCAGCGCGTTCATAGTAGCTTGTCTGTAACCATACAGTGGTGAATAAAACATGTCAAATGCTTTTCGGCCCTGCAAGAAAGCAGCTTCCTTTGGGAAACACTCCGCCTGCTCATCGTATAACCTAATCACCGTCTCCATGTATTCCTTCTTTTTCTCATCATCAGAAGCCTTTTTGATTAAAGCCTTGTGAATCTTACGACCATCTGTAAAATGGAAAGGACGCTGCCCATCTGCGGCAGGAGCAATCTCATAAGCCTTTTTCCAGTTGTTGTAGGTAGTATTGAACGTCTCTTCATCGTAAGCTGCAATATCTTCCGGCTTTTTATCCTTGACATACTGGCGATAAATAACGTGTGAATCTTCTGCCTCTTCCTTTCTTGGACTATCATTCCAGGTATTGCACTGGCTGTAAGCAGAAAAAGAAAAACCCAATAATAGCGAACATGCTACAGTAATTTTCTGTAGTTTTTTCATGATTAATCAAATTTACGTTTAAAGAACCATGAGTTATCATTAAGAGAGAAACCCACTGTCAGTTTGACGTAAGTCTCTGTCAAAATATTTGTAACTCCGAATTGTCCTAATTCAATAGCGAAATTAAAATATGATACAGTCTCTCTAGGACGGATCATAGGAAATCCTATACCTAGTGTAAGCCCGTAATTTTCAATTTGTTCTCCCCCTATTACCCGGGGATCGGTGCCGTAAAAGGCTCCAAAGCGATACTTGACCTTATCAAAATAGCTGCGAATAGAGGCAACATTTGGCGTATATTCTCCACCCAAAGCAAATCTGTAATTGTTAGCCAGGTTTGCATTATCAATAGAACTCTCAAAATTGTCCCATAGTCCAACGCTATATTCCACTCCTAGTTTAAGCTGATTAACTTTTTCATAAGTAATTCCCAAAGAAATTTCTGTGGGAAGTACGGCCTGATTCCTTACTTCAGCGCCCAAACCTATCGTATCCAAATCTAAAAGCCGGGCATTATCCCTAAATTGAAATGAAGAAGTTCTAGTAGTGATATAATTGTTACTATTACCAGTAAGGCCAAAAGTAATGCGCTTTTGCCGACCGGCAAGGGCTGGTCCTCCCGGCGTTCGTTTCACCTCATTAAGATTCAGAGTATATAATAACCCTGCTTCCCATAACCATCCACCAAAACCGATATTTTCCTGGAATTCCGATACGTAAGCAATATCTATACTATCCAGTGATATTCTGGTATTGTTAGTGATCGTTCCAAAAATAGCTCCTAGGGAAATCCCTGCCGACAAGCTCTTGTAGCGAAAGGAGTTACTCCACATCAACCGATAAGTTCCTCCACTCCCCTTAAAAGAATTGGAAGTACTGCCTACTTCCGGGAAATCCTGGGGTGTTATATTTGTAAGAATGTCATATCCAACGGTTGTATAGGGCCGAAGGGAAAAGGCCATACCCAGGCTTATGGGGCGGTCATCCCTATCGAGTACTTTATTGACGGGATTAATAAGGGGGAAACCCAGAGCAATATAATTAACAAAGCCAGACCACACATTCTCACTATTTCCTTCCTCCTCATAAGCAGAGTAACGGGCAGAAATTCCAACCTGAAATGAGGTCGCCTGCAAATAAGACAGGGCAGCCGGGTTTTCCAAGTTCAAGTGATATGGACTGATGTTAGCGGTTGTCAAGCCAGCCATACCTGCCTGCTGAGCAGTATACTGGTTAAAAAAATCACCCATCCCAAACCGGGAAAAAGGTGAGTTACTAGTTGGATTCAACAATAAGCTCTGACTGATCCCCGAAAAGGATATTCCTAAAAGAAAACATCCTAAAACAACTATTTTAATCCAATTGCTTGACATTATAATCAAGTATTTTGTTTAGACCTTCCAGGACTAAATTTTGATTCACAAATATCTCTTTTTTCATTTTTTTAGCCAAAAAATCAGCATCCCCCCCAGTTAAAATAACGTTAATTGATGGATAAACGCTTTCGCAGCGTTGTAGGTATCCATCTACCTCCAGCACGAATCCTTCCTGTGCCCCATTGATAAGCGCTGATGAGGTGTTTTTCCCCAACCAGTATTCAGTAAGACCCGGCTCTACCAGCGGTAAATTAGCCGTAAATTCATACATGGCTTTCATACGCATGCGCAACCCCGGAGAAATATTACCGCCAATATATTTGCCGGATGCTTCCACAACGTCAAGTGTTATACAGGTCCCGGCATCTACGACTAAAGAATTTTGTCGAGGAAAATTTTGCCAGGCACCAACAGCTGCCGCCAATCGGTCTTTTCCTAATGTTTCAGGCGTTTGGTACGCATTGGTTATGGGCAAGGGTGTTGTGTGGTCAAGATAAACGAAAAAGAAATTTTTCCTTAAAAAATCAAATACTGCTTCGCTCGGCAAGAAAGACACGTTAGATAAGATGACATTTTCCACACGATGGTTGGTTGCCAGATCAAGAATATTTTCTTTCTCCAGGGCTTCCCATACATTGGAAGTCACTAACTTTTCACCATCGAAAACGCCTAATTTGATCCGGGTATTTCCCCAATCAATGACCAGATATCTTCCTCTTGTTTTCATCTTAGTGCCGAAAATGCCTTACGTCGGTCATTACCATCGACATACCATGGGCGTCACAATAATCTATACTATCCTCATCTTTTTTTGACCCTCCCGGCTGAATCACACTAACAATCCCGGCCTGGTCGGCAATCTCTACGCAATCCGGAAAGGGAAAGAAAGCATCAGAGGCCATAACAGCGCCCTGTAACTCAAAACCAAAATGTTTGGCTTTGGCAATAGCTTGTTTTAGGGCATCCACTCTGGAAGTTTGGCCACAACCCATACCCAACAATTGACTTCCCTTTGCCAGCACTATAGTGTTAGATTTCAGGTGTTTGGCACACTTGTTGGCAAACACCAAATCATCAACCTGAGCGGCATCAGGTGCTGCTTTAGTAACCTGACGAAACTCGCTTGGTTGCTCTATCTTAAGGTCAGTATCCTGCTCTATTACGCCATTCAACAGCGTCTTGAAAGAGCGCTTTTGTACTTCAAAAGTTTTTATTTGTAATAGGATCCTTGTTTTCTTTCCTTTTAAAAGCTCTAATGCTTCCTCATCAAAATCCGGCGCTACCAAAACCTCATAAAATAGCTTGTTAATTTGTTCGGCCGTGGGTAGGTCGACTTTGGTATTAGTAATCAGAATGCCACCGAAAGCAGAGACCGGATCGCCGGCCAACGCTGCTGTCCAAGCATCCAGGACATTAGCTCTGGTAGCAACCCCACATGGATTAGTGTGCTTTAGTACTGCGAAGGTAGGCTGATCCTCTTTGAATTCTCTCATTAGCCCAATTGCTGCATCTATATCAACCAGATTGTTGTAGGATAAAGCCTTACCGCTAAGCTTAGTGAAAAGGCCATCCATAGCTCCATGAAAAACACCTTTTTGATGAGGATTCTCTCCGTATCTCAAAACCTCTGATTTCATTATGCTCTGGTTAAATGACCAGTCTTCCTCCCCATCCATAAAATATTTATAAATCGCAGTATCGTAGTGAGAAGAAACTCTGAATGCATGAGCAGCATATTTCCTGCGGTCCTCTAGCTCGGTGTGAGCACCTTTTTCCTGGAGTAAATCCAAAAAAGGCGCGTACTGGTCTTTCGAAGCAAGTACCATCACGTCCTTATAGTTTTTAGCCGCAGCACGAATGAGAGAAATCCCTCCAATATCTATCTTTTCAATAATGGCTGATTCATCCTGAGTGGAAGCTACCGTATCTTCAAAAGGATATAAGTCTACAATAACCAGGTCTATTTCCGGAATTTGATATTTTACCAGTTGCTCCTGGTGAGCCGCTTCGCGACGGGCCAGTATGCCGCCAAAAATTTTAGGATGAAGCGTCTTGACTCTCCCATTGAGGATGGAGGGGTAGGCCGTCAGGCTTTCTACCGATTCTACTTCTATTCCTTGTTTTTCAATAAAAGCCTGTGTACCACCGGTAGAAAAAATCTTTACTCCAAGCTCATTTAATTTACCTACAATGGGCTCCAACCCTTCTTTGGAAAAAACGGAGACCAAAGCCGATTTAATTGCTCTCATATGTTTGAATGTTGAACTTCATCAGTTAAGAAGGCGCAAAGGTAGTAAAAAATGTAGCAATAGCATCCTATCAGATGAAGCTAGTTATCAAACATAATTTAGATTGAAAATATATTTGGGATAAGCCAAATAATACTTGGTGATGATTTTGGATTCTATACCGTGATCTGCTACTTCTGACATAGGAATGACCTCACCATTTTTAAACTTGATCTTGATCTCGTCTTTTGAAGCATTGTAGGTACTGTTGGTTTCGCTGCCTTCCACGATCAGGTAAGGAAGGTCAGCAGCGGAGAAGTCATTAGTCTGCAGGATTTTCTGCCGGATATCTTCGACGTATTGCCGGTCAAAGGGTTTGTTTTTAAGTTCTAGCTTAAAGAGTTTTCTATCAATCAAACCTTTGGCCAGGAAGGATAGGATAGCATCATCGCTGGAAATCCAGTTTTTTAGTGAAGTAATGATGTCAAAGTCATCCAAACGGGCAAAGTGCTCCAGCATTTCATCCGGCAGTGGCTGCCCGTTGCTGGCATCATACTCCGATCGTAGAAAATAGGCCAGATGCGTGGAAGCGGGTCGCGGTATTTTTCCGCGTAGTGTGAGATCTCTAGCTCTACGCATAGCGAGGATGAGCATTTGCTCAGCGGCCAGTACCGTTTTATGGAGGTATACCTGCCAGTACATCAACCGACGAGCAATAAGAAATTTTTCTATAGAATAGATACCTTTTTCTTCCAAAACTAATTCATCATTGCTAACGGCTAGCATTTTTATAATCCGGTCGTAACCGATAACTCCTTCATAAACGCCGGTAAAAAAGCTGTCGCGGTTGAGGTAATCCATGCGATCCATATCCAACTGCCCGGATACCAATTGATGTAAGAACTTTTTGGGATGCCGGTCACTGAATATTTGTATAGCCAGGTCCAATTGCTGGTCAAACTCCCGGTTCATTTTTTTCATGAACGCCAATGACAATGTTTCGTGAGACACCTGTATGAGCGTGTGTTCAAGCGTATGAGAAAAAGGACCATGCCCCACGTCGTGCAGTAAAATGGCAATACATACCGCCTCTGCCTCCTGATCACTGATCTCTACTCCCTTTGAACGCAATACCTCTATCGCTTCTGTCATCAAATGGAAAGCCCCAAGAGCGTGGTGAAAACGCGTGTGTAGAGCACCGGGATAAACATAATGCGTAAGGCTCACCTGCTTTATTCTCCGCAAGCGTTGAAAAATAGAATGCTCTATCAGCTTGTATATAATACCATAAGGTATACTGATAAAACCATATACAGGATCGTTAAAAATTTTCTTTACCATCATCAACCATCATTTTGAGGTAACTTCACAACACAGAACTTCTTTTGTACAACCTCCAAAAAAATTATAAGTTACATTGTTCTCGGTATATGCTTTGGGTATTATCTATTGGAAAATGTAAGAGCTTACCTAAGCTGCCAGCTTTCAACTCTCTTATACACGAAGGAAATAATATGAAGCCTCCGGGCGTTATTTCAACTGTCAGAAACAGCTGCTCTTTTCACCCACACAAAAGTAACGAACTCATCGGTTTTGCAGCAGCATTTAAGAAATCTTCTATATTTTCTTTATTTTACCAAACAATAAGAAAACTAGCTAATGGATAAAATCAGAATTCTCTGGGCAGATGATGAAATTGATCTGCTAAAGCCACAATTGATGTTTTTGGAGCGTAAAGGTTATGATGTTGTCAAGGTTACAAATGGATATGATGCTGTTGAGGAATGTGAAAATGATCCGGACATCAATATTGTCTTTTTGGATGAGAGCATGCCGGGTATTTCGGGCCTGGAGACCCTTTCCAGGATTAAGGCCTCTCAGCCAGGCCTTCCCGTGGTGATGATCACCAAAAATGAAGCTGAAAACGTCATGGAAGAAGCTATTGGTGCCCAGATTTCTGACTATTTGATCAAACCGGTCAACCCCAACCAGATATTGCTTACCCTCAAAAAAATTATTGATACCAAATCACTGGTTCGGGAACAAACGTCTTCCAAATACCAGCAGGAATTCAGGAATATCCTGATGCAGATCAATAGTGGATTAGACTACGAGGAATGGGTGGATACCTACCGCAAGATTATCTCCTGGGAAATAAAAATAGAAGAATCGGACTCTACTGGTATGGTTGATATTTTGTCTATGCAAAAGCGTGAAGCCAATACGGAGTTTTCCAAATATGTAGTGAAGAATTATGAAAGCTGGATAAAGCACCCTGATGAAGCGCCTATTATGTCTAATGATCTAATGCGTAGCAAGGTGTTCCCCAAACTTTATGACGATGTTCCGACTATTATGCTTTTGCTAGACAACCTCAGGTATGATCAATGGAAAGTCATAGAGCCCATTTTGAGTGAATCTTTTAAGGTGGAAGAAGAAGATTATGTATACAGCATATTGCCTACTTCTACTCAGTATAGCCGCAATGCTATATTTTCTGGTATGATGCCCTCAGAAATGGCAAAACACTACCCCAAATGGTGGAAAAACGATAATGATGAAGGTGGAAAAAACCTGCACGAAGCCGACTTTCTGGGAGAACTCGTCAAGCGCACTTTTCGAAAGCCTATCCGCTGGGATTATGTGAAAGTTACCAACGTCTTTCATGCCAAACAGATAGAAGATAATATCCTCAATTATTTCAATAATGACCTCACTGTGATCGTGTATAATTTTATCGATATGCTATCGCATGCCAGAACCGAAATGGAAGTTTTAAAGGAGCTGGCCCGGGATGAGAAAGCGTATCGCTCTTTAACACAATCATGGTTCCGCAATTCACCACTTTGGGAAGCTTTGCAAAAAGCGGCCGAAAGAGATGTACAACTCATTGTGACCACTGATCACGGTACTATCCGCGTCAATCAACCCTCAAAAGTGGTGGGCGACAGAGAGACTACCACTAACTTGAGATATAAAGTAGGCCGTAATCTGCAGTTTGATAAGCGCGATGTACTGGCAATAAGAAAGCCCGAGAGTGTCAAATTGCCTCGTCCAAATGTAAGCTCAACCTTTATTTTTGCGAAATCAGATATTTTCTTTCTCTATCCCAATAATTACAATTATTACCATAATTACTATCGGGATACTTTTCAGCACGGCGGCATATCACTGGAAGAAATGATCTGTCCAGTTATCACGCTGAATAGTAAGTAAATACAGTAAGCTTTTCATATCTAGTAAGCTGTTGTTCTGATATCAACAGCTTATTTACCAACATTACACGGCATCTTCTAGAGGAGAGAGGAGTATCAGGGTCTAGCTAAGCTATTGCCCAAATGGGATCGCTTAATCTTCCA
The DNA here is from genome assembly GCA_964628385.1 of uncultured Saprospiraceae bacterium. Classification (GTDB taxonomy): domain Bacteria; phylum Bacteroidota; class Bacteroidia; order Chitinophagales; family Saprospiraceae; genus JANQPA01. The sequence continues at coordinate 21,436 of CAZVOD010000053.1, forward strand.
CAATTTTCAGACCATTGATTCTGACTTCTCCCCTAACGTCCGGGAATTTTTTCAAAGCATATTTGAAGCGTTGCCGATCGGCAACGAATATCATTTTCTTACCAAAAGAACCTGGCTCTCTCAGGGAGACGGTTCCGATACTTAGAAAGAGAAAATTACTCAGCTCGATCTTTTTGATATTGTGATACGGATATCTATAATTATTAAAATAATTGGTTACATACATAAAAGCTTCATCCATTTCTATTCTTTTGAGTTTTAGTAGGGTGAAGTACATCACCAGAATACCCACCAGATAAGAAAAGCCCATAAATAGTTTGACGTAGATAGCTGGAATATTACCGACGTATTCCAGCCGGTAAAAGAGGATTGCTATGGTAACTGTGCCAAAAAATACGATCCAGAACGTCGGCACAAAAAACTTCAGAAAAAGTGTAGAATTACTCGATATTCTTTGCATGCTTATAGCCATAATAATTTTTATTTCATTTTTTCCTCTTCGATCCTGTTCACCCTTGTCGCGATAAAGATACTTAGCTCATAGAGGAAAAATAATGGAATACCAATCAAAAACTGTGTAACGACATCTGGAGGAGTAATCATAGCAGATAAAAGCAACGTACCTATAATGGCGTGTCTACGGTATTTCTTCATCGTTTCAGCCGTCAGGAGTCCGATCTTGGCCAATAGATAAACAACAATAGGCAACTCAAAGATCAGGCCGGCCGGCGCAGTAAACATGAGCATATAATTGATAAAAGAATTCAGAGTTGGCGAGTTGGTCACTCCTGGGATCGTGTAACCTCCCAGAAAGTTTACGGCAAATGGTGCGATAATAAAATAACCAAAGGCCACTCCAATAAAGAACAGGACAGAACAAATAAATACGATACCACGTGTGGCTTTGCGTTCTTCCCGATAAAGCCCCGGACTGATGAAGCGCCAAAACTCATAGAAAATATAGGGAAAGGAGACCATAAAGCCACTGATAAAAGACACCTTGATACTGGTTATAAAGGTCTCACCAAAGCCCACCGCTATAGACTCAAATTGAGGCGGCTTAAAACACATGGCCTCTCCCATACCCAAGTTCTCGGATAACTGGCAAAACAGCTGATAGGATATAAAATCATCATGGGTCGGACCATAGATAATTGTTTCAAATACCCAATCGTGAAAGATATAAACCACTATAGCCAAAGTCACTATAGCGACTAACGATCTGATAATGTGCCAGCGCAGTTCCTCTAGATGATCCAAAAAGCTCATCTCATCCTGAGAATTATCCACATCTATTTGATCTAATGCCATATGTTACTGTTTTTCGGCGTCCGTAACAGTTGCTTCCAGTCGGACTGGATATTCCCTTTCGGGTTTATCTTTCAGATATAAAGTTTTGCAAATTTATAGAAAAAAAACGGCTGTCGATAATAAGCCACCAAAGAAACAAATTCTAAACAATCAGAAATAGTGTACGGATTATCAATAAGCCTGCAAAAGGGTCACTAAAAGGTAGAAATTATCTTTTTAGCTATACACAACGACCGATAAATTAAATTTATAGATGGTTTTGGCAAATTTTCCAAAGCCTTATAAAAAAAAGCATTACTTTTGCCCGATCTTTGAAAGCTTCGAAGGGAAAGAATAGAAAATAAAAAGGAGATAAAAGGCTTTCGGGGGAATTAAATTACGAAAGCGAATGGTTTTTTTACCTTATATTATATTCATAGTGAGTTTGGCCGTTTTGTTAAAAGCTTCAGATTATTTTATCAATGCTGCCGAACAAATCGGCTTGTCTCTGGGTATTTCCCCTTTCCTGATCGGGGTAACTATCATAGCATTTGGTACATCGCTCCCTGAGCTTGCAGCCTCCATACAAGCCGTACTAAGTGACGAGTCAGAAATTGTCATTAGCGCAGTAGTAGGTTCCAATATCACTAATATTGCTTTGGTACTTGGCCTAGTAGCCGTAGTGTTCGGAGTTATAAAGCTAGAAACAGATATTTGGCATATAGACATGCCCTACCTGTGGGGTTCTGCTTTTTTACTGTGGTTCATAGTCAGAGATAATCAGGTGGATTTGTTTGAAGCCATTATCTGTATTATCGGAATTGTAACCTTTCTGGCCTATTCCATGGATTCCAACCAAAAATCGCTGGAAGAGCATCCCAAAGCCACCTGGCGGCATTACCTGATGCTGGTCATCGGAGGTGCCCTAATCTGGCTAAGCTCTGATTTTGCTATTGGCTCCATCAAAGATATATCCAGAACGGCAGACATCCCGGCGAGTATCATATCCGTTTCAGCTGTTGCACTAGGTACGAGCTTGCCAGAGGTGATCGTGAGCCTGAGTGCAGCCAGAAAAGGAAAAGCAGCCCTGGCAGTAGGTAATGTGCTAGGATCAAATATTTTCAATACCTATGTTGTAGTTGGTATTCCTACTCTTTTTTCTCCTCTAAAGGTAAGTGAAGAAATCAGTACGACGTTCCTACCTATTATGCTAGTGATGACCATTCTTTTCGGTATTATGTCCAATAATAAGAGCATCACTCGATGGGAAGGTATAGTTCTGTTGATGTTTTACTTAATTTACAGTGCACAGCTCTTCAAATAGGCTTAATCCTCACGCGGTCAATCTCTTTTTTTAACCGCTTCATTTTACAAACATTTTTACTGGTGTATTTTACTCGGGCGAAACTATTCAAATAATTTTTGTCTGCTTACCTAATTATCTTAAATTTCAGATAATTTGATTCAATTTTATGGTCACCTGGGAGGATTAAAATAATTGAGCAAGATTTTTGAACTCCCAAACCTAATTCCTGGAAATTCATAAAAACTAAGCTAAATGATTTATTTCCTCTCAATCAGCATTTTAGTATTCAATATTTTTGCCACGGATACCCACGAAGCTCTGCCGGAAGGAGAAGTCGCTCATTACACTTTTAATGATTGCGATGCCAGAGAAGCACATGGCAATAAATCCAATGGCTCGCTTTTTGGAGGGGTCGGGTGTTGGTGCGGTATAGAAGATGATGGCCTGCTCTTTGATGGTGTAGACGATTACGTTATTTTCTACGGCGAAGTCAACCGCTATTTTAATACCTCTGATTTTACCATAAGCTTTTATTTTAAACCTGAGCAATACAATGTTTTTCAGCAGAGTATGTTGGGAAAAAGGGCCGCTTGCGATGAAGAGCAGATGTTTGACATTTTACTTAACCTCAATGATCGGCAGGTACAGACTGAAGTATATGAGTCTTCTTTCAAACACTTTGGTGACCTTTCCCCGGCCCTAATAGCAGCAGGTTGGCACCATTTTGCACTGGTGAGAGAAGGACTAAAAGCATCTACCTATATCAATGGACAACTACAAAAAGAGAGCTATCGCTGTAGTGGAATAGATATTTCCAATGAGTCACCTTTATCATTTTCTGATAGTCCCTGTATTAAAAATGGCCGTACCCGACGTTTCCAGGGTGTTCTGGATGAATTGCGGGTATTCAACAGGGCCCTGTCAAAAGAGGAGATTCGCCAGCTTTATGAGCAATATCCTATAGAAAATGCTAAAAATGACTGCGTATCCTAAATTTATATTAGAGCGTGTTTGGATTTTACCCTTTGGCCTGCGAATAAATTTGGGATATTACTTCCCGCTTTCAGCGGGACGAGATATTTCAGCTTTTTTTGGCTACGAAACAAGTCTATTAAATAATCTAGCAATTTGAATTTTTCAAAACATCCCTTTGATTGGACAATTGTAGAAAGCACATATCCATTAGATGAAAAATGGATAAGAGTGAGAAGCGACCGTTGTCACATGCCTGATGGAAAAGAAATCAGTCCTTACTATGTCCTTGAATATCCGGACTGGATCAATGTAGTAGCGCTGACAGAAGACTTGCAAGTGATCTTAACGCGTTTGTACAGGCACGGCATTGGGGCTACTGTGCTGGAACTGCCCAGCGGAAGAGTGGATCCCGGGGAGCAACCTCAAGACACTGCCAAACGCGAGCTACTTGAGGAAACCGGGTTTGTATTTGATCATTTTACCAGGCTATCAGAGCTTTCTCCCAACCCTTCTAATCACTCTAACAGGGTTCATTCTTTCCTGGCTACTGGTGGCCAAAAGGTAGCTGAACAGCAGTTGGATAGTGCCGAGCAAATTGAAGTAGTACTACTTCCGCTCAAAACATTCAAAGAACTGGTTGCCAGGAACCAATTGGTACAAGCTATGCATGTCAGCGCCGCTTACTACGCCTTCATGGAACTCGATAAAAGAACCGGAAAGCTATAACTGCCCAAATAAAATTTATAATTTTCCGTCGGACTTATCAGAAAGGTCGCTTGAGTACTTCTGCCTGATAAGCTCTTTTTTACTCATTAATCACTATCGAAACCATGAAGGCAATATCATTGACTTTTGCGTTCTTATGTATTGTTATCATAGTTCGGGGGCAGGAAAACAACCTGATCGAAGATTTCAAAAAGCGATGGAAAAATGCTGCTGATTATACGCTGGAGGTTGCCGAATCTATGCCGGAAGAATTCTACGACTACAAGCCCACCGATGAACAGCTCAGTTTCCATGATCAGTTATTGCACATGGTTAGCAATATGAATTGGCTAAGCAGCCAATATTTGGGAGGTCAGGCATTAGAAGAAGACCTGAAAAATAAAAAGTACAGTAAGGAAGAATTACTGACTATTATCCAAAAGGGATTCCGGTTTTCTTCGCAGGCTATTGCCAGCTTAAAAAAAGAGCAACTGGGAGAAACTATAGATTTCTTTGCCGGGCCCATGCACATAAGGCAAATCCTTACACTGATGAATGATCACATGACACATCATAGAGGTCAAATCATCGTTTATGCTCGCTTGAAAGGTATAAAGCCTCCCCAATATAGAGGTTGGTAATATTTTTTCACAAAAAACAATATAAACATATGCAACCATTTCACTTAGCTTTTCCCGTAACAGATTTGGAAAAAACACGCAGCTTTTACGTTGACTTACTGGGCTGTGGCGTAGGCCGAACATCAGACCGCTGGATTGATTTCGATTTTTGGGGTAATCAAATAACTGCCCATCTTGTAGATGACGAAAGTAATGATGCACCTACTAATCATGTTGATGGAAAAAACGTGCCGGTAAAGCATTTTGGTGCTATACTTAAAATGGAAGAATGGGAGCGGCTTGCCGAAAAATTAAAAGCCAATAATATCGAATTTATCATAGAACCCTATGTCAGGTTCAGAGGCGAAGCCGGCGAGCAAGCGACTATGTTCTTCTATGACCCAAGCGGCAACGCTATAGAGTTCAAATCGTTTAAAGATTTCAAACAAATTTTTGCTGCCTAATCGGTGCAGACTGGCCCTTGCTCTCCGTATCAGACTTGTTTCATGGGTATTGAAATAGATTGAAATTAGTGCTTTTTTATGCTTCCTAAAATTCTAAATCTACTCTTTCAATAAAATCCTGTCTGGAACAAGATGGCTTGATCTGATTTGATTTTGAAATAGGCTGTAAAGTCGGAAAAAAACGCTTTCAGCTTTTCCATTGCAGATCGGGTGTTAACACAGAAATAATTATTTTTCTTTGAAAACCAGAAAGGTATAAAGTAAATTTGTATCAACATCCCACATAGTGTAAAATTTACACAAAGCAAATTTAATAGGTAAGCAATTACAAACTTTTTAACCTTTAAAGCATGTTGAAGAAGCAATATCAAAATGGAAAAGGTACTTGTTTGGTTACTTTTGAACTTCCAAAGAATGCCATACAATCCGAGCCAACAGGAGCTATCAAAGTTCTGGGAGATTTCAACAACTGGAACTGGGCTCAGGGCCTTACACTACGAGCTAATGGAGAGGTTTATTCAGCTACAATAGAGCTAGAAGCAGCTCGCAGCTATCAATATCGCTATTTGGCAGAGAATGGTCCGTGGCTCAATGACCCTGCGGCTGATCGCTACCAGGCCACTCCTTTTTACGGAATCGACAACTCTGTACTTGAACTGGAAGCAGCTCCGGCCGCTCCCGTAATTGAACCTGCTAAAGCCACCCTCAAGAAGAGAGAGTCTATCGCTTCTGACTCTGTGGCTGCTCCTACTCCTGCCCGCCCGAAAGCAGCTAAGAGGACCCAAAAAGACAATATCAAGAAGCATATTGAGGGTATTGGCCCGAAGATTGAAAAGTTGCTAGCCGAGAAAGGCATCACGACCTTCCAGGCCCTGGCTGAAGCTAATCTTGATCTTTTAAAAGAAATATTGACAGAAGCTGGTCCCCGTTTTAGAATGCACGACCCAGGCACATGGTCAGAGCAGGCCAAACTAGCGGCTGATGAAAAATGGGAAGAACTAGAAACGCTTAAGCAAGAATTGAAGGGTGGAAAGCGTGTAAGCTAATAGCTGCTGCAAAAGGAAAATATAATTGCATCAGGCTCAAAATTTAAATAGATATTTATTTTCTTGGCCTGATCTACAAAATTTCCAGTTAATTGTATTATAATAACTGTCCATTTGATGTTATAGCAAATGGACAGTCATATTTTTTATTTTTCGGCCAAATTTCTAAAGTATATGAATCCTGTTACTCACCATAGCTTGCTTACAGATTACGATGTCTATCTTTTCAAATCAGGAAGGCACTTCAAATTGTATGAAAAATTGGGCAGCCATATCATGGAAGCTGATGGGAAAAAGGGAACCCTTTTTGCTGTTTGGGCTCCCAATGCTAGGAGCGTTTCTGTGATCGGTAATTTCAATGGATGGAACAACCAGTCGCATCCGCTTGCCGCCCGATGGGATGCCTCCGGCATATGGGAAGGCTTCATTCCGGATGTAGGTCAGGGTGATATATACAAATATTCCATTATTTCTTACAAAGGCGATGAACAGGTCAAGGCAGATCCTTTTGCGCTTTCTTGTGAAGTCCCTCCGAAGACCGCTTCTGTCGTTTGGGATTTGGAATACGACTGGAACGATCAGGAATGGATTGAACGCCGTAAAGAGCTGGCGGGAAAGCCACAGCCTTATTCGGTATATGAAGTTCATCTAGGTAGCTGGCGAAAAACAGAGGATAAGTTTTTCTCTCTCAACTATCGGCAACTAGCTGATCAGTTGGTGGATTATGTAAAAGAAATGGGGTTTACGCATGTGGAATTAATGCCGGTGATGGAACATCCATATTTTCCATCCTGGGGCTATCAGGTCACGGGCTATTATGCGCCTACCAGCCGCTTTGGTACTCCACAGGATTTCATGTACATGATGGATAAATTCCATCAGGCCGGTGTAGGGGTAATTTTGGATTGGGTCCCTTCTCATTATCCTACGGATGCGCATGGTCTGGCGCAGTTTGACGGTACTTATCTCTACGAGCACGAAGACCCCAGAAAAGGATTTCATCCCGATTGGAAAAGTGCCATATTCAACTATTCCAGAAATGAAGTTAGAAACTTTCTTATCTCAAATGCTATCTTTTGGCTTGATAAATATCACGCAGATGGTTTGCGCGTTGATGCGGTAGCATCTATGCTATATCTGGACTACTCCCGTGAAGAAGGTCAGTGGATACCTAATAAACATGGGGGCAGAGAGAACCTTGAAGCCATTGCATTTCTAAAAGAATTCAATGAAACGGTATACGGCGAGTACCCAGATGCTATTACTATTGCGGAGGAATCTACAGCGTGGACGGGAGTTTCCAGGCCTACTTACACGGGCGGTCTTGGATTTGGACAAAAATGGATGATGGGCTGGATGCATGATACCCTAAATTTTTTCAAGGTCGATCCGCTATTCAGGAAATATCACCACAATCAGATCAATTTCAGCTTGATTTATGCTTTTAGTGAAAACTTTATGCTACCGCTATCTCACGATGAGGTAGTACACGGAAAAAGCTCACTTATCGGACGAATGCCTGGTGATGAATGGCAGAGATTTGCCAACCTCAGGTTGTTATATGGCTATATGTTTACCCACCCCGGCACTAAGCTGCTGTTTATGGGGGGAGAATTGGCTCAAACTACTGAATGGAGCATAGAGCAGGGTATTCCGTGGGAATTGCTTCAATTTGAGTTCCATAAAGGAGTACAAACCTGGCTGAAAGCATTAAATCACTACTATTCTTCTACAGCCACGCTTTACGACAAGCAATTTGAGCCGGACGGTTTTGACTGGATAGATCATGGCGACTATCAAAGAAGCTTACTTACCTACCTCCGTAAAGGAGCCGGGGAGGATGACTATATTGTTGTAGCCTGTAATTTTACTCCTATACCCATTGAAAAGTATAAGATGGGTGTACCAGTACCTGGTGTTTATGAAGAGAAATTAAATAGTGACCTGAAAGAATATGGTGGCAGCGGGAATTTTACAAATGGCCGGGTAGAAGCTATTGAGCAAGAATGGAACGGACGGGATCACAATATCGAATTTGACCTACCGCCATTAAGCGTTGTCGTTTTTGAAAAGGTTTAATTTGATTTCACTTTCACGCTGTCCGCATTTGCAATAAATGGTAATGCCAACAGCGTGAAAGTCAGTATCTGGTATAGCTGGGCTTTATTGTGTGGGGAAGAGTAGATCTACAGACTTATTTTACCCCTCTAAGAAGCTGTTTGAATTTGGTTTTTGAAACCTGTTAGAGTGGGTTTTGCGTCTAAT
>CAZVOD010000054.1:0-29198 GCA_964628385.1 uncultured Saprospiraceae bacterium
TACTTAATGCAATAATTTAAGTTTTCCATAATGCATGGAAGAATCAGTTTTTCATAACGAAAATGCCATCAAAAAATTGGAAAGTCCCCAAGCGATATTGTATCATTTTGGCATGATTATTGGCTTACATCAAGCGATATTATGATTTATGAAATGGCCTAGAATATGGGGTCTATCGCCTCCAGTGAAGGCTGGAGGCCTTTTTTATTTTTGAAATGAAGGAAAACCAGAATATTGTTACAAATGACAGGTATTTTCTGGTATACTATAAATTAAATATTGCTCAGATTAGTGAACTTTACTGAATTTTAGTTGGAGATCAATTTTAATTAAAAAAAAGTGTAATTTCATGAAACGCTTCGGTATGTATTGTATTTGATAGGTCAAATAGGCAATAAACCGATGATATTATGATTTATGTTTTACAAGGTCGTTTTAGCCTCTGGTTCCCATCCAGAGGCTTTTATTTTTGGGCCTTTTGGAGAATGCAAAGTCCATATTTTTAAAAATGGACGATGGGGACTATTCCAAAAAAAACTTCCCTTTTTCCAAAAAACGGGATTTAAAAGCCAAAAAACGAGCAAATCCTACCAAACTCCGAAAATTCAGATAAAAAATAGCTAATAGGACTACTTTTGCTATCAAAAACGCAAATACTACATTCAAGAATAAATTGAACTGCATAAATCGGGGGAGCTAGTGGTGTTGCTTGCTCTACAGACTTAAAAAGGCAACCCAAACAAACAAACACAAAAATACAAAAACAGATAGCTAGAATTTCTCGCCTTAAATTGGTTTATTGAGTTAAATTGTTTCTTAGGGTCGAATAGCTCTCGATATCATGGATATCGAGGGCTTTTTTTATTTTGTGACTTCAAAGTTATAAACACCCTTATCAAGGTGGTGTTATCAGTTTTTTTTTTGAAGCACTACTCAATGAATGACATGGATTCAGTGGAAGACAACAATTATTTTCAGGAAAACGGGGAAGAGGCCTATGAACAAGATTCCAATTTGGAGCCCCAACCAGTTAATCCGCTGGCTCCTGCACAGCGTATCGCCATGTTAGATGAGTTAAGGGGATTCGCTCTGCTGGGTATTTTGATTATGAATATCCAGAGCTTTGGTTTAATTGAAGCTGCCTACATGAATCCATTTTACCAGGGTGAACCCAGCTGGGCTAATAAAGTGTCACACATATTTACGCACCTTTTTGCTGATATGAAAATGATGACGCTCTTTTCCATGCTTTTTGGTGCTGGAATATTACTCTTCATTGAAAAAGCAAAAGAAAAAACAGGGATGTCAATGAAGCTGCATTTCTCCCGGATGTTCTGGTTATTAACCCTGGGGCTCATCCATGCTTTCTTGATTTGGCACGGTGATATTTTGGTTACCTACGCTGTATGTGGAATGATCGTTTATGCTCTTCGCAATGCAGCCCCTGAATGGCTGATTAGCGTAGCGATTTTTTGTTTTGTTTTGACTAGCTTATACTTTGTATCCTTGAGCTTTCTGGGCGATATACTGACCACGCCGGAGTTAGCTCGAATAGAGACTGAAATGTGGACGCCCGGCGCCTTACAAAAAGCCAAGGAAGTACAGACTTTTACCGGTTCTTATTGGGAACAGTTGAGGGTAAGAGTAGAAAATACCCTTTCTATGTATGGCTTTTTAATCGTATTTATTTGGCGGGTCCTTGGAAATATGCTGCTGGGTATGGCACTTTACAAAACGGGGATAATTGTAGGAAAACGTTCCAAAACATTCTATCTGCTTTTGGCTCTAGGTGGTCTGATACTGGGAGGGTCCCTGGTTTCTTATGGACTAATCCTGAAATTCGATCGTGATTTCGCCTACATTTTCAGTACTTCTATCGGCTATAACATCAACTATTGGGGAAGTATTCTGGTAGCATTAGGTTATGTCGGTTTGTTTGGGCTTTGGACCAATACCGGTTTTTTAGCTGCTTTTCGCAGTAGACTTTCCAGCGTAGGTAGAATGGCTTTCAGCAACTATATTATGCAATCTGTTATCTGTAGCTTTATTTTTTATGGTATCGGTTTGAGTTTATTTGGGCAGCTTGAGCCTTATCAGTTGAATTTCGTCGTGCTCGGTATATGGATTATACAACTCATTGTCAGCCCTTTCTGGCTGAAGTATTATAAATTTGGTCCGCTGGAATGGTTTTGGCGAGGTTTGACTTATGCTGACTTTCCTTTTAATAGAAAGCGTTAAAGGAGTTGCTAAAAGCCCCGGGGAAATGAGGAGGCTAACCGCAGCCCTTCATTATTTTTGAGCTGAGGTTAGTCACCTGCTTTAGAAAGTCTATTTAAAATCGCGCACTCAGACCAACAACACCATTAATACCAAGCATTGGGTAATATCGCCAACGCTCTCTATTATTACCAAGAAGATTATTAATCTGGACGAATCCGCCTATATTATCTGTAAATTGATATTCTGCTCCAAAATTCAGGTCAAATAATGCACCCAGTGTTTCTGAAGAACCATCTGCTCTGAGAAAGGGGACACCATCTTGAACAAAGAGTAAACTTTTGAGCAAGAGCTTATCTTCCATCGCTCTGTAGCGTACTTCTGCATTAATTTCCAAGCTGGGTAAATGCCAAGCTTCATCCTGGCTGCTGGTGGAGTAAACATTCTGAGTGATTGTACCGATCAATTCCAGGTTTTCAATAATGGGCAAGCTGACCGATCCACTAATAATAAAAATATTTACTGAATCATATACTACATTAAAGTTGGGTATAGAATCGCCATCGGCCAGAAAAAGGGCTAAATCTTCTGTATCCTTAAATCCTACCTGAGCACTGTAGCTTATATCTTGATATTTCCCTTTCACACCACCGTAAAAATGAAAATAGCTGGTATTTCTCAGTTCGGGACGCGTAGCTACAAAAGGATTGTAGTTACTAAGGTTTTGATAATTATTTTTATACAAACTACCCTTTGCTCCGGCAAAAGCGGTTAATACCTTGTCGAGTACGTTTACAGCTAGTTCAACATCCGGGAAGAAGTTGAAATTATCTTCATGAGCTGTAAGATTAACTCCAACGCGGGCCTGGAATGCATCTGTATGATAGTTGAATACCGGGCGAAGGAAATAGTTGTTAAGGTCTTGGCTGGTGGTATCTGTGAAGCTAGTCAGGTCAGCCACCAGGCCTATTTCAAGAGAATGAGCTTCCTCAAACCATTTTTTGCCCATCAAACTCAATTGGTATCCATTTTCTTGGCTGGCATAGTTGTCTCTCAAAAAGTAGGCATTGAGGTCTGCACGGTAGTTAAAGTCAGCTTCCGTTCGCTCTCCATTAAAAACAGAAGCACCTAAAGAAAAAGTATTGAATTTTTGAAGTACCTCATCGTCAGTATAGTTTCTTTCAATACCTTCCTGCGCATTGAATTCGTTATACCCGTAGTAATGCAGGCGATCTGCATTGTAACCCAGCCTGCCACTAACGGCATACCCGGGCTCAAAAAAATACGTACCCTCAGCATTAACAGTGGCAGTAGAATATTTCTGGGAGGTAATATCTGCACTATTATCAGCAGAGTTGAAGAATATATCTCCGCCAAATTCAAACTGCTCATCCGAAAATTGGTATCCGCCATCCACATAAAAGGCTCTCGGAAACCCACCGCCTAATTTCCCATACCCATTATAAACCTTTTGAGGGTTTTCTGTTCTGTATCTACTAGGTACGATCTGAGGTGGTAAATACTGTACCTTTAACATCCTGGCCTGTATATCATAATTTTGAATCTTTGGTGTAGAATCCATCGCCGGTAGCTGAGGAGCCAAGCCAAACTTATTGGTATTGGCGAGGCGGGCATCAAAAGCTTTGATGATTTCTACCTGCTCAGTGGCCAATCCTTCCTGAGCCGATAATACAATTGGACAAATCGCTGCTACAATTATGCTTATGAGTTGGAAGTATTTCATTTTTATTTGATATTAAGTCATTAAGTATAGGTATAGAATAATTGGGGCTGATGACCTAACCAGCCGCTTCTTTCCGCTTAATCACTCTCTAATTAATTATTGTTGTTAAAGTCTCCGCCACCAGAATTCGGATTCGTATTCAGGCGACTGGCCTGCTCGATGCGAAGGTTGACTTCATTGAGCTTGATCTTGGCCTGATTAAGTATATTCTGGTCCTCCTTGAAGTTTTCGATCAGTGCTTCTAAAGCTGCCCGGGCATTATACAAATCATTTTGGTCGGCCAGAATATTGCCTAGCAATAAAACACTCTTGGCTACCCAATAAGGATACGCTGACGATTCCTGATTGGCATTCAGGGCAATGGCCTTGGCTTTTTCCAGTTGATTCTGTTTGTAATAGATGTCGGCAGTCAAATAACGAGCCTCGGCAGCCTGCTCTGTACCGCTGCTGAGCTGTGGAACCTTCAAAAGCGCCTGGAGAGCATTGTTGTAATCCTCCTGATCGTAAGCAAGCTTACCCAGATAGAAGTTAGCTACTGCTTTTTGTTCATTACTGGCTGAGGCATTGTTGGATACCTTACTGGCTAATTTGTTAACTGCCTGTGCATTGCCAATGCGATAGGCACTTCTCAATGCGCCGAGCTGGGCTTCAAAGACCAGTTCTGAGTCATTAGCTGCCGCTTCAAGTAAGTTGTAATATTGATAGGATTTTTGAAAATCCTGAGAGAAATTATAAGTAATAATCGCTGCTTTTTCCAGCGCTTGCACATAGTATCGGCTTGGCCCCTTATTGATCACTACCTCATAATCAGATAAGGCAAGGTCATATTGGCGAGTGAAACTGTAGGACTCTCCCCTAAAGAAGTAAGCATCCAGGGAGTACCACCCCGATTGGAATGTCTGTATGTAAGAGGTAAAAGCAGAAATAGCCCTTTGATAATCTCCGGCATTGAAACGGCCTAAGGCTGCCTGGAAGTTAATAGAGTCCCTTTCAAACTGTTCGACTTCCAGCCCCGTCGACTGTAAAAGAGCGAAATAATCCTCCGGTTTTCCCAAGTCATCTATATAAATTTCACGCAAAGAAGAAAGGGCTAGGTTTGATTCTGCTGGTGTTGGATTGTTGCCCAGTACTTGCTTGTAGTAATTAATGGCTGTATTGTAGTTGCCGCCGTTATAGCTGATGAGTCCCAGCTTTAACAAAGCCTGGTTGACCAGCGGCGAATTTTTGTACCGATTTACTAGTTGTTGGAATGGTCCTGAGGCTTCTCCCAGCCTATTCATATTTTGTAGGGTTGCTCCCAATTGCAAAAGAGCGTTGTCGGCATATTCAGAATCCGGAAATTCACGTGGAATGCGCTGTAAAGCAATAATCTTATCAGTAGTATTGCCTCTTAGGCCTTCAATGATCGCTTTTTGATAGATCGCATAGTCAAAATTTTGATAACGCTCGTTGATGGCTAAATCATAAAAACGAACGGCTCCCGTATATTGATTTCTTTTGAAAAGGCAGTCGCCCGCTCTCATGGTAGCATCTCCCAGCATACGTTCTGTAACGTCCTGATTGCGGATAAATGTTTTATTCCTTTGCAGACCATCTACCACGAAGGAGAAGTATTCCTGTGCAGCGGTATAATTTTCCTGCTTAAAATAATTATAGCCCTGTACGTAATTGGCCGTAAATACGGTGGACTCATCGGGCAGTTGGCGTACCGTCTGTGCCAGAGTCAAAAACTGATTGATCAGCTGAATGCTAGCCGTGTATTCTTCTTCCCGATGTGCAATATCACCTAGCCAGTAAATGGCAATAGCTTTGGAACGATTATCGTAGGGATACTGAAGAGATTTTTCAAAAAACAACTTTGCTGCGGATGCCTGACCTTCCGAGAGTAATTGCATCCCCCGGTAAAGAGCTACTTTTTGGTAAGTCTCCAGCAGCTGCGGGGTTTTATTAGGGATATCATCGAGTATTTTCAGCGCTTGCTGATAATCCCGGTAATTCAGAAATATCTGACTCATCAATTGCTGCGATTCCAGATAAAAACGGGATTCTGGTTGTATCATCTGAAGATCAGAAATGGCTACCTTTGGCTGGCTAAGTTCATAAGCTAACTTAGCGTGATTGAAGATAGCTTCTTCCTGAATTTGTGGATCATAATCCATTTTCTTGGCAGTAGACAATGGCGTAAGGGCATTTCTCTTTTGTCCTAGCTTTAAATAAGAATCGGCCAAGTAGAACATTGAATTTTGCCCAATGAGCGATTCAGCATCTGTCAGTTCCCGAAAACTTTCAATGGCTTCATTGTATTGTCCTACTTGATATTGAGCAAAGCCCAATTGATAAAACTCTTCCTCTCTTAATTTTCTGCTGTTTTTGGCGTAATATTCCAGATAGGCCAGCGCTTTTTCGTAGTTGCCGGTTTCAAAATAAGACTGGCCAACCAACTGGTACATGGCTTTTTCATTTTCTAACCCCCGACTGTTGAGCTTAGGTTCAGCATAAGCAATAAGCTCGTTGAAGCGACGCTGAGTGAAAAAGATTTGCGCCAGGTAATAGGGGATTTCGTCCTCATATTGAGCATAACTTTCGGCCAACTTGAGCTGGCGGATGGCCAGATCATATTCTCCTTTGAAGAAATAGCAAAGCCCCAGGTAATAATTGGTAGGATAATAAAAATCACCCCGGATATCTTTTATTTCTTTAAATTCAACCGTTGCATTGTCGTAGCGTTTCCGTGTAAAATAACTGTAGCCAATCCTGAACTTGAGGGCGGCACGGTCAGCATTTTTCATACCCAAATTGGGAACCTGTGTGTAATATTCCAAAGCCCGGTCATAATCCCGGGAATTAAAATAAAAGGTAGCAATTTCCATAAGCGCTTCATCATAAATGGGGTCAGGCTTCTTGTCTCTGATAAAGTCCACAAGGTTTTTTTCGCCATCCACCTGATCAAGCTGCACAGCACACTTGATCATATTGAGCTCTGCCCTGGACACTAGTAGCTCTGAGCTGGTCTCGTTGAGTGGCCGTAGGAGTTCAGTTACCTTTTGGAATTCTTTTTGCGCCTGGGCATAAAGACCGTCTTCATAAAGCTTGGTACCTTTTCTGAAAAAGCGATCGGCTTCGGTATAAACCGTAGTTTTCTGGGCAAATACCAACGTGGATAATAAGAGTAATCCACCTAGTAAAGTCATTTTTTTAGCCATCATATGTCAAGAATTGGTTTTTAATGTAGTCAGGTCGTAAAATTAAAATTTAAACCTTCCCTTCGCCATTTTGAATTGGTAAAAGAATTTAGAATTTTACGATCTTATTTTGAGTGTAAGGTTTATTTAGGCTTACCAGACTGCTTGAGTAGCTCCCTTTTTTACTCAACGTAAATGTGTTTGTCGGATTTTATCAATAGTAAGTTTTCTCGAGATGTTACTACAGAATAAAGAGTAGGAGACCTATCTCCCAAAGCTAGAGTAGCTCAATTCTAATCTATCTTAATCGTCTTCTAGCAAAACTGCAAGGTATCATACAATAACTGTATTGTGGTAATTAATTTATAAAAAAATTAACAACAGCCCGCAAGTAGCCCTAGAAGACTATCAATCACGGTAAGTTCTGTCAGAGAGAATATGCGCTTTTTTAGCAGCCATATAAAGTGTTGTCAATCGTTTGTTTTTTTGCTAAATGTTTTGACCTAAAAGTGGTCGTGACGATCATCTGATAGGGTATTTCTTTTCTGGTGAAATCTATTGATCTTATGATTGAATCAAAACACGGAATTATGCAACGATCATCCATTACTAATTCTACGATAGCCATTTTTTCCGGAATCCTGCTTTGTTTTTTGGCTTTTTCATACTTTGATCCGATAGGTTGGCAGGATAATACTACCATATCAGCAGCTGACGAACAGCTCAGCTATGCTAAGCTGGTAGCTTTTGAACCCCAGACGAACAAAAAGTCCATTTTGGCCTACGAAAATGGAGAATGTGGCTCTGAAAATACCGCTGAACTGAAAAGGATGCTGGTAAGAAAAAGGGACAGTCCATTTTTTGGTATTCCTTTATCGAGAGGTATCTATGGAGAATATATTCATTTGGTATACGTCAACTTTTTTGAAAAAGTAATGTGTGACGATAAAGCTTATTACCGGGCCAGAATGGATGTAAACAGTTCAATTCCTTCATGTCACTACTTAAAAAAGCTAAAAGCCTGTGGATCAGACTTGATGGAAAGGCGCGTTTACAAAAACATGGTCAACCGGATGGAAAGCCTCGGGCTGGGATCTGCCGGTGATTTTAAACCTCGTAGAACCGTAAAACAAGAGCACTGTAACTGTGAATATTAGGCAGTACTAACCCGATATTTCCGGGGCGGTAAATGAAATTGAGGCGAAAAATAGTTTGATTTACCGCAGGCCACAAGCTTGCACAGGGCTACGATTATCCTTTATATACCATCATCTATCTAAAAGAATGGATGATGGTACGATTTAAAAACAATTTGCAATAAAAATTAAATTAGCTATGTCTTCAACACAAACGCAGCAAGCAGAAAAAATTATCAAAGACCACGTGTGGTTCTCTGTAGTACCCGGCTGGTTACCTGTTCCATTCATTGACCTGATCGCGATTTCTGCTGTGCAGATTGATATGATCAAGCAACTGTGTGAATTGTATGGTAAAGAATACGATCAGCAAAGAGGGAAAGCCGTGACATTGGCGCTGTTCAATATTATCGGAAGTCGATTACCGGGGTATGCCATTCGCTCGGCAATAAAAACCATTCCCGTCATCGGTACTTTTCTGGGCGGCGCAGCATTAGCAGCAGCAGCCAGTGCCTCCACTTACGCTACTGGTATTGTTTTTAAAGAACACTTCGATGCTGGCGGATCATTAAAAGATATCAATCCGGATAGCTTTAAAGAGTTTTATGTTAAGCAATTCAATAAAGGAAAAGAAGTAGTAGAAGAAATGAAAGAAGAGTTTGAGTCTAAAAAGGGAGGAGATTCAAAGAAAGACGCTGATTCAAAAGGGGAGTGAAAGTTCAGTTTTAAACGGCTTTAGAATAAAAAAATTCCTATCGGCTTGCGAGGCCGTAGGAATTTTTAAATTTATTTTAGGAAAATTCTAGCTTGTAAGTACTAAAATTCCAAAATTGTTTTTTCAATTATATTGCAACATTCGTTGAGCTGATCTTCCGTCATAACAAGTGGCGGTGCAAAACGAATAACATTGCCGTGCGTTGGCTTGGCCAGCAAGCCATTATCCCTGAGCTTAAGGCAAATACCCCAGGCGGTAGAACTTTCTTCTCCCTCATTAATAACAACAGCATTCAATAAGCCCATGCCTCTTACAAGAGTTACTTTATCTGTTTTTTCTACCAGGTTTTTTTGCATTCTATTGCGGAAAATCTCGCCCAAATAGGCGGCATTTTCGGCTAATTGCTCCTCTTTAATGATTCTCAAAGCCTCGGTGGCTACTGCACAAGCCAGTGGGTTCCCACCAAAAGTAGAACCATGTTCGCCCGGTCTAATATTCATCATTATTTCATCATCGGCTAATACTGCTGAAACTGGCAGAATACCACCCGAGAGGGCTTTACCTAGAACCAGAATATCTGGTTTAATGCCAAAATGGTCACTACAAATGCGCTTACCCGTACGGCCGATTCCCGTTTGTACTTCATCAGCTATGAAAAGTACCTGATGTTTTTTACACAAATCATAAGCTTTTGGCAAATAGTCAGCATCAGGGACAACCACACCAGCCTCTCCCTGTATGGGTTCTACCATAAAACCGGCTACATTGGGATCTTTCAGCGCTTCTTCAAGTGCCTCTAAGTTATTATAAGGAATGATCACATACCCTGGCATGTAAGGACCAAAGCCTTTAGTACTTTTAGCATCTACTGAAGAGGAAATAGCTCCCAAAGTACGACCCCAGAAATTACCGGTAACAAAGATTATTTTGGCCTGATTGCTGGGGATACCCTTAACTTCGTAACCCCATTTGCGGCACAGTTTTACGGCTGTTTCACCACCTTCTACTCCGGTATTCATGGGTAATACCTTGTCGTAGCCAAAGTAGTCTGTTATGAATTTTTCATAGCGGCCCAGTACATTATTGTGAAAAGCTCTTGAGGTAAGCGTTAACTTTTGAGCCTGCTCAATTAATGCACTCAGCAGCCTGGGGTGACAATGCCCCTGATTAACCGCTGAATAAGCGGATAAGAAGTCAAAATATCGCTTGCCTTCAACATCCCAAACATGTATGCCTTGTCCTTTAGATAAGACTACCGGTAGGGGATGATAATTATGCGCTCCATATTTTTCTTCCATTGCTATCAATTCCTCGAAGGAATAGCTCGCTGTTGGTACCATATCGTCTTGTTTTTGATTTGTAAATATTATTTTTTTTGAACTCACCCGGATACCGTGATTTCATTACTTTGAATCAATCGGGCGCCCTTACTTAGCATTTCTCTAAGTGCTTGCTCGCCATCACCAGGTTGTAAGTCTACCGGGCGAGTACCATCAGTAATGAGGTGGACTGTATACCCCAACTCCAAAGCATCCAAAACAGTAAACTTCACACAAACATCCTGAGCCAGGCCCATGACGTATAATTCATCAACATCATTTTCTTTTAGATAGGCATCAAGTCCTGTTGCCTTACGATGGCCATTATCGAAAAAGCCACTGTAAGAGTCAATTCCCGGGTCTGTTCCTTTTGTGAAAACTTTTTGAATGTTATCCGTTTCAAAACTATTCACAAACTCTGCCCCAAAACTACCCTGGACGCAGTGAATAGGCCATAATATCTGATCCAATCCATTAAGCTGGATGACCTGTCCAGGCTTACGCCACATATGATTAGCCGCGAAACTGCCATGGTTAGCAGGGTGCCAGTCCTGGGTAGCCACAACAAAGTCAAATGCTTTACTCAACTTATTAGCTATCGGTATGATTTGATCTCCATCCCTGACTTCCAGAGCGCCTCCCGGGCAAAAATCGTTTTGTAAGTCTACTATTAATAATGTTTCCATGTTTCTTAGCTTTTGGCATATATCCGTATGTATTTCCTTTGTCAATAAGAAACCATTTGAAATGTATCTAATTCCGCTGCATATTTCAAGAGGCCATACAACTTTTTTTCGTCTATACGACGCTGGCTCCTTGGTTTTGAAGGCTCCCATTTTATCAAAAAAGTAGGTAAAAGAGTGGATGTGCTGTCAAACCTGGATTGGGTGATTTTTCCATAACTCAATTCCCGAAGTTCAGGAAAAACAGCTTTAGCTTGGTTACAGATTTTTTCGAAAGCGATGGTATCGCGTTGCAGGCTGTCTAATTTGACCCTCAGGGCTTCCAGTTCTCTTTGGGTGTTCGTTTTTTCACTATCTGCACCTGTGAGGCGCTTTTCTATCTTTTCCAGGTCATTGCTAAATTCCAGCTGTAATCTATCTAGTTCTTCTACGCTGATCCCTGAACTTTGTATTAGGGTGAGTTTGGTGTTTCGTAAACCGTAATTTGGCAGCTTGTTTTCCAACTGCTTGACAGAGTCTTCAGCAACAGCTTTTCCTAAAAGTTGAAGTACTAACCTGTTGGTAGAGTCTTTTCTGATCAAACGATAATCTAGCGACTGTGTTCCATTGGTTCCTGTAAAATGATCGGAAATAAAGGCTTCAACCTTCCTTTCGTCCTGGCGCTGACCATATAAATCATAAAGAATTTTGGCACTGGGCAAAATCAGGATAAGGCTAAAAATAGCGAGGATTAATTTTGTTCGTCTCCCTTCGTCTTCGTCTAGGTATGTTTTTAACGGAAACTGCAGGTATCTGATAATTAGAAAGGTGGAAGTGGAAATGAAAAAAGAGTTTAAAAAGAAAAGATAAAAAGAATTTAAGGCGACTTGCCAGTTGGCATTGGCCAGACCATACCCGGTAACGCAAAGTGGTGGCATGAGGGCTGTAGCGATGGCTACTCCCGGAATAGCACTGGATTTATCTTTCCTTGAAACGGAAATTATACCGGCTACACCACCAAATACAGCCACCAGCCCATCCAGAAGCGTGGGAGCTGTACGGGCCTCTATTTCAGGGGTAAGCTCACCAAATGGGGTGATCAAGAAGTATAGCGTACTGGCAAAAAGAGCAATTAAAATCGCAACTGTAAAGTGCTGAAGAGAAATAAACGCCCCTTCTTTATCATTAACCGCTATACCCAGGCCTACCCCCAGGATAGGAGACATCAACGGCGAAATTAACATGGCCCCGATGATAACCGCTGGCGAGTTAAGGTCTAAGCCTAAAGAAGCAATCACAATGGAACACATCAACAACCAAGCACTGGCGCCTCTTATCCTCTTGTTGGTCCTGATAGCAACTATCGTGCCTTCTCTATCCATGCCTTCCTGAAGGTTGATCAGGTCGGCAAACCACTCAACCAAAGCATCCAGAAACTCGGAAAAAAGACTTTTGACGTCTTTTTTGGGCTCAATTGGAGATTTGGAAGGTTGATTACTCGTTGTCATAGCGATTTTTTTGATAAACGATAGTCGGCCTATTTCAGTATCCCATCCTGTATTTCCAGGCAGCGATCAGACATCCCAGCAAGGTCGTTGTTGTGAGTTACAATGACAAATGTTTGTTTGAAATCTTTGCGCAACTGAAACAACAATTGATGCAAATCATTAGAAGAAGCAGAATCTAAATTGCCCGAAGGCTCATCTGCAAAGACAACTGTAGGCTGATTGATCAGAGAACGAGCTACTGCCACACGCTGCTGTTCGCCCCCGGAGAGTTCCGTTGGTTTGTGTTCCATCCTATCCTTTAACCCCAAATAGTCGAGTAAATCCGCTGCTCTTGCTTTAATGTCGCTTTCTTTCTTTTTACCTATAAAGCCTGGGATACATACATTTTCTAATGCTGTAAATTCAGGTAGGAGATGGTGAAATTGAAAGACAAATCCTATGTTTTCGTTCCTGAATCCTGCCAACTGCTTACTATTCAGCTTTAACACATCAACGTTATTGATTTTGACTTCTCCACGGTCAGCTTTGTCCAATGTACCCAGAATATGAAGTAGGGTACTTTTTCCGGCACCGGATTTACCTATAATAGAAACGATCTCTCCTTTTTCTATTTTAAGATCTACGCCTTTGAGTACGTGCAGGTCACCATACTTTTTGTGAATATCAATTGATTCGATCACTTCTTTCTTTTTTCTTCTGTCATCTAAAACAATGTCCAAAATATGGATTATGCATTACATAGAGAACTTGCAGGTCAAATATTCTCTTTTAGTGACGTAAAGATTAATTATTTCGGATATAGGTTCGCCTCCAAGGCGGCAATATAGATGTCCAGTTGACGTCAGAATGAACCTAATAATACAATGTAAAAGAATTAATGAAAAACGGATCAGACTTAAAGTCAAGAGTAATCAACACCTTTATTGAGCATAAACAACAAGAATTTGATGGAATGAAAAAGTTGCAGGAAGCAGAGGTGAGCGGAGCCATCAAGGAAGGGGAAGAAATTAATAATAATACTGAAAGCCTTAAAGAGGAAATGCTAGACGAAGTAGAGCAAAGAGCTAAGGCTCTAGATTTTCTAGCCAATCAAATTCTCCACCTCAAGGAAATTGATCGATCTATTGAGCATAAAGCTGCTGTTCCAGGTAGTTTGGTTCAAACGGATTCATCCTGGTTTCCCGTTTGGACGGCTACAAGTCTAATTTTTATGCCTTTTCCAGGATAGTAGCGTATCCCTGTCCTACACCTACGCACATAGTGACCAGTGCGTATCGCTTATTTTTTCTTTGTAGTTCTTTAGCAGCAGCTATTAGAATGCGGGTTCCGCTCACTCCGAGGGGGTGACCAATAGCGATGGCCCCTCCGTTGGGATTAATGCGTGGATCATTATCAGGTATGCCCAGCTCTCTCATACAGGCGAGACATTGCGCTGCAAAAGCTTCATTTAACTCGATAACATCCATATCTTCCAGTTTAAGGTCAGCTTTTTGAAGCGCTTTTTGGCTAGCTTTAACCGGGCCAATTCCCATGATGCGAGGCTCTACTCCTACAACTGCCGAGCTGACGATTCTGGCTATGGGGTCAAGTTGATATTTTTGAACGGCTTCTTCAGAAGCGATCAGTGAAGCCGCTGCCCCATCATTAAGGCCTGATGCATTGCCGGCAGTTACAGTACCTCCTTCTTCTTTCTTTTTGAAAGCAGTTCTTAATTTGGCCAGTACTTCCGTAGTGGTGCCAGGTTTTATAAATTCATCTTTATCAAAAATGATAGGGTCTTTTTTCCGCCGTGGAATTTCTACACTGACAATTTCTTCAGCCAATATGCCATTGTGCTGAGCGGCGGCGGCTTTCATTTGTGACCAGTAAGCAAACTGATCCTGATCTTCTCTATTGATCTGGTACAATTCTGCCAGGTTTTCGGCCGTTTGTCCCATGCCATCAGTACCGAATTGGGCATGCATCTTAGGATTGATAAAGCGCCAACCAAAGCTACTATCGTGCATTTGTGCATCCCGGCCAAAAGGTTTAGATACTTTTGATATAACCCATGGCCCTCGCGTCATGTGTTCAACACCGCCGGCAATAAATAAGTCGCCGTCTCCAGCTTTGATTGCCCGATTGGCATGTACAACGGCTGACATACCGGAGGAACAAAGGCGATTGAGCGTTTCTCCCGGAACAGAGTAGGGGAGCCCTGCCAGTAAGAGGCACATTCTGGCTACATTCCTGTTGTCTTCTCCGGCCTGATTGGCGCAACCCAAAATGACATCATCAATCGCTTCCCCTGGAATTTGGGGAAACTTATCCATAAGACTTCTAATAGGAATAACCCCCAGATCATCAGTGCGAATCGTAGCAAGCGTTCCTCCAAATTTACTGATAGGCGTGCGAATACCATCTACTAGAAAAGCGGATTTACTCATATTGTATGTATGGTTTTAGTTGAAAGAGCTGTCTGGTTAACGCTTTGGGCAGGTATTTAGATTTTGGAGGCCTGGAGTTCTTTTATCTGAAAAGTGTGATTTCCCCTGAAAATACCTTTGACTCTCCGTCAATGAATGTAGCCTCAAAAGAATAAATATAAGTACCCAAAGGCATTAAAATGGCATTTTGCCGGCCGTCCCACAGCTGGTTGAGTGATCCGGCAGGCATATTATTTTTTTGGTATACTAATTTCCCCCAACGGTTAAAAATTCTAAGATACCTGATTTCCTGAAGCGCAGCATCCGTATATATACCCATAAAATCATTGACACCATCTCCGTTAGGAGAAAAGGCGTTGGGAATATATACGCGCCGGCGCTTATCAATAATGACCTGGGTAGAAGCTTCGGCCAGGCAATTATTACTATCTATAACAAAAATTTCATAAGTGATATTTTGCCTGGGAAAAGCCCTGGGTGCCTTACAATCTGTACAACTGAGTGCCTGCCTGGGGCTCCAATTACACTGCAGAGCATAGTCAGATTCTATTTCCGGGATTAGCTGTATGGTGTCACCCAATACTAATCGATGTTCAGCTTTTAAGCTAATCACAATAGGGGCTGGTTCATGAATTGAAACAGTATACACAGTCTGGTTGCCAAGGCTATCTTCTATGGTAAGCTGATACTGATCAGGTTGGAGTTTTTCATATTTTTTCAGGTTGGATGGCCGGCCGTTAAAGCGTATGGTATACGGGGGTACACCACCCGAGATATTACTGATGCAAATCATACCATTTTCCTCTCCGTAGCAGCTCACATCACGCTTTTGAATTACAGCCTCCAGAGGAATAACAGAATCTGGTAAAGAAATTGATGAATGATGAATATGACGGCGGGAAGCCTTCGATGCTGCAGCCTCAATTTTAGCTTCTGCTTTTATGATCAAAAACAGTAATAGGCAGCATAAACAGGACAATAAAATGGTGATGCGTTTCATGGGATAAATTTGGGACTAAAGCGTTATGTTAATTTCGCAAGAAAAAACCTTTATATCCTCTTTTTTAGCATAAAATTGTAGGCTAAAACCAATACAGTCCTTCTCGCTTGAATTTTGATAGTAAATTACAAAATAAAATATAATAATATGAAATGCTACGAACTGGCCTGGGTCTTTACTTTATTTTCAGTAGTGAGTTCAGCGCAATCAAATCAAATAAGGCTGGATGGGTTATTTGAAGATTGGAATGACATTGAGTTTGTAGAGGGACAATCACAAGCACAATTGAGCATAACAGAGCTGGCAATTCATAATGATGAAGCTTTCTTGTATATCAGACTGCGCCTGAGCGGTGAAATTATCTTGCAGAATGGCCCGGTAGAATTATGGATCGACGGAGACAATGATATGGCTACCGGAGAGGCCATTGCCGATATGGGGGCAGAGTTTTATTATCATTTCGGCGAAAAAAGAGGTCTATTCCTTGGTAGAATTATCACTCAGGATGATATCGCATTTATACCTCTCCCTACTCATTCCAGTGATGAATTTGAACTGAGAATAAGCCGAACGGTCCTCCCTCTCGGAGAAAGACTCCTTTTTCCGGCGGCTTCTATAAAGATGCTTGCTTCAGCTGGGCCAGATAATTTCATACCAACCCAGGGAACTTTGGAGTTTAGTTTTTTAGAAAATGAAACGGGAAGTTCTCCCAATGTCACACTGGCCAGGGAAGAAAACAGCAGTTTCAGGCTTGCCGCCTATAACATACTCAGAGATCGTCCACTGGTCAGTAGATTCAGAGATGAATTCCAGCGGATGATCCAGGCCATAGAAGCTGATATCTACTGCTTTAACGAGTTTTATGAGAGCTCTGCCTCTCAGGTAAAGACCCTGATGGATCAAACTGTCGATTCCGGGAATGAACAAGGATGGTATGCCACAAAAGTCGATGAAGATAACATCACCGTTAGCCGATATCCCATAAGAGCAGCTTTGAAGATCAGCCAGAATGGTAATATGTCCGCAAATTTGATCGAACTACCCGAGCCTTTTAATTCCGATATGCTCGTGATCAATTGCCATACTATCTGCTGTAATTCTGAGGAAATCAGGCAGGAACAGGTAGATGCCGTCATGGCTTTTATCCTGGAGGCAAAACAAGCGGGAGGACGAATGGATATTGCGAGCAATACTCCGATCATTATCGCGGGTGATCTGAATTTGGTAGGGTTCAAACAACAATTACTAACCCTGTTAAACGGTAGTATTGTCAATGAGCAAATCTATGGTTCCGGTGCATTGCCCGATTGGGACGGAACGCCTTTTGAGGATCTTATTCCGCTGCATACCGACCAGGCATTAGCCATTACTTGGCGCAACCCGAACGCTGAGTTTCCTCCCGGGCGTTTGGATTTTATCATCTACTCTGATAGCCAGTTGCGCCCGGTCAAAAGTTTTGTACTGGAAACTACGGCAATGGATGCCTCCAAAAGGGCAGCCAATGGACTGCTGTCCAGTGATGCTTTTCTTTCTGACCATTTACCGTTGGTTAGTGATTTTGAGTTTATCAACACAACGACTGCTGTGAATGAACTGGATAGTAAGGCAGGTGTAAAGGTGTTTCCCAATCCTGCAACTGATGTCCTACAAGTCTTCCGGGAAAAAGCAGGAGAAGAGCAGGAAGTCCTCATACGTGCTGCAGATGGTAAGTTGGTCTGGAGCGGTTTTTTGAAAGATAATACGCTTTTAATAACCCTAAAAAACTGGAAAGCGGGTCTTTACTTTTTGCAGGTAGGCAGGCCAGGTAAAACTATACCGTTTGTAAAAAAATGATCGGCTTATTCTTTAACCTTATGTTATTATTTTAATAAACCTTTTCGGCTTTTTGATTTTTTTTTAACTACTTGTTTTTTTTGCAAAAAATTCTGAGCTAAATGGATATCAAAATCGAGAACCTTACTAAAACTTATGGTCCCCAACGAGCTGTAGATGATATCTCTTTTGAGATAAAAACCGGCGAAATTCTGGGTTTTTTGGGCCCAAACGGGGCGGGAAAGTCCACTACTATGAAAATGATAACCAGTTACCTAGCTATCGAAGACGGCGATATTCAGATTGGTGGTAAATCGGTGAGAGATTATGCCGATGAACTGAAAAAGCATATTGGCTATCTGCCCGAGAATAACCCTCTCTATCTGGATATGCCTGTTATTGATTATCTGCAGTATTTTGGAACCCTTCAAGGTATTGGCAGGGATAAGCTTCAGCACCGGATCAGAGAAATGGTGCGCCTGTGTGGCCTGAGTGCAGAAAAGCACAAAAAAATAGGAGAACTATCCAAAGGATATCGTCAAAGGGTAGGACTAGCACAAGCCATCATCCACGATCCCGAGATTCTTGTTTTGGATGAGCCTACAACAGGCCTGGACCCCAATCAGATTGTAGAGATTCGAAACCTTATCAGAGAAATTGGTAAAGAAAAGACGGTTATCCTGAGTACTCATATTTTGCCGGAAGTAGAAGCTACCTGCGACCGGATTCTGATTATTAATCAAGGGAAGATTGTGGCCAATGGCACAGCAGAATCACTGAGGAAACAGGCAACGGGCCAAGAAGTTATCAAGGTTCGCCTAGAAGATGCAGATCTGGAAATGGCCTACAGTGCTATTAAGAACTTGCCGTCTGTGGCAATGGTCGATATTCTGGATAGTGACGAAAAGCGCTTTGAGGTACAAAGCCAACCTGAAGCTTCCTCTACCCGGGCTTTATTTCAGCTGTGTGTTGAGAACAGCTGGGTCATTACCGAAATGATACCCTACGAAACCAAGCTTGAAGATGTTTTCCGGGATTTGACCACTAAATAAGCGTGGTAAGCGAGTTAAAGGAGTTTTCAGTGCTTGTAGTTTCCTACTTATCAATTAAAGCTAAAAATAAAAACGATGAGACAGATCTGGTTAATAGCAAAGAGAGAGTTATCTTCCTATTTTGACTCTTTGATAGCATATATTTTGATTGTACTTTTTTTGGGCTTCAGTGGTTTCTTTACTTGGATCTCGGGAGCTGATATATTTTTAATTGACCAGGCTAGTTTGAGAACGTTTTTCTCTACGGCTTACTGGTCATTGTTTATTTTCATTCCGGCCGTAACGATGCGTCTTTTAGCCGAAGAGAAGCGGTCTGGCACTATTGAGCTACTACTTACCAAAGCCGTTACAGATCGACAGGTGGTGCTGGGAAAGTTCCTGGCGGCATTGATGTTAATTTTGATCGCTTTACTGTTTACGATTCCGTACGTTATCACGGTGGCCAATATTGGTGATATTGACGAGGGCGGCGTGTTTTCTGGTTACCTGGGATTGATTTTAATGAGTAGTGCATACATTAGTATAGGCCTTTATGCTAGCAGCATCACCAGTAATCAAATTGTAGCCTTTCTGCTGGCTCTCTTCATCGGATTGTTTTTCCACTTGATTTTCGGCGTATTGGCAAGCAGTATGTCAGGGATCATTGGCGAATTATTCAATTACCTAAGCGTACAGGTTCACTTTGAGAGTATTTCGCGTGGAGTGATAGATCTTAGAGATGTTATCTATTTTATTTCTATCGTAATAATTGGTTTGCTGTTAACGGAATCTTCATTAGCTCGAAGAAATGTAGCTAAATAAGTTGAGTCAAAAAATCGTATTCCAAAACCCAATCGATAAAAGGTCTAATAAATAGAATAAGTATAGATATGAGAAATAAATTATTAATTTCTACTTCCCTGTTAATCGGCATTGTCATAGTTGTCAATCTATTGTCTTCCGAATTTCGCTTTCGACTGGATATGACAGAAGATGGGCAGTATACGCTGAGCCAGGCTACCAAAGATATTCTCGATGAACTCAATGAGCCAGTAACTATCAAGGCTTATTTTTCTGAAGACTTACCGCCTCAGTTTACCAATGCCAGAAGAGACTTCAAAGAGACATTGGTAGAGTATGCCAATCTGGCTAATGGTAATTTGGTATATGAGTTCATTAATCCTAATGAAGGAGATGAAACGGAGCAGGAGGCCATTCAAAACGGCATCAGTCCTGTACAGATCAACGTACGGGAAAAAAATCAGGTTATTCAGAAAAAAGCCTACTTGGGGGCAGTGGTATCAGTTGGTGACCGGAAGGATGTCATTCCTTTCATTCAACCGGGCGGTGCTACAGAATATGCGCTTTCTACTTCTATCAAGAGAATTTCTGATCTGGATAAGCCATTCATTGGATGGATTCAGGGCCATGGTGAGCCGGTTATTAATGCCATTCCGGAGGCTTATCAAAGTTTGAGTGTATTATACAATATTCAAAGCCTGACGATCACAGATACGACCATTATTCCGGAACAATACAGGACGGTTGTTATTGCTAATCCTTTAGATACTTTTCCTCCTTCTCATTTACAGCAATTTGATGCTTTTTTGGGACAGGGTGGCCGAATGATGATCGCTATAAACAGAGTAGACGGCGATTTACAAAATCAATTAGGTAGTGCTGTCAATACAGGGCTTGAGGAATGGTTAAGAAAAAAAGGGCTGGTGGTTCAGGATAACTTTGTCATTGATGTCAATGCTAATCAGATAACTGTACGGCAACAGAATCAGGGCTTTTTCTCTCTTTCCAGGAGGGTACAGTTTCCTTACCTGCCCATAATTACCAATTTTGCTGATCATCCGATTACCAAGGGGTTGGAGACGGTAGCTTTTGAGTTTGTAAGTGATATGTATTTTGAAGGCAAAGAAGGGGTATCTTATACTCCGATTGCTTTTTCTTCAGAAAAATCAGGCGCTATGCGCGCTCCTCAATATTTCGACATTCAGCGGCAGTGGAATTCTTCTGATTTTCCGCAACAGAACCTTACTGTAGCTGCTACTCTCGAAGGGAGGCTCTCGGGGGATGCACAAAGTAAAATGGTTGTAGTAGGAGATGGCGATTTCGGTATCAACGGCTTGAGAAATGAGGCGCGTCAGCTACCGGCCGATAATGTGAGCCTGCTGGTCAACTCCATTGACTGGCTAACCGACGATACCGGGCTTATAGAGCTTCGTACCAAAGGCGCTACCTCCAGGCCCATCAAAGAAATGGAAGATAGCACCAAAGACTTACTAAAGTATTTGAATTTTCTGCTTCCGATTGCTTTGGTCATTTTGTATGGGGTAGTGAGAAGTCAGATCAGAGCCAGGCAGCGGCTTAAGCGCAGAGAAGAAGATTACAGCTAGATTTTGTATTGAATAGGGAAAGTAATTATTCAAAGCTGGTTTCTGTTTGATCTAAAATAGGCAGAAATCATTTGTTCCCATCATCTTTCAGTAGGAAATTAAATTAAGGGAAAATGAAAAAATTAAACAATACCATATTAGCAGCAATTTTTGGAGGGCTAGTGCTGGTTTTTATTTTGGTAAGGACTTTTCGTTCTCCGGCTACCGAGCGCAATTTTAAAACGGATATTGTAAATATCGATACCTCAAAGGTCAGCGAAATTAACATCTACTCTCCTAAATCTGCTGAGCTGCTTAAACTTCAAAGGTCCGGAGAAGACTGGATGGTCATCCAGGGAAGTGTACAGGCCAAGGCCGTGAAAAATACCATAACTGGAGTGTTGAGCAATTTAATGTCCATAAAGCCGCAACGATTGGCTTCTGCCAGGGAGGCTAACTGGGAGCAATTCAACGTAACGGATTCGGCCGGAATAAGAGTGGTAGTGAAAGAGGCTGGGAAAGAAAGCCTTGATTTGATCGTAGGAAAAACGACTTACAAGCAGGCTCAGCCATCTCCTCAACAGCAACAAATGGGAGGGCAGCCCAATATAGTAGGAGAGACGTATGTACGCCTGAACGGCGAAAAAGAAACCTATGTGACCGCAGGCTTTTTGGAAATGTTACTTAGCCAACCGGCTGATTCCTATCGTAGCAAGACTTTGGTTAAGGCTAGTACAAAAGATATTACGAGGTTGGCTTTTAATTATCCAGCAGATTCCAGCTTTACACTACAAAAGCTGGATACAATCTGGCAAATCAATGAACAAAGGGCCGATCAGGGAAGGGTAGATCAATATTTGAATCGGCTCACCTCAGTAAGTGGTAGTAGTTTTAGCAACGATGCTTCTCCGGGCAGCAACCCTGATTTCCAATTAGCTATAGAGGGGAATAATCAATTACAAATCTTTGTCAGGGCTTGGCAGAGTGGAAGTAATTACATCATTAATTCTTCCATCAATCCTGATAGCTATTTTACCAGTGCCAAAGATGGTATATTTAGCCAGTTATTTGTAGGAACCTCTTACTTCTACGATTAGTTTTTGATACTTACGATTTGATGGTGTTTTCACTCGGCTGAGAATCATTTTATTTTATATGTTGATTTTTAGCCGAGTGAAGATGCGCTTCCCGTCCATCGATATGGCTTCCAAGGTTCTTTCTATACCTTTCATACGATAATTATTATACATGTTAAAATTTATAAATCAAGTTTTGCTTCTATAATTTATTGACTAATAAGATATATGAGGAAAAAATATTTAATAGTTACCTGCCTCATTTTATTGGAAAATATTAACAGGTTAGAGTTTTTAGTATCTGATTATCAGTTATTTAAGAAGGTCGTTGTTTTGTTTTTTTTCAACAAAATAGTTTTATTGTCCTTTCTGACCTATTCGATATATTGCATATTTGTAATATCAAAACGACATAAATACTATGAAGCTTTGATTATAATCCCAAGAACAGTAAAGTTCACATGATTTTTTTAAAAACTAAACCCTCCAGTTACTTTATAAAAAAATTAGGTCGTCTTATTATTCATGAGATTATGATTTGTTGAAAAGTCCCACACAAGGGACTTTTTTTTGCATATACTTCTCATTTTGGAGGAACAACAGTTTATTTCAAAAAATACAGTAATACAAAATTTAATTATTGCAGCTTTTCCTCAACAGAAATAGTAGTTAAAATGCTGATTTTTAGATTATTAAGATTTATTCTATTATTTTTTCAGTCAACATTTTTTATTTATTGTCATTTTTTCTTAGGTAAGCTTCCTGCATATTTGTAGTGTAAGGAAGGAGATATAGAAAGAGAAAAACAAAAAAGCCTTAATCATTTCCAAAAACAGGCTATTTCAAAAACCGATTAGACAACAAAACCTGGAGTGCGTACATCAATGTATGCGCTCCGGACCCCGGTAAAGAAACAGAAGAATTAGGTCGTCTTATTATTCATGAGATTATGATTTGTTTAAAAGTCCCGCACGAGGGGCTTTTTTTTTGCCCTTCTGCGAGCGGGCTATTCCTGAAAGCCTGATTTTCCATGCTTATTTTTTCCGCTGAGTTGATAGCCCGAATATTCGCTTCGATAATAGACTGAAAATTTGGCACGATTTGTGGTTAGTAATGGGTGAAAACAAAAAAAAATAAAAATATTCTACCCAAACAAATAAAATTTATCAACAAAAACGTATTAGAATATTTTGATAACCAGCTATTTATGGGGTAATAAACTGTATTTTTTGAACAACAAAATCTAAATTTTGTCATTTTTTCCTAACACTGGGTATCGCATATTTGTAATGTAAAAAGGAGATAACGAAAGAGAAAAACAAAAAAAGCCTTAATCAATCCCAAAAAGGTTATCTCAAAAACCGATTTTTTTTTAGCACTAGATAACCAGTAAAGAAACAGAAGAATTAGGTCGTCTTATTATTCATGAGATTATGATTTGTTGAAAAGTCCCGCACGAGGGACTTTTTTTTTGCCCATCGGTCAGCAAGCGCATTTTTTAGGAAAAAAGACAAAAAAAGTAGCTTGAAATTATTTTTTGATCAACAAATGAGATAGGTGTGACGCTGTAAATCAAGTATTTAAGAGTTATACAACCTTTTAATTTTTCAACAAAACTGATTTTTTGTTATTTTAATTCAGATAGAAGTGTTACATATTTGTAATGTCGAAAGGAGATAACGAAAGAGAAAAACAAAAAGCCTTAATCAATCTAAAAGAGGCTATCTCAAAACTGATTAACAAAAACAACTAAATAACCCGGTAAAGAAACAGAAGAATTAGGTCGTCTTATTATTCATGAGATTATGATTTGTTGAAAAGTCCCGCACGAGGGACTTTTTTTTTGTCTATGGGTCAACAAGGGTATTTTTTAGGGAAAAAGACAAAAAAAGTTAGCTTGAAATTATTTTTGATCAACAAATGAGGTGATTAGATTGTTGAAAATCAGAGGTTTAGTATTTATTTGACCTTTGAATTTTTCAACAAAACTGATTTTTTGTTATTTTAATTCAGATGGAAGTGTTACATATTTGTAATGTCGAAAGGAGATAACGAAAGAGAAAAAAGCCAACACTTAAATCCTGAGAGCTATCTCAAGACCGATTAACCAGATAACTAAACAACCCAGAAAGGAACAGAAGAATTAGGTCGTCTTATTATTCATGAGATTATGATTTGTTGAAAAGCCCCGCACGAGGGGCTTTTTTTTTGACCATGGGTCAGCAAGCGCGTTTTTTTAGGGAAAAAGACAAAAAAAGGGAGCAATACTGGCTGCGTTGCTCCCCTTTTCTTTTTTATAAGAGAAAAAGATTAGTTTCTACTAATCAAAATCTTTTTACTCAAAATACCGTTTTCAAACCTCAATCTGGCGATATACAGGCCTTCCGGTAGATCATCCACCCGATAATACAGTTGTGAATTACGGATATTGATAGCACCACCAACCTGACGGCCATCAAGGTTATACAAGCCCATATCCAGGATAGGATTGTCCTGAGAGGTGTTAAAATGTACAACGTTGCTAGCAGGGTTAGGAAATACCTGTAGTTCTACCTGTACATCCGTGAGGATATCATCAGTAGATACAGCAGGGTTACCCAGGTCCATGGCCAGGTATGCTCTCGGTATCACGTAATTCATCAAGGTGTCGATGTACGGAATAGCAAACTCCTTAGAAATCTGCGGATTAGTTAGCTTTCCGCTAGCGTCCAATTCTTCGGCACTTAGATCTGTACCCAGTTGCGAATTAATGAAAGCGATTTCTGCTTGAAGCTGTTCAAAGCCCCACCATTCCCATGGACCAGAAAATGCAGGCAATGTAGTGAGGAATGGATAGAAATTATCTTCAGCAAGGGTCAAACTGTCATTGAACTGAATTTGATTGTAAGCATCAATACGCTGGTTCAGTACATCATCCGGGTCTTCGTTGGCCGGTTGTAGAGCGGCATTAACGCCAGTCGCATTGGCCTTTCTTACAATGGTACGCCCACCTGATACGTTTACAACAAATTGATTAGTTACCGGTACAATTACGGCACCATCGCCGTAGGGTGCAAAAGGATCTGTTTCAGGATGGAAGCATACAACTTGTGGCTCCTCTCTTCCATCTCCATTCAGCCATCCAATGTCACCCATAGCTCCTCCCATATTAACCACAAAAGCAAAGTCATTTGGATAACCCAGGTGATTAGGTTCATTTAATGGTGTTCGGTTTGTACCATCAACATTTCCAATTAGAGCAGTATCAACATAGTTCTCAAGCGTCCTGGAGTCTATAAACTTGTCTAATTCCAGTTCTTCGTAATCGTCCAAAAATTGTCCAAGGGTGATGTATCCACCGGTACCCTGACCCCAGCAAGCTATGCGATCGACATTTATCCCGAATGGATTATCCATTTGGTCAACTGTCATTCTAAAAAATCGATTACAAGCTTTGGCATCCAGAACACCTCTGTAGGCCGCTTGCAATAAAGACCCTGTTCTAACGTCCTGCTCAGTAGCAGTAGGCAACCATCCCTGACGATAGGTAACGGAAGCAGCCACATAACCACGGCGCGCCAGACGTTTACAAATCTCAACAACGGTAGAATCTCTTCTTGATCCGGTTACTTGACCATTAAGATATTGAGGTAAGAAGCTTCCGGTATGGAAGTACAACATCAATGGACGATTAGTTAGCGTATCGCCCACTGGCGTGTAAACATCCATTCTTAGGCTGTCCAGCATAGGCGCTCCTGTAAGAATACTGATATTTGCGGCATAAACAATATCCTCCTGAACTTCTACCTGGTCAAAGATTTCATCAATGTAGCGTGTTTGCCCATCCTGGGCGAAAGCATTAAAGCTTACAAAAGCACATAGAATTAATAAAAGGTTGAAATGCTTCATACAAAAACTGATTTATGAAATTTTTGTGTTATTATTTAGTAAATTCATAAGTCGCAGAAAAATAAGCCAACCGGCCTATTGCTGGCCCGCCATAGGCCTGAAATGTCTCATTATCCAACAAGTTGGAGGCTCCCAGCTTAAAGGTTGTGTTGATCTTTGGTGCTCTCACGTTAACCTGTGCATCCAAAAGGTCGTATTGAGGAACAATACCCGTAAACTGGGGTGATCCTTCGAAAAGGAAAGTATCTATCCATTTATAATTAATACTAAACCCGAAGTTTTTTAATTTGGCAAAGCCGAGGTCAACGGTCATATCCCGACCACTAACTCCGATATTGTATTTATGTTCTGGTGTATTGAAAGCTGGAATAATAGGATCATCAGAATTGGTATTCAATTTGTTCCAGCTATAATTACCATTGAGTACATAAAACTTGCCAAAATAGTAACTAAAACCAATAGAGAATCCCTGAGTGGTCACCTGGTCAGTAGCATTGGCTGAAACTCTAAAAACATCAACGTTGATAGGCTGCCCGTTTACCGGGTTAAAACTGGCATCAGCTCCAAGGTTAAAGCCTATAAAGTCATTGTAAATACTGAAGTAATAAGTAGCATCAAGGTATAGCGACTGCCCTACCGTAGTTCTGAAGCCAGCTTCTATCGTTTGTACTCTTTCTGGCCGAATAGGGTCAACGTCAAAAAACTCAAGCTGATTCTGATCCAGGGTGTTTAAATAGTTCTCAAGCGCATCAATAGGGATGAGGTCCGTAAAGCCATCCAGGTTTCCTCTTAAGACAGCTCTACCTACATTATAATTTAAATATTGATCTGCTAACGTTGGATTTCTGATAGCCGAAGAAAAAGAAAGCCTAAAAGTTTGTGTCGGTATAGGAGTATAAACCAGTGAGGCAGCCGGGCTAACCAGATAGTCAAAGTTCTGGTTTTTATCCATTCTCAGAGACGCATTAATCTTCAAACGCTCTCTTATCGTCAGAGTACCTCCCGTATAAACACCGTATTCAAAAGTATTGATATTTCTTCCAAAAGTATCCAGCAAAATAGTTCCTCTGGAATTTGGTAGATACAACCTAGCGTTGCCCCCCACCAACAGGTCGAGGTCCGTTTCACTGCCTTCTGGTGTAAGGTCATTAAATTTGTACTCACCATGAACGTGACCCAGCGCCGAGCGGTCAAAAAAGCGGGTCCCGCCCTCTTCAAAAGAAGTAGCTGTAACTATGCTGTTGAATTCTTCCTGAAAACGCTCTGTTCCCGGCTCAAAAAAGTCTTGCGTACCTATAATTGGATTTGACCTTCCCGCTGCTTCCTGTGTTTCTGCATGCCACTGGAACAGTAAATTATCAACTTCCGGATTATTGAGGAATGCTTGTAAAGCAGCATTGAACCCTTCCGGGTTACCCTTGAAATCAGTAGGTCTTGGGTAGCCCTCCAGCCCTTTTATTTGGGGGGCGATGTTCAGCTGCCAGTAAGTAATATAATCCCCAATCCAGCGGTCATCTTCCTTGGCGTTGCGCTGAAGAAGAAGAGCAGTAAAATAAGGATCGTAAGAATCTCCCGCATCCTCGTGAGTTACATAACCCCTCAGGAAGTATTTGTCTCTTTTCTTTAATTCAATTTTATGCTGAAAAAACTGAATATTTCTCAAACTAAAACGGTTATCGCCTTGATAAACCGTGGTTCCTCTACTATAATTGGAAGCTACGACCAATTCAGGAGAATTCAAATCCATTTCCGGTTTCAGCCGGAAGTGGAAGGCAGCACCGATTTTGGTATTATTAGAATTATAATCTACTAAATCTGCTTCCTGGTACCCACGCCGATGAACAATACCTAGCCCCGGATTGGCAAGAGGTGATCCGGTAAGGTCAAAAGAGGCAGTATATTCATCACCGTAAAAGTTGACGGCATCATAGCCTCCCGGGTTGTTTTCATCTGATGGTGTATCAAAAACATCATCAAGATTGTCAGCTTCCCAGTCATTAGCTCGAAAATAGGAAAAATTGATCTTGTAGCCCAGCCACTCGTATCCATCCTTGTTAGTAAGCGTATTTGCCCAGCGAAAACCCGTCTCCAAAAGGTCTCGTTCTCCAACTTTTACCACGGCACTCAAACCCTTATGCAGATAAGGGTCTTTGGTTTCAATGCTAATTACTCCGTTAAAAGCATTTGGACCATAAAAGGCAGAACTGGCTCCTACAATAAGATTCACCCTGTTAACATCCAGCTCGGAAGCTCCCAAAAAGTTACCTAGCGAAAAATTCAACCCCGGTGATTGGTTATCTATCCCGTCAATTATTTGTAGAGAACGCACCGGGCTGGTACTGTTAAAACCACGTGTATTTATTATTTTGAATCCTAAACTGGCGGCCGTAAGATCTACATCTTTCAAAGCACCAAGCCCATCGTAGAAATTGGCAGCCGGCGTCTCCTTAATGGCTATATTATCCATTGACTCCATAGTCAATGCTGATTGTTGCTGTTTTTCAGATATTCTTCTGCCTTTCACCTCCACCGTTTCGGTAGTGATGGCATCCTCTTCCAAGTCAATGCGAATATTATCATTAAAGTCAGTAACTTCAACTTCCGTTTCAAGGTATCCCACATAAGATATTAATAATGTTATAGGAAGTGATCGGCTGGTTTTTATTTCAAAATTACCATCCAAATCAGTGACGGTTCCTTCGGTAGTACCTTTGATCACCACATTTGCACTTATCAAGCCTTCGTTGAGTAAAGCATCTTTGACCTGCCCTTTGATAACATTTTGAGCCTGACTAAATTGTACAAAAGCAAAAAATGAAATAAAGATAAAATTTACTGATAGATATGGAAATTTCATATGCCGTATCTGAATTGTTTGCAATTTTATTTTGACCGTGGT
This sequence comes from uncultured Saprospiraceae bacterium, assembly GCA_964628385.1. Taxonomy (GTDB): domain Bacteria; phylum Bacteroidota; class Bacteroidia; order Chitinophagales; family Saprospiraceae; genus JANQPA01. The sequence continues at coordinate 29,000 of CAZVOD010000054.1, forward strand.
GGCAATTTAGCGAAAATTGGCTAACAATTAACTCCCCGTTAACTTAATTTTATCTAATTACTACCGATAAGTACGTGGGATGACAGCTAAGCTTTTCATATATAGATAGTTCCTGGAAGTTAATGGGCTATTTGATGTAATTTTATTATGTAAAAAGCTGTCTTAGTAAGTTTATAGGTGGTTGAAGGTATTTTTCCAG
>CAZVOD010000055.1:0-28999 GCA_964628385.1 uncultured Saprospiraceae bacterium
GAGTAAAATTAAAAGTTAATTTTAAATTTCATACTTTAATTTCGTGAATTACTTACAAGAAAAATAATAATCGAGATGTCATGTTTAAACATGACATCTCTGTTTTCTGGACAAATGTCATCTCCGTATATTACCATGCAAAAAAACAACAATGCCCGATTTCCCGAGCCAAGAGCGTGCTGCCGCTTTTATTCATGAAGCCCACCAAAATGGCGCTCAACTTATCGTTTTTGGAGAAACATGGTTCTGTGGTTATCCTGCCTGGCTGGATCACCTGCCAAACATAGCCCTTTGGGACCACCCGGCCACCCGAAATGTCTATGCACAAATGCTTCAAAATGGCATCAAAATAGGAGGACCAGCAGATAAAACGCTTGCAGGACTCGCCAAGCAATACAATGTATATCTCGTAGCCGGAGTCAACGAAATAGTAAATAGCGGATATGGTAATGGTAGCATTTTTAATAGCTTACTTACCTATAATAACCAAGGGCTACTGATCAATCATCACCGCAAATTAATGCCCACTTTTACAGAAAAACTCCTCTATGCCTTTGGGGATGGCCATGGCCTGAAAACTCATCCCACTCCTTTTGGCAGATTGGGAAGCCTCATCTGCTGGGAACATTGGATGCCCCTGACCCGACAGGCATTACACCAACAAAATGAGCATCTCCACATCGCTGTTTGGCCAGCCGTCAAAGATTTACACCAACTGGCCAGCAGGCACTGTGCTTTTGAAGGAAATTGCTACGTTATAGCTGCCGGACAGGTTTTGCGCGTAAAGGACCTTCCCGCAGCGTTCGACTTACCCGAAAAACTTCGAAAGGCCCCAGAGTAGTTTTTACTCAATGGTGGAAGCAGCGTAATAAAACCCAATGGCGCCTATTTACTCGAACCTCAATTCGACCGTGAAATCATTTTATATGTTACTATTGAAAATTGGGAAGAAACACTACAACAACGCCTAGCGCTAGATGTAAGCGGCCATTATCACAGGCCCGATATTTTTGATTTTAAAGTAAACGACCAGCGCTATGGCAGCAATGACTAGCGATTTGACAACATTTTGACTATATTAAAAAGGTTAATAGTTCATTCATTAGGTTATTTTTGTAAAAGCAAATAAAATGAAAAAAACATATATAGCAGCAATTATTCTGATAGCCGGTGGCATTGCTCTCCTGTCAGGTATTGCTAAAGATGCAAGCACTTATGCGACTTTCGAAGATGCCAGAAACCTGGGTACAAGAGTCAAAGTAGCCGGGCAGCTTTCAAAGGATAAAGAAATGGTTTACGATCCAGAAATAGACCCTAACTACTTCAGCTTTTACATCAAGGATGCTAAAGGAGAAGAAAATAAAGTAATTCTGGCTCAAGCCAAACCTCAGGATTTTGAGATGTCAGAGCAAATCGTTGTTACAGGATCCATGCAGGGCAATGAATTTGTCGCTACTGACATGCTCATGAAATGCCCTTCCAAATACAAAGATGAGGAAATCTACATCAAAGAAGAGCAAGGCAAATAACATATTACATACCAATTGGATGATCAACGGTATCTCATTTCGGTAACAGCGAAATGAGAATTTACTATTTTCAGCGAAAAAATAACTATCAATGAACGAAATACAATATGTGGGCGAACACCTCTGGCCGGGGAGGATTGGACATCTGGCTATTATCATGTCTTTTGTAGCGGGTATTTTAGCAATGGTGTCTTATTACTTTGCGACTAACAAAAGAGGAACGGAAGAGGAAAAGAGCTGGCTAAATATTGGTCGTACAGCATTTGCTGTACATGGCCTGGGCGTTTTCTCCATTATTGCAACCATATTCTTTATTATGTCCAAACAATACTACGAATATCAATATGTTTGGGCTCACGTTTCTGAAGATTTACCCTACCAATATATTTTTTCTGCTTTCTGGGAAGGCCAGGAAGGAAGCTTCCTACTCTGGATGTTCTGGCATGTAGTATTGGGGCTTATCCTAATGTGGAAAGCTGGTAAATGGGAAGCACCAGTATTGTCCATCTTATCTTTTGTCCAAATCTTTATCGTTTCCATGATTTTGGGTATCTACGTCGGTTTTGGCGAAGGCGCTTTCAGGTTAGGAAGTAACCCGTTACTATTGCTGAGAGATACCATGGATGCGCCCATTTTTGCCCAGGCAGATTACGTTCAGCTAATCAGCGGCAATGGTCTTAATCCTCTACTTCAGAATTATTGGATGACTATACACCCTCCTACCCTGTTCCTGGGTTTTGCCTCAACAGTGGTGCCATTTTGTTACGCCCTGGCCGGCTTGTGGATGAATGATCACAAAGGCTGGCTGAAGCCCACCATTCCCTGGGCACTGTTTAGTGGAGCCATCCTAGGACTTGGTATTTTGATGGGAGGCGCCTGGGCCTACGAAGCCCTAACATTTGGTGGCTATTGGGCATGGGATCCCGTAGAAAATATGTCGTTGGTACCCTGGCTGTTGTTAATTGCCGGTATTCACACGAACCAAATTGCTATTATAACCGGGCACTCCATACGGACAACTTATATCTATTACATTCTCACCTTCGGGCTCATTCTCTATTCTACCTTCCTTACAAGGAGTGGTGTTTTAGGTGATACTTCTGTACACGCCTTTACTGAAATGGGACTGGAATGGCAGTTGGTAGCTTTCATAATAGCTATGGTAGGATTGGGGACCGGTATGTTTTTCTGGAGATGGAACAGTATACCATCACCCAAAAAGGAGGAACCATCTGCGTCCAAAGAGTTTTGGATGTTTATCGGAACGCTGATTCTACTTTTCTCAGCAGTTATGATTACAGCTTCTACCTCGCTACCGGTTTACAATAAGATTATGAGTTATTTTGACCCTACCTTTGAAGGAAGAGTAATTACAGATCCTGTTCCACACTATAATAAATATCAACTTTGGATTGCGATATTTATGGCTATCTTTTCTGGCTTTACTCAGTATTTGAGATTTAGAGAGAAAAACTGGAAGAAATTTGCCAGAAAGTTTGGATTTCATATGACTATAGCGATAGTCATCACCGCTGCTATGTCACTGCTTACCATGGCGTGGCTGGATACCCAAAACTGGCAGTACACTGTTTTACTCGGCACCGCCTGGTTTACGGTTATTACCAATTTAGATTATATCGTTTCCTTTATTAAGGGAAATTTGAAATTAGCAGGTTCGGCAGTTTCCCATCTTGGATTTGGCTTACTGTTGATTGGTGTGGTTGCATCCGGAGTAAATAAACGCATCATTTCTTCCAATCTCTTTTTAATGGAAGGTCTGATTCAAAGTACTGGAGATGAAAGCTTAAGGAACAATGTAATGCTGCTCAAGAATGATCCAATGATCATGAAAGAGTACCGAGTAACTTATGAAGGTGATTCACTAGACCAACTCATACGTACTTACAAAATAAAATTTGAGAAGCTGGGCGAAAATAAAGAAGTTATGGAAACGTTTTACGTTGAGCCGAACATTCAGTACAATAAGGAATTCACAGATGTAGCGGCTTATAACCCTTCTACCAAGCGTTATCTGCATAAGGATATATTCACTCATATTTCTGCTTTACCACAGGTAGAAATGGACTTTGAATTCCGCCGGCAACGGGAAGATAGTTTGAATTATCAGCGTTTCGATATACCTGAGCAGGATACTATTTATTTTAAAGATACTACTTTCATTAAAAATCCTGATACCTTTAGAGTCAGATCATTTAAGGCCTATATGATGGATATTGACAGAAATCCTACACATCCTGAGTATCAACCTGAAAAGGGAGACCTGGCAGTAGGTGCTAAAGTAGGAATACAACAAATAGGAGAAGATACGACCTATTTTGCGAATCCTGTACTGGTATTACGTGGGCAACTTTTAATTTCTTATCCCACCCAGATCAATGATATAATTACCAAAGTAAAGTTACACGAAGGTATATTTGATCAGGTATTTACCCTTGAAGAAGAATTGGATTATAAATCTTACCAGCTAAAAAGGGGAGAGAACTTTACGGTAAATGGAATGGAATTGCAGTTTGCAGGATTTAATCGCGGTGCGTCTCATCCTAATTATCAGCCGGAAGAAGGCGATATAGCTGTAGGCGCTATTATTACTGCGCCCGGTGAAGGCGGCAAGCCGGTGGCCACTGCCCAACCCATTTATTTCATCAGAGGTAATCGACCTTTCAATATTAAGGATGAAATGCCTAAATTAGGTCTGCACTTCCGCTTTGTAAGTATTAATCCTCAAAGTGATAGCGTAGAATTGATGATCGCTCAAAGTGAGCCAAAAGATACTTCCATACCAATAGAAATAGCTACAGATTCTAAGCGGTCTGACTGGATTGTAATGTCAGCCATAGAATTTCCGGGTATAAATTTGTTCTGGCTGGGTAGTTTACTAATGCTGGTTGGATTGACGATAAGTATGTTCAACCGAATGAAGATAAATAAAAAAAGTGCCGTATAATCAGCCTCGTTCATGAAAGTTACAATTATCGGTGCTGGTAACCTGGGAACACATCTGGCTAAAGCTTTTTTTGAAAAAGGTATAGTGATCAGTCAGGTTTTTAGCAGGAAAAAAGAAAAAGCACAAACACTGGCTCAGATAGTTGAGGCTGATGCGATAAGTAATTTGGAAAATATAGAAAAAACGGCTGACTTATATCTATTGACAGTCAGTGATGATGCCATAAGTCAGGTGAGTAGGCAGTTGTCTACTCACCTAAACGTTTCTCTGGTAGTTCACACTTCCGGTGCGACTTCCTCTACGGTCTTTTCTGATTATTTTAGCAGGTTTGGTGTTTTTTATCCCTTACAAACCTTCAAAGCCGACCAAAAAGTAGATTTCTCTGAAGTACCCTTTTGCATTTATGGAAAACAGGAGAAAGATCAAAAACTACTCCTACAGTTAGCTGCACAGCTTAGCCAATCAGTATACGTTATTGATGATGGTCAAAGAGCCGCTCTTCACGTAGCCGCAGTTTTTGCCAATAATTTCACTAATCATCTCTTTCATATCAGCCAAAGCCTTTTAGCAGAAAAGGAAGTAGATTTTCGCTTATTGCTTCCGCTCATCCAGACTACTTTTGAGAAAATCAAAACTCAACATGCGATGGAGGTACAAACAGGCCCGGCTATCCGCTCTGATCACCAAACCCTTCACAAGCATATAGAAGAGCTTTCAGGGCATCCGATCTACCAAAAAATCTACCGTGTTATTTCCAAAAGTATCAATCCAAAACTCGATAAACTATGAGAATAGTAGGCTATATTGATCATCCGGTCATGAAAATCACCTTATTCAAGATGGATAATCGCCTATCGGTAAAGTTTGAAACCGGTTTGTATGAGCAAACCTACAAATTCAGGGTAGGGCCGGGCATTGAATCGCCCGAAGATGTAAAAAAAATTGTTACCCCCGAATTTCAACAACAGGTGCTCGATCTGTTTGCGCCTATGCACAAAAATAAAAATGAGGCTGTACTGCGCTTTATGGAAGATGATGAGAAAGGATTTGAACAGATTATATAAAAAATGACCTAAATCTTCTCTTGCTACATCCTTTTTATAAGTGAACCTTCCTGCACCCTGCCTGTTAAAAACTGGTAACCTTCAAAAAATTGAGATTATGTTCGGACTATTTAAAAAAGATCCTATCAAACAGATGGAAAAAGAATATGAAAAAATGATGGAGAAAGCCATGCAGATTCAGCGTGGAGGTGACATCAAGGCATACGCGCTCAAAGTAGCAGAAGCCGAAGAGTTGCTGAAGAAGATAGAAGCCATGCGTGCCGAGAAGAAAAAATAGCTACTCTTCCCTCTTTTCCTTTAAAAAATACTTCAAATAGCCCTCCAGGACATCGAGGGCCTTCTGAAAATATTTATTATTATTGATAATAAAATCAGCTTCTTGCATACACGGTAGGATGTATTTTTCAAACGTAGGTATAACGTGATTTTCATATCGATAAAGTACTTCCTCCAAATCATAGTTACGCTCCTCCTGATCTCTTTTTATGCGCCTGATGACTTTCAGGTTTTCTTTGGCGTGAATGAAAATACTCAGATCAAGTAAATTCCTAATCTCGTTAAAATAGTGGACAAACAGCCCTTCAATTATTAAGATAGAGGCTGGTTGTACAGTATGATAGGTGGCTTTATCTATATCATTATTAAAAACATAATCCTGCCGACTGACGGCCTTACCCTCAACGAGCTTTAGAATATCATTCAAAAAGGCCTCCCTGTCAATGGCTGCTGGTAAGTCAAAGTTGATCCATCCGTTAGTATCTTCCTGTTGTTCCTGTCGGGGCTTGTAATAATTATCCTGAGCAATAACACTGATCTGGCCTTCCTTGAATTTGGCCTGCAAATCGCGGATAAAGGAAGTCTTTCCGGAACCACTTCCTCCGGTTATCCCGATTATTAATGGCTTCATAATATTTTGATATTTTCACAAAGGTAAATAAGTACAACTATAAAACCGCTGTTAAGCACTTAATGCTTATAAATTCTTACCCTACGACCATAGGCCCTGATTCTATTTGCAAGCAAATGACAAGCTAATTCAATATTTTTTTTTAGCTTCGTTTGCTGTTGATAACCCCTTAATCCAGGTTGTGATACAAGCAAGGAAAAGAAGGAAAATTAGAGGCTCCAAGCCAGGCCAACTGAAAAAGAGCTCATTTCTCCATTTTTCCTTCCCCAAAGTATAGATCACAGCTTCAATTACTTATATATTTTATCTTGATGGAATTTTTGATAAGCTTTTTAAGAGGATCGCTGGGAATTATCGCTATGCTGGCTTGTTGTTATGCGCTGAGTGCCAATCGGAAAAATATTGACTGGCGCCTGGTAGGAACGGGCCTCGCGCTTCAAATAGTGTTAGCTATTCTAATTTTACGGATTCCTATTATCAATAGCTTTTTTGATAGCATAGCCAGCTTTTTCAGAAGTATTATTAATTTTTCGAGTGAAGGTGCAGAATTTATTTTTGGAGACCTGGTAACCAAAACTGATGAATTTGGCTATATTTTTGCCTTTCAGGTATTACCGACTATTGTCTTCTTTTCGGCTCTCTCTGCTTCGCTGTATTATTTGGGTATCCTGCAAAAGATTATCTACGGAGTCGCTTGGGTAATGAAAAGAACCATGAAACTTTCCGGCCCTGAGAGCCTGGCTGCTGCCGCAAATGTTTTTATAGGCCAGACGGAAGCACCGCTCGTTATTAAACCCTATCTTGAAAAATTTACCAAATCAGAATTATTATGCCTGATGACTGGCGGTATGGCCACTATTGCCGGCGGTGTTTTTGTAGCTTTTGTCGAATTGCTAGGCCAGGGAGATGCTCAACAGGAAATCTTTTTCGCCAAACACCTTTTAACAGCATCCATTATCTCAGCGCCAGCCGCTATTGTAGCGGCCAAGATGCTTTACCCGGAAGAAGAGACCAAGGATATCGATGATCAAATGGAAATGAGTGGCGATATCGGTAATAATTTATTGGATGCTATTTCTACAGGTACCACGGATGGTCTGAAATTAGCGATTAATGTCGGGGCTATGTTATTGGTATTTACAGCTCTCATCTATATGGTTAACCAATTTATGATTCAATTCCCCGGAGAATGGCTAAACTTGAACGAACCGATCCAAAAGGCCACCAATAATCGCTTTGAAGGCCTAAGCTTTACTTACCTCCTGGGGTTGCTGTTCGCGCCTTTTGCTTGGCTACTCGGTACTCCACTAGAAGACATCATGGTGGTCGGTCAATTACTGGGCCAAAAAACAGTCATCAACGAGTTTTATGCCTACACTGAATTTCAAGCCATCAGAGAAAATGGTATAGAGCTAAAACAAAAATCCATTATCATCGCTACCTATGCCTTGTGTGGCTTTGCCAACTTTGCTTCTATAGGTATACAAATCGGAGGGATAGGTGCTATCGCACCCAGTCAAAGAAAAACACTGACCGAATTTGGTATCAAAGCCCTAATCGGTGGAACAGTAGCCAGCTTCTTAACAGCAGCCATTGCCGGAGTAATCGTTAGTTGAGTGCTTTCAACATCCTGTTTATTTGTCCCTCATGACGTTTCAGGTGGCCTTCGAAGAATTTCACCATACCATGTAGAGACATTCTGCCTACCAGAGGATGTTTATAAAGTTCCTTATCAAAATGCCCCTCGGGTAAACCAGACAGATATTTTTCCAGCTCTTTACGCTGCTCCAGCCACTTACTGCGCACTTCATCCAAACTTTCATAATCCGGGAAATTTTGTTCACTAACCGCCTTGGGTGCCTTAAACTTGAGGGGTAGCCAAGCGTAGGAACTCAGTAAAAAAGAACGCCAAGAAGTAGCCAGGCCGGCACTCTTCAGTTCAGAATTAAAACTGAGCTTTTTCTTTACATATCCTACTGATAAATTTTCTACCAACATCAAATGAGATAAATTATCCATTACCGACCATCTTCCATCCTCTCGCTTTTTGAGCGTTTCGGTGCTGTACCCGGAAAGCTTTTCCAAAAGCTGAGAAAGATCCTCATTGATTTGTTGTACGTATTGAATAGTTTGTTGCTTCATTGTGATTAGGGTGTTAAAAGGAAAATGTAGCGTAGAAAGATAGCCGTGTCAACCACCTTTCTACTATCGAGTATTAAACAGTATTAATTCTTGAGGTATTTTACTGGTGTATTCATATTGTAAAAAGTAAAGGCATATCTATCAGCCTGTTCTGCGATAGTTTTGCTGATAGGCTTTCCCGCACCGTGTCCAGCATTGGTTTCAATCCTGATGAGAACAGGGTTTTCTCCTTCATGGGCTTCCTGAAGACGGGCCGCAAATTTAAAAGAGTGTGCCGGCACTACCCTGTCGTCGTGATCTCCGGTAGTGACTAAAGTAGCCGGATAAGCCGTACCCGATTCTATATTGTGGTATGGAGAATAACCTTTTAGGTATTCATACATTTCAGGACTCTCCTCTGCCGTACCGTAATCATAAGCCCAACCCGCACCCGCAGTAAACTTATTATACCTCAACATATCCAAAACGCCCACCGCTGGCAATGCAACCTTCATTAAATCTGGTCGCTGTGTCATAACGGCTCCTACCAAAAGGCCGCCATTGGAACCTCCTGAAATAGCCAGATAATCAGAACTAGTATAGCCTTCAGCAATCAAATACTCCGCTGCTGCGATAAAGTCATCAAATACATTTTGCTTTGTCATCTTTGTACCTGCCTTATGCCATTTTTCTCCGTATTCTCCACCACCCCGTAAGTTAGGTACAGCATAAATACCTCCATTTTCTAACCAAACAATTCTCGATGTGCTAAAGCCCGGACTCAAACTAATATTGAATCCTCCATACCCATAAAGCATCGTCGGATTTTTCCCATTTAATTCCATCCCTTTTTTGTGGGTAATCATCATAGGGATTTTAGTTCCATCTTTTGAAGTATAAAATACCTGCTCAGAAACATAGCCGGAAGGATCAAAATCTACACCACTTTTACGATATATCTTTGACTCGCCAGTCTCCACATCATATTCATAGGTGGTACTCGGACTGATATAGCTCGTGTAACTGTAATAAAGTGTCTTTTCTTCCCATTTTCCTCCAAACCCATTTGCATTACCCTGCCCGGGCAGATCGACCACCCTCACCAGATTACCGTCCAAATCCACCTGCTCTACATAAGCCAAAGCATCCTTCAGATATCTCGCAAAAAAGTAACCACCAGCCGTACTTACCGACAATGGTTCATCCCGCTCTGCAATAACATCTTCCCAATTATCAGGAATAGGAGTATTGATATTTGTTTTGACTAATTTACGGTTTGGTGCATCCAGATTGGTTAGCACGTAGGCTATGTCGCCCTCTATATGCACGGGGGTATGATCATTATCAAAATTATCTACCACTGTGACTATTCCAGCGTCCGGCTTTCTCAAATCTTTAATATATAATTCATTGCCAGTTGTAGAAGTAGAAGCACTGATGATCAGCCAGTTACCATCTTCCGAAACACCGCCGCCGATGTAGCGCCTCGGTGTCTTTTCCCCACCAAAAATCAATTGGTCGTCGGCCTGTGGCGTACCCAGCTGATGATAATACAACTTGTGGTACTGCGTCATCTGAGAAAGCTCACTGCCCTTGGGCTTGTCATAACTACTGTAGAAAAATCCTTCATTTCCTTTCCAGGAAATTCCAGAGAACTTTACATCCCGGATAGTATCCTCTACTATCTTTTTGGTTTCCGTATCAATGACGATCACTTTTCGCCAGTCTGATCCTCCCTCAGAAATAGAATAGGCCGCCATACTACCATCTTTTGTAAAACTAAGGCCGGCTAGCGAAGTAGTACCATCGTCAGAAAATTGATTAGGGTCCAAGAATACTTCCGGCTCTCCATCTCCTTTTTGACGATACACGACTGACTGATTCTGTAACCCGTCATTTTTATAAAAATAGATATATTGACCTTCCTTGAATGGAGCACTTACCTTTTCGTAATCTAATAGTTCTGTCAGGCGTTCTTCAATAGCTTTGCGAAATGGAATTTTTTCCAAATAATTGAACGTCACTTCATTCTGGCTACCTACCCACCCTTTGGTATCCTCTGCCATATCATCTTCCAGCCAGCGGAAAGGATCTTTCAACTCCTGCCCATGGTAAGTATCTACCACATCTACTTTTTTTGTTTCAGGATAATTCACTTGCATTGGTTTAAAATTATCAGCGCTTTGATCACCCTGTTCTGCCTTTTGACAAGAGTACAAAGCAAATACGAATAGACACGGTATAACCCAGTTTCTCATTATTCTGTTCTTTTAGGAATGAGCAATAAATAGATCGCGCTTTTTGACCAAGGGGATTTTGTTCTAAGACAAGGCAGAAAACCTGCCGGCTGGAAGGCGTAGGCAATGCCACACGAAGAAAGGGGATAGAAGGGGCCCCTTTCTGAAGTCGGCGAGGCTTTCTAACGAAGTATTAGGGCAAAAGCCCCCATCAAAAATGATGAGTTATTTTTTTCTCATTCCTCAATTAAAAAATGATTTAAAAAATAAAGCCACTTTCACATACTAGTCCTAAAAGTTGTTAGTACGGTTCCTCTATTATCGATAGAGCTTGATATGGCTTTTTTATACAATACAAAACAATATCTTTACTACTGAGCAGAAAAATAGAAATATATTTGGAAATAGCGTAATAGAAACGATACATTAGTAAAATACGGATCACTAAAATGACGGGATAATGAAGGAAATACTTGACCACTTTAATACCGATGATGAAAAGCTCAAAGAATGGCGATGGTTTGTAGGACCCGACGCTGATTACTACCTGGAAAGCTGGGTACAAGTTAAAAATGGTCATGTATTTATTTTTAACATTTATGCTTTTGTATTCAATATTTTTTGGATGCTACATCGTCAGCTTTTCCGACCTGCTATATTATTCCTTTCTGTTTTTTTTGCAGAAGGCTATCTGGAAAAACTTATTATCAGTCAGACCGACGCTGTCACCTTACCCCCCTGGTGGACTGGCATAAGGGTTTTTATTTTCGCTGTAGCACTGGGGTTTCTGGGCAATTGGATTTACCTCAAACATACCGAAAATACGATCACCCAAATCAAGAAAAAGTACCATGCCGAGCGCCATCCAACTATGATCAGGGTCAAGGGAGGAACGTCTTTTATTCCCGTAGTTTTATTTATCGTCATTCTTTTATCTATATTATTGGTCAATTACTTTTACAAGGATATGGGCATGAACTACAGCACTGTTATACGATAAAAGTGAATCATCCTACTGAGAGCGTGTTTGAATTTTACCCTTTGGCCTGCAAGTACATTTATAATAATGCTTCCCGCTTTCAGCGGGACAAGATATTTCAGCTTTTTTTCGCTCCATAGCCCTGCTATGAAACTCAAAAACAGCTTTACTTTCATCATCCCAAATGTATTTTCGGCATCAAAAGCAAATTCCAAACACACTCTGAGCATTTGATAAGTCATGATCCTTTAACAAGTACTCATTTAGGACAAAGATCATTGTATACTATTTTTCAAAAAAGTTATCTTTTCCCATAAGATTGTTTTTTTTGATTACTAAATTTTTATGAAAAAACTCATTCCTTAGTACCGCTGCTACTTTTAGCAGGCTTTCAGCTCTTTAGCCAGGTGACGAGTTCACCGGACCGTCAACGTGGAGAAGGACCTTATGAACAACTTATTATTCGCATAAAAACCTTAAAAAATGGAGCAGGAATTATTAGAAATTGCAAAAAAAAGAGTTGCCAAAAAGAAAGGATTCTATGGTCACCTAGCTGCCTATGTTGCTGTAGGTGCCTTCTTTTTTGCCATGAACATGGTCACTTTTGAAGAAAGTGAAAGGTACTGGTGGTTTTTCCCCATGATGCCCTGGGGAATCGGTGTTTTGATTCATTACTTTACCACTTTTGGCTTGCCGTTTATTGATGGAAATGCCCTGTCAGCAGAATGGGAGCAAAAAGAGTTGGAAAAAGAAATTAGAATAGCCAGAAGAGAGCGCCAACTAGAAGAAGCTTCTGATGATAACTTTCAGGACGATGAAGATTTTCTGGACCTGGACCAACCGCTTCCAAAAAAAGAAAAACGGGACAATTGGGATAAAGAGGATTTGGTTTAATTTTTCTATATTTTGGAAAATTTAAACTTTACCAAACGGCTTACTCAACTTCGGTCCAAAATGGCAGATACAACATTAATCAGTAAGAAGGACGTGTTAAAATTTACCGATCTGGTCCCAGGCGTTCTTTCGGTGCTGGGCAGATTGCCTTCAATCATCAAGAGTGTACGAGCGGCCAAATCCATTCAGGATGATGATGCTGTCTCTATAGGAAAAATTTTAGAGGAAAACGCAGAAAAGTATCCTGACAGGCCGGCTATTTTTTTTGAAGACCGCATGCTCACACACCGGGCCTTCAACCAAAAGATCAATCAATACGCAAACTTCTTTACACAAGAAGGCGTACAACGGGGCGATGTAGTCGTTGTTTTTTTGGATAACCGGCTGGAACTTGTCGTCATCATTGCAGCTTTGGCCAAAATCGGAGCAGTAGCTTCCCTGATCAACGCGCATCAAAAAGACGCCGTTTTACTGCACAGTATTAATGTTGACCCCGGAAAGGTCATTATTGTGGGTGAAGAGCTACTCGATGCCTTTGAAGCAATAAAAAATCAGCTAGATCTTAGTGACATCAGGCTTTACGGTATTATTGATAAAAAAATCACTAGCTTTCCGGATAACTATACAGAACTGGAAGCGGCTACTCAAACCTCCTCGAAAGAAAACCCGGCTATCACACAGGATATTCGCGCCGGGGAGCGATATGCCAATGTATTCACATCCGGTACTACAGGTATGCCAAAGGCATCTATACAGATACATAAAAAGTGGCTTTCCGCCTTTTATTGGTTTGGAAAGATCAACATGAACCTCAATTCTAATGATGTCATGTATATCTCCATTCCGTTTTTTCATACTAATGCCTTACTTGTAGCCTGGTCATCTGCTTGTGCCGGTGGCGCGGCAATAGCCATGCGCCGGAAGTTTTCTGTCTCCAACTTCTGGAAAGATATTATTAAATACAATGCCACTTCATTCATTTATATTGGTGAGCTTTGCCGATACTTACTTAGTGCCCCTCCATCGGAGCTGGACCAGAAGCACAAAGTCAGAAAGATTTTGGGCAATGGCCTGCGTCCTGAAATATGGCGAGCATTTAAAAAGCGCTTCAATATTCCGGGGATTATTGAATTCTATGGTGCAGCAGATGGCAATTCTAGCTTCGCCAATACCCTCAACCTGGATTGTACGCTTGGCTGGTGTCCCACCAATTATGCTATTGTCAAGTACAACCTAGAGGAAGATGAACCCTATAGAAATAGTCAAGGCTTTATGGAAAGGGTGCCTAAAGGAGGAACAGGTTTACTGATTACCGAAATTAGCAAAACCTTGCCTTTTGCCGGTTACACCAATAAAAAAGAAAATGATAAAAAGGTATTCCGGGATGTTTTCCAAAAAGGGGACCAATGGTTTAACTCCGGGGATTTACTGAGGGATATAGGCTTCAAACACGCTCAATTTGTGGATCGCCTAGGAGATACTTACCGATGGAAAGGAGAAAATATATCTACTGCCGAAGTAGAAGGTGTCCTGGGAGATTATCCCGGAATCAGGGAGGTGATAGTTTATGGTGTAAAGATTCCCCATTCTGATGGTCGGGCCGGAATGATCGCATTTATCCCAAAGGATAAAACGGCTACCTTTGATTTTGAAGCGCTACATAGCTTTTTAAAGGATAAGCTTCCTTCCTATGCTATTCCTTTAGTGATAAGGGTTAGTGAAGACTTTGACCGCACAGCCACCCACAAGATCAAGAAGTTTAGATTCAAAAAAGAGGGGTTAGATAAGTCGATTATCAAAGATTCCTTGTATGTTAAGCTTCCTAAAACGAATACCTATCAGCTAATCTCCAACGAGATTCACGAGAAAATACTGGCTGGGCATTATCCCTTTTAAGTCTGAAAATATTTTGATTAACTCAGGCTGCGAGTCTTGAGCAGAAGAAAGTTAACAGGACATGGCAGCTTCAATTATTTAGCAAACAGGTTTGACAAAAAAATCTTCCTCATACCGGCCTAAAGGGATTGGTGAAGCACTGGCGTAAGGATCTTATTGCAGCAATAAGCGTATCTTTGGTGGCTCTGCCACTGTCACTGGGTATCGCCTTTGCTTCCGGTACGCCCCCCATGTCCGGAATCCTGGCAGCTGTGATCGGAGGCGTAGTTACTAGTATTTACAGAGGAAGCCATATCGCTATCAACGGGCCGGCTGCCGGCCTGGTAGCTATTGTATTTGCAACGGTTCAAAGCCTGGAGGATAGTACTGGCCGAACTATGAATTATCTCATGGCCGCTATTTCTCATTCAACTTCCTACAAACCTAAGTGAAAGCTTTATCTTTCCTGACTTTAGCAAAATAGATGAAGGCGTATTCTGGCTGGCACGATTATCCCTCCTTGGTTTCTTTCGGATGAGCCTGCACTCAGGGAATAGCCTTACGAAAATAGATTCTGATAATTATGTTCTTGAACTAAAGGTATTGCCAATTTCGTTTCCATGCTCAAAATTAAAGACTTGGCAGAAGCCGTTCCGCAGGGCATTGACCTTAAAGTACAACTTGCTCAAACGCGCTTGATTGACCTGACGGTCCTCGAATTTCTGGAAGATTTTGGCAGGCGACACACGGAAAAAGGCGGCAGCTACTATATGGAAGGCCTGAAAAATCATGTTGCCTCTACGGATCATCCGTTGGCCCTGAAAAGCAGATTTTCAAAAACCCATACACCACTTAATCAGAGACAGAAAAGAATCATGGTCCTTGCCAAAGAACACAACTGGTCTTATCAACCAGAAGTAGAATGGAACACATCCTATCTACAGAATTTCAATTTCTTTCAAACGAAGCCCATAGAAAAGAAAGTCAATATGATAAAAGGGCAGTATGAAGAAGAATATGGTGTTCTGAAATGGGAAATTGCTGATATTACCTTTGACGAAGGGGCTATGCTGGCTACTGAAGTTTATCAATCAACGATTCAGGTCATCCGATTACCTTTCAATATTCCAGGGTTCGTGCTGCAAAAAGAAGATTTTTTTGATAAAATTTTCGATCGAATCATGGCACTTTCAGGTCAGGAAGATGTAGACTTCCAATTATTTCCTCAATTCTCCAAACGCTTCATTTTAAAAGCAGAAAACCAACCCGCTATAAGAAGCTTTTTTACGGTAGATCTGATTAGGAATGAGATCACCAAGATGCTTCACTTTTCAGAGCAATTGCTTAAAAAGCTTCCAGCACAAAAGACATAGTGTCTACTCCATCGGCATAATCCCACAATTGAGGCTTTTGTGCCTCGCCAAAAGGAACAGTAGGAAGCTTTAGGAAACCTGCTTTGGCTACCACACACTGAATTTCATCGGCGCGATGACTTAATTCGTTTTCCAGTTCTTTTGGGCCAGTATAATGTTCGTAATACAACTCTCCTACCCTCGAGGAAATGTCTTTATTTTCTGTCACCACTACACAGCCATTCGATTTATACACATTCTTATTTAAAACCTGTATGGCAAAATTATAGTCAAAGTTATTTTTATATTTATTGTGCCGAACGATTTCTCGGTGTTCATGCAAAGCCTCCATTAGAGGCTCAAATTCGTACTCCTGAGGAACATATACTTTTGAGACATTCCTACAGCCCAGTCCAAAATACTGAAAAACGTCATTCCCCAGGCGAAGTAATTCCTCCGGAGTTTCTTGTCCGGACAGCGCAGCTACGGCATTCCTATTTTTGCGGATAATATTTGGCATTTTGGAAAAATAGTACTCAAAGTAACGAGAGGAGTTATTACTTCCTGTAGCGATGACAGCATCTATATTCTTCAGGCGATTGGCCAGCAGAAAATACCCTTCCGTTCTGGAATCTATTTCCTTTAATATTTTCAAAAAATACGGTAAAAGAAATTGATCCTTTTCCGATAGCTTGATTACGGAACGATGACCGGCTATAAAAACGCTCAGCAGATCATGAAAACCTACCAAAGGAATATTTCCGGCCATAACGATACCCACATTTTGGAGATTGGTTTGTTCTGGAATATTGTAGGGCGCCACCCACTTTAGGAGCATTTTTTCATCCAGATAAAAATCTCTGATATTATCAATAGACTTTCTTTGATTATCTATGGTAAACCAGCCATTATTGTATTGTGTCCTGAGCATTACTGCCTCCAGGTATTCATCTTTTTCTTTGAGCTTTTCGCCCAATTTTACCATCGTGTTTATACGCTCCTGTAATTGCATGTTGTCTTTTTTTTTCATGTTACTCCTCCTTTGCCTCCGGCCTTTCATCTATCTGTTTGAGAATCTTTTTGATCCCCTGAAGGCCCAGTTCATTCATCCGCTCTATATTGCGTTGCGGAACAGCCTCTACATCAGCGTAGTTGTCTACAGCATGAGTGACACTCTCCTCCTTCAACAAGTGAATCATCGGATAGGGCGACCGATTCGTGTAGTTTTCGGGATCATTCATTTGAGTTCCTTCAAACTGATAATCCGGATGAAAAGTAGCCACTTGTATAACTCCTGTTAAATCCATCTCCTGCATGACGGTTTGGATATAGTCGACAAAGTCGAGATAGTCATCAAAATCCAATAGTAGATCGGGGTGGATGATAAAAGAGGTATCAATATCTTCATTATCCTTCAAGTTAGTGGCTTCTATAATCACTGCATCTGCCAGATGAGTCATGTCTGGCGACGCCTGCAAGCGATAACGGATACGATCTTGCCGAAAAGGTACCGCTGCGAAAGGACAAAGATATTGTCCTATCACAAAGTCCTGGATCCACTTTTTTGTTTTTTCGATAAATAGATTACACGCCACTACCACGTTGTTTTTTGCGGGCTCCTACATATCGGCGCCATTTGTCCAGCACTTCGGTGAAGTCACTGGGTAGTTCGCTATCAAATTGCATATGCTCGCCCGTTTTAGGGTGAACAAAGCCCAAAGATTTAGCATGAAGTCCATGCCTGGGCATTAAAGTAAAGCAATTTTCCACAAACAATTTATATTTACTAAAGATGGTTCCCTTTATAATGTGGTCTCCTCCGTATTTTTCATCATTAAACAACGGATGCCCAATATGCTTCATATGTACCCTGATTTGATGGGTACGTCCCGTTTCCAGATTACACTTTACCAGGCTGACGTAATACATAGGCTCAATAACTTCGTAATGAGTGATCGCCCATTTACCCTTATCTCCTTCAGGAAAAACCGTAAACTTCTTGGGGAAGCGCGGATGCCTGCCTATATGCCCGTTTATACTACCCTTGGGTTCCTCAGGTTCTCCCCATGCTAATGCATAGTAGGTGCGCTCAATAGTATGGTGAAAAAACTGTTTGGCCAGGTGTGAAAGCGCATACTCATTTTTGGCCACCACCAGTAACCCCGAGGTGTTTTTATCAATTCGGTGGACTAGCCCAAGCCGTTCCTGAAAATTACCATCCGGAACATTGACTTCATTGTAGCCCAAATAATGTGCCAGTGCATTGACCAGCGTCCCCTTTTTGTGGCCGATTCCGGGATGAACCACCATCCCTGCCTTCTTATTGACTAAAAGCAGATCATCATCTTCGTAAACAATATCCAGCGGAATATCCTGAGGAGCGATTCTGGAAGCATCATAATTGGATTTAGGTAGCAAAATAGATATCTCGTGCCCCGCCTTGACCTTAAAATTAGGTTTTACTTCTTTATTGTTAACCAGTATAGCGCCGGACCTAATGGCACTTTGTAGGCGATTTCTGGTAATTTTTACCAGCCGATTAGTTAGAAATTTATCTATCCTCAAAGGGTTCTGCCCCTTATCCACTTTTATAACCTGATGATCGTGAAAGTCTTCCGTTGTTTGTTCTTCTACCGGCTTAGTTACCCGCTGCATAACTTCATGTATTCCTGATCCCGCTTAAAAAAAGTTGGTATAAGCGGGGTTAGGGTTAAAAAATGTTGAAAGTCGTTCAAAATTTATAAACGTAAAAAACTCATTTTTTTGTTACTTGCAAAAATGAGCTTTTTAAAACAATAGGACAACAAATAGCAAATCCTATCTATTTTTTGGAGTAAAGTTTTCGTATAAATTAAATTAACAAACAATGAAAAAAGCAATAAGGTTTGGATCACTATGTGTGCACGACCAGCCGGATCAACCCAATACAAAGCCGCATCAAATTCCGATTTATGCTACCTCTTCCTTTGAGTTCGAAAATATTGACCAGGGCATGGCTATTTTTACCAAAAAAGAAGAAGGTCATGTGTACGGTCGCTACGGCAACCCTACCATCGACGCGGTGCAAAAGAAACTGGCAGCGCTGGAATGTCATGGCCTGGATATAGAAGCACATGGCTTAATGCATAGCTCTGGCATGTCGGCCATTTCTACCATGATCCTTTCGGTAATGAAAATGGGAGATAAGATTCTGACACAGGGCAATATTTACGGCGGCACTTCAGAACTCTTCCTGAAAACATTCGCTCCCTTTGGCATAGAAACAGTAATGTGTGACCTCAAAAATCTCAATGAAGTAGAAGCACATCTCAAAAAAGATGCTTCCATAAAGATGGTCTATTTCGAGACACCAGCCAATCCCACCCTGGCCTGTGTAGATATGCAGGCCCTCAGTGACCTGGCCCATCAGTATGATGCCTACGCCGCTGCTGATAATACCTTTAGTACGGCTTACTTGCAGCAACCGCTCAAATACGGAGTAGACTTTGTTATTCACTCTACTACCAAATACATCAATGGACACGGTAATTCAATCGCTGGTGCCTTAATCGGAAGAGATGTCGAGTTAATGAAAGGAAAAGTATGGCAAACTATGAAACTGGCCGGCACCAACTGTAATCCCTGGGATGCTTGGCTGACCAATAACGGGATGAAAACTTTGGCCTTACGTATGGAAAAGCACTCCTCCAATGCGCAAGCTATTGCGGAGTTTTTGGAAAAGAGTGAAAAAGTAAAAAAGGTAAATTATGTAGGCCTTCCGGATCATGAAGATCACGCAATGGCTAAAAAGCAAATGAAAAACTATGGAGGAATGCTTTCTTTTGAGTTAAAAGCAGGATTGGATGCGGGCATTCAATTCATGAATAAAATCAAATTTTGTACGCTGGCTCCCACTCTAGGTGATGTAGATACCTTGATTCTTCACCCGGCTTCTATGTCTCATATCAATATTGACAAAGCGGTGCGCGAAGCCAATGGCATTACGGATGGATTAATAAGAATTTCAACAGGGATTGAAGAAGTAGAAGATATCCTTGAAGATTTAAGTAGTGCTCTGGACTAATTACTATCAGGAGTTGCTTTTTTAATCATCAAAAAGCAACTCTTTTTAGGAATAGACTATTATTATTGACTCATTCCTAATCACCTTTTTCCCATAATTTCCTATCTTAAGTCTTAAGAATATAGTAGACTTATTTCGAAGGCATTGAAATAAGTTAAAATTGAAAAAACTCTAAACACGTGAAGCAACTTCAATTTATTTTCATTTTGATGCTGGCACTTTCCCTAACGGATATTTACGCCCAGCAAGCAACCAATACAAGCACAGCACCCAATAAATCAGAGCAATTCAGCGCCCTAAAATGGCGAAATATCGGCCCTTTCCGGGGTGGCCGCTCCAATGCCGTCTGCGGAGTAATCGACGATCCGCTGACTTATTATTTCGGTAGCGTCGGTGGAGGTATCTGGAAAACGACAGACGCGGGTATCAGCTGGAAAAACATTTCTGACGGACAGCTAAAAACAGGTTCTGTTGGAGCTATTGCCGTTGCTGAAGCAGATCCTAATGTCATTTATGTGGGAATGGGGGAGCATGCTGTACGCGGCGTTATGACTTCTCATGGTGACGGCATGTACAAGTCTACAGATGCCGGTAAAACCTGGACGCATATTGGCCTACCCCAATCCAGGCATATTGCCGGTATTAGAATCCACCCTGAAAATCCAGATGTGGTTTATGTGGCGGTACAGGGAGCACTACATAAATACGACGAGCATCGCGGCATTTATAAGAGTACAGATGGAGGTAAAAACTGGGAAAAGATTTTTTATGTAAATGAAAAAACTGGAGCAGCTGACTTAAGTATGGACCCTGATAATCCCAGAATCTTATATGCCGGAATGTGGGAAAACATTCGCTATCCCTGGCAGGTAGTTTCCGGTGGAGAAGGCAGCGGAATTTATAAATCAACTGATGGCGGAACCACCTGGCAGGAATTGAGCAAAGGGCTACCCGATATGATGGGTAAAGTGGCTGTAGATGTCAGCCCGGCTAATTCCAATATTTTGTATGCTAACATTGAGGCAGAAGGAGAAAAAGGTGGCGTCTACCGCTCCGATGACGGCGGGAGTAGCTGGCGTCAAACCTGTAAAGACAGAGTTACCATAGCCAGAGCCTGGTATTATACAGAAGTATTTGCTGATCCTCAGGACCCTGAGACCGTATACGTCCTGAATGCCCCCATGCTAAAATCAGTGGATGGTGGAAAAACCTTTAAAAGCATTTCCAACCCGCATACTGACCAGCACCATCTTTGGATCAACCCCAATAATACGGATAATATTATTCTGGCTAATGATGGCGGAGCTTGCATTACTTTTAACGGTGGCGATAGCTGGAGTAGCCAGAAAAACCAGCCCACGGCACAGTTTTACAGGGTCATTGCAGACAGTCAGTTTCCCTATTTTATCTACGGCGGTCAGCAAGACAATTCAACGGTAGCTATTCCCAGCCGCACAGCTAGCTCTAGCATTGGCTGGAAAGACTGGTACGCCGTAGCCGGTGGCGAAAGTGCTTTTATTGCTTTTGATCCGGAAGATCCAAGATACGTTTACGGTGGCAGTTACCAGGGAAATATCTCCGTATTTGATCATCAATCCGGAATGACTAAAGATATCATGGCTTACCCGATAGTAGGCCTGGGATGGACGCCATCGGATATGAAATACCGCTTTAACTGGAATGCCCCCATTGTAACTTCTCCACAGAATCGATCAGTCATTTATCACGGTGCTAATGTGGTATTACAGTCTATGGACCGCGGGCAAACCTGGAAAGAAATCAGTCCTGACCTGACCAGAAATGAAAAAGATAAGCAAGGCCTAGGCGGTGTCCCGTTTACCAATGAAGGCGCCGGAGGTGAAAACTATAACACCATCAGCTATATGGTGGCTTCATACAAACAAGGTGAGTTATGGGTTGGCTCTGATGATGGTTTGATCCATTTGACTCAGGATGATGGTCAAACCTGGAAGAATATTACCCCCAAGGGCCTGGATGAATCGCTGATCAACGCTGTAGAAGTTTCTCCTCATGATCCGGCAACAGCTTATGTGACCGTAACGAAATATAAATTTGGTGACTTTACTCCAATGGTTTATATCACCAATAACTATGGTAAATCCTGGAAGAACACAGTAAATGGCATTGCTGCTGATGATTATGTACGGGTAGTCAGAGAAGATCCCCAACAAAAAGGCCTACTGTACGCCGGAACAGAAACAGGTCTTTACGTTTCTTTTAACGATGGCAATAATTGGGAAAAATTTCAGCTAAACTTACCCGTTTGTCCAATTCTGGATCTGTATATCCAGGATAATGACCTTATTGCCGCCACCTCCGGTCGTGCATTCTGGATCCTGGATGACCTGGGGGCCATTCAACAAACCAAAGGAAACCTGCCTAATGAAATGGCGATTTATGAACCTAAGCCAACTTATCGGTTCAACTTCAATACACCAGGCCGTGCCCCTCAAAATGAGGGACAAAATGCAGCCAATGGCGTTATCTTTGACTATTCCTTCCCCGAAGATATGGACTCTACAACGGTAGCACTGGAAGTTTTAAATGATAAAAATGAAATTATCCGTACTTATTCCAATCAAAAGAGAAAAGTAGCCGCTGGGCCTGGCCAACCCGCTGCACCACAACTGCTCCCTACCAAAAGAGGCCTGAACCGATTCAATTGGGATTTAAAATCAGAAGGAATCCCCGGTGTACCGGGAGTCTTCATGCTGGGAAGCTACGATGGTAGCGCTGTACCTCCCGGCGAGTACACTTTACGTCTCACAGCCAATGATCAATCTGTATCAACTACTGCATTAGTACTTCCTAACCCGGATATTGAAGCTACAATGGCTGATTATCAGGAGCAAGCAGCCATAATGCGTACCATTGAAAGTACTGTTCGCAGCCTTCATAATTCAGTCAATGAAATGCGTAAAGTTAAGAAGCGCCTGAAGACAGTTCAGGAGATGTTGGACGACATAGAAGAGGCAGAGGAGCTCAAAAAGCAAGCCAAAGAAATTGTAGATAAAATTACTCAATGGGAAGAGAATCTCATTCAACCCAGGCAAAAGACCTTCCAAGATGTCATTAATTTCCCTAACCGCCTCAACGCCGAAATGATGAATCTCAGAAGTCGTATTGATGGTGCTATGCCACAGGTTACCAAAGGTGCCAGGCAGCGACTGGATGAGCTAGCCAAAGAATGGTCTAGCTATAAGAAACAAATGAAAGAATTGATCAATAAAGATGTAAAAGCCTTTAATGAGGCTTATCGCGAAAAAGCAGTTCCCGCTGTAATAACACCGAAAGTGAACGAGGCTACAGGCTCCTAAAGCCTCTTTGAGCAAAACTGCCGGATAGCGCCACAAAAGGTCTGTCTGGCTGTTTTTATTTTAGTTATCTTTTTGCGGGCTTTTTTCTATTTCCTGAATTATAGGCCGTTCAGACAAAAAAGAGTACTTTAGCCCAGCGAATCAGAATAGAAAACTTAAAATGACTGAAAATTCTAATCTGGCCGTCCTCATAGATGGCGACAATATACCTTCAGGTCAGGTCAAAGAGATGATGGAAGAGATCACAAAATACGGTAATCCTACCATCAAGAGAATTTATGGAGACTGGACTAGGCCCGGCCTTAATAAGTGGAAGAGCTTACTCCTTGAAAATGCCATCACGCCCATCCAACAATATGGCTACACCTCTGGCAAAAATGCTACAGACTCCGCTATGATCATTGATGCCATGGATATCCTTTACAGTAGAAAGGTCAACGGCTTTTGTTTGGTGTCCAGCGATAGTGATTTTACGCGTTTGGCTACTCGTTTACGGGAAGCTGGCATGCAAGTTATAGGTATTGGAGAAAAAAAGACACCAGACCCTTTTATTGTAGCTTGTGATAAATTTATATACATAGAAATCCTCAAAAAACAATCTCAGGAAAAGGTAGAGAATAAAGGGGAAAATACAGTAGATAAGATCACTAAGAAAGAGATCAATTTAATTTCTACCACTATTAATGATGTATCCGATGACGACGGTTGGGCTTTCCTGGGAGATGTAGGTAGCCTACTTCAGAAAAAGCAACCTAATTTCGACTCCAGAAATTACGGCTTCGAAAAGCTCACCCCATTAATAAAATCGATTGGTCTTTTTGATATAGAACAACGAGAAACCAACAGAAGCAGACATAAATTGATTTATGTAAAAAATAAAGAGAAAAAATCAGGCCGTGGCAGAAGATTGTAATCCTTTTTTACCCGCATCCACTTCCTAAAGGGATTATCCTGGATCATACATTTTCCTTTACCCCTCTGAAAGTCCTTTCCAGAATAACAAATTTGCTAGTGCATACAAATAAGAAAAGTAGCACGCTTTCTTTGAAATAGAAAAATTAAGCACTGGATAGTTCATAAATTGTAAAATTTATGTCTGCAAAAGTAGGTAAAGGCTTTAAATTCCGGTAATTTCCTATTTTCAGGCTTATATCTTACACAATCCATACAATTGGGAGTGAACAGCATTGCACTTTTGATCCCTCATGACTATCAATTCACTCATGGATATAAAATCAGTAAAATGAAGCAACGTAAATTTACGCTTAGTGAGAAGGAGATACCTGAAAAATGGTATAACATTATTGCGGATATGCCCAACAAGCCGCTTCCGCCGCTACATCCGGGCACTAAGGAGCCTATTGGTCCGGAGGCTTTGGCACCATTATTTCCAATGGAGCTGATCCAACAGGAAGTTACGCCCGAAAAGTGGGTAGAGATACCAGATCAGGTCAGAGATGTCTATGCCATGTGGAGGCCCACGCCGCTGTACCGCGCACATGGCCTGGAAAAGATGCTGGATACACCGGCCAAGATCTATTACAAATACGAGGGTGTGAGTCCTTCCGGCTCTCATAAGCCTAATACTGCTGTACCGCAGGCTTATTTCAATAAGATGGAAGGCATTAAGCGTATCACCACCGAAACCGGTGCCGGACAATGGGGGAGTGCACTAGCTTTTGCCTGTAATCTTTTTGACATCGAGTGTGAGGTTTATATGGTAAAATTATCTTATCACCATAAGCCCTACAGGAAGATTATGATGAATACCTGGGGCGCTAAAGTATTTCCATCGCCATCACAGGCTACTGAAGCCGGCAGAAAAGTGTTGGCCGAAAACCCGGATACCACAGGTTCTTTAGGCATTGCTATATCAGAAGCCATAGAACGGGCAGCAACAAATGAAGACACCAAATACGCATTGGGAAGTGTATTGAATCACGTGAAATTACACCAAACCATCGTAGGCCAGGAAGCTGTAGCTCAAATGGAAAAAGCCGGTGATATGCCCGATATCGTTATCGCGCCCTTCGGCGGTGGTTCTAATTTCGCTGGCCTGGCCTTTCCATTCTTGCGATTGAATTTTGAAGAAGGAAAAAAAATTAGATGTATCGCCAGTGAGCCTACCTCTTGCCCAAAATTGACCAGAGGAGTGTTCCGGTACGATTTCGGAGATACCGTTGGTATGACTCCACTTCTTCCTATGTATACGCTAGGGCATGATTTTGTCCCGGCTCCTATCCACGCTGGCGGATTGAGGTATCACGGTGCCGGCGTCATCGTTAGTCAATTATTAAGAGATAAACTGATCGAAGCTGTTGCTCATGATAATGTAGAAGTGTTTGAAGCCGGAGTGAAATTTGCCAGAGCAGAAGGGATTATCCCTGCTCCTGAGGCTACACATGGTATAGCTACCGCCATTGCAGAAGCCAACAAGTGCAAGGAAGAAGGCGTTTCAAAAACGATCTTGTTCAATATGTGTGGCCATGGTAACTTCGATATGAAAGCCTACGAAGATTACTTTGCCGGCAATATTGTAAAACACGAATTGACATCAGAAGAAATTCAGACTTCTCTGGCAGCATTGGATACACCTGAGATTGCCTAGGTAATTATACGAGAAAGGACCATTTTTAGGCTCAGTAATCATACTAAAGCTTTAGAAATGGTCTTTTTCTTTTATCTTCACCCCTTCAAGAATGTCTTATCCGTCCTCAACCAAATAAATCTATCACACAATCGATACAAAACGACGGTTATGAACCTTTCAATCAACAATGAGACAGCAGCGCTACAATCCGTCATTCTGGGCATTGGAACTGACCGGGGCACTCCCCGGGGTATCAATCCAATGATGCGAAAACATCAACAAAATGATACTTTTCCAACTACCGAAGATATTTGTGAAGAGATACGCACTTTTGAGGAAGTATTACTCCAAAATAATGTTGAGGTGCATCGACCTCGAAACCTGAAGGCTACCGAGCAAATTTTTGCTAGGGATATTGGTTTTGTTATTGAAGATTACTTTTTTATAGCAGGTATGAAGCATCCGGTCAGAAAAGAAGAGATCGAAGGCATTCACCATATCTTGCAGGCCATTCCAGATAATCATATGATTGATATTCCGGATCATGTTTTTGTAGAAGGTGGGGATGTAGTTCTGTGGAATGACTATATTTTCCTGGGCCTAGGGGCAAGAACCAACCGAGATGGTCTGAATTTTCTTAAGGATTTTTTCCCTAAAAAAACAGTTATGGGATTTGAATTGGTAGTAGATCAGAATAATGCCGATCGGCATATCCTTCATTTGGATTGTACTTTTCAGCCTATTGGCACAGACGAAGCTATCATCTATTTCGATGGTTTTAAAACGGCTCCGGAAGCACTTTTAGATCTTTTTCCCAAAGAGAAAAGGATAGCCGTAAGTCAGCAGGAAAAAAATAGAATGTTTCCCAATATTCTTTCTATTTCACCTCAAAAGATAGTAATTGAACAAAACTTCGAACGGCTGTACAGCGAGCTCCGTCAAAGGGGCTATACTGTTTTTAAGGTAAAATACAGCGAGACTTCAAAGCTAAGTGGCTTATTGCGATGCTCTACACTGCCGCTACGCAGGGATTGATTACCAAGCAGAGTTAGTCAATACAGGAATTACCTATTTTTCTCTCAAGCTCCAAACCTCATGAAGGGGAGCTCCCTTGCTGCTAAATCCGGAATGATACCATTTTCCGTCTATTAGTTCAAAGTCAAATTCAAGACTGGCTCCTACCCTGCTGTTATCTCTAAAGAAACACTCAATGTGCTCAGTATACTTTCCATCAATAATTGTATAAGCCCCCCCTTTCATCAGCTCAATTTTTGGTGGGCATAACTTCCCAATTATTGATAGTCCAGCTTTCTTTATAAATGGATTCGTAAGTAATTTCAATAATTAGACTGTCACTATTGAGGATACTTCGCAGTTTATTAGCCCCCTCAATAGTATTTTTAGGCAGGCCAAACGCTGTAGTGCGTTCCTCACCGTAGATTCCAAAGAGGTCAATAGTCTCACCGGCTGGTATAATCCTCCCAATGAATAGATCCGAATTATACATGCAAATAGTGTCTTTCTCACTTAGCTTCGTACGCAAATAATCAGTTATGCTTTCATAAGTATCGCCATTCAGATTAGCTACTTTAATATCTTTGATAAAGGCCGGACCTATTCCATGGTTCATTAACTGGTACTTATAATCTAAAGAAAAAGAACCTGAATTGGTTAAAAGTAAATGAGGATAGACCGACATATACTGCTGCTTGCGCAGTAAATCCGTTTGATAAACAAATACAATAAAAGACATCGTACTAACCAAAAGAGCTGAAATACCTAAAAGCTTTTCGTTATTCCAAAAGGGCTGCTTGATCATATCTGATGTAATTTTAGGCGCTTTTTAAAAAATATATGATTGGACATCATCCCGTCAGGAGTAAAGCTGATTATTTTTTCCAATCCTACCTTTTAACCCATCAACCGTTTTCCAGAAAGTGGCTTAAACCTTTATCCTTAGCTATAAAGCGATATACCTAAACATTTTCTATACTAATATACGAAAAAAGGGGCCGCCGGCGCAAATTCCAGCAACTATTTCCAGAGATATTCTCAGAGCATTTCTCTCAATTCAAAAGCCTTGCGCATAGCATTATAAGCTTCTTCAGCTTCCTTAAAATTCAGCGTTTGCTGGCCATCGGAAAAAGCTTTCTCCGGTGTGTGGTGTACTTCCATAATCACTCCATCCGCTCCGGCAATAGTGGCCGCCAGCGCAATTTTATCAACAAACCTTCTCACACCAATACCATGAGATGGATCAGCGATCACAGGCAAATGCGATTTCGCTTTCAGCGTAGCAATAGCATTGATATCAAAAGTATTGCGATAAGCTTTTTCAAAAGTGCGAATGCCCCTTTCGCAGAGCATAATCCGTTCGTTACCGTTAGAAAAGATATATTCTGCCGACTGTAGCAGTTCATCTAGCGTTCCGGACATTCCGCGTTTCAATAAAATAGGCTTATCAACATCACCAAGGGCGTCCAGCAAATTGAAATTCTGAGAATTACGGGCGCCTACCTGAAAAATGTCGACATAATCGATCATATCTTTTATCTGTTCTACCATCATCACTTCTGTAATGATCTTAATACCAGCTTCCTGAGCTATTTTGTGCCATGTTTTCAGGCCATCTATTCCCAGCCCTCTGAAGGAATAAGGAGAACTTCGTGGCTTATACACCCCACCACGCATAATATTCACATTGTGCCGCACCAAGTGATTGACAATCTGCTGAATTTGTTCCTCTGATTCTATAGAGCATGGCCCAGCCATGATGGCAAAATTGCCGGTACCAATGTGCATGCTATTGCCGAGGTCGATCTGAGTATCTTCAACTTTCCATTTTTTGGAAACGAGCTTGTAGGCATCACTTACCCGATGGATATCTTTGATCCCCGGAAGATTTCCGATGGAGCGAATATCGAATTCTTTTTTGCCGACGGCTACGATATAATCTCCAAATTGAGTGGTTACCCGGTTGGGTTTATACTTGATTTGGTTGAGTTTTTCGTGCAAGGCCTCTAGCTGATCTGCTTTGATATGTTGATCTAGTTGTATAATCATGATGGTTTTATTTTGTTTTGAA
>CAZVOD010000056.1:0-28492 GCA_964628385.1 uncultured Saprospiraceae bacterium
CCGTGTTTCAGGAATGAAAATCCTGCGTCCTAACCCCTAGACGAACGGGCCATTTTATTATACCGTAAATGTATGTAATTTCAACTATCAAATATAGTAAAATCTTTCATTTGACATACTTTTGAAATTCAAAGGAACTCGTTTGTATTATGTTATTTCAAAAGCGATGCAAATATAGTTTTTTATGTCTAAAAAGAAAATAGACTTTCTTATTTTTTTGTAAATAAAAAGTCATTCTCAAAAAATCGGTTATAGTTGATATTATATAAGCTTAGGCGTTGCAGACAACAGAAATAAGTTAGAAATTGTTCTAGGAATATAATTATTGTTACTTTTACACTAAGTTTTAATCAACAAAAAACAGTAATAACTCATGTCAAAAAAAATTGCAATTAATGGTTTTGGTCGTATTGGTCGACTAACCTTTCGTAATCTTATCCAAAGAGAGGGTGTTGAAGTTGTGGCTATTAATGACTTGACGGATAACCAAACCCTTGCTCACCTTTTGAAATATGACTCTGCACAGGGGCCATTTGAAGGAACTGTTGAGGCTACCGATGATAAATTAATTGTAAATGGTAAAGAAATCATGGCTACTTCTGAGCGGAACCCTGAAGCTTTGCCATGGGAAGCTACAGGAGTGGATTTGGTACTGGAATGTACGGGGGTTTTTCGCTCCAAAGAAAAAGCGGGTTTACACTTGAATGCCGGAGCCAAGGATGTAGTCATTTCTGCTCCTGCTAAAGGAGATGGTGTTCAGACTATTGTACTGGGCGTGAATGATGATGAGCTGGATCGTCGTCACAATGTATTTTCAAATGCTTCCTGTACGACTAACTGCCTTGCCCCAGTGGCCAAGATCATCAATGATAATTATGGGCTGGTAAACGGATCGATGACAACTATCCATGCTTACACAGCTGATCAACGCATTCAGGATGCGCCACACAGTGATTTGCGTCGTGCGCGTGCTGCGGCCTTCAATATTGTACCCACAAGTACAGGAGCAGCATCTGCGGTTGGTAAAGTAATTCCTGCTGTAGCTGGCAAGCTTAACGCCATCGCCGTACGTGTGCCTGTTATTACAGGTTCTATGATCGAAGTAAACGCTATAGTTGAAAAAGTACCTACAGCTGAAGAAATCAATGCTAAATTCAAGGAAATGGCAGAAGGGCCGATGAAGGGCATCTTGCAATACTCTGAAGATCCATTGGTATCCAGTGATATTGTTCGCAACCCTTACTCTTCTATCTTTGATTCTCAGATGACTTCTGTCAACGGAAATATGATCAAAGTAGTAAGCTGGTACGATAATGAAGCTGGTTACTCCGCTCGTCTGGCTGATTTAGCAGTGATGATACTCACTAAGTAAGATTAAGCGTAGTAAAGTAAAGGGTAGTGGGGAGAGAGAGATGATACCCGCTGCCCTATATTTTTTCAAACACTGTGGTATGGAGTATTATAGATTATTCCTGAAGTCACAATACTCAATACCTCTTACTTAATACCATAAATTATGAATTTTGATTTTAACGGTAAAAAAGTCCTGGTACGTGTTGATTTTAACGTGCCGCTCAATAAGGATCGTCAGGTAACTGATGATACTCGTATTCGCGCAGCTTTACCCACCATTAAGCATATCCTGGACAACGGCGGTGCAGCTATTCTAATGTCTCACCTGGGGCGCCCCATGAAAAAACTGAAAGAAGACGGAACAGTGGATGTTGATCGCTTTACCCTCAATCATGTTGTTCCGCGTTTGTCAGAGCTACTCGGGCTAGATGTAAAGTTTTGTGATGAGACAATTGGAGAGAGAGCTACTCGACTGAGCAATGCACTGAAGCCCGGAGAAGTATTGGTTTTGGAAAATACCAGATTTGAACCAGGGGAGAAAAAAGGTGACGAAGACCTGGCTAAAGCACTGGCTGATCTGGGCGATATTTATATCAATGATGCTTTTGGTTCGGCTCACCGCGCTCATGTATCCACGACCACTGTCGCACAGTATTTTGCGCCAGAGGCCAAAGGGTTTGGCTATTTGATAAAGCAGGAAATTGAAAACGCCAATAAAGTGTTACATAATCCCGAGCGACCTTTAACAGCCATTATCGGTGGAGCAAAAGTTTCTGATAAGATTTTGTTATTAGAAAAATTGATGGACTTTGCCAATACCGTTATCGTAGGCGGTGGTATGGCCTACACCTTTATCAAAGCGATGGGAGGACAGATCGGTAAATCACTTGTTGAGGATGATCGCCTAGAACTGGCCAAAAAGCTCGTGGAAAAAGCCAAAACTAATAATGTTAAACTGCTTTTACCCGATGATTCTATAGTAGCGGATAACTTTTCCAAGGAAGCTAACCACAAATTGTCAGATAGCAATGCTATAGAAGATGGCTGGATGGGCCTTGATATAGGAGAAAAAGCCAGAGCTGCTTTTGCCGCAGCTATAGCTGAATCCAAAACTGTACTCTGGAACGGTCCTATGGGGGTATTTGAGATGGAAAACTTTGCACAGGGGACTAAAGCCATAGCTGAAGCGGTAGCTACTGCTACTTCTAAAGGAGCTTTTTCATTGGTAGGTGGTGGAGATTCTGTAGCCGCCATTAACTCCATGAACCTGGCCGATCAAGTAAGTTTTGTTTCCACCGGGGGTGGTGCTATGCTGGAATTTTTGGAAGGAAAAGAACTACCGGGGATTGCGGCAGTTGGATAATCATAAGCCAGAGTGTAGAAAGACTAAATAGCCGCTGATAGCCAGTGTGCTAAAGTCCTTCTGCCCTTTGACTACATCCTGTTAGCCGCTTTAAAATCCGTTCACACCGTTAACAGTAGTATACTTGAACCGACTTTTTTGACCTACTATTCTAGTATCTAATCACTTTATATTGTTTAGTCAACGTTTTTCCAAACTGAACGGTCAGGAAGTAAGTGCCGGGTAGATAGCCGCTCATGCCTAGCGTCAGCTTTTTCACTGGATCCAAAAGGCGCCGTTGCTGCAGCAAAACGCCATCAATAGCAAACAAGCGTATGAGTAGGTCTTCTTCTAGGTCTTCAAATAATTCTATATGTAGTTCATCTTCCCAAACCGGATTGGGATAAACCAATAGTAGTTTGGAGTCACCAAAGATGATGACCTCCTCGATGGAAGAGTAGTATTCCCATTCTTTATTTTTTTCATAAACTCTTATACGGTAATAGTTGTGGCCTTTCTTGGGTAGAATATGTTTGTAGCTAAAATAACGCTGACCGCTTGCCACCATATCGGGGTCGTCGATAGTTCTCAGAAGCTCAAATGACTCTCCGTCTTTTGAATATTCCAGGTCAAAAATTGTAGCTGTTCGATCATCAGCTATCTGCCACTCTACCAGCACATCCTCCTGCTCCGTCACGGTTGTGTTCATTACTAAATCGGTCTCACAGGGTCCCGGTGTCTGTATCACATTCACCTTAACCTTATTAAAGGCTGGGCAGCCATTCTGAGTGACATATAGCTGAACTTCATATTCGCCGTGCTCGCCATAATTCACCACAGCAGTAGTCCCAATGACCTGATTGGGGTAAACAGGGCCGCCAAACTGCCAGCGTACATTGAAGGGATCGGCCGTAGCATCAGTAGTAAAAGTGACCGGCTCGTCCTGACAAACCGTGAGCGGACCGTAAATACCCGCCTTTACACTATCGGTTACTACCGCACTGACAGTATTGGACGGTACAAAAGTCTCACAGCCTTCCCTCCTGGCAAATCTTGCGAAGTTAGTGGTCTCAAAAATAATGCCTGCTTCATAACTACTATTTGTAGCTCCGTCAATTAACTCCCAGCCATCGTGGTTGATCGCTGCAGAGACCGTATTTTTCATCCACTTATACTCAATTGATCCAAAACCTCCGCTAACAGGATGGAGCTCCGTAAAGGGAGCCGCTTTTTGACCGGGACCGCAGAACGATTGGTCTGAGGCGATCTCTCCGCCATCCATGACGTTGATACATGCCTCGTGAAAGCCTGCATCTACACTGTTGTTAAGTTCACCTTGTGAAAAGGTATAAACAGAGGTGGTAAAGGTATTGGGGTCCATATCGCTGTCAATTTCATCATCTCCGGCATCAACTATAGTGCCGACAAATCCTCTGGGAGGAATAAAGCGCAACTGATATTTTCCGGGAGGGATATCAAATTGATATTGCCCCAAACTGTTGGTTGTAGTTGAATCCTGAAAACTGGTTGTATTGTTGGTATCGGCATGGTTCATGATTCCTTCAATAATGACCGGGACGTTGGGTATGCCAGGCTCGTTAGGGTCTTTCAGACCGTTTCTGTTAAAGTCTTCCCAAACCAGGTCTCCTACCCGGGTAACGGAAAGGAAAGAAATCTGGCAATTGGTAGTACAGCCATTGGCATCCGTCACGGTTACAGAATAGTTGCCGTCAGTAAGTTCGCTTCCGATTTGAGTGGTTTGGCCGTCACTCCACTGATAGGTAAACGGAGCTGTTCCGCCGCTTACAATAACCTCGGCTGATCCGTCACCGGCACCCGGGGTTGTTTCTGGTTCCAAAATGTTGATGGTACAAGACAGCGGTGGGAACCCATCTATATTGCCGCTGATGGTGGCTGAGCATCCTCCGGCGTCTGTTACCGTTACGATATAGGTGCCAATAGCCAGGTTATTGATGGTCGCTGTATTGTCACCATTACTCCATGCATAGGTGTAAGGCATAGTACCTCCTTCTACCTGAACCCTCAGGGCACCATTGGTGAAAAGCTCACAGGTTTCTTGTATGTTTTCAATACCCAGTGAAATAGGATCAGACGCTACAATTTCTACACTATCTACGGCCTGGCACCCATTCATATCCGTAACGGTTACCAGGTAAGTCCCAACCGTAAGGTTTTGGTTGAGGGCGCCACTAAGGCCATTACTCCACTCAAAAGTGTAGGGAGCCTGACCTCCGCTGGCCGCCGCTTCCGCCTGACCAATATTTTGATCGGGGCAAATGGTATCGATCAAAGAAATAAATCGAATGTCTAATGCGGCATTTTCAAAAATGATAAAATCGGTAATTTCAAAACAACCACCCGGAGCTGTTACGGTTACGGCATAGCTCCCGGCAGCCAACCCGTTGACCTGAGGAGTAGTGGCTCCATTAGACCATAAATATTCAAAAGGGCCATTTCCGTTGACTACACTTACGGTAGCTGCACCTGATTCATCACCGGCACAAAGAATGTTTTCCACCTCTACACTAATGTTGAGGCTGTCAAAAACTTCAATAGTAGTACTCTGTGTACCCATACAGCCGTTCGCATCCGTTACGGTTACGCTGTAATCGCCCGTGATCAGGCCAGTAACAGTAGCAGTAGTACTGTCATTACTCCATGTGTATTCAAATGGAGCCCTTCCATTTACTACAGATACGGTCACGGCTCCTGTCGTGTCCGGAGGGCAGACCGCCCCGGTTGTGTTTATAAAAATACTGAGTGGTGGCCTTTCTTCTATTTCCAGATCTGTTACTGCTTCACAGCCATTGGCATCGGTCACGGTTACGGCATAATCACCAGCGGGCAGGTTTTCTGTGGCCGGGTTTTCGTCGCCATTTGACCAAAGGAAAGAGTAGGGGGCTAAGCCGCCCCCCGCAACGACTGTTGCCCG
Source organism: uncultured Saprospiraceae bacterium (assembly GCA_964628385.1). Taxonomy (GTDB): domain Bacteria; phylum Bacteroidota; class Bacteroidia; order Chitinophagales; family Saprospiraceae; genus JANQPA01. The sequence continues at coordinate 5,649 of CAZVOD010000056.1, forward strand.
ACCAGTCGATGCCTGATTACATACGGTATCTATTATATTTTCCAACCTTAAAATTACAGGAGCAGGTTCGTCTATTGCAAATGCTACGCTTCCTTCACAACCATTGGCATCGCTGACGGTAAGACCATAATTGCCAGCCAATAAGCTATCAACAGTTGCCGTGGTATCTCCGCTGCTCCAAGTGTATACGTAAGGTGCAGTACCTCCACTCACCAAAGCTTCGGCTGAACCTGTTGGAGCTTCAAAACAGTCAACCAGGCCAATATTGATGTCTACATTGATATCGTCAGTAATGGATATAATTACTTGAGCGGTACCAGCGCATCCATTGACATCAGTCACGGTAATGCTGTATACGCCTGCATCCAGGCTGTCGATAGATGGTGTTGTTGCTCCGGTACTCCATAGGTAATTATAAGGAGCTGTTCCGCCAGCAACTTCCGCAAATGCAGCACCCAAATTTCCGGAACTGCATAGGATATCACTTGCATTGATAGTCACATCAAGGGAATCTGCTTCAAAAATGAGGAGCGTATCGGTGAAGGTACAACCCAAAACGTCTGTTACTGTCACAAAATGAGGACCGGCCGCTAGCCCGGCTACAGCGGGCGTGTCATCCCCGGTACTCCAGCTGTAGGAATAGGGAGCTATTCCACCATTCACCTGAACAGTAGCGGCACCGTCCATTGAACGGGCACAAATGGTGTCCACTACATTTATAAAATCTATTGATAAAGGAGTATTTTCATTGAAAACAATTTCAGAATTGGCTGTGCATCCATTGGCATCCGTTACTGTAATACGATAAGTACCCGCTGGTAAATTTTCCAACGAGCTGGTTGTATCACCAGTATTCCACAAATACCTGTAGGGGCCCAGGCCGCCACTGGCTACTACTACTGCTGCTGTTCCGCTGGAGTCTCCGGCGCAGTTGATGGGCATACCTGATAATTCAAGCTCCACTGGAGCGGATACGTCAATGATAATGCTATCAATATTACTGCAACCATTCGCATCGGTAACGGTGAGCAAGTAAGTACCAGTCGGTAAGCTATCGATTTCGGCGGTAGTATCGCCCGTACTCCAGGAGTAGGTGTACGGTGCCCGACCCCCTGATACCTCAGCTTGAGCATCTCCAAAACCATCTTCATCACAAACAGTTGTACTGCTTCCGATGTCAATGAATAGTTCTGGTACTTCGCTGATAATAATCATGTTTTCAGCGGTACATCCCTGGGCATCAGTAGCTGTAACAGCGTATATTCCTGCTTCCAGATTATTCACAGATACGCCTGTCTTGCCGTTACTCCATAGAAAGGTATACGGTCTGCTGCCTCCACTGACGAATGCAGTGGCAGCACCGTCATTGCTTCCCGGGCAAATTCCGGTTATTACATTTACAAAATCAACAAAAAAGGGCTCTGGCTCCACAACTTCCGCACTTACTTCTACTGTGCAACCGCTAGCATCGGTAACGGTAAGACCATAAAAACCACCTGCCAAATCCTGAAGGTTTCGCGTGGTATCACCCGTATCCCATAACAGGCTGTACGGACTGTTACCACCCGTTATTTCGGTGGTAATACTGCCATCAGCCAGGCCAAAACAAGAAACCGGAGTGGTCTGAAAAAGGACTTCTATCGCCGTAGAAGTCACAATGTCTATATTGGCTTCTGCCGTACATCCATTGGCATCTGTAACTGTTAAACTGTAAGAACCACTGCCGATATTTTCAATTATTGCAGTGGTATCGCCAGTATTCCATAAATATTCAAATGGAGTACGGCCACCGCTAACTATTGCCTGAGCGGAGGCTGAATTCTGATCACCACAAACTGACTCATCCGCTGCGATCTCCACGCTAATCTCCGGTGCAGAAGATATAAGAATACTATTTTCTGCTGTACAGTCATTATCATCGGTTACAGTTATGCTATAAGTACCCGGAGAGAGGTTGCTAATACTTACTCCTGTACTATCATTGCTCCATTCAAACGTAAATGGCCCGGTACCGCCATTGACAAGGGCTGTGGCTGCTCCTTCATTGGCGCCGTCACACAGATTATTAGATACATTGGCAAAATCTACCGTAAATGGAGGAGGAGCCTGCAATTCAACTGTGAGTACCTGCGAGCAGCCATTCTGATCACTAACAGTCAAATTGTAAATACCTGCTTCGAGATCGCCAATGAGCGCTGTAGTATCTCCGGTGTTCCAACGAAAATGGTAAGGGGGAAGCCCGCCGGCTACCGCTGCTTCTATAGCTCCTGTAGCTTCTTCGGGACAAAGTATTTCGGTAAGCTCAAAATCCACATCCAGGCTATCATCCAGCGTAATGGTTGTAAATGCTTCTGCTGTACAACCCTGAGCATCAGTAAGCGTAAGGCTCAAAGGCCCGGTACTGAGGCCATCAATCAAAGAAGTACTATCACTGGTACTCCACTGATACCTGTAAGGCGGCGTCCCTCCGTCAATTATAGGAAAAGCAATTGCTGAACCCTCACAGGAGGCATTAATAACCTCTATACCCAGTTCAATAGCTGGTCCTGTGCTTATCTCGTAGGTCGCAACGGCGTTACAGCCATTAGCATCGGTTACTGTTAAGCTGTAGCTTCCCGGCGCTAAATTCTCAATATCTTCAGTTGTGGCTCCATTACTCCATTCAAAAGTATAGGGAGCAGCTCCCTGGGTTATAGTAATGTCAATGGAGCCGTTGCTGGCATTATCACAAATGGGCTCCTGGATTGCCCCGGTTATTTCTACTGACCGAGCAGAGGGGACAATCGTTTCTCCGGTGGCCGTGCATCCGCTGCTGTCTGTTACGGTTACACTGTAAGGTCCGGGGATGAGCCCCGTTATGGTTGAACTGGTATCGCCATTACTCCACAAATATGAAATAGGAGCAATGCCGTTGCTGACTTCTACCGTAGCTGTACCATCGGATTCGCCATCACAGACCGGAGGCCCCGGCGTTAGAGCCACAGAAAGTTTGGTGGGCTCAATTTTAACGCATTCCGCCCGCGCGCAGAAGTTAGCATCTATGATGGTGACGCAGTATTTTCCAGGTTCAAAAACCGTAATGGTATCACCATCCTTGCCCTTTCCCCATCTGTACTGGTAGGGCCCGTTACCCCCCGATCCGGTAACTTTTATAGTTATTGGTAAATTGCAATTGTTAAGCTCGAATGAGCCTGAGATAGGCTCCGGTGCTGGTAAAAAAACAGAAGCGGTTTTGATCTGGTCATTGGCATCGGTAACGGTCACCGAATAAAGGTCAGAAACCAACCCTTTTATCGTTGCTGTTTGCTGAGTAGTACTCCACTCAAAAGTGTAGGGTGCTGTACCTCCCAACGGATTGGCCGTCAATTGGCCATCTTTGCCCCCATGGCAAGACGGTTGCTGAATACCAAAGGAGATAGAAAATTGAGCCCTCCCGGGCATTGCTGTAAGGATAAGCAATAAAATAAATATAATTCTTCCACTTTGCCTATGCCACGTAGGCCGGAGCAAGTCTTTTAACTTCTTCATGAAATTGAATTTGTTGGTCTTGCTTCCGATATATCAAAATCTATTCCAAAAATAGGGAAAAGAGTATTTTATTGATAAAAATTAATAATTTAGGCACAGTTTTTGATACTTTTATATTTGTAAAAATTATCATATTTTTCCATCATTGTTAATTGTCTCTGAATAGCGGTAAAGGTGTATACAGAAAGCTTTTTTTTATCACATAACTATGTTACCTTTGTTAAAGTTGGAGTTAACGAGGTACAGCTAAGTTCCTGTATGTGCCGTAATCATTATTCCCATCTTCCCTTAATTCCAATACATGGACATATTAAAATACGTACACAAATTATAATCTTATGATGCGTTCGATCCAGCTCGTTTTGCTAATGCTTACAGCCCTTGGGGCATGGAGCACACTGAATGGTCAGATAAGCACTGGGGGAGATCCGGTAAGTTTTCAGACTACCTACTCTAAAGAGTTTTCCGATCAAAAATTAAAAAAAACAACTATACCTGCTCTGGATTTGGCCAGGGTCCTAAAGGAAGACAAAGAAAACCCCGGGGCCAATAGGTTTGCCGCTCCGGTAGAAGTTGATATGGGGTTGAAGAACTCCGGCCAGTGGACTAGCCTTTCAAACGGGGACAGGGTATGGCGCCTGCATATCAATGCAGAGAATGCCCTTGCTGTTTCTATTCTCTACGATAATTTCTACATTCCTCCGGGTGCCCGGCTTTTTGTATACAGTCCTGATAAATCGCAGGTACTGGGAGCCTATACTTCTATCAATAACCGAAAGACTAACCGCTTCATGACTGGCCTGATCAAAGGTGATGAAGCGATCATTGAATATTTTGAGCCTAAAAGAGTGAAAGGACTGGGGCAGGTCCATATTTTCCGTATCGATCAGGCTTACAAAAAAGATGTAATTAAAAACTCAGACTATGAGTTTCAGGTTCATGCCGGAGCAGCTGTGACGAATAGTGGCTTTGGTTCTTCATTTGACTGCCATCCTAACGTAGCTTGTGATACTGCTGCTGAAGTACGGGAAAAGAAAAATGGTATTTGCAGAATTATGGTTGTAGTAGAAGAAGGAACAGGTTTTTGTACCGGTAATTTGATGAACAATACCAGTGTAGATGGTAAGCCTTTTGTATTGAGTGCCTTTCACTGTCAGGATGGTTTTACACCCCTTTATGATTTTTGGAAATTTGACTTTGGGTATGAGACGCTTACCTGCTCTGGTTCGCCCTCTGAGCCTACCGCAAAATCTATCCTCGGGGCTAATTTTTTATCCGGACGTCAAGAGAGCGACTTCATCCTGTTGGAATTAATTTCACCTATACCAGAAGATTTTGATGTCTTTTACCTGGGCTGGGATAGATCAGGCGATGAGCCGGACTCAATGACTTATATTCATCATCCGCTGGGGGATATTAAAAAAATTGGAAGAATAAATCGTCCATCAGAAGTATTTGATTTTCCCATTGAATGGGACAATGGTGTGACTACGCCCTCTGAAAACCACCTGAGAATTGTATACAATACCGGGTCTTTTCAGCCGGGATCTTCAGGTGCAGCACTTCTAGACAATAGGTTTCGGGTAGTCGGACAGCTTCACGGCGGTAATTCTAGTTGCGAAAGCTCAACTGGCTATTTTGGACGCATTAGCCAGTCCTGGGTAGGTGGAGGTACACCGGATACGCGGCTAAGAGATTGGCTGGATCCACTAAATACCAATGCTATGACGCTGGATGGAACCAAAAATACCGGCCGGGGAGCTTCTACTCTGGGTGGTGTTTTTTTGACCGAAGCCGGCGAACCGATTCCCGGGGTTACGATAACGCTGATGGGGCCAAAAGTAGAAGTAGCTACTACTGATGCCGAAGGGCGCTATGAATTTGGTGGTTTGAAACCAGGTGAAAGATATGGTTTGATGCCGAGCAAAGACGGTAACGATATCAACGGCGTAACGGTCAATGATGTCATCATCATTCAAAAACATGTCCTGGCTACTGATATTATTACCAATCCATTTACGCTGCTAGCCTCCGATGTCGATCGCTCCGGTTCAGTATCTACAATCGATCGTATAAAAATACAAAAATTGATTATTGGCCTGGAAGATGAATTTACCGAGGCTCCTTCCTGGCAATTTATACCTAAAGAGTTTGTTTTCTCCGACCCGACTAATCCTTTTTTGGATGAAATAGACGATACTTTTTATATAGAAGAATTTACGGAAAGCAGGACAAGCTTTGACTTTATCGGTTACAAGACCGGTGATGCCAATAAATCTGCAGATCCCAAGAAGTAATTCTGGTTATTTCCAAAACGTGGAATGCCTGATGCTCTTAGAAGAATCAGGCACTCCATACGAAATGTCAACTTTTGGAATAATTACAGTAATTCCTTTCTATTCGGATATTTTAATGAGTTTCTCTGTAGCAACAAGTTGCCCATCCTTCCATAGTTGAAGAAAATACCAGCCGCTATTCAGCTCACTGGTTGACCATTCCATGGGAGTTGACTGCCCGTTGATGTCTTTTTGCGCTACGATTTGGCCGTAAGCATTGATTAATCTTAACAGGTTTGGCTGGCCCGGTTCTACCCCTTCGAGGAATACCCGAAAGCCAGACTGGAAAGGGTTAGGTACAATCCGTTGAATTGACGGGTTTGTGATAGTAGGGGCCTCCAGCGATGTCGTCGGGTTATCCGCCAAATCCAGTATTTTAAATCCATCGATGCCGACTTCAAGTACATGAGCAGTGCTATTAAAATCACTTGCTTTTAGCTCCAATGACCATTCTTCTGTAATATCAATAATATCGTTTAGTTCAAATGCCACCTCTTGCCACTCGTTGGTGTAAGTGCCGAAGGCGCGAAATAAGGCAACGGTATCGGCAGCGTTAACGAGATTCACCTCGAGGGTATCATCAGGCTCAGTAGCTCCGGCAATATTGACAAACCAGAAGTGAAAAGACAATTCTGGTTCCTCAAAGTCGCTGATGCTGAACCTGGAAGAGGTGAGTACAGTAGTGCCGTTGGTTACATTATCCTGGCCGGCGTTGGAGCTTCCATTGCCCGTAATATAACAGGCCGTACCCAGGTCATTTTCAATATCAAGTGGTGGATTAACAAACTGGCCACTGAATGTGGTCAGGATAGGGGTTTCTCGGACCCAGGCCCCCCTCTCAACCGTGCCACTGACCACCCAATTCAGGTCGAACAGAAAGTCATCTTGATAGCCATCCTTTAAAGTTATCTCAATCGTTTCTTCTTCTTCAACTAAAATATTTTCGATATGGCCATGAAGCTTTCCCCACTTTGCGGCTACCAACTCATACTCACCACTGTATATTTCAGGAAATACAAATTTTCCGGAGGTATTGCTCACTCCCCGATAAGTGGTATCGCTGCTTTGAAGCTGAAGGATAGCTCCGTCGATGGACAGCCCGTTCTCTTCTTCCAACACTTCGATAGAAACAGGGAACCTGGGTTTGGGAACCATTGCTACATCTAGTTGAGTTAAAATACCATTTACAAGCTGAACTGGTATTATTTGGGGCTCAAAACCAATCTTACTGAAACGAATGTCGTAAGTGCCTGCCTCGGCTACTCCCGTTTTATAAGAACCCAGTGAAGTGCTTAGTTGAGTATGGTTCTTTTGCCCGATTATTTCTACGGTTACTCCTTTGAGAGGAGCCATAGTAGCTGCATGACTGACCAGGCCTTCCAACCGGGCAGCTTTCACGTATGTTGGCTCGATTACAAATAACCCTTCTTCAATGTCGGCTACTAATATCAAGCCGGATGGTAGATAAGGATAAGCTCCCCAGGCACCGTGAAATCCGGTTGTAAAGTTCTCGGAGGTATCATAGTTGCCAACTTCTATCAAATTATCCGGTTTGCTGGCATCTACAATAATGACCCCATCGGTGTAATAGCTAATGACAAGAAACTTTTCCCTGACATGCACATTATGAGGGATAACTCCGGTATTAAGGGTTTGTAGTGGCCGAAATTCATCCATTAATCTAAGATCTCGGGGATCAGAAATATCATAGGCCGCCACCGTAGCATTAGGGCGCTCATCGGTGGTAAATATAGTGTTACCATCTTCGGATGCCCAGGCATTATGAGTGAGGGCAAAAGGTGTTCTTCTGGCTGAGATAAGCTCAGAGGTTTGAATATTTGCAATGTCGTACAAAGCGATCCTGGGTTCCTGAATTTCAGAAGAGAGCAGCAAGTCATCCTGAACATAGACATCATGCGAATATACTGGTGCCCCTAAAGCTAAGAGAGCAGGTTGCCCCGGGTTACTGGCAACATCCACCATTACAATTCCCCCTTCATTAACATTGCAGCCAGCCAGATAGGCAATACCTCGCTCATCAATATAAAGATTATGGCAGGTATTCAGCGGCAAACCAGTAATGATAGGATTCCAGTTGGAGGAGCTGGCAGAGTTGGGTAAATCGCTGAGATCGATCACCGTGAGCCCTTCTGTGGTCCGCCCCTGATCAGTAGTTATGTAAGCATACTCGCCGAAGGTCTTCAGGTCTCTCCAGATAGAGTTTTGTCCTTCGATAAATGCGACTTCCTGTGGATTGGCCGGATCAGCAAGGCTAACTATGGAGACGCCACTTCTGAGGCCCACCAACGCATATTCTGTTCCATCAGGAGCCTGATATCCCCAAATGTCATTCAGTTTGGAATCGTATTTCAGGTTACTTAGCAACCTGGTATTCAATTGTGCATTTACATTTAAAGCAATTGCTAAGCCTGCTAGTAGCAGAATAGCGGAAAACCATTTTATCATATCCGATAAAAATTTTAAAGTATTTGGGATAATTAAGGGTGTTCAGGCTGAGTGTAGAGTTATTGGTATTCTTTTGATAAAAGATAAGGTAAATCTTTGTGATTTAGTTGCGCTCAATCACCATTATTGTTAATCGGCTTACACAAATTAATCGATCTTCTTCATCGTGTATTTCTATTCCCCAAACGTGCATTTTTCTGCCCACTTTGAACGGTTTGATAGTACCGGTGACGAGGCCCCTGGTGGCCGGCCTGATGTGGTTGGCATTTAATTCTACCCCCACAATCCCTTGTTTATTGATATCCTCAATACACATAACAGAGGCCACACTGCCCATGTTTTCTGCCAACGCAGCCGAAGCCCCACCGTGGAGCAGGCCAAAAGGCTGTTTCGTTCTGTTATCAACAGGCATTGTACATTTGACAAAGTCATCACCAATTTCAGTAAAAATAATACCTAGTGCTTCTGCCAGCGTATTTTGTGAGCTTGAGTTGAGCGAATCCAGGTCCAGTCTGTTTCTCCAGATCATAAGAAGTTGATTTTGAGCTGTTGGATGCCAGCTATGTTTTGAGCTTTCCGGTAAGGCCCGTCCTTTGTTTATAAGAATAAATCAGGTAGGCATACCAAGACACCCCGATAGCGTACATAACGACGGTAATTAAAAAAATGGATACGTAAGTATAGTTTGCCTGTCGCAGTAAACCAAAAATCTGCATAGAGAAAAACCAGCTTCCCGACCATATAGACGCATTGAGCGCTCCTATTATTTCCTGGTTGCGAGTACCGACGTAATACATAGTAAGTTCTGTAGTCATTGGCCTGGCAGCACCCATTAGGGGTTGTCGGATAACATAAGCCGCAATAGCAATATAGACGGCAAAGCTATACTCTGCGTACCATTCTGTAGTGGCCATAGTCAGTAAAGCCAGGACAGAAATGGACTGTAAAAGGGTTATGGCTATTCTGTATCCAAAACTTCGACGTATGATCGGCATAAAGATCATTACGATAGCTACCAGTAGAAAAGTCATAGAGCCAATAATGGAAAATACATCCGAAGGAACATGGTGCACCTTGAGGAAAAATAAATTGATAACCGGAATGGTAAAACCAGCTCCGATTGCAATAATAAAAGTAGGCATTACGGCTCTGAATACCACTGGCCAATCGTATTTCTTGGTAATGTCCACAAAAGGTACGCTGGAAGAGATATTTTCCTTGATGGGAAGTTTGCTCACAAAATATACACCGACAAAGGAGATAGTAGAAATAAATTGTAGGACTCTTTTTTCAGAAAAAAGCTCTGGATTCACCCGGTTGAGCAAAAAGTTCCCGGTACCGACTGCGCATAGTGTGATACTAAATGCCAGAAAAAAAAGGGAAAGAGATTCTGAATGCTGCTCTTTTTCGCTGTTCAGTAAGATGTAGGGAAGAGCGGTAGCCTGCATACAGGTAAAGCCAACGCCCCAACCCATGGTGAAAATATTCAGAAAAAAGTTCCAGTGGTTTTCAACGGCAATAATCATGAGGTGAGAAAAAAACGGAACACTGATCGCTGCGGCAAAGAAAAATGGCCTCAATTGCCTTCCTTTAATGTATAGGCCAAGAGGAAAGGCTAATATACAAACTGCCAGAAAACGAAAAGATATTACTTTAGCCACTTCAAAATCAGTATATCCTTCTTTAACCATAAAATAGTTCAGTAGCAAAAAGAAAGAGGTGTTGATCAGTTCCAGACAAAACTGCAAGGCTATTAAATTGAGAATTTGCGGCTTTATCTTTTTGTAATTCCCCAGAACTGATACCATAAAATTCATGATTCCGAATTTTTGACTTTCCTAAATTGCTTTGATTCTCGCCTCTCTAAACCAAAGTTTTTCAAATATGGTTGCATAAGGTCTTGTACTTCAATAAGATCATCTACATCCATACGCTGATAAATTTCATGGAGGAAATAGCCAAACAGCGGTTGTTCCAAATTTCTGTCCTCAAACTCCAGGTCGTAGTAAATATTATGCTTTCGCTCTTTACTGCGACAGGAGCCTATTTGTTGTTGATTTTTATAAAAAATATGGAGAAATTCTTGCTCCGCGACTCTTTTGCGCTCAAAAGTCAAATGCTCTCGCTCCGCCCGTAGGATATACTCTTTCGCTAATGCGGATTCGCCGGGCCCGAAATGCTTCCAGAAGCCATCCCGCCGGGTCCAGGTGAGTTGTCGCTTGGCATATCGGCGAGTATTTCTTTTGATGAGATCTATCGCTTCTGGTTTGGATATTTTTCCATCAAAAAAATCAAAAAGTTCCTGATAACCTACCGTTTGCAAAGCAGTGAGGGAACGAAATGGATAAAGGGCTTCGGCCTCCGCTTCCAATCCTGATTCTATCATGAGGTCTACCCGTCGGTTGATACGTTCGTACAAAAGAGCCCTTTCCCAGCGTGGCTGGATATAAATAGGTTGAAAACAACGCGCTTTGGCTTTGTGGGTCCTGAAAGAAGAAAATGGGCGGTCAGCTGCTATACTCACGCCAAGGGCCCTAAAAAGTCGATGTGGATTTTGTAAATCCACCTCTTCATGATATTTGGGGTCAAGTTGTTTGAGCTTCTCCTGAAGCCCCGTAAGCCCTTCCTTTTGGTATAAGGCCTCCAGTGATCGTTTTACAGTAGCTGGTACTTCCGGGAAGTGATCCAGCCCCTCTACTACCGCTTTTTGATACAACCCGGAACCACCAACCAGTATAGCCCGATTGTTTTGCCGGTAAATATCACGCAGTGTATTCAGGGCCACCCGCTCGTAATCCCCCACGCTATAGCTGTCTTTGATGCTTAGGTGACCCACAAAATAATGAGGGGCAGCTTCCAGCTCTTCCGGGGTAGGCTTAGCCGTGCCAATAGTCATTTCCCTAAAAAACTGCCGGCTATCGCAAGAAAGAATAGGCGCTTCAAGATATTGCGCCAATTCTATAGCTAGTGTTGTTTTGCCACTCGCTGTAGGACCGCCAACTACGATAAGCCATTTTCTTGCTGTCATATTGCTAAGATAATTAACTTACTCCGATTCAGGAGGTACTCACCGGAGTTTGAAAAAAGTCTGGTGTATAAATGCAATAGAAATACTTTCAAAATTCAATTCTAAGGGTTATAATGTCTTTTAGTTAAAATTATAATGCTATAATCAATGCTTTATGCTCTTGTTCGTCCCCTTGCTAGAATTGGAATTTCCGTTTACTTCAAAAAGATATACCTTTCTAATGTTGATCGTATTCCGAAGGACAAGCCGGTGATCCTGGCTTGTAATCATCCCACTGCTTTTTTAGAACCCTGCATTTTGGCTTGCTTCCTGGACCGGCCATTGTACTATTTGGTCAGAGGTGATTTTTTTAAAAAAACGATTAATAATTTTCTTCTCCGAGCATTACATATGCTGCCGATATATCGCAAAAAAGATGGTAATTACAAAGCGCTAAAAGCTAACTATGCTACTTTTGATGCTTGTTATGACGCGCTGAAAGCTAACAGGACATTGATGATCTTTCCGGAGGGGCATGCTGTGGCTGAATATCGGCTTCGCCCTCTTCATAAAGGATTGGGGAAAATTGCAATGGGTATTTTTGAGAAATACCCAGATATAGAAGACGTATACGTGATACCGGTAGGCGTGAATTATTCGAATGTATTTCAATTTCGCTCTGAAGTTATGATTGACTTTGGCATTCCAATCAATGCGCGGTCTTATTATGAGCAGCATAAGGAGCAACCGGTTCATGGTGTCAACGCTATCTTGAATGACCTGTCTGAAGCGATGAAAGAGCAGATGATTATTGTAGGGGAGCCCTCCCATGATGTTTTGGGTAATCAAATGCTGGAACTCAACCGATCGCGCTTCAGTGAAGCTTCTGCCAGTGTATTATCTGATGATCGGTCGCTATTACAGGGCCAGCAAGCTATTGCCAATGCCGTAAGTGAACTGGACAACGAAGAAAGAGTAGCTCTTGAAAAAGCAGTGGAGCGCTATCATATTGGCTTACTCAAGCATGGTGTTACTGATAAAGCTTTATACGGTGGGGAAAAGCCAATTTCTAAACTTTATTTGAGATGGGCGGCGTGGAGTCTTCCCGCAGGCCTAGGCATTCTGCTCAACCGGGCATTGATTAATTATTTAGAAAAAACAGTACAGAAAAAAGCTCGACGCACAGAATACTACCCGCCAATGCTGATTGCTTTTGGAATCGCAGTGTATTTGCTGCTTACCCTGGTATTCTTGTTACTGGCCATACTAATTTCTCCGTGGCTATTGTTATTTATCCCAATAATGCTAGGATCGGCTTATGCCTGGATGCGCTTTAGGGCTTATACCCACGAACTACTGCAGGAACAACAGCGCAGGAAGATTCCGCCGGCCAGGATGGAAGCGTTATTAAAACAGCGATCTGAATTATTATCGAAGTTGTTATCCTACAGTTCCTAACCTTCTGCTCGTTTTGTCGTAAAAAACTTTATCTTTTTTGAGATTATAAAGACGACAGTACAATCAACCGATTATTTATGAGAATTAATTCTATTGCTTTCCAGCTTTTTTTGAGCTTGCTCTTTTGCCTACCCGGCCAGGCACAAATTGAGGCCGAAAAATTACAAGGATTAAAATATAGGTGTGTAGGACCAGCCCGGGGCGGTCGGGTAACCGCTGTTACCGGTATTCCGGGGGAAGATTTTTCCTTTCTTATGGGCACCACCGGCGGTGGGGTTTGGAAAACTGAAGATGCCGGAACGACCTGGCGCAATATTACGGATGGCTACTTACCGGTAGGTTCTGTAGGAGCTATAGCTGTTGCGCCTACGAATTCCAACATTATTTATGCAGGTACCGGTGCGGCTGATTTGAGAGGAAATGTATCTATAGGAAAGGGCCTGTACAAAAGTATCAACGGTGGGGATAGTTGGGAATATGTAGGCTTGCGAAATGTTGGTCAGATTTCACGTATCGTTATCAGCCCCAAAAATCCGCGATTGATTTATGTGGCTGCACTCGGTAACCCCTTTGGACCTAACCCCGAAAGGGGCGTTTATCGATCCGCTAACGGCGGGGAAGACTGGCAAAAAGTGCTCTATGTGAGTGACCGGACCGGCGCCGTCGATCTAGTGATAGATCCTGATGATACCAATGTGCTTTATGCAGGTATGTGGACGGCTCAGCGAAAGCCCTGGACCTTAATCGATGGCAGCGAAGAAGGAGGGTTATGGAAAACGACGGACGGTGGCTTCAACTGGTCAAAGATTGATAATGGACTTCCACGAGGGATAGTGGGCAGAATAGGTATTGCTATCTCTCCAGCCAATACGAACCGAATATGGGTTATTCAGGAGGCTAAGGAAGAGAAAAAAGGAGGACTTTACCGCTCCGATGATGGTGGCCTTAGCTTTAGTCGGATCAATAGGAGCCACAATCTACGCCAAAGGGCATGGTATTATAGTCGGGTGGTAGCGCACCCCAAAGATGAAAATACGGTCTTTGTATTAAATGTTGGGTTACATAAATCTACTAATGGTGGCGAGCAGTTTTCCAAAATTTCTACACCGCACAGTGATAATCACGATTTGTGGATCAATCCATGGCAACCGGCTATTATGGTGGAGGGCAACGATGGAGGTGCCTGTGTTACTTTGAATGGCGGCCAGACCTGGTCAAGTCAAAATAACCAACCGACTGCAGAATTTTATCGGCTTACCGTAGACAATCAGTTTCCGTATCGCTTATATGGCGCTCAGCAGGATAATACTACCATATCTGTACCCAGTAAGCCGATTGGTCAGTTAGATCCCCGGCAGGACTGGTATACTGTAGGTGGAGGAGAAAGCGGTCATATTGCTGTTGATACTCAAAATCCTGATATAATCTACGCTGGTAATTATATTGGTATGATCACCAGAATGGATAGGACATCGGGTTTAAGCAATACCGTAATGGCGTATCCACAGATGCATGATGGCGTGGCACCCCGAGCTATCAGATATCGTTTTCAGTGGAATGCCCCGATACGGATTTCGCCACACAATTCGGATATTGTTTATCATTGTTCTCAGTATGTACATCGCACCCGTGATGGAGGAAAAACCTGGGAAATCATCAGTCCTGATCTGACCACCAATAACGATGCCTATCAGGATATTCCGGGTGGCCCGGTCCAGCATGATCATACTGGAGTAGAACTGTATACTACGATTTTTGCTTTTGAAGAATCCCCCTGGAAGGCCGGCGAACTTTGGGCTGGAAGTGATGATGGCTTATTGCACCTTTCTACTGATAATGGAAAAAATTGGGAAAACATTACGCCCCGGCGGCTACCGGAAGGAGGCACCATTAACGACATTGAATTATCTCCTCATTCTCCCGGGAAAGCTTTTATAACGGTTTATAGATATCGGGAAAATGATTTTCGCCCCTATATTTTCCGAACCGATGATTACGGCAGGCGGTGGAAGATTCTTACTAATGGCCGTAATGGCATTCCTGCTGATCACTTTGTGCGGGTGGTTGTAGAGGACCCCGTCCGGGAAGGGCTATTGTTTGCAGGAACAGAATACGGTATTTACATTTCTTTTGATGATGGTAAAAACTGGCAGAAGCTGCAGCGTAATTTACCTAAAACCCCCATCACAGATATGGTTGTGAAGGGAAATGACCTGGTTGTTGCTACCCAGGGCCGTTCTTTCTGGATAATGGATGATATTAGTCCGTTGCGAGAGATCAATAAAAGTGTAGTCAAAAGTGAGGCTTACCTGTTTACGCCTTCAAAAGCAATAAAGACACAAATTGAAAATCTGGACAAAGTCGGGGCGCCGGATAAAGCGCCTACCGGGGCTTTAATCTACTTCTACCTTCCGGAAGGAGAGGCTGATGAAAAAATACGTTTGGAGATTTTGGATACAGATGGAAATATCCGCAGGGTATTCTCTAATCGGCCCGATAAACCAGGAGAAGAAAATATGAGTCTGACAGAAGGCTTAAATCGACTGGAGTGGAACCTGAAATACGAAAGTCCTAAAACTCAGGATGGGGCCAGGTTTTCGCTGGCCAACACCGGGGGAATAAATGCTACACCGGGAACCCACCTTGTGCGATTGGTTAAGGATGAACTGATCATCACCAGAAAGCTAGAGCTGATCAAAGATCCACGCTGGGATATTACCCACGAAGATCTTACGGCCCGCTACCAACTGGCGATGCAGGCAAAAGAGCTGTTGAATAGCTGTCATCAGGCAATAGGCGAAGTCCGCATGGCTCGTCTGCAGCTAGAGTCGGCTCTAAAGAGCATTAAAGAGGCCAATCGACCGAGTGGGGTCGTTGATAAAACTGAACAGCTGATTGAGCAGTTAACAGAGCTGGAGCAAGAGCTTATCCAGACTCGCAGTGAAAGTGCGCAGGACCCTATCAACTATCCACCAAAGTTAGATGATCAGATCGCTTATTTGTATTCTATCGTAAATGGGATGGATGGCCGACCTGGCCCGGGAGCTTACGAACGGCTGGAAGACCTAAAGCTGGCATTTGAGCCACATCAACAACAAATTAGAGTTTTAAAACAGGAGGTTCTTAATCTAAATTTTATATTTACTAAAAACGGATTGAACCCCATTTATTTTAAAGAACCTTAACTGCCTTAGTAATGAATGAATTTTTCAGACAGCAATTTCCGGCTTTGCAGCGTATTCACAACGGTGAGACTCTTGTTTTTCTGGACGGCCCCGGCGGCACACAAGTACCACAGCAAGTTATTGATGCGGTTTCCAACTATTATCGGCTTTACAATGCTAATTCTCATGGTCATTTTATAACTTCACAGGAAACGGATGAGGTTATTGAGGGTACCCGTGAACATATGGCTACCTTTTTGGGGGCTCCGCGAGCAGATTGTATCTCCCTGGGAGCTAACATGACGGCCTTGAATTATAACTTGAGCCGGGCTATAGGTCGTACACTGCAAGCTGGTGATGAAATCCTCATCACTCAATTGGACCACGAGGCCAACCGAGGTCCATGGCTGGCGCTGAGAGATCATGGCATCATCATCAGGGAGATCAAACTCAAACCCGATGGCCAGCTTGATTATGCAGACTTCCAGGATAAGCTCAATCATCGGACTCGTTTGGTTGCGATGGGGTATGCTTCTAATCTATTGGGCACGATCAATGATGTAGCTTTCGTACGGCAAAAAACTTACGAAACAGGTGCCTGGCTTATGTTGGATGCTGTTCATTACGCCCCTCATTTTCCGATCGATGTAACGGCTATAGGTTGCGATTTTCTGATTTGCTCAGCCTACAAATTTTATGGTCCTCACATAGGAATTTTGTATGCCAAATCCGGATTACTGGATCGCCTGCCGACGGATCGCTTGCGGACGGCTGGTCAGGCTGCCCCCTACAATATCGAAATAGGTACTCAGAATCATGCGGCTTTTGCGGGCGTAGGTGCGGCAATAGATTTTCTGGCTTCTTTTGGAGAAGGGGAATCTATGAGAGAGCAGTTGGTCAATGCCATGAATGAGATTAAGAACTATGAAAAAAAGCTGCTGCTCAAATTGAGTGAAGCGCTGAGTAAACTTCCCGGCCTGTACATTTATGGTCTACCTGCCAGCAGTGAGCACCGTACGCCGACTCTGGCCATAACGGTGGAAGGAAAAAATCCGGCCGCTATTTGCCGATACCTCAATTCAAAAAACATATGTGCTTGGGATGGCCATTTTTATGCGCTGAGGGCTATAGAGGTCATGGGGTTAGCAGAACAGGGCGGTGTTACCCGTCTGGGAATTTCAGCTTATACCTCCGAAGAAGATTTAGAGCGTACGATTCAGGCTTTTGAAGCACTACTTTAGAAATAGATGTCAATACGGTGTTTTTTCCTCATTTCTAAATTACCAGGCCCTCAATTTTTCTCCGATGTATTACAGGTTGCTTATTCACCCAAAAACTCCTGAGGCAGTGTTTTGGAGGTTTTTGCTCCCAACTCCCTTATTTTTTCGGCTTTTCCTATCAGAGTATCTCCCTTGCGTCTGGCATTCGTCAATTTATTCATGGCATCCTGGTAAGCTGTCTGGGTTTGATCAATACGTTGCCCAAGTTGTTGGAGGTCTTCTACAAAGGCACAGAATTTATCATAAAGCAAACCGCTTTGCCGGGCTATTTCTAAGACGCTTCTTTTTTGTTTTTCCTGTTTCCAAATAAACGAAACCGTCCTCATCGTAGCCAAAAGGGTAGACGTGGTAACGAGTACTATATTTTGGTCCAGTGCATCTAGGAATAAGCGTTGGTCCTTTTGGATGGCAATTGCAAATGCCGGTTCTATAGGAATGAATAATAGTAAATAGTCGGGAGAATTGATTTGATAAAGGTTTTGATAATTTTTACTACTTAGATCCTTAAGGTGTAGTTTTATACTATTAATATGGTTTTTTAGCTGCCTGGCTTGCTCTTCCTTATTTTCAGCGTGAAAATAGCGCTCATAGGCAGCCAGTGAAACTTTTGAATCAATAATTAAATGCTTAGCTTCCGGTAGGTTAATGATAAAATCAGGACGTTTTTGTTTACCATTTTCGTCTTTGTAGCTATTTTGTACCTGATAATGGATATCCTTGGTAAGGCCAGCTTTTTCCAGGAGGGTTTCCAGCTGGATTTCTCCCCAATCTCCCTGAGTTTTATTATCTCCTTTCAGAGCACTGGCCAGATTGTTAGCTTCCTGGCTCAGTTGGGTATTGAGTACCCGCAGATTTTCAATTTCCTTTTTGAGGGAGACCCGATCTCTTGTCTCTTCCAGGAATCGTTTTTCTACACCTTCTTCAAAAGATTTTATTTTTTCTCGCAGTGGCGAAAGGATGTTATTGAGTTGATCCTGATTTTGCTGGGTGAATTTTAATGTTTTTTCTTCCAGCAGTCTGTTGGCAATATTTTCAAATTCCAGCTTGGATTGTTGCTGCAGCCTGAACATTTCCTTTTTTTGATCTTTGAGCTTTTCCTCCAGGTGATACATGTTTTGGTAATTGGCAGATAACTGCGCAGCCAGGTTTTTTACTTCGTTATCTTTTTGCTGTAGTTCCTTTCGGGAGTACAGCAATTCCTTCTCCAGTTTCTCGGCCCAATTTTTACTTACGTAATGCTCATCTACTTCCTCTTTCAGCATCGCTATCGATTGGTACCTGAGCTTTGTGTAAAGCCAGCTGATTAATCCACCAGCTAAAAGGCCCAGTAACAAGAACAGCAACCCAAAAGTGAGGGGATCATTAATTACCATACATTATCATTATTTTGCTGATAAATGTACTACTTTTTTTTATATTAAAAAATCAAAGCAAAAAGGAGGCAGCTCCGACCTTTCAAAATATCTACCATACACGCTCTTACTGTATTTCATTATTTTCTTTCAATAATTTGTACCACTGAGCGATAGGAGATGAATTGTAATACAAATCAGATACGCCCAACTCTTTGGCAAACCTGGCGATTGCTTCAAATTCCTTTTGCTGCTCATTGGCAGGCAACTGACCAACTCTTGTAGTCAATCGTTTCCAGGCTGCAACATACCGAGGTTTTCTCTTAAGCAGCTCTTTCAATTCTGCAATGCTTAATTGTCCGGTATTGGCAGGCTGTTCCTCTTCTTGCTTGCCACCACTGATTTTTTTCCTTGGACTCTCCGTGCCACTAGATTCTGTTTTTTTGGTAGTATCAGTGCGCTCCGGTCGAGAAGGCTGAGGTGCTATTCCCATTGTGCGCTTTAGAGCCATAGATTTTCCTCTTTCTATTTGTGGCCGGTTGGTGGAATCTGATAAGTGCTCAGCTACTACAAAACGCTGATAAGCCTCATCAAAATCCCCTTCTCTGTAAGCAATTACGCCTTTATTATTTTGTGCCCATAAATACTGAGGGTGAGTAGTGTTGAGCTTTTCAGTTTTCTCTTTCACCATTTTTTCATCATTCTTGACAATATAGGCATCTGTCAGTAGTACATCGCGCGTGAAACTGGCCGAATCGCTGCTAAGCTCAAGATTACTCAAAGAAGCAATTACTGCATCTGGATTGCCGGTTTCGTGAGCTAAAATGCCAAAAATGTATTTAAGGGTTTTCTCAATATTTTCTGTCAAACTACCATTCGTAATGATGCTGGATTGGGTGGTCACCGTATCAATATCCGTATCAGAGATCAAAACCAGTTTGTGTAATTTGATGCGTTCAGTATTCAGGAATCTGTAACGAGTAATGATAATTTCTTGCTCCTCAGAAATTTTTTCCGTAGTTCCCCAAATAATAAGTTGTGCCTGACAGTTCCGGGCAATATCTTCGGCCTGGTTAATCTGGGTAGGAAATAAATCAAGCGTGAGGTCATCCTGTACACCAAGATCAAAATTGACATTATATCTTCTTTTGAACTCATCCAGCCTGAGCTCTATCAATCTGGCCAGCCGGTTATTTAATGGTTTTTCTGTAGTCCCTTTCAAATCTTTGAAGGGAAGTACAAGCACGTTTAAATTCGTATCCAATGAAAATTCAGGGCAAGAAGGGCCATCAACCTGACCCTGGTTCGTATTATTACCTCCTGGCATGTAAATTGCTCCTGTTCTATACAAAACAACACTCACTACTGCAATGATAGCTAAAAGCGCAATACCAAAAAGTGGCGCCCGCTTCCGGAAGTTGGATTTTAAAGGAGAAGCCGCTCCGTGGGTTTCTTTGTCCAACATTTGCAAGAGATCTAAAATCTGACGGGTAACCTGGTTGTAGGTTATCTTCGCAGTCTCAGCTGAAATAACTCCTTGCTTTTCGTCTTTCTCCGTTCGGTTAAGTAGGGATTTGGCCTGAAGGGTAGTATTGTACAAATTGAGATAGCTCGGATTTTTACCAAAAAAAGAAAGCATTAAATTTAATGCCTGCTCGGTTTCCGCTTCTCCTATCAGCCTTTGTACTTCCTTTTTAAAGGTTGATTTTTCCATTTTTCACGCTTTGCTGCAAAGTAGCAAATTATTTAGCTAAAATGTTACTAATACTTTGATAATGAATATTTAAATATGAAGTTGTTTAAGCATGTGGGTTTATAGTTGAAGGCAAAGGCTTGTGCAGCAAGGCGAAGCGCTTTTTGCTTTGCGTAGCCAAAGCTACGCAAAGCAAAAAAGCTGAAGTATTTGGTGCACAATGTTTTGTCTGCAAACATGAAACTACATTTTTAAACAACTTCTATAAGTCAAGCTGTTAAGAAACCCAAGTGACTCAATCTGATCAGGGGAAAATGAACCTCTTTTTCAGTTTTGGCCCAATTCCTGAGCTCTGACTAGAGCTGCTTGTGCCCCCTCAAGTATGTTTTCGTGGAGCTTATTATCCCGAAAAGCTTTTAGAGCAGCTTCAGTAGTTCCTCCTCTGGAAGCGACTCTTTGTATCCATTCCTGAGTAGTCAGGTCTGAGGCCGTAAAAAGTTCCATCGCTCCGTTGATCGTTTGGCTGACAAGCAGCTCAGACTCGGATTGGTTAAAGCCCATTTGTTGGGCGGCTGCAATCATAGACTGCATAAAATACCAGACATAAGCTGGGCCACTACCCGAAATGGCTGTGGCTGCATCAATAGCAGCCTCTTGCTCTGCATAAATAGTCTTTCCCGTGGTGTTTAATAAATTTTGTACAGTAACCAGCTCGATTCTGGTTACAGCGTCCGAAGAAGTAAATACCGTCATTCCACTTCCTATTTGTGAAGGTAAATTGGGCATAGCCCGGACTATCTTTTCAACGCCCAACCCTTCAGCGATAGTTTTGATTTTGACGCCAGCCATGATAGAAAGAAACACCTGCTGTGGATCAACCAGCGGTCGAAGGCTCTCAAAGAGCAGTGGTGTATCCTGAGGCTTAACAGCCAGTACTATTAGATCGGCTCCCGTAAGGCATGCTCCGGGCTCTCCATAAACTGTTCCGATATGCTTACCCCTAATCAGAACGGCTTTCTCCGCTGACTTTTCGAGTATCATCAGTTGATCCGTCGAACACACATGCGACCTGAGAAAGCTTTGGGCATAAGTAAGGCCCATATTCCCGCCGCCAATGATCAGAATTTTCATTATTCAAAGGTTTGTTGTTCTCTGATCGCAAATTAATAATAATATAAAAAGGCGAGAGGAAATACTTATCAATAATCAGCCCTTTTATGAAGGGGAAAGTAAAAAAAATAGCAAACAATGTTTGAACTTTGAATATGGATTAGTGTTTTGAAATCAGAATTTCAACAAATAATTAAAAACAACAGCTATGAAAAATTTATTATTTTTTAGCTTCATTGCCGTATTGGCATTTATGGGATTATCTTTTACTGACACAGCAGTAGAAACTTACAACGTTGATACGGAAGCCAGTAAGATCGAGTGGAGAGCTCGTAAGGTTACTGGTAAGCACAACGGAGAGGTTATGCTGAAAGGTGGCTCTTTACAATTTGAAGGAGATAAGCTAGTAGGTGGTAGTTTTGAAATTGACATGACTTCCATTACTGTTTTGGACTTACAACCAGGAAAGGGGAAAGAAAAGTTGGAAAGCCATCTGAAGGATGCTGATTTCTTTAATGCTGGTGAATACGAGACTGCCAAGTTCGTTATTACAGAAATATTCCCGGTTGATACTAAAGGATTGTACAAGATCAAAGGAGATTTGACAATCAAGGGTAACACCAATGAAGAGAAGTTTTTGACCACTGTTACCAAAGATGGATCAAAGATAATAGGAAAAGCTAAAGAAGTAGAGGTGGATCGTTCTGAGTATGATGTACGCTATGGTTCAGGTTCTTTTTTCCAAAATCTTGGCGACAAGACTATCTACGATGAATTTCAGCTTGATATTACATTGGTAGCAAGTAAGTAATTCCGATTATCCGGAACAGATATCTGATAGGATCAAATTTTATCATTACTTTTTTATCCAAAACGCACTATTGAGTATAGTTTCTGTATTCAATAGTGCGTCTATTTTAGATTTTCCTTTCTTTTATTTTATAGGTAAATCATTGGAACGGTTCCGTTAACGGCACTATGCCTCTTAACAAAATTCATATATGACGTTTTCTAATGCTTTCCTGCCGTTTACCTCATAATTATACTTTTTCGCTATATTATGTCTGGAAGTTTTGAAAAATAGAATAAAAAAAATTATTTTTGACATCGTCTATGTAAGAAAGCAGGTATTTTACTATGATTCTATACAAAGGCACTTCTATAAAATTTTCGCTGAATATAAGACGACTGTGATGACCTAAGTTTTGTTGGTATGAATTTTTGAAGTATTGATTAATATTTTTCTCTTCGCCAGCAATTAAATCGAAGCATTCAAAAATGGCATTAATAATGCATTTATTCATAATCTTATTTAATAATTAAATTTTTAATCGTAATCTTATGAGAATGGCGAATTTTACTTTCGTACAATCCTTAAGCTCCATCAAAATGCTGGTTCTCGCATTTTTGTTGGTAAGCTTTACAGGCCTACAGGCCCAAGATCCGGATC
>CAZVOD010000057.1:0-28353 GCA_964628385.1 uncultured Saprospiraceae bacterium
AGAATTTTCAAATGATTAGGTTTAATAATGTCAAAAAGGCCTCTTTTATTTTGGCTCTTCTTCCAATATTCACCATCTTCAATTGTTCTCCTATTAAGAGAGAATCAGAAGGTTGTCTAGAGAAACTTGAAAAACTATACTCTGAATATTATGGGAATTTAAAAAAAGAGGTAGAAAGAGAAATAATTTTTATCGTAACAGACTACGACTGCAATGTTTGTGTAAATTCAATCTATCCTTGGATAGACAATTTTGGCCAAGATGAGCAAGTAAAAGAGTTTAAACTGAGCGGTATATATTTCTCGAGTGGTAGCTATCAGGTGTTTCAGGATATGATTGATAAGACCGAAAACAGTGTTCACTGGAAAGTGTATGACGATGGTATTCCTTTTTTTGATCAAATACAGTCTTGTTATCCAGAAAAAAAAGGACCCTTTGCTCTTGAAGCCAGGGATGGAAATTTGAAAAGGATTTATTCAATAAATATTGAAAACTACAATTTTGATTAACGCAAAAACTTAGAGCGGGTTTGGAATTTGCTTTTGATGCCGAAAATGCATTTAGGATGATGAAAATGAAGCTGTTTTTGAGTTTCATAGCAGGGCTATGGAGCGAAAAAAAGCTGAAATATCTTGTCCCGCTGAAAGCGGGAAGCAGTATTCTAAATATATTTGCAAGCCAAAGGGTAAAATTTAAACACGCCCTTATTGATAAAAAAGGGAAGCTGCTGTCACTGTAGAGGTTATTTATTCTTTAAAATAGCATTTAAGTGGATACATATATTTAATCAGCAGCTTCTCAATACAAAAGCCTCGAAAGAGTATCTTTATTATTATTAACTATGTGATTTATGAGCTATGTTAAAATAGTTATGCAAAAAACGCTCTGGTTTTGTCTATTATCATTGTTTTTTTGGAATTGTGATAAGGAAAGTGTCGGTTCCTCAGAGTCAGAATACCAGATTGATTCTTTCGGAATTTCTATTCCCTTTGAAGAAAATACTCTTTTTAGCAACAATTTCTACTTCAGTCAGCATCAAAACATTGATGGAATTGATTACCTCATAGGATACAACTTTAGATTGCATCAATTACATTGGTTTGATTTGAGCAGTCTAAAAGCTGTTAGAATTCAGAAGTTAGTCATAGAGGGTCCTGATGGTGTTCCGGACATACACTCTTTTTATGTGCATAACTTAGACAGTATCTTTCTATTAAGTATGAGGTCTATAAAGCTAATAGATAAAGATGGGAATAGTAAAATGTCTGTTCCTATCAATTTCAGTGTGGTCAGAGAGCAAGGGGATATTGACTTCGAAAAGTATTTTATATATCATCCCCCCAATAGTACGGCGCCAATTTATTTTTCCTCAAAAAGGAGAAAATTATTCATGTCGGTCAAACCTAATGTACCAAGAGACTCGAGAGAAAAGTTTGATCATTCCTTATGCGTGAGCTATGATTTGGACAATGACTTATTTGAGTTTATACCTGTAAAGGTTCCCGAAGAATATCATGGTCAGTTTTTCCCTTTAGATAAGCCATTCATAAATTTCTCGGATGATCAGATTATCTACAATTTTTCATTTTCAAGTAAGATATACACGTATGACCTTGACTCTAAATCTACCAGCATTTTTGAAGGTAAAAGTCAGCTCATTCCGAATAGTGTACCTGCTATGCCAGTGGAGGAATTAATTGACCCAGACAAAGCCCTATTTCACGCAGTTACAAACTCAAGGTTTCAGAATGTTTATTACTCTGATAAATTTAACAGGTATTACCGATTAGCATTTGCTCCTGTGATTGAGAGCGAGGCAAGAAGGCAAAAAGGAAAGTCTGGTAGGATATTAATGTCCGTATTTGACAGTAACTTCAATTTGATGGATGAAATACTAATGAAAGGTAAATATTCAATCAGGGGACAAACTTTCATCAAGTCTAGTGGTGTTGTACTTTATCCTTTCACACAATATGCTAGTGAAGAAACGCTTAAGGCAACGGTTTTTTATTAGAGTTAGAGCGGGTTTGGAATTTGCTTTTGATGCCGAAAATGCACAGATCCAAATACGCTCTTAATAATGTCAAAAAGGCCTCTTTTATTTGGGCCCGGGCAACTACTCCAAAGCGGTTTCTAGAAAGCGTCATAGCCTCCTTTACCCAGTATAGTCAGTAGCCGTTCCAGGTCTTCTTTGGTATGTAGGGCATTGAGTATTACTCTGGTGATAATGGGGGATTCAGGGCCT
Source organism: uncultured Saprospiraceae bacterium (assembly GCA_964628385.1). Classification (GTDB taxonomy): domain Bacteria; phylum Bacteroidota; class Bacteroidia; order Chitinophagales; family Saprospiraceae; genus JANQPA01. The sequence goes on from CAZVOD010000057.1 coordinate 2,246, forward strand.
GGGTAAGGAAAAGCCGAGACCAATATATGATGATCATGAAGCAGTGGCGCAACATCCTGGTTGGGTGTATAAAAAACAGGATGCATAGGCACATTTCTGAAAAGCTTTTTAACGATAGGTTTGGTGGAAAAAAACTCATGCAGTACTTTAAGTTGGTTGCGTTGTGCTTCAAAAAGGTCTTGTGCATGTAACCAGGCATACAGGTAAGCGGGAATAGCCGGAGAGGCTCCCCCAAAAAAATCCTGTTCCCAAATTTGGCGAATCAGCTCATTGCTGCCGGCGATAAATCCTGCCGGTGTACCAAGGGCTTTTCCCAGCGATCCCATAAAAATATATTGGAGATTGTTGCTTTGGTGTAGAGAAGCGCTGATGCCCGAGCCTTTATCGCCGATTAAGCCAATACTGTGCGATTCATCAATAATGATGATGAATTGCTGTTCGGCGGGCAGGGCCTTTAGCCAATTCCAGTGATATTGCTGTGCTTTTAATGGATCTATAGCATTACTGATCAGTACAATAGGCTGACCAGGCTTAATGGCCGAATATTCCAGCACCTGCCGAATCCATTCCTCGCGAATACCTTTGAATATATATTTCCTGTCGATTAATGCCGGATGTGCATCTGGGGCCGCCCATATTGGCCATTTCTTTGCTTCCAGATATCTAGATAATAATTGGCCGGCCAGTGTACCGGAGGAGATCGTAATGGCTGCTTCTGTGCCTATCCATCGGGCTAGAAATGTTTCTGCTTCTTCAAAGATACGTAGTCGAATATTGGAGCGCCTAGACCCGCCAAAATTAGTACCGTATTTGGAGATGCCTGCCAGCAGCAAGTCCTGGAAGGGCTTCAGGTGTGGAATTCCTAAATAAGCCGTTCCACTGAAATGTAGCCATTCCTGACCATCTGCCTGAGCGTTCCTACCGGGTAACTGACTTAGATGTAGCATAGCTTCAGGTGGTCATTACAGCCCCAATTCCAGGCCTTTGATTATAAATAAATTTACCCTCTTCCAACTTTACACCATCCGCTGGGTCATATTTGATCAACAAGATGCTGTCAAGATCAGCATAATCGGCTAGCGGAAGTAGCTGAGCCGCCGCAGAAATAGCTACACTGGATTCGATCATACATCCCAACATAACTTTCAGTTTTAAGGCCCGGGCTTTTTTGATCATCTCTAGGGCCGGAGTAAGGCCGCCACACTTCATAATTTTTATGTTAACACCATGAAAGTGAGGAGCACATTTTTCTACATCTTCCATTACCTGGCAACTTTCGTCTGCTATCAGCGGCAGTTGGCTGGCTAGCTTTACCCGGTCCATCTCCTCCATCTGATCAGGAGGAGTGGGTTGTTCGATGTACTCGACCTGCAGGGCCTTCATCGGGGCGCTGAGCTGTATCGTTTGTGCTGCTGACCAGCCCGTATTAGCATCGATCCTGAAGATAGCATCCGAGTTTTTTCTCAAAGTTTGAATGCGCTCCAGATCATCGCCTACTCCTAGCTTTATTTTGTAAATAGGCCAGGGCATTTCCATCATTTTTTCCAACATTTCCTCTTCTGTACCCCAACCGATAGTGTAGCTGCTCATGGGCGATTGCTCGATATCGAGGTCCCACAAACGATAAAGCGGCTTGTTATTTTTCTTACCATACCAATCGTACGCGGCAATATCCAATGCACACTGCAGCGGTGGGTGTTCGCCCAGTACGGGCCGGGCTGCTTGCCAGAATTGCTCCGGTGTTGTTAGCTGTAGCGCTTCCAGTTGGTTTTTTTGTTGTAAAAAAAAGTCCTGCAAGGCATCAATGTTGAGCTGATAATAGCTGGGTAAAGCTGCCTCACCAATACCAGTGATGCCATCATGGTGAAGAGATATGATCAAAACCGTTTGATGCATCCTGGAAGAATGGGTAATCCTGAAAGGGTGATTCAGCTCCAGCCTATATTTTTGAATAGATAATTCGGGCATATCTTTCAGCTATTTTTCAATTGCTAACATAGCATTTCTTCTCAAAACCTGATTATTTGCCAAATAATAATTGAGGGATTCTTCCCACTTTTTCATGCTTTTTTCAAAAAAAACTTCATAATAGGTTTCGATAAATTCGGCTCGCTTCTCATTCAAAGAAGTGAAAGTATAGTTGATATAAGTGCTGGAGCTCCCCCCTGACAAGGACGCTACCTGTATCTGGATTTTCAGGGCATACTCCTGATCACACAAAATGACATATTCAATATAGCGATCAGATATGCTGTAGGCCGTTACCATCCACGTATCCTGGCCATTTCCATTATGGGGAGTAACAAAAACGCAATCCTTTTCGATAAGGCCACTTTTGGAATAAATCATTTTATAATCCCAGCCATCCAGCCACTCCTTTTGTCGCTCCGGACAAAGCAACGGAAATACTCTTGCGGCCGGAAAGGGATGCTCTTGCTGATAGTCAAAGCACTTGCGCAAAGAGGTGGTTTGTTCAAAGTGTTCCATGGTTCTTATTTTAATAGTTGTTAGTAGTCAATTAAATCACGGCATTTTCAAGCAGCATCATTTGTTGATTGCCGGTATCCAGGTTAGCATTGATGCCCACCGGAAGTACGCATTGATATTTGATGTGGCCAAAAGGATATCCATATTGTACCGGCTTCTGCAGCTTGGCCAGGCGATCTTCCAGCGTTTCTTCCAGACTTAGTGATTCATCTTCGGGATCAGGCTCGCAATCATGAAAAATCCCCAGCGCTATTCCATTGATTTGATCCATGGCAGTACTCTGCCTGAACTGCGTCAGCATACGGTCTACGCGGTAAGGTTTTTCTCCTACATCCTCCAAAAATAAAAGCGTATTGCTGGCCCTGAAAGCATAGGGAGTACCCGCCATCGCCACCAATACCGAAAGGTTTCTGCCCGCTAAAATACCGGAGGCAACACCGGCCCGGAAGGTCTTTGAGCTATAGTTGTTCTTGTTTTTAGCATTAGGATGTCCCTGCAGATCGATGGAATGTTCGTTCACACCTTCAAATAAAAGAGCGCGGATATGGCCGGCTGCATACGCATCGATTGTTGAAGAACCCAGCGGCCCATGAAAACCCACCAGGCCCGTTCGTTGATAGATGGCATTGCTCAGTGCGGTTATGTCACTAAAGCCAATTAGTATCTTGGGATGGCGCCTGATGAGATCGTAATCTATTAACGGAAGCAAACGAGTACAGCCGTAGCCCCCCCGTACACACCAAATCGCTTTGATCTGAGGGTCGGCAAACATGCTGTGAAGGTCTTCTAGGCGCTGCTCATCTGTCCCCGCATTGTAGCCGCGTTTAGCAGTTAGATAGCGCCCTTTTCTGACTCTTAAGCCTAAATCCTGAAGGTTCCTGACACTCTTTTGAACGGCAGAGGGAGGAGCGTAGCTGCCGGGAGTGATTAAACCTACCGTATCCCCTTTTTTTAGTCTTTCAGGTTTTACGGTAGCCTGGCCTGTTTTGTTTTTTAAAGAAAACGGTGATACATTAAGTGAGCCAAGCAACATACCTGGCAATAATGCATTGAAAGTCCGACGTTTCATGAGTTTTGGATATATGATTTATTACAGCGTACCCAAAAAAGAGAAAACAACAAAACAGCCCAGCTTTATCAGCTTTGTACTTAATAAAATGGGCTAATACCTCTATAATGTAATGTTTTACTCAAGGGAAAAGCCTCCTATTGATGTTTTGATGGATTCTCTTTAATCAGTAAAGAAATTATTTACTATTATACGAAAAAAAATAGGATATGGTCGGTTTGAACTCAGAAAACTAATATAATTTTTCACTCTTTTTTTCCGGAGTCCTTTTCGCGGCGCAGCATTTCTGGATCAATATCGTAGTATTGGGCATTGACCTCTGAATAGCCAAAGGTAGCCTGCGGTAAGATTTTATTCAGTGCTTTGGAAACTGTCTTTAATTGCCTGGCCGGTAAGCTTACAGATAGTTCATCGCCATCGGTCAGCTTGAAATAGATCGTGCCGTTTTTGGAAAATTGAAACCCAAAGGGCATTCTCTGTGTAACTACAGTGTATACCCAAACTACTTGCCTGGGAGCATTGGCCAATACATCCAGTAAAGGGTGAGTAGAAAATAATAGCTGTAAGCTTATTTTGTACACTAACCACAGGCCTATTCCAGTAATTATTATACCCAGTACGGTCAGGAAAACACTTGCTGCCCAGCTGTATACCCCCATCATAACGCCGGCGGCTATTAGCATAACAACAAAAAATAGCTTTAAACAGCCTTCTCTGATGATTCCTCTATGTATCATGTGGTAGGCCGGATGTTTGGAAAAGTCATCAAAGTTCACGTACAGAAAAGCTTATGTTTAAAACAATTTGTTGAATGTCTGTGAGAATATGTTTAACTTTGTAACAATAGCAGAGGTGAAAATGATCCTCAAATTACCTACATTGTTGTCAATTCGATAAATATTCTTTTGTGATACCTTAATTTATTATGGCTAAAGTAAACTATACAGAAGACAACATCAGGTCTCTGGATTGGCGGGAGCACATCCGAATGCGCCCGGGCATGTACATTGGTAAACTAGGAGATGGATCCAGCCCTGATGACGGTATTTACATACTCTTAAAAGAAATTATAGATAACTCTATCGATGAATATGTGATGGGGTTTGGTAAAAAAATCGTAATTAAAGTAGAAGATAAAAGAATCGTCGTGCGAGATTATGGCCGGGGTATTCCTCTCGGAAAGGTCGTTGATTGTGTCTCCAAAATCAATACTGGTGGTAAATACGATTCTAAAGCTTTCAAGAAATCGGTTGGTCTGAATGGAGTGGGTACAAAAGCAGTCAATGCCCTGTCTCATTATTTTCGAGTACGATCCATCAGAGATGGAAAAGTGAAAGAAGCGGAGTTCAAGCAAGGGGAACTGATCGCTGATCATCCGCTGAAGGACTGCCGGGACCCCAATGGTACAGAAGTGCTCTTCGAGCCTGACGAGACGGTTTTTCGCGATTATCGCTTTCGGGCTGATTTTATGGAAAGTCAGCTGTGGAACTATGCTTACCTGAACTCAGGACTGCGAATTCACTTCAACGATAAGGTATTACATTCTAAGAATGGCTTACTCGATCTTTTAGAGCGAAAAACACAAAAAGAACAATTACGCTATCCCATCATCCACCTTAAAGGGGAAGATATTGAACTGGCCTTTAGTCATGGCAATCACTACGGCGAGCAGTATTATTCTTTTGTCAATGGTCAGCACACCACACAGGGGGGAACTCACCTGAATGCTTTTAAGGAGGGTTTGGTAAAAACGATTCAGGACTATTTCAGCACCCGAGACAATCAAAACTTCAATCGTAAGGATATTCTGGCCTCCATTATGGGAACGATCAGTGTACGCGTAGAGGAGCCGATTTTTGAATCCCAAACTAAAACAAAATTGGGGTCAACGGAAATAGCTCCCGGAGGCAAGACCATACGGACTTTTATCAGCAATTTTATAGATAAAGCGCTGGGTAATTATCTGTATACCAATCAGGAAGTTACCTCAGCACTCAAAGCCAGGATTAAGCAATCGGAAAGAGAGCGCAAAGAAATTGCAGGGATCAAAAAACTGGCTAATCAAAGAGCCAGAAAAGCCAACCTTCACAATAAAAAACTCCGGGATTGCCGGGTACACTTTAATGACAGTAATCGTAAGGCTAGTGAAGCACTCAGAAAAGATACCATGCTCTTTATCACTGAAGGGGACTCCGCCAGTGGTTCTATCACGAAAGCCCGGGATGTCAATATACAAGCGGTATTTAGCCTGCGTGGAAAGCCCTTGAATTGCTACAGCCTGACTAAAAAGGTGGTTTATGAAAATGAAGAATTCAACTTGTTGCAGCACGCACTCAATATTGAGGACGATATCGAGAACCTGCGCTACAATAAGGTGGTAATCGCTACTGATGCCGATGTTGATGGAATGCACATTCGGTTATTGTTACTGACCTTCTTTTTGCAGTTTTTCCCGGACCTGGTGCGAAACGGGCACTTGTTTATTTTGGAAACTCCATTGTTCAGAGTGAGAGATAAGCAAAAGACTTTCTACTGTTACTCTGAAAATGAGAAAGAACGGGCCATCAAAAAATTACGAGGAAAACCTGAAATTACTCGTTTTAAAGGCTTGGGAGAGATCTCCCCCAGCGAATTTTCTGACTTTATAGGGGATAATATCCGCCTTGAGCCGGTAGTTCTCAATGAGGAAACGGATATTGACTCCATACTGGCTTATTATATGGGTAAGAATACTTCTAGCCGCCAGGAATTTATTATTGATAATTTGAGGATTGAGAAAAATGAGGTTGAAGAGGAGATTCTGGAAGAAATCGATATAGAAGTAGAACAATAAGTCTTGCTCAGGCGTTGCCCGAAAGATTTATAAGATATTATCGGAATATTTAGACTTGTTTTTGGCGTGGATATTACGCTACGCTATCATCATTCTATTAGACTTCAGGAGCAATATACAATTATGTTGGACGATTATTTAGCATCTCAGGGCTTTGAAGACGAAAACGATTTTTTACCACTCATGACGATGGATGAGGACGAGGGGGAGCCGGGAGCCGGAGAATCCTACAATAAAGCTTTACCCGTTATAGCACTCAAGAATACGGTACTTTTTCCTGGTGTGGTCATTCCTATTACAGTGGGGCGGGATCATTCTATCAATGCTATTAATCAGGCTCATCAGACTGATAAATTTGTGGCGGTTATTGCTCAGAAAGAGCAAAAAATAGAACAACCTACACAAGAGGATTTATACAGTATCGGAACGGTAGCTAAAATTTTGAAACTCCTTAAAATGCCCGATGGCACTACTACCGCCATTTTGCAGGGCCGTAAGCGCTTTCGCTTACTGTCACTGGTGGACAATGGTAATTTGTATTCTGGCGAAATAGAGGTCATAGGCTATGAGACGGTAGAAGAGGAACTGGAGTTTGAAGCGCTTATGGCTTCCGTTATGGATCAGGCTCAGCGCATCATTGAGTTGTCTCCACATATCCCTTCGGAAGCAGCTGTAATGCTGAAAAATATCAATAACAAAGTGTCTTTGTTGAATTTTATCGCCTCTAATATTGGCAATAAAGTAGCCACCAAACAGGGCATCCTGGAAATTGATAATCTTACCAATGCCGCCAGAAAAGTGCTGGAAGAAATGAATAATGAACTCCAGTTGCTGGAATTAAAAGACCAGATTGAAAATAAAGTGCGGGGAGACCTGGAAAAGCAGCAGCGTGATTATTTCCTCAATCAACAATTAAAAACGATACAGGAAGAGCTGGGTCAAAATCCTCAGGAAGAAGAAATCCTGAAGTTGGTTGAAAAAGCCAGAGAAAAGAAATGGCCGGAATCGATCGATGATACTTTTCAAAAATCGATAACCCGCCTGAAGCGTATTAACCCTCAAATGGCGGAGTATTCCATTTTGCTCAATTATCTGGAGCTGGTTCTTGACCTACCATGGTCCGACTATTCTGAGGATAATTTCAACTTGAATAACGCTAAAGAAGTGCTGGATAGAGATCATTTCGGGCTGGATAAGGTCAAGGAAAGGATACTGGAGCACTTAGCAGTACTCAAGCTAAAAGGCGACATGAAAGCGCCTATTTTATGTCTGGTTGGCCCTCCCGGCGTTGGAAAAACCTCACTCGGCAAGTCTATTGCTAGTGCACTGGGACGAGAGTACATAAGAATGTCCTTGGGAGGGTTACATGATGAGTCAGAGATTAGAGGTCATCGTAAAACCTATATTGGAGCGATGCCCGGGCGCATTATCCAGTCTATCAAAAGGGCTGGTACGTCCAATCCTGTATTTATCCTGGACGAAATTGATAAGGTAGGGAAAGATTTCAGGGGAGATCCTTCCTCTGCCCTGCTTGAAGTACTTGATCCGGAGCAAAACGATGCCTTTTACGATAATTACCTGGAGCTGGAATACGATCTGTCCAAAGTTCTTTTCATCGCTACGGCCAACGCGCTGAATTCCATTCAGCCTGCTTTGTTAGATCGGATGGAGTTGATTCAGATTAGTGGCTATTCACAGGAAGAAAAGGTTGAGATCGCTCAGCGGCATCTCATTCCCAAACAACGCGAAGAACACGGGATCAACGAAGATCAGATTGTCTTACCTCCCGAAACAATCAATAAGATAGCCCGGGAATATACTCGAGAATCAGGTGTAAGATCCCTAAACCGGCAAATTGGCGGAGTGATGCGAAGTATAGCCAAGAAAGTAGCCATGGAAGAAACCTATGATCCGCTTGTAAGGCCGGAGCAGCTCAATGATATCCTTGGGCCAGCACATTATTCTTCAGAAACCTATCAGACGGTCGATGCGCCCGGTGTAGCTATTGGCCTAGCCTGGACGGCTGTTGGCGGAGATATTCTATTTATTGAATCCAGTCTGAGTACCGGAAAAGGGAAACTTATTCTTACCGGTAACCTCGGAGATGTTATGAAAGAGTCTGCTACCACTGCTTTGAGTTTTATCAAAGCTCATGCTGATGAGCTGGGTATAGATAATGCTATTTTTAATGAGAAGGATGTGCATATTCATATTCCTGAAGGGGCTATCCCTAAAGATGGTCCATCAGCTGGTATCACGATGCTCAGTGCTTTGAGTTCTGTATTTACAGACAAAAAGATAAAGCCATACTTGGCTATGACCGGAGAAATCACCCTGAGGGGTAAGGTACTGCCCGTTGGCGGCATCAAGGAAAAACTGCTGGCGGCCAGGAGAGCCGGAATGAAAGAGGTGATATTATGCCACGAAAACAAAAAGCATGTCGATGAGATCAATCCAGTGTACCTGGAAGGCCTGTCGTTTCATTATGTCAGGCGAATGGCGGAGGTCCTGGATATTGCTATTTGTAATAACTAATTTAGGTAGGCTTCTCTGCGGGCAGCTCATCATTTGAATAAGAGAGCCATTTTCAGATGTGCTGGCTATTTTATTAGCCGGAAATCCCCCTCAGGTACCTAGAAAATTCAGTCATCTAATTTAACATTTACGTTAAAAGGTTTTAAGAAAATTTCAAAAAACCAAAAATGCTTTATCTTTATAAAGGTTTAGTGATATGTTTCAGAGATACTATGTTAGCCTCTCTGGGGATCTGAGAAGCCAATTCTTTACTGGTTGTATACAATTGCTGCGCAATAAGCTAGCGCCAGACGCAAAAATTCCGGTACGGCAACGAACTATGCCCTTACTTACACAGTCTTAATATTGAAAAATGTGAATTATGAAGATAAAGCAAATCATACTACCGATAATTTTATTCGCTTTTACTTGGCTTACGGTAAACGCTCAAAAGAGTGAAAACCTAGTTCAGTTTTCGGGTATGGTACTGGAAGAAGTCGATGGTAACCTGGCTCCGGTTCCATATGCTAACATCCTAGTAAAAGACAAACAACGCGGTACATATTCTGATTTCAAAGGGTTCTTTTCTATCGTTGTAGAAAAGGGTGATGTCATTATTTTTTCTGCTATTGGTTATAAAACGGTAGAATTTGAAATCCCAAAAGATCTTGATGATCAAAGATACTCCTTGGTGCAGATGATGACCCAAGATGCTATCAACCTGCCCACTACGGTTGTATTTCCCTGGCCGAGCCGCGAACATTTCAAGCTGGAGTTTCTGGCTATGGATGTTACTACTCAACTGGAAGAATATGCGGCCAAAAATGTCGCCGAAGAAACCCTGGCAAAAATGCGTAAAGAGGTAAAATTTGATGGCCGCGAAAATGCCAACTATTACCTGCGTCAACAAGCCAGAGAATATTACTACATCGGTCAAATGCCACCGATGAATATCTTTAACCCCGTAGCCTGGAAGAAATTTTTCGATGCCTGGAAAAGAGGAGACTTTAAAAAGAAGAAAAATTAAACTAAAAACTTCAAAAACTAAGCTGTAAGAGATATTCTATTGATTTACAGCTTAGTTTTTTACCAACCAATCAGGTGTTATTGCCTGAAATATTTCCCATAAAACCAATAAACAGGCATTTGGGAAGTATCATTTCCGGGATAATAGCCCCATCCGACTATCTCATAGGTGTTTTCTTCTACTGTTTCTCTGAAATACTCCTGCGCTAGCGGCTCTTGTCTATCCCTTTGCCAGATAATTGTCCTAGCTCCATCCGTACTTCCTTCATGAATGACGGTATCATCGGGTTTTCTGACAATACACCACATTTCACCATCCTGTACTTTATTAACGCCATTGCTGATGACAGTCTCGTCCTTCCCGGGGTAGTAATCTATAATTTCTACCGTTTGAAAATAGGAACTGGTAGATTCATAAACCTGGGTTACTACGATGGTATCCGCTAATTTCAAAGGAAGTGTTTGCAGGGTGCTAACAGTAGGCTTGTCTAGTAATTCAGGATTTCGCTCCCGTGAAACGGTATCCTGGTAAATTTTGAAAGTTCCCTTCCATTGGCCATCCAAAGGCCTGAAAACATCAGCGTATTGCTTGTCGGCTTCAGAAAATATGGGTGGCCTCGTAATATTGTCAACAGGAACTTGCTGGCTACAAGCAGAAAAAGTGAGAACCAGAAAAAAAGATAGAAATTGAAGTTGTCGCATCATTGAAAGAGTTTTCTTCCCCAAATTAAAGTCTGAAAACCATAAATATTTACCCAAAAAACCAGCGCTACAAAAGACATAATGCCTAGGCCCGAAAATATTTTTATAGTTCTCAGGTTGATTCCCATAAATTCATAGGTGAAAAAATCAACCAGTATGAATCCGGTATGAACTATGAATAGAAGTGAAAAAAGATGTATAAGTTTTTCAGCATAACGGATTTTTCTACTCAATCCCGGAGTTTGGGGTTCCCGCTTTTTCTGTTCTATGTATTTTCTGGAAAAATAAAAATAGGAAAAAAAGGAACTGATATAGATGGCTTGTTCAAATGCTCCAAAGAAAGGATTATAGAAATGACGGTCAATTTGTGAAGTGTAAGCTACCGGCAAAAAAAATAGGTACATAAAATAGATCAATTGGCCAATCGGCAGAAAAAAGTGCTTTATATCAGAAAAGCGCAAGTGATAGCTAGGGTAGAGGTGGAGTTTGATATAAAAAAATAGCAGTACAGGCATGGATAGGGTGTAATAGATCGGCAAGAATTTAAAGGAAGGATAGTGACCAAAAAAATCGGTTATCACAAATATACTATGCAGTAACGTTAGTCCGGTGACCAGTAAAAATGCCCCAAAACAATTATTTGCTCTCTTTATCCCGGAGGATTTAAAGAAATACAGAGAGCCAATCGTAAGACTCGATAAAACCAAGACGACCATAACGAGCAGCAGGGCATAAAAACCATAGCTGCGCTGACCTAGATAATCAAACATAGCAAAAGGGGCATTTGGCGATAAAATTACAGCGGCGGTCTCAAAGGGCTTTGAAAGACTTCTGAGACCAGCTGCTGTGCAACAATGCTTCAGCAGGCGAATGCGCCTGCTTACTGATTGTCATTAAATGTCTCCGTAAAGATAACAAATCAAATGTTTCTTACTTGTTTGCCGGACGCTTATATCGGATAGGTGGCGCTGGCTCTTCCTTGAATTCTACGCCTTGTGTTTCCATCAGTTTCATAGCTTCTTCTACGGCCCTCTCCAGTTGAGGATCTTTACCGGCAGCAAGTTGGGCAGGGGTCTGTATAACTTCAATATCTGGCGCTACACCGGTGCCTTCTACAGCCCATTCGCCGTTAGCATCAAAAAAGCCTCCTCTGGGAGCAACCATCCGGCCACCATCAATAAAGCGGGGGGTATCCCATGTACCTACCAGGCCACCCCAGGTACGCGTACCGACCAAAGGGCCCAGCTCCGCTTCCTTGAACATATAGGGCAGCAGGTCACCTCCTGATCCGGCACGTTCATTAATGATCATCACCTTGGGGCCAAAAATCCCCGCCATAGGAGTCGTCCAGGGACGGCGATCACTAGCTTTGCTGTTAAAATATCCGTAGAGCTTCCTACGCATTACATCTATCATATAATCAGCGGCAGATCCCCCACCGTTATTGCGTTCATCTATGACTACACCCTTTTTGTGTTGTTGGGAAAAATAATAGCGATTAAAACTGGTATATCCACCATTGCCAGTGTTGGGAACGTATACATAGGCCAGCTGCCCGTCTGAAAGCTCATCTACCTTCCTTCTGTTTGCTTCTATCCAGTCTCTGGTTCTGAGTTGGTACTCACTTCTTACTGGTACAATAGTTAATGACCGGGCACCTTCTTCCTGCGGCGTTTCATTAATCATCAGTTGCACTCGCTTGTTAGCCATACCTTCAAAAGCGGCGTAAAAATTCTCTTCGGTACTTAGTGGCGCTCCATTCACTGCAATAATATAATCTCCCTCTTGCGCAGTAATGCCCGGTCCTGACAGGGGAGCCCTCAAGTTGGGATTCCAGTTCTCTCCGTCATATATTTTTTTAATTTTATAAACCTCATTTTCTATTTCAACATCAATCCCCAAAAGACCAATGGGAACATTATCTACATCCGGAAAATCTCCGCCGCTGGTATATGAATGACCTACAGAGACTTCTCCTCCCAGAATATCAACGATATAGTTTAGATCAGAACGATGTCTGACATGCTCTACCCACGGCTTATACCAGGTATACACGTCGTTCCATGGCGCACCGTGTACATTATCTACATACAAAAAGTCGCGCTGATAACGCCAGCCTTCCCGGTAGATCTGTTGCCATTCATCCTGAGGAATAATCTTCATGCGCATATTGATACTCAAGCGGCCGTCACCAATATTGGCTTTTGGAGCTGTAGTCTTGATAATACCCCAGGTAGAGCCACTTTGATAAAGCAGCGACTTTCTGTCGTCCGACACTGTACCGTAGCTTACCCGGCTTAGTAATTCTGTAGATTTTCTATCTTTCAAACTGTATCGATTGATAGTAAAACCGGGCTGGTTGGGAATGCTTTCGGCATAAAAAATATGATCAGCCGGTGCTTCCATCAGCGCGACATAGTTCCTCTCTGGAATATCAATAGCGATGATGCGCTGATCTATATCGTCCATGTCAATAACAACGGAATCTTTGGCTGATTTTTTCTCTTCTTGATCAGCCGTTTTTGCTTCTTCTTCATCGCTAAGAGGAAGTAAAGGAGAAGGATCGTTTTGATTTAAAACAATAACATATAATCCTCTGGTAACCGGCATATTATAGGAACTCATATCAAGCCACCCTGTATTGAGGCCAAAATCAGTACTGGCCAAAAAATAAAGGTATTTACCACTTTCATCCCAGATAGGCGACATGGCGTCTGCCAGGCTATTGGTGAGTTGGTACGTCTTTTCTTCCTCCAGGCTGTAAACCATTATCGCTTTGAACTGATTGTCGAGCTGACGAGCATAGGCAATCCACTTGCTATCCGGTGACCAAACCGGGTTCATCGTCCTATTGGGATGAGCAAACCTTTCGGTATCTACTTTCCTGGCGGCACCGGTAGCTACATCAACGTACCACATATTAAAGTCAGTATCCGTATAGGCAATGTACTGACCATTCGGCGACCATGCCGGCCTGAAATAAAAGGTCGGATTAGGTAAAGCAATAGCCCTGGGGGGTTTCATCCCTTTTTGATCACTGATCATAAGCTGATATTCGCCACTCTGATCCGAAAACCAGGCTACCTGCTGCCCATCGGGAGACCATACGGGGTAGCGATCGGCTGACTTTGAAGAGTTGGAGATGTTTCTCCAGTCGCCATTTTCTTTGGGCGCTGTCAATATTTCCCCTCTGTATTCAAAAATAGCGCGCTTACCACCGGGAGAGAGCCTGGCATTGGCCAGTCCTTGGCTGGATACCTCTTCCCACCTTGGACGAGCCCAGTGAAAATCACCCTTCACATTTATTTCAAGTTGTTGGCTACTTTTATTTCGGGTATCTATCAAATGTAAATAACCACCTTGCTCATAGACAATAAAATCTCCGTGAGCATCATGGCTTTTTACATCATAATCTTTGTGGAAAGTATATTGCTCTAATTTTTCATTTCTGGTATTGAATGCCCAAATATTGCTGGCATAATCTCTTTCTGAAAGAAAAAATACAGTCTCATCCACCCAGGTAGGATCTAGATGTCGTTCTTTATTCACTCTTGGCGTCCGGACTAGATCCAGCGTTTTCATATCCACAATCCATATCGGCGTGGCCTGGCCACCCCGGTAATTTCTCCATTCGGCATCCCAAAACGTGATCGGGGTATAGGCCATTTTTCTGCCATTGGGTGAAATTTCTCCGTAGGCAGCCCGGGGCGCCGGAAGTGGCGTGGGCATAACTTCATCCAAGCCTATGCGGTAAAGCTTATTCAAACGCGTTGGGCGACCCTCACGGGAAGAACGAAAAACGACAGCTTGCCCGTCAGGCGTCCAGCCCTGAACAACATCCGAACCGGGATGCCAGGTGAGTCGGCGGGGCGACCCTCCATCGGCATTCACAACGTATACATCTGTATTGCCATCATACTGGGCCGTAAAAGCTACCATCTGGCCATCAGGAGAAAAATGAGGAGAGGACTCACTACCTTCATTACTGGTTAGGCGCTGAGCATTTCCCCCTTCTCTGCTAACAATCCACAGGTCATTGGCGTACTCGAATACAATATGTTCGTCGCTCAGGGTGGGTTGCTTGAGCAGCATACTGCCCTGCGCACCCGCAAATGTTGATAAGGAAAGAAAAGCCAAAAGACTTAATACTTTTGGAATGTAACGTTTCATACAATGAGTTTTGCAGAATTAAGAATATTCGTCAGAGCTTTTTGGGCACTCACTTTGGCATTTGAAAACGCAAGAAAATGGGTATTCAGAAACATTTCTGAGCGCTTTGGAGCAAAAGTTGCGCCGGAAAGCCAGTGTGACTTATCATAATAGGCCAAAGGAGGAACTCCAAATAGGCTCTTGAGTCCTTCTAAGTTAATATATTAAAGAGAATAGTGTTAGCGTTTTTGGAAAAATCGTTGATCGTCCTCATAGATATGAAAGTTGTTAAAAGGGGAAAGTAGATTTTCGAACCATTTTATTGGCTCAGCCGGGGAAGGAGAACAAACGAGCCATGATAAAAATCAGTTGTATTATTGAAGATTAAATAACCATAAAAGGCACTACAAGCGTTATTTTTCGGCAAATTAAATATCCAACCCACTATGATTAGTTCTTTAATAGGGAAACACCAATTGGTTAGCCCGGCAGAAGCAGTTTCAGTGATCAATTCAGGTGATCATGTATTCATGCACTCAGCCGCCGCTGCCCCCCAAATTCTGTCTGATGCTCTGGCGATGAGGGCAGCAGAATTAAGAGATGTCAATATTTTTCAGCTCCACGTAGAAGGTGAAGCACCTTATGCCAAGGAGGGACTAGAAGATAGTTTTACGGTAAATAATTTTTTTGTGGGAAAAAATCTGCGCAGGGCTGTCCAGGATGGTCGGGCTACATTTATTCCCAGCTTCCTGAGTGAGGTACCCTTGATGTTCAGAAACGGCGTAATCAATCTGGATGTCGCCGTATTACAGGTATCCCCGCCAGACAGGAATGGCTACTGTACTTTAGGAGTATCCGTAGATATTTCGCTGGCAGCGGCTCAGACGGCCAAAAAGCTGATTGCCGAGATCAATCCGAATATGCCCAGAACTATGGGCGACGGTATTATCCATATTAGCAGGTTTGATAAGGTAACGGAGGTAGATTACCCTCTACCCAGTCATCTGACACCGGAGCCTACCGAGATTGAAAATAAGATAGGCGAAAATATTGCGGGTTTGGTAGAAGATGGGGGCACACTCCAGATGGGGATTGGTGCTATTCCTAACGCTGCACTAAAAGCTATGGTCAACCATAAGGAGCTGGGGGTTCATACCGAAATGTTCTCAGATGGTATCATAGAGTTAATAGAAAAAGGTGTGATCACCAATCAGCATAAAGTCAAGCACCGCAATCATGTGGTCACCGGGTTTCTGGTGGGCTCTCAAAAGCTTTATGACTTTGTAGATGATAACCCATTGGTACGCGTACTCGATATCGGTTATGTTAATGATACCCACGTGATCCGTCAGAATCCAAAGGTAACGGCCATTAATAGTGCGATTGAGGTAGACCTTACCGGCCAGATTTGTGCTGACTCTATCGGGCACAAAATCTTTTCCGGTGTGGGTGGTCAAATGGACTTTATCAGGGGAGCTGCACTATCCAAAGGAGGTAAGCCAATCATTGCTCTGCCGTCGGCTACCCGAAAAGGAATCAGCAGAATTGCCACATCACTAAACACAGGCGCAGGTGTTGTAACAACCCGTGCACACGCTCATTACATCATAACTGAATACGGAGTAGCGGAGCTCTACGGGCAAAACTTACGCGAAAGAGCAAAACGTCTGATTGCCATTGCCCATCCGGACCATAGAGAACGGCTGGAAAAAGAGGCCCGGGAAGTTTTAAACATCAAAGCCTAAAACAAAAACGGCTTCCCTGAAATTAGGGAAGCCGTTTTTGTTATTTTACAAATCTACTTTATCTAATCTATCTTCAGGAATTTCATTCTGGTAATTCCCTTATCAGGATTAAATAGGTTGATCAGATACATTCCGGCTGGAAGGTCATTGATCGGTATTTCTTGCCTGCTTAGCAGATTCATTTGTTCGTTTCTGTATATCTTTCCTCTCACATCAATAATGCTTAGCTCGTATCTGTCTAGCAGATCAGGATCGCCCACTTGCAGGGTCAGATTGTCCCTTGCCGGATTCGGATAAAGCTCAAAGGATGATGAGATGTCCAGTTGAGTAGTCGATAATGGATCCATAGGTATCAAGAAGCATTCAGTAGAGTCAATACAGCCTTCTGCTTCCACAAATACTCTGTACAAACCGGGCTGTGGCACCTGGAAGGTATCAGAAGCCGTTTCCAATACTACTTCATTGGTGTTACAATCCACCCAGGTAAAGGTAGCATTTGGGATATCCACTATGATCTCGCCATTCATGGTATCTACCGTTATGGCGCTTTCCAGATCCTGGAAGCTAAGTTCCAGGTTAACTACCGAGTCACATCCATTGACCGTCGTGAAGGTGTTAATATAGCTACCAGCACTTTCAAGTACTCGATCTCCAAATACATAGCTATTACCATTACAAATAGTTACGGATATATCTTCTTCTATTGATTGCTGAACTTCCAACTCTACAGTTACGATAGAATCGCAGCCGGCCTGGCTTTCGAGAAAGGCAATATAAGTGCCCGGGTTAGTCAGATTTTGCCGGCCAAGGTTAAAGGTTTCTCCTTCACAAATAGTGACGTTCAGCGTATCATCAAAGTTTTCCAGTGCTTCTAATTGTAAGATAATAGTGGAGTCACATCCACTGACAGAAGTCAAACGCTGACTGTAAGTACCTGTTTGTATGACGGTTTGATTACCAAAAGTAAAGGAATCTCCCTGACAAATACTTGCCGATATAGTATCGCGTACTGCCGGAAGCACCGTCAGGTCTAATGCCAATATAATGAAACAGCCATTTTGGGCCGGGAAAGTATCTCGGTAAGTTCCCGTTTCGCTAATCGTTCGATTACCGAATACATAATTTTCTCCGTCACATATAGTTTGTGTAATTCTCGTTCTGGAAATCGGATTCACCCTTAGGTTTAAAGTGACGATGGAGTCACAACCATTGGCTGCCGTGAATACTTCCTGGTAGATGCCTGCCTCCGTAAGCATTTGGCCATTGAAGTTGAAAGTATCGCTTTCGCAAATGGTAGCGGTAAAACCAGAAGCACTCTTTGGCCTTAGGCTTAGATTCAGAAATACTACCGAATCACAACCATTGATGCTGGTGAAGGATTCTGAATATTCTCCGGCTCTGGTTAATTGTCGGGCGCCAAACTCATAGGATTCCCCATCACAAATTGTTACAGTATCTCTGGTAGAGATGAGTGGCCGGGTAGATAAATTAACCGTCACAAGCGAATCACAACCCGTGGAGCTGGTAAAGGTAGCCTGATAGGTACCAGGATCATCCAGGAAGCGACCATCAAAGATAAATACTTCATTATCACATATAGTCACGTCTAGCGTATCATTAATGCTAGCGCTGACGTTCAGATTCACCTCTACAATAGAATCGCAACCATTAACCGTTTGGAGCGTGTCAATGTACATGCCGGATTCTCGTAAAGTGCGATTACCCAACAGGAAGGAGTCTCCATCACAAATAGTTTGGTCAAGAGAAATATTAAACGCTTCGGCTACAGTTAATCGGACTTCCGTAATAGAATCACAACCGGATAAAGAAACGAGATTTTGAGTGTAAGTCCCGGCCTCCGTTATGAGCTGATCTCCCAGCATAAAGGTGTCTCCTTCACAAATCGTGACATTCCTGGAAGTGAAGAATGTATCGATCACAGTCAGGTTGAGTGCAATCAAAGAATCACAACCGTTCACAGTTTGGAGCATTCTGGAATAAAAACCATCAGTAGTAATGGCCTGATTACCCAGGAATACAGTATCCCCTCTACATATCGTGGTATCAATATCAAGATCAAATGATGGATTGACCGTCAAATTGATCGTTACAATCGAGTCACAGCCATCAACTGAAGTTAAGCGCTCCGTAAACCTTCCACTCCTCGTTAATGATCTTCTTCCCAAACGCACCGTATCTCCCTGGCAAATGACACTGTCAATTATGCTGTTTTGTATTTCTGCTACTTCAACAATAACGGATATCACGGAGTCACAACCATTGGCGGCGGTAAAGGTCTCGGTGAAAATACCTGGCTCTGTAAAGGTTGTATCTCTGAATTCTAAAGTATCTCCCTGGCAAATGGTAAAAAAGTTTTCTTCCAAGAAGGAATCCAGAACATTCAGCTCTACAATCACGGTAGAGTCACAGCCGTTAGCTCCCTCAAGTACTACTTCAAAGGTGCCGCTTTCCGTTAAGGTATCTGTCCCGATAATTATACTTTCATTACCACAGATGGTTGTGTCAAGCATGGTAATAACGGTATCGAGCAGCGTAACGTTATACACAACTGTAGAATCACAGCCTCCGGAGCTCACCAGGTTTTCGGTGAATATACCCGAATTGGTTACTACAGTATCAGCCAGCACCAGAGAATCGCCGATACAAAGATCGACATCCAGGTTAATAAAGAAAGTATCTAATTGCATGACATTGACCGTCACTAATGAGTCGCAACCTCCGGAAACAGATTGGAAATTCTGCGTAAATGTTCCGCCTTCTGTAATAGTTAATTCCGCAATTTCTAGCGTATCCCCCTGACAAAGCATGGTATCAATTACTACATTAAAGGTATCGGAGACCAGTAGGTTGACCGTTATAGTGGAATCACAACCATTGGCTGCTGTAAATTCCTGTATGTAAGTACCGGTAGAGTCCAGCATCAAGCCTGCAACCATAATGCTGTCGCCAGTACATATGGTGGTGTCAATAACAATATCAGGTGATTGCAATACTGTAAGGTTAAGGACGATGGACGAGTCACAGCCATTGGGAAGTGGAAAGGCGTCTACGTACACACCGGTTTCGGTGAGTGTATCCATAGCAAAAAATACAGTATCGCCTGCACATATAGTAGAATCCATCGTCACTTGTACAGAATCGAGCACTTCCAGATTGAAAGTGACCGTAGAATCACAGCCTTGCATGGTGGTAAGGGTCTCGGTAAAGGTCCCACTGGTAGTCAATGGAGTGGCTCCCAGCATAACCGTATCCCCTTCGCATATGGTGGAATCCAGCGTAATATTGGAGGTATCAGCTACCGTCAGGTCTACAATCACCGTGATACAGCTGGTAGAAGTTGTAAATTCGTTGAATATCCTTGCAGATTCTGTATAGGCACTATCGCCTACCACAAAGAACTCGCCTGCACAAATTGTGGTGTCGATTCTGTTAGTAACAGTATCCAGTACATTTAATTCCAGAATGGTAGTGGAATCACAGCCGTTGATATCCGTAGTCATTGCTGTGACCGTAGTATCCTGTGCATAAAAAACGCCATCGAATTGCAGCGAATCTCCAGCGCAGATAGCTTCCTCCAGGGTAACTACTGCCGGAATGATTTTATCAATAGTAGTAATAACAATAGAGTCGCAGCCCGCTACCGTTTGAAGAGAATCAATCAGAACAGTGTCTGAAGTAAATACTTGTGACCCTATAACAAGGGAATCTCCCTCACAGAAAGTTTCCACTAATTCCGTTCTAAATGTATCTAATAAAGAAACTGTTAGGTTTACTACTGAATCGCATCCATTGAGGGAAGTGAATGTTTCCGTGTAAGTTCCTGCGCTATCTATCATCTGGCTTCCAAAATCAAGTACGGAGCCCATACAGATTGCCATATCCATATCCACTATGATACTGTCCAGCACATTCAGGTTGAAAATCACCACAGAATCACAACTGTTAGCTCGCTGAAAAGTAACGGTATGCACCGTATCGGAAGAAAACATATCATCACCTAGCATTACGGTATCTCCGGCACATGCAATCACATTGACATTGCTGACAATGGTATCCAGCACGTTGAGTGTATAGCGTACCGTAGAATCACAGCCATTTACAGCATCAAATACTTCTGTATAAACAGTATCTGTAGAGAATACCTGAGTGCCGAGCTGAATACTTTCATTTTCGCAAATAGTTTCCTCAACTTCTGTGAAGAATGTATCCCGAACAGTCAAATTATAAGCTACTGTCGAATCACAGCCGTCAACACTTTGCAGATTATAAACTGCCTGCGTGGGCGTAGTGAAGGAATCCCCGCGGAAACTCGCTGTTTCCCCGGCACATATGGTGTCGAAAACTTCTGTAAGGAAAGTATCTAATACCGTTAACTGCAGGACGATTGTCGAATCACAGCCTTCACTGCTGGTGAAGTTAAAAGTAGCAGTAGAATCTTCTGTGAAATCATTGCCCTGGAAGGAGTAAGTCTCTCCCTGGCATATGGTATCGAAAACTTCTTCAAGATAGACTTCCAGCACTTCCAGCTCCAGAGTCACCGTAGAATCACAGCCCTCAGCGGTGGTGAGGTTAAACACTACTGTAGTGTCTGTTGTGAATTCTTCTCCCATCATCTCAAAAGATTCGCCCTCACAAATCGATTCATTGAGGGTGACATTAAAAGTATCCAGATAATTAATGGTAAGTAGTACGACCGAGTCGCAGCCATTGCTGTTAGCGAATAAATTGAGGGCCGTATCCTGTCTGTAAAATACGCCTTGATAAAGCAGGGAATCACCGGCACAAATAGCGGTGTCAAGCTCAGAAAAAGAGACCTGGTTTTGTACGACATTAATCACTACCGTTGAGTCGCAACCCTCAACTGAAGTGAGCTCATCCACGATCATTGTGTCAGTAGTTATTGTGTGGGGCCCTTCCATGATTGTATCTCCCTCGCAAATTTCGAGATCGATATTTATCAGAAAGGTATCGGCTACAACCAAGTTGAGTGTGATTATAGAATCCTGGTTGTTTACATCCGGAAGGGTATCCAGGTACATACCAGGCTCGGTAATAACCTGGTCGTTGAATTCAATGGAATTACCCCTGCAGATCGTAGTGTTGAGTGTGGTATCCAGCAAACGAACAGTGGATACAGGCTCATTAAGAAGGCCAGACGAAACCTCTGCAGAGGATGTCTTTGCCGGTTCATGGGAAACCTCATTTATACTAATGCCTGTAATGAAACCCACTACATCTACCACCGGTTTGGTGGTAAACAAGAAAGCCACAATAAGGCAAAAAGAGGTATTAAGTACAACTCTGTTCATAATCTTGAGTTATTTATTAGATCGGGAAATACAAATAAATCATGTGCCTTGCTTCGCAAAGAAACCATCTTTTGTCCCTTACGTGATAGCAAAGAAGTACTGTTCGAAAGACTTTTAAAGTTTCGTAGGAACATAATTAAGCAAATGAAGGTGGGCCATATTGCTTTACTTTGGCCTTTGGGATAGATAAACCTTATATTTCGGTAGCAAAAATAACAAAAATCGAGATACTGGAATAATATTAGGCTAATTATTAAAACTATTACCGATATTCTAATTTTGTCTTCTGCAAAATGCCGTGGCTACATCCCAAAACCTGGTTTTCTCATTCCAATAAATGGCGTAGCAATTGCCCTTCTCCAAAAAATAAGTCGTCTCTTTCTGTTCTCCTGAGCCATAGCTAGTAATAATTTTTATCCAACATTCTTTTTTTCATTAATAGAAAAAGTGGAAGCAAACTTTGGCTCTAGAGAAAATAAGCTGGTGCAGCTCTCTTCAAAAGATTTACTCCAGCTTAGACTAAAAGATACGGTGGAATGGACGTGTTGGTTACCAATGAGGACACTATTCGACAAAATATAATCGCCAGGCTCGCTCATGGGCCGCCAATTGCTACCCAGGTCTTTTTTTCAGGATGATCTGCTGCACATCCAGGAAGTTGACGGACTCTTCATAGCTGTTCAGGTAAAGCATTGGGGCGTCAGATTTCATATTGACTGTTCTGAATCCATGACCCACATAAACCACCAGCACAATGTCACTTTCTAAACGTGTTTGCAGGCCAAAGGGTAAAACCCAAACTCGCTCTTACCATTCATAGACGTTTTTTTTATCGATATAGTGCCCCAAAACAATAAATTAGGACTTCTGTTTTAATAAAAAAATAATATGGCAGAGTTCTGGAACTACATTAAAGACCTGTTTAACAAGTCAGAAGAAAGCTCTCCTTCGAATCCCGTCATTCATGAGATGATCAAGCGAAGTGAGGAGGAAAAAGCAGATTATGAGCAGTGGAAGGAGACCCTAGTACCGCGCTGCCTTCAGGATTGGCTGTACGATCAATACACCATTTTCAGGGTTGCACCAGATGATATTAATGAAGCTATTGATTTTCTGGATACACCTTCTAGCAAAGGATTTGTTATTTATTTTTTCAAAACTCAATATAGCCTCAGGGATGTAACCCACTATTTTGACCTATTGAAAGAAAAAGTCCTTCGACTCGATTACCGCACCCAGATTTCTGATCTTCGCACTTACAGTCAAAATAATTGGGTAGAAACAGTGCAGCGACATTACCTCAAGCCAAGGCCCTTTGTGAAAGAGGCCGGTAAGTTCAGGCAACTTTACGGTAATGTTATGATAGAAATGGAATTGCGCAATGAAAAAGCGTACCTTTTAAAATTCCGCGCTACCACTTACAAAGACCATCAGTTTCAGGAAGCCGCTGATTTTAAGTCGCTACTAATGAAAGTGGCAGAGGCCTAAGGGGAATCAGCCAGCAGGTATCCCTTTCATCTTTTCCAGCCGCTCTTTGGCTTCCCATTCATGAGAAGGTAGAAACACCAGCTTTCTGGTTGGAGCGAATTTTTTAATGCTGCGATAGGTCTTTTTGGCCAGACGCTTACTAACATGGCTTTCTGCCAACTGATTATTGAGCAGTTGCCTTTGATAATAAACAATAGCACCGGCAGCAAGAAAATACTCCTCATCATTGACGTTGACGTTCTCTCCGGTATCGACCAAAGAGTTGCTGTCGGGATGTTCTATCACCCACACCCATATGGGTAACCAATCTGTAAAGTAAGGATCAGTTAAAAACAAAAGAGCTCCGGGAATGGGCAGTGTGTTATTCCTGAACCTCTTTTTTACAGACACGCTCGTATGTTTGTAAGTGAAATATCTTTCCCTGAATTGCATTTGTCAAACATTGCGAATATCCTTCTGTTATTAATGCTATTAGTAGCGTGTCTTTAGACTTAAATTCAACTTCCTACAGCATGAGTAAACAGAAAATCTTCAATTTCCTGACAGATTTGGAGGCCAACAACTCTAAAGAATGGATGGATGCTAACCGAGCTCGTTATGAAGAAGCCAAGGATATTTGGTGCGATGAGATTCAGCTTTATCTAGATCGGCTGGCACCCTACAACCCTGATTTTGAGCTGCTTCGCCCCAGAGATACCATTATGAGAATTAATAACAATCTGGTTTACAAACCTAATCAACCAGTTTATAAAGATTCTTTTGGCTTTGATCCCAAGAAGGGAAGAATGCAAAGTAGCTTTTATTTACACATTAGCCCTAATGGCTCCTTTTTGGCCGGCGGCCTGTATCATCCACCTACACCAGTGCTTAAAGCAGTGAGAGCAGCTATCGATTACAACGGGGGAGAGCTGTGGGACATCATCTCCAGAGAAGAATTTATCGATTATTTCGGTGGGCTTTCACCCGACCCGAATGCTTTGAAAACTGCTCCCAAAGGATATGATCAGGAGCATGCACACATTAAGCTATTGCGAAGAAAAAACTTTACTGTTTTCAGAGATGTGACAAAGGAAGAATTTTTATCAGAAGCCTTTGTGGATGAAGTGGAAAAAGCTTTTGTCCTGATGAAGCCCTTCAATGAATATCTGGATCAGGCCATCAGTGCCATAGCGGAGGAGTAAAAGGCAGTAAACGGTCTTCATTAACCATCAAAGAATGATGGTTAATGAAGCGATTTATAAAAGTATGAAGCCTATTTATTTAACAATCAATACTTTTTGGGTAAGCTGCCCTCCGGCGGCATTTAACCTTAAGAAATACATCCCATCCACCAAACCTTCATCAGTGATATTCAGGGTATATGCTCCCGACGCTTGTTGTCCATTTAAAATAGTTTTCATTTTCCTCCCCTTTAAATCATAAACACTCAGGTCTATTACGGTACTTTGCGGTAGAAATAGCTCGATCCGGGCCTGCTCTTTCACAGGATTGGGAAACACCCGCCCCAGCTGGTAGCCCAGCGCCGAAAGGTCTACGGTCTTGGTACTTTCGTTGGTACCAGTCCAGGATACAGTGCCCGTCACTTCACCTTCATTAGCCTGTAGGTTAGAAGAAGAAACAGAAACAGAAAAACCATTTTTGGCAGTAAAGATAAAGTCAACACTTTCTGTGACCTCAGGAAAACCAGGTACCGTTTCCGAAATAAATTCTGTCGTTTGCTTAAGCCTTAGGCCTTCTCTACTGACGCCATCCGGAAAAATGATAGTGCCGTAAGCATCGATCTCTGAAACGATACTAGTTTCTAAAACTGTTGAGATTACCGGAATACCGCCAATAATAAAATCGTTGGTAAAAGTGCCTTCGTATTCCCAGGTAGTACCAAAGGTAGCCGGAAAATTATAGGCAGACTGGCCGGGATCAAATATGCCTATGGTTTCTCCCATCACATCTTCTACAATAGCGGTGGCGCCTAAACCGTAATTGATGAAAGCTTCGCTATCGATCGAAAAATAATTAAAGGATTCAACGGAGCCTTCTATTTCTTCAAATGAAGACCTAACGGCTACCTGTGCATCCGGGAAGATATCCTCAAATGGGGAACCTGCCGCATCGACAATAGTATTTTCGATGGCGATATCAGCGGATAGATTGCTAAAATCCCAAACATTGCCTGCGCCCGGCGCACCAAGATCAACAGTAACCTCAGTTGTGTCCGAAGAAGCAATAAAGGTATTGCCTACGGTGTAAAAGTTGGTAATATCCGACGAAGTGATACTGATTTGAGCATTTGCCTGGATCAAACAAGCTGATATCAAGATCAGCAGCATGAAAAAGTTTTTCATCTTTGTAACGTTTTTTTGGAGTGGTTAAATAAAATGATAGAATATGTAAAAATACAAAAAAGCTATAATCACTTTTATAGGTGGGGCGATGGTGTCGACATCTGGTCTTATCTTTTAGAAAAAGAATTAGTTACTTAGTAGCTTATACTTGGTTGTATTATAAAATGTAAGATAACCTGGTTCGATTGCCCTGTTAAGGGCAATCGAACCAGGTAAAAGAAAATTGTAGTTGTGTTCCAGCGCGCCCTTAGGCACGTTATGTGTACCACCTGACGGTACGCTTTTAATCACTCTATTAATCTATTTTCTACCCATATTCTGACCCTAAGGGTTAGCTCAATTATTATCATACATTTTATAACATAACGCTAAGTACAGGACAAAAAAGTGAGTAATTGAGAGAATAGGTAAATTGGTGGTATC
>CAZVOD010000058.1:0-28061 GCA_964628385.1 uncultured Saprospiraceae bacterium
TTTTGGCTCAAAATAACTATATTCTCGCTCAATCTGTTAGCGAGAAACAAGTCTACTATACATGGTTTTGGTGTTGTTTTCTTTTGAGGGGTTGTACCCGTTTACTTTAGGAATTGTGCCTTGCTTATTTTTGTTTATTCTAGGAATTTCTTTTGGGGATTTCTTTTTCAAAGAGGAGATGAACACCGAGATACAGGACTCTTTTGTATAACTCAAATTTTCAATAAACTATGTCAAACATGAGTCATCCCGAAAATCGGGATGACTCATGTTTTTCAGGTAAAAATTTTAAATTTTTACCTGAAAAATCAATATTTAAGAATTATTATCGGCTGGCGAAAAAAGCCAACAGACTTTTGAGGCAGCCTCTTACGCTCATGTTATTAACTTTTTTGCAGGTACTTACTGTAAGAACATCAACCGAAGCCTTTCTAAATTAGTTACATTTGGGTAAATCCTATGACAAGCAAAATACTTGAAATTAGCGCCCAATCGATAACTATGAAACTGCTCTTAACTTCTTTGACAGCCGCATGTTGTCTGTTATGCTTTAGTGTGCATTCCCAAAACACACTTAAGGACCTCGCTGCTGACACTATTATTGCCTATCCTCAGTTTTTGAATACCACCTATTTGCTCAATGGAAAAGTTTTGAATTCTTCAGTCATGGAATGGTTCATGTCTGATTATGCTGAACCTTACGAAAATATTCGTATTTCTATCATCAGTGACCAGATTAGCGTAGGTTCTTACACTATCGGAAGTCTCTTTTTAATTTCCAGCTTTCTGATCGATCAGGATAGAAAACGGATTATTTCTAACCTGCATTTTTGGGGTGGTGTAGGTATTGGGGGCGGAGTAATCTTTCAGATTGTTTCCGGGAAATTTAAAAGGGAAGCGGTAATGAGTTATAATGATGAAATCAAAAAAATCTATTTTCCTGAAAAATTCAGGCTCAATGTTTATATGGGTATTAACGGCTTAACAGGGCAATTAGAATTTTAGCATCTCGTGGTTTCTCTTTTTTTATTCTTAAAGAAAAAACAGACTTGTTTCGCGAATATCAAAGTAGCTTGAAAGCAGTGCTTTGATACAGCGGCTGCGAAAAAGTTTTCGTTTTATACTTCCCCGAGAGCCTCTACATCGGCTAAAGTAGGAGCTCATTTTCCAACATTCAAATCCTCACGAAACAAGTCTTATCTACACAAAACAGCCGATCAATACAGCACTCTGAGCCATATTGTTCCTTCTATATTTTTCAGCTGATCTATTAATTCCTCATCGTATTCTTTGTTGATATCGGTAATAACATAGCCTACGGCCTCATTAGTTTTTAGTGACTGCCCTACGATATTTATATTATTGGAAGACAGGATATTGTTAACCTGTGCCAATACGTTGGGAATATTTCTGTGGATGTGCAAAAGGCGATGTGCGCCTTCAACGGCTGTAATCTGAACGTTGGGTAAATTAACGCTACCATAAGTACTACCGGTATTGATATATCCCATTATCTTTTTGGGAACAAAATTGCCGATATTTTCCTGAGCTTCCATGGTACTGCCGCCGATGTGAGGCGTCAGAATGGTATTTTTAGCGCCCATCAGAGCGGAAGCAAAGGGCTCATCATTACTTTTAGGTTCTTTAGGAAAGACATCTACAGCAGCGCCTTTCAATTTACCAGATGCCAATGCTGCTTTTAAGGCTTCTACATCTACCACTTTGCCTCTCGCCAGATTCATGAAAATGGCGCCATCTTTCATCATGGCGAATTGTTCTGCGCCAAAAATATTAGTATTGTCCGGCCGGCCATCCACATGAAGCGTCACGATATCTACCGTAGAAAGTAATTTTTCCAGGGTATCACATTTGGTCGCATTACTAAGTGCCAGTTTATCAACCAAATCGTAGTAATAAACATCGATCCCCATGGCTTCGGCTATGGGCGTAAGCTGCGCCCCTATGTTACCATAACCCACAATACCGAGTTTTTTGCCTCTGATCTCATTAGCATTACTAGCCGACTTCTCCCATTTGCCATTGTGCATAGCCATAATCTTGTCCGGTAAGTTTCTTACCAGTAAAATCATTTCGGCAATAGCAAGCTCCACTACTGATCGGGTATTGCTGTAGGGCGCATTAAAAACGGCTACTCCCTGATCATTACAGGCATCGAGGTTTATCTGATTGGTCCCTATACAGAAAGCACCAATACTGATCAGACGCTTGGCACAGTCAATAACTTTGGCCGTAACATTCGTCTTGGACCTAATACCCAAAATATTAACATCCGTGATCTTTTCACATAGCTCTTCTTCAGTCAAAGCAGTTTTGAGATATTCTACCTGATATCCTTCCTCTTCAAAAAGCTTGACAGCGTCAGGGTGAACCCCCTCCAATAGTAAAACCTTAATGCGATTCTTCGGGTAAGAAAGTGCTTTACTCATATTTAATTCAAATAAGATTTCGTCAATACTGGGAGCAATATGATCCGCATTTTCACGGACTTTCTCCCGATTGATATTTTCGGTAAATAAATAAAATTTATTAGCATAACCTGCTTTCTTAATTTCAAAGTCGTTGTAGCCATCGCCAATTACATATACATCCCCTTTTAAATCCAACGCTTTGATCACTTTGGGTTTGCCACCACTTTCTGAAAGTGGATTGCTCGTATTAAACCCACTAACAAAACCATCTTCATCGTATATAAATTCATTGGCAAAGATGTGATCACCCCGCAACCCATAGTCTTCAATAATCGGCCTTATAAAATCAATAAACCCATTAGAAACTATATAAACCCGATCTCTGTGAGCAGTAATAGTGCCCCGGTTCCTTTTGAAAGACTCCGAGATCATTGTCTTCAAACGCAAGACCAGGCGCTCTATATCTTTTCGATGCGCCCGGATAAGGGCCAATCTGCCCGATAAAGAACTCCTGAAGTCTAATTCTCCATCCATAGATTGGTCAGTCAGTTCCTGTATCTTTGACATAACCTGGTGTTTGTCAGGAGAATCCTCCAGAACAATATCTACCAAAACATCCAACGCTTCCACTTTAGTGAAAGTGCTGTCAAAATCAATAATGAAATACGACAATGGATTCATATTAGCATGTAATTGATGCCAAAATTGATAAAAAAGTTTAAGTATGGCTTTGTTTGGTTATGGTGAAGGTTGTGAAGACAAAAACTGCCCGGTTTTGGCACAAATGTATATTAATTGCAGAATATACCAGTACAAATGTGGTATAATTAAGTTGGAAATAAGAATAATTTAATAGACCTACCTCGTAGAGATCAAAACAGATCAAAACAGTCCCATTTTTCAACAATAGTCTGAATGCTTCTTTCCATTCAGCCTCTTTAAGGCCGGTATCCCAGTTTCTCCAATTGGAGACACTTGTCCCAACCGTCCAGATTTCCTCCGGGCTGGCGGTAGTCTTAATACTGTACTCAAAGGCTTTATTGGTGCCTCTGGCCATTTCCTGGGCATTGACCATCGTTTTCATGCTTAACATAGTTAAAGTAATAATAAATAATGCTCTCATTTTTTTTAGGTGCAAATAAGAGCATTTCGGACTTTTACCACTTGATGTATGTTAAGTAAGGATTTAGGCTACAATCTTTTTACTGTTACAGGAGTCGCCGCTGCTGCCCCCAGTGGGATCGCAAAAAGAAAGCCTATTCCGGTCAAAAGGATTAAAATAAAAATGGCTCCATTACCCAGTGCAACGCTCCAGTGTTTTTTTACAAATTGAACACTCTCTTTTACATTGAAGTGTCTTTCCAGAGTGTAATCCATATTACCGAAACCCGCATAATAAGATTGTAGTAAGAAGATTAACACCGGAACGACCAGAGTCAATCCAGGAATAAAACCCAGTAAGGTCAATATCAGGGTAAGCGTTAGTTCTATAAATATATTTCTCAGCGCAATGGTAAGACCTCTGATCAAATCTTTTATAAACTGAGTAGTACTAAATTTTACTTTACTTTGTTGCCCGCGTATATCCATTTCAATGGTTTCAGACATCGGGCTCATGAAAGGAGCAGCAAGAGCCATTACCAGCTGCCTGAAGACAATCAAACCAGCTGCCAGTATAAAGACCGCTCCAAGTACGTCACGGGCCCATTCCCATCCTATCCAATAAAACAGCCATTGACCAACTTCATCGGATACATTCCAGGCAGCACCAAGAATAGTAACCCCTAAAAATACAGTAACAACAGCCGGAATCAGAAAGTAATTCCAAAGCTTTAATCGCCCAATATAATCGATAGCCTTAAAGTATGCGAAAATACCTGCAAATAATCCACTCATGTTTTTCATTTGTTTTAGTAAAAAGAACTTACGCCTATTGTATTTAACAACAAAAAGGCAATACTAATCTTTTGAAATACGTGGAAAATGTCAAATATTTTCTATGGTCAGACTCAAGCTATCGATAACTTAGTGGCCATTTCTGGTCTTGGGTTATCTAATTAGGCGTTGCTCATTGCTGTAAGCAGCGCTCGCACTGCTTCTACACCATCAAGGTTAAAACGTGCCGCTGTACTTCCCACACCTACTTTCAAAGTGAAAGCTGTTTCGGGTAAGGCCTTGAAAGTATCTTCATCGGTATGGTCATCCCCAACCGCAAGATGAAAATCATAAGGCTCATTGAGCCAGGTTATAGTTGCTTTACCCTTATTCACACCGGCATTTTTTATTTCTACCACCTTTTTGCCTTCCAGAACCTGCAAATCCATGCTGCCCGTCAAATAGCGGAGTACATCGCGGAACTCACGTACACGCTTGGCTCCGAGGTCTTTATCAATCAGGCGATAGTGCCAGGCCAGGGAGAAATCTTTTTCTTCTATAAAAGAACCGGGAGTACGTTCTACTATGTCTTCCAGTACTTCTTTGACTTCCGGCTTCCAGTCGGCCCTCAGGTTGGGATTGTTTTCCCACTGTCCATTTTTTTTCACCCATACGCCGTGTTCGGCAGCCATATCGATCCCCAGATGGCCCAGCCATTGGTCTAGAGTTTGACGGTCCCGACCACTGTTTACGATGATCTTATTAGCCGGGTCGCTTAATAGTTGTTTGAGCAGGTCAATCAGGTTTTGATCTGGTATAACAGCTTGTGGGTCAGGGTCGAAGCCCATCAGTGTGCCATCATAATCAAGGATTAAGAGGCGCTTTTTGGCCGCCTGATAATGTTCTAATAACATGGACTGAGAAGGGCCGTCCAGGCGCTTTCCTTTGTGCTTTTTTTGTTCTTCCATAAGGCGTTTTAGTTCGCTCATGAATGTATTGGCCCAATGTTTGATCGTGTACTTCTTCAGCTTTTGCTGCATCGTTTCCAGACGCCAGCGTTGCTCATTTTCATTCATCTCAATAGCTCTGACCAACGCATCAGATACATCATTTTTATCAATAGGATTTACAATAATGGCTTCAGATAATTCATTAGCAGCTCCTGCCATCTCACTGAGGATGATTACCCCTTTCTTTGATACCTCTTTGCTGGCTACGTATTCTTTGGCTACCAAATTCATGCCATCTCTTACCGGCGTAATCATCGCCACAGAAGCTACCTGATAGAGCGTAACCAATTCTTCAAATTGCAGCGAGCGATAAAAGTAGCGAATAGGCTCCCAGTCAAAAGTTCTGAATCTGGAATTGATTTCACCTACCAGCGTATCAATATCGTGCTTTAACTGCTGATACTGATCCACTCCCGAGCGGGAAGGGACTACTACCATTACCAAGGTTACTTTACCGTGGTATTGCTCATAATTTTCCAGAAAGCACTCAAAAGACTTGATCCGCTCAGGGATGCCCTTGGAATAATCCAGGCGATCAATAGAAATGATGAGGTCCTGATTCTTGGCCATTTGCTTAATCTTAAGTCCAGAGTCTTCAACAAGCACATTGAACTCCGGAAAAGCATACTTGTCATAGTCTATCCCCATAGGAAAAACATCGACATTCACTAGGCGGTTACCTACTGTAAGGTGACCAAAACTATGCTCGTAGCCGGTAATCCGGTAAACAGCACTCAAAAAGTGACGCATGTAGCCAAAAGTATGAAAACCGATAAGGTCAGACCCCAGTATCCCTTCCAATATGATCTTTCTCCATGGGAGCACTCTAAAAATTTCATAGGAAGGAAATGGAATATGTAAGAAAAAGCCAATAGATATTTCCGGAAAAGCATTGCGTATCAGTTTGGGCAACAACATGAGTTGGTAGTCGTGTACCCAGACGATATCATCCTCCCTGATATGCTGATTAGCTACTGCCGCAAAAATTTCGTTAACTCTTTTGTAGGCATGCCAGTATTCTTCATCGTAAGTGGTAAATTGGGTGAAATAGTGAAAATGAGGCCAGATCGTTTTATTGCTGAACCCTTCGTAATAAAGGTGTACATCTTCCTCACTCAAAAAAACCGGTACAAGATTCTTTTCTTCCAGGTCTTTTACTATCGCTTCTCTTTCTTTTTCTTCTTCAAAAGCAGTACCGGGCCAGCCGATCCAGATTTTTGAGATAGAGCCATCAAGGGAACTTAAGCCTGTAGCAAGACCTCCGGCACTGGATTGATACTCAAGCTCTCCATCAACTTTGGAGATAGTAAGAGGTAAACGATTGGAAATGATGACTAGCCTGGACATACGTTTTCGATGATTTGGGTTTATTTATTGCTGGCTTCAGTAGCCGGCTTTTTCTTACGCTTTGTTTTAAATAACTCCACAATTTCTTTATCTTTTAAAAACTGAAAATCCTTGAAAGTTCGCGAAACGAATTTCTTCATGTCCTGATAGTCCTTACCTCTTTTATCCGTGTAAACTTTTAGAAGCTTCTTCACATAAGACATCGATAGGTCTTTCAAACCCTGGTTGAACTTTTGATTGGTAAAAATACCCATATAGATAGGGTAGAGCTTGGTAATTTCAAAGAAGTCATTGTATGCAGTGGGCTCCAGGTTTTTTAAATATCTTTTAAAATATTGGAAAATAATCTCTCTGACACATTCATTAATCAGAGAACCCCCCTCGTACTGATGATAAAACCGCTTAACAGCTTCCTGTACTTCTTCCTGATTGAAGCCCTTATTGTGAATAGTATCAACGATATTGTAGTAAGAGGATAATTCGTCTTCTAGATCTCTATCTATGACCATAGATATACGTAAGTCGGCATCAGGAGTGAGTTCTACCTTTTCTATCTGATAAAGGTCAAGGATGAATTCTAGATATTGGGTGGTAAAGTCGGGCATTTCCTCCCTGATATCATTGAAAAGACTGGCCAGGTCTCCCAGCTGTAAATCAGTTAGCTCAAAGAACATTCCATAAATCATCATCAGATGCAAATGCTCTTTCACTCCGTGGTACTCTTCCTGCTCCAAAAAGTTCTTTAAGGGGGGAATGATGCTCTTATTATTACCTTTAATGCGATAACGATACAAAAGGAAGTTTTTCAGAGAGGAATATAGTACTTTCAGACTGCCCGGAGAGTCCGGAAACTCCGCCGTTTGGAAGTTGTCATTCTTGAATTGGCGCATATACCGTTCTAACCCTAATTGCCTTTCTTTAGCCCGGCGGTACCTGTCTAGCTTTTGACCCTGCAGATAATATCTGATTCTTTTGTTTTCTACGCTATTGATCAAGTTGGTCACCCATATGTCGCTACTTAGCGCAAAACCAACCTGAATAGACTGCCCGATTCTTTTTTTCAAAATATCAAAATTGGAAGATTGGCAGATGGTCAGCAGGATTTCCTTAAAATGCTCCTGGGGGCGAACGTACTTAAAATTGGCATCTACTTCGCCACGGAGCACAGAATAGCCCAGGATTCTGGGCAAATAAAGCCCTTCAAAATAATTTTCCAATAAGAGCAATTCTAGTGGAATGAGCTGCAAAGGATTATCAGCAGCCACTTTGTCGTAGAGCAGGCCTATTCGTGGCTCAAACGTTTCTTTGAGGCGGCTATAGTCTTCTTCCTCTTCTTCTTCGAGGTACTTTGCTAATTCTTCTGATTCTTGTATTTCGGAAGCCAGGGTTTCAAGTTCGTCAATATACTTTTTATCTAATTCATACATGTTTGATGAGTTTTTATTCATTTTGGAAAATCTCCGGGCCTATCACTTGCCGAAAGGAATGAGTTTTAGCACTTCGTAAACCGGTAATTGAACCTCATAAGCAATTGTAATGGTTTTTCATAGCCCCGGTTAAATAGAAACCTGATAGTGCAACTCGAGGCACTACCAGGTCCGTTAATATTTAGAATTTAAAGTATAGCCTTAACTAATTAATAGGGCAAATATAGGTCAATTCTACATTAATTACAAAATAAGTCTAGTAACTGCTCACACAAAATGCTGTGGTTTTATGCTGATAGTAATACAGTGGAAATTCTGTGAATACAGCCTTTTAAAAAAAGTGGGAATGAACCTGTTGGAAGGTGAAAACTGTATCTGAGCTATTTTGATGGCTCAGATACAGCTGTATAAAGTCAAAGTAAGGCTTACTTATCAGACTTTTCTTCAGTATTTGCTTCAGCCTCGGCTTCAACTTCAGCGGGAGTTTCAGTTTCCTGGTTTTCTTCTGCTTCAGAGTTGCTTTCAGCATTGGCTTCGACTTCAGCAGGAGTTTCAGTTTCCTGGTTTTCTTCTGCTTCAGAGTTGCTTTCAGCACTGGCTTCAGTCTCGGGAGCTTCATTTTCAGCAGCTGGCGTTTCCTCGGGAGTTTTCCCTTCTGGTTCAGCAGCAGGCTTAGGAGGTTCAATATCAATACCTGCAAACTTAGCACGCTTTTCAGCTTCTTCTCTTTGTGCCTGCTCAACGCGCTTAGCTGTTTTTTCATCCTTGGCATCAATCCAGTCCTGATATTTCTTCTCTGCTTCTTCCATTGTTAATGCTCCCTTGTTTACTCCTCTCATCAAGTGCTTCTTGTAATACACTCCTTTGAAACGCAAAATAGCTCTTACGGTATCTGTAGGCTGGGCACCTTTTATTACCCATTCGTAGGCCTTATCTCTGTCAACTTCGATGGTGGCTGGTTTGGTCATTGGATTATAAACTCCAATTCTTTCAATGTAACGACCATCTCTCGGTGACCTCGCATCTGCTATGACAATCTGATAGAATGGACGTTTTTTACGCCCTCTTCTCTGCAATCTAATTTTTACTGGCATTGATCATTATTTACATGGTTTACCATACCCGCTTCCTTTGCTAAACAAGCTACGGGTTAATAACGGGCGCAAATGTACACCATATTCTTTAATAAGGCAAATTATCATCTATTAAGTAGGAGATTAAAATACTGGAAAATTTTATCTTTTGAAAGTTATTTCTGTTTTTGATCGATAATAGACAGAAATTGGGTTAAAGATTATATTTTTTATTTTAATCATAACAAAAAAATCTTCATATTTGGAAAGTCAAAACTCAGTGTAACAACAGCAACCATGACCTTTTGCCCGTAATATTGGTCATGAACAGCAGCTACCCTTCCTATTTTGCTATTGATCTAACCGAATTCATGTGTTGATCCTTCCTCTACATTGATGGAAGGAAAAATAGGTACGAATTGTTCAAATTATTTTCCCGAAAAAAAATATATCTATGCGATTTAAGTACGTCATTGTCATATTATTAAGTATTCCTCTGGCTCTGATAAGTCAGGAAACCAGCTTGCAGGGGGTCGTGAATACCTACACCCGCGTCCAATCTATTGATGAATGTTCCAATACGATGTCTGTTAGTAACCCAAGTGGGTTACAGGCGGGTACACAGGTAGTCATTATTCAGATGAAAGGGGCAACCATCAATAATCAAAATAACAATAGTTTTGGGCAAATCAATGAGCTGGGCAGTGCCGGCTTATATGAAATCAATACCATAGCATCCATCAACGGCAGTAACGTAGTTATGCAGCGTCCACTACTGAACAACTACGACGTTAATGGTCGGTTACAACTGGTCAATATGCCAGTTTATGAAAATGTAACCACTTCGGATACGCTGACTTGCCAGGCCTGGAATGGACAAACCGGCGGAGTACTGGCGCTGGAAGTCAGTGGAGAGCTTAGAATAGACGCCCCCCTGGATGTAAGTGGAAAAGGCTTCAGAGGAGGACAAGCAGTCGCCCTGACCAGTGAGTGCTCCGGTGACTTTTTATTTTTTCCCGGAACCAATATTACAAACTACTTTTTCTCTACCAACAATTGGCGGGGCGCAGCCAAAGGAGAGGGAATTGCCGAATACACTGTTTTAAGAGAGTGGGGTAGAGGCCCACAAGCCAATGGTGGCGGCGGTGGTAATGACCACAATACCGGCGGTGGCGGTGGCGCCAATGTCAGCAGCGGTGGCCAGGGAGGCCAAACTAACAGAAATAGTAACTCAGAATGTAGAGGGGAAAACCCCGGCCTGGGAGGAGTAGCCCTTCAGCAAGATAATATCCGTCTATTTATGGGCGGTGGCGGCGGTGCCGGGCATGCAAACAACTCGGCGGAAAATGTCAGTGGTGGTAATGGTGGAGGTATTATCATACTGAAAGCTAACCAGATCACCAGAGTTTTTGGGGGCATCTATGCTGACGGACGATCACCGGGGCCCGCCCAGGGAGACGGTGGCGGTGGCGGTGGTGCCGGCGGAACTATAGCCATAGAAGTGAACCAATTGGATGATAATACACTCATTCATGCTTTCGGTGGAAATGGTTCATTGGTAGATAATAACGGACTGGAACGATGCTTTGGTCCCGGTGGTGGCGGAAGTGGTGGACAGATCTTGATCAATCAGCCTGGAATGCTGCCAGATACTCGCTTTCAGGTAACCGGCGGGCAGGCTGGTCGGTCCATCAATTCTGCCATTTGCTCTAATTCTTCCAATATGGCCGAGAATGGTTCTAATGGTCAACTTTCCATTATAGAGTCACTAGCCGTAAATGTAGATTCTTTTGAAACACCCGAAATAGAATCACAACCCGTCAGCCTGAATGTATGTGAGGGAAATGATTTATCCATTGAAACCATTGTATCTGGCGACAATATTACCTTACAATGGCAACTAAATCGTGGAACGGGCTTTGAAAATATCCAAAATAATGCGGTATTTTCCGGTAGCCAGTCTCCTATATTGAATATTTCTAATATTGCCTTTGAACAAGCCAATTATACTTATCGATTGGTCGTTACGCCTTCCTGCGGCGATGCACTCCCTTCGACGCCCATTACTGTAAATCTCACCCCAAGGCCACAGGCAGAATTTGTAGCTACCCTCAATGACCTGACAGTCAATTTGATGAATAATTCTCTAAATGTTGATTCATACAGTTGGTCTTTTGGCGATGGCGCTTTTTCAGAAATTCCTGAGCCTAGCTACACCTACGATAGCCCGGGTATTTATGAGATCACCCTCATCGGGACTAATGCCTGCGCTAGCGACACAGTGAGTTTACAACTAACTATTGGTAATGATCCAGTGGCTAATTTTTCTGTAGAAAATACTAGTGGTTGTGCACCGCTGGAAGTGGCATTCATTAATCAATCTATAGGAAACCCTACCAGCGTGGAGTGGAACTTTGAAAATGGTAATCCCGCTGCCAGTTCTGCCGACAATCCGGTGGTAACCTACAACCAGTCCGGCACGTATCAGGTACAATTAATAGCCACCAATGATCTTGGTGCTGATACACTGATCACAGAAATTACGGTAGATATTACAGAGGAACCTATTGCTGATTTCAACTTTACTCTGGATGGTAACGCTCTGTTTACAAGCAATCTTTCAGAAAATGCTACAGAACAATTATGGGACTTTGGCGATGGCAATACTGACTCCAGTGAAAGTCCATTGTATGAGTATAGTTTCCCCGGCAATTATGTGCTTTTTTTAATTGCTACCAATGAATGCGGAAGTGATACGGCCAGTGCTAATCTGGAAATCATCGCGCCGCCAATACCTGATTTCAGAATAGATACCCTTGCTGGTTGTTCGCCATTTGCTACAACCTTTATAAATCTCACGGAGGGAGACGGCGTAAGTTATGCCTGGTCATTTCAGGCTGGAACTCCTGGTTTTTCAGATGAGGAAAATCCGCGGGTTAGTTATGCATCCAGTGGTACTTACGAGGTAGAGCTCACTGCTTTCAACGATGGTGGGAGTGCAACAATTACTCGTCAGATCACAATAGATGCATTGGAAGAGCCTATTGCTGATTTTGATTTAGATATTAATGACCTGTTTGTTGGCCTGATCAATAATGCACAAAACGAGGATGAGCTGGCCTGGCAATTTTTGCAGGATGGTCAATTGCTGGAAGAAATCCGAATAGATACCAACTCGTATATCTTTGATGCTCCGGGAACCTACGAAATTCGGCAGATCGTCAGTAATGCTTGTGGTCAGGATACGCTAATTCAGGTTGTCGAAATCACGGCCCTGCCGGTAGCCTCTTTTACGATTGGTGATTTGGAAGGGTGTTTTCCATTACCCATAAATATTGTCAGCAATTCTCAATTTGCTACATCTATCGAGGCTGATCTAGAAGGTGCTGAAACGATTACTGTCAATGATGGTAATATACAGGCGGTTTATATAGAAAGTGGGACTTATACCTGGAATTTGATAGCTGTTAACGAAACCGGTAGGGATACGCTGTCTCTGGAAGTGGATATAGAAGTGCAAATGCCACCCGAGCCTGAATTTACGACTGAGGTTGACTTCCTGACCATAGGCTTTACCCACCAAGCAGCCAATGCAGAGACGATTTGCTATGTGGTGGGAGATCAGCGGGCAGAAGCTGCCGCTACTGATTCCAGTTTCTTTTTTACTGTGGATGAACCCGGTATTTATCAGGTGGGGATTGTAGCAAAAAGCGAGTGTGGACAAGATTCGGTATTTCGAACCGTAAATGTCGATGCCTCGCCTACTGCACAATTTGAAGTTTTGGATACTACAGGTTGTGACCTGGTTACGCTTCGCATCAGAAATACTTCTTTAAACAGTGAGGCTTTTACCTTCAATTGGCCAGAAAACTTTGATTTATTTCAGCGAGATGAACAAACCTTCGATATTACTTTCGATAGTAGTGGAACTTACGTATTTGAATTGATTGCAGAAAATGAATTTGGCTTTGATACGACGAGTCGGACTATTAACGTAGAAGTTTTTCCTCCAGCTGTAGTAGATTTTACATTTTCCGGCTTTGAGACAGATGTCAACTTTGTAAATCGAGCCAACGTTATTGATCGCGCTACAGTTATTTTGTGGGACTTTGGAGATGGTTCAGAAAGCCAGGAAGTCAATCCGGTTCATAGCTACGATGAATTCGGAGAATATACTGTGATACTGACTATCAGCTATCTTTGCGATGGAGAGGAAGAACAAATTGAAATTTCCAAATTGGTCAGGGTGAATGCCATTCCTGAGGTAGAAGCAATGGTGAGTCCACAGTTGGGCTGTGTACCTGTAGAGTTGACTCTTACTGGTAGTGCCAGAGCTTTGATCGATGAATATGAGTGGACAATCATCGGGCCGAATGTTCTGGAAGTCCTTCCCGCCAGAGACACGCAGTTTATTATAACAAGAGCCGGTGAATATGAAATTAGGCTCAGCGCCATTAACGAACTGGGAGAAGATATTGCATTTAATAATTTTACATTTCAGGATGTACCTTCCGCCAGGTTTTCCCAGGAAATGGATGATTTGAATGTACGCTTCATCAATGAATCTATCATGGCAGATTCCGTCTTCTGGAATTTCGGCGATGGCAGGAGCAGTAGCCTCCGATCACCACTTCATGCGTACGCTGACTTTGGCGAGTATGAAGTACAGCTAATAGCATTCAATGAATGCGGTACTGACACTGTCTCCAGGGTTTTGGTTGTTGGAGGAGCACCCGCTGCCAATTTTACGACTGTCAACGCTAATGGCTGTGCACCTCATCTGGTGCAGTTTCGAAACCGCTCTACTGGTACGTTCAATACAGTGCGCTGGACGTTTCCGGGGGGAGCGCCCGCTTTTTCGGAAGAAGAAAATCCTGAAGTGGTTTATTTTGAACCGGGAATTTACGGTGCCACCCTACGACTGGAAGGCCCGCTGGGAAATAGCACGATCACGCTTGACAGTATCATCGAAATTCGAGCGTTTCCCAAAGCGAATTTTGATTTTGAAATTGATGAATTCGCGGTCACTTTCACCAATACTTCTACTGGTGCAGAAGCATATCGCTGGAACTTTGGTGATGGTACAGAGAGTACGGCAATCAATCCGGTGCATACCTACGAAAAAGGTGGCGTTTACAGGGTATCTTTAAACGCAACTTCAGGGAGTTGTGGTAATTCTACGGTTAAAAATGTTCCGGTAGAACTAACAAACGTTTTCAATATATTTGAAAGTGAGGATATAAAAATTTACCCCAACCCGGCATCTGAGGCGGTCAACATAGAAGTAGGAGATATCTCTTTACTACCGCTGACTTTGTTCCTGTACAATCTGCAGGGAGAAATTATCAGAACAGAAAAGTTGAATAGTTCCCGACGACTCAATCTGAATGAGCTGGAAAGTGGACTTTACATTATCAGATTGACAAATCAGAAGAAGCAGTGGTACGGTAAGCTATTGAAAGAATAAGAGCGGGGTATTAGGTTGTAGTAAAAACAGCGCGAGCAACAATCTGTAAGAAGTAGTCTCAAAATTTCCATAGATTTTTGAGACTGCTTCCAGAGTTCTTTTGTAAAAAACAGAGTTGTTGGAGTTAGTATCCAGGATGTGGATTCTCAATGATCTCTGTTTCTTCCGTTTTGTAAGTCATATCAACGCCCATTTTTTGCAGGGCAATACCGAGTAGGATGAGGATGGAAATAATGGCAAGAATAATTTCCCATCCTGTTAGTAAGCGCTTTTTTTTCTTGTCTTCACTCATGGTTAATGGTTTTTCTTTTGGGATTGAGTGGCTTAAGATGCGATCAGAAGTCCATTTTCAATCGTAGATTAATCCTTCTAGAAGTTAAAAAGTTTGGGATGGCATATTGTTGCTCAAAAACCGTCTTAATCCATGTATTTCCTGCCTGATTTTGGATTTGCATCAAATTAAAAATTTCAAGGCTCAGCCAGGTGCTTCTGGTAAAGTCCAAAAAGCTTTTTTTGCCCGCTGACCGGCGCTTTTGATCCCAAAGACCAAAGGCAAAACCTATATCTACCCGGTTGTAGTTGGCAAGCCGGTAAGTATTTCTAAAAATTTGATTATTTCCCAAAAGGCCAAAAGGTAGTCCTGTACCAAATGA
The DNA here is from genome assembly GCA_964628385.1 of uncultured Saprospiraceae bacterium. GTDB lineage: Bacteria > Bacteroidota > Bacteroidia > Chitinophagales > Saprospiraceae > JANQPA01. Next base: position 15,282 of record CAZVOD010000058.1, read on the forward strand.
AAGGTTTAAGTTCATTTTGATATTCTCATTTTTAGGGAGGTAATCCTGGAAAAAGACATTAATATTGAAGGCGCGATCGGTAGGTCGGGGCACATCGTTTACAGGAGTGGCTTCTTCCTGGCCAATTTCTCTTTCTAAGTGTTGGATGCCATTGAGGTCTTCTCTGGCTCTGAGGAAAGACAGGTTAATCCATGATTCAGCTCCGGGAACAAATTCTCCATTTAATCGGACATCCAGGCCGGTTACGTAGCCTACGCCGTCATTTTCGCCGGAATATCTTATCCTGACATTCTCAATTTCATACGATATAAGATCCCAAATAGACTTGTAGTAGGCTTCTGTGATCAGGCGAAACTTTTTGGGATTATTTTTTCCTATATAAAAGTCATAAGTCATTCCTCCTACGATATGCATTGACTTTTGTGCCCGCAGCTCTGTATTAAGGGTCCCATCCATGCGGCGCAGTTCTCTGTAAAAGGCTGGTTGAGCATAAAGTCCTCCGGCAAGTCTAAAAGAAATATCAGCTTTTCCACCCAGTGGCTTATAAAGAATCTGAGCGCGAGGGGAAATCAGTAGCTCATTGTTCAAATCCCAATATTGGGAGCGTATGCCAGCCGAAATCTTCCATTCCGCACGATCATCTTCGCGAAAAGTATAGGTATCCTGCAAGTAAACAGAATATCGCATAGAAGATATAGAATTAGTTGATTTTAATACATCAAACAACAAAACTTGTGTATCATCGAATGGCAAGGAGTACCCTGCAGAATCCAGCCTTTCCCACTCTCTGATAATATCGTCAATTTCTTCCTGCTGGACCTTTAGCCCCCACTGGATGAAGTGGCTGCTGGTAATACCTTCAGAGGTATTACTTTTGGGAATCTCCCAGCCACCTTTATGTTGTAGATTGATAACTCTTGTATCCAGGCGGTTTCTCACGAATTGATGTTGTGTACCAGTACCAAGTTCTGCCAGTACTTCTCCAAAGTCACTACTGCCCAGGCCCGATTCTATTTGCCGAAGGCTATAGTCTCCAATAATATCAATATTTTCATTTTCGTCACTGCCATGGGTAGAACCCAAAAATTTCAGGAATATCGGATTTTTAACATTCTCGGGGATGTAAGTAAACGATACTCCACCCATAGCAGTCGTAAAATCATTCACTTCGCGGCCCTCAAAAACGGTAAAGAGTTGTAGCGCAAAATCGATTAGCCCCAGTGCCGTATTTCTTTCAGTGGGGACATAGCGATAGTCAGATCGATTGTAATTGGCAATCAGGCCCATCTGCCAGTTTCTGGAAATATCATAAGTGATATAAGTTTGTAGGTCTACAAAATTAGGGTTATACTCTCCGCGGGTATCCAGCGTGCTTAGCACATAGCGGGTGTTTCTGTAACGAGCACCAAACAGATAGCGGAGTTTTCGGTAGTTGCCCTTGTCTGCATCAATACTGCCTTCTAGGTGAGCAGAGCCACCGAGTAAACTGAGCCCCAAAGACCCTCTGAGACTATCCGGGCGCTTGTAATTAATATCCAGCACGGATGAGAGTTTGTCCCCATATTTGGCTTCAAATCCACCGGAAGAGAAGGACAGGTCTCTGATAAGGTCAATATTGGGAAAAGAGAGTCCTTCCTGTTGGCTGGCTCTTATCAATTGAGGGCGATATATTTCAAAATCATTGACATACACCAGATTTTCATCGTAGTTACCACCGCGTACATTGTACTGCGAACTCAGCTCGCCGCCTGTTCCTGAGCTTGCTCCCAGTGCTATATGTGGCAGTACGCTCTCAAAATTACCGGAAGCAGTAGGCAGAAGCTTAAAAGCAGAAACATCCTCCTTCACCATCCCTCCTTTTTCCAGTTTGCTCTCGCGAACAACAACTTCCAGGTCGCTATCGGCGGGCGCCATACTAATATCGACCTGCCTGCTGCTACCCGAAGGCATAGGATTGATCCGGGCTTTTACTTCTTTGTAGCCAATCCTGGAATAGACCAGCGTCAGTGCCGTTTCGGCAGGAATTTCAATTCGATAACGACCATTGATGGCCGTCTCAGCTGAGACGGATTGGTCTTCAATATAAACTAAAACTAACTCAACAGGCTCTTCAGAAATACCATCAACTACAGTACCCGTAATAACGGCATTTTGCCCCGTCTGGGCGGCCATAAACAAAGGAAGGCTCAATAAAAAGCCAATAAGGCAGGAAGTAAAGTGGATTTTTCTTAGAAATACTCTGAATGTCATGGGAATAAAAAGTCTCATCAGCTTCATAATGTCTGGTGTATCATTCTATTTTGCGGAGTGTAAGTTACAACCTTCCTTCAAGGTTTAGGTAAGTAATTCTTGTTGAATTGACGACTTTTTGATACTTACTACTGAGCTCCCTGAAAATACTGTTACTATGAAGCTTCAGCGCTGTTAGGTGTAAAAGCTACGGTTGCCTGTTCCTATAGCTTTGAGATCAGCAATAGCTTTTTGTGGGTCATCGGCCTTAAAAACACTGCTGCCCGCTACAAGAATATCAGCACCGGCATTCAGTATGGCCTCTGCATTATGCATGCCCACTCCACCATCTATCTCGATCAGCGTCTTGGAGTTCTGTGTGGTAATCATATCCTTGAGCTGGCGAATTTTGGGAATGGTGCGATATATAAATTTTTGACCTCCAAAACCAGGATTGACAGACATTACAATCACCTGATCAATTTCTTCCAGCACATCTTCCAGCAAAGAGACATGCGTATGTGGATTAAGCGCTACTCCGCTTTTTGCTCCCGAGGCCTTTATCAGTTGCAGCACTCGATGCAAGTGCGAACAGGCTTCATAGTGAACCGTCAGAATGTCAGCACCTGCATCCCGGAAGGCCTGTACATATTTTTCAGGTTCTACTATCATCAAATGAACATCGAGCGGTTTTTGGGCCCATTTTTTCATGGCTTCCACTATCATCATTCCAAAAGTGATGTTAGGCACAAAAACGCCGTCCATTACATCGACGTGGATGTAGTCAGCAGCGCTGTCGTTGATGATTTCTATGGCTTCCTGCAGGCGAGAAAAATCGGCGGCGAGTACAGAAGGTGCAACAAAGTGATTCTTCATACGTATAAAAAACTATAATGTGTTGTTTGTCTATTAGCTTTGATTTAATATCTATTGGCCGAAGGTGAAAATAAAAAAAAACCGGTTAGAAAATCTAACCGGCCTTCGAAAAGAGCTTTGAGAGGCTATCTACATACCAGAGTGAGAATTTCCTTTGAAACTCTCATAACTTCGTCCATGAGATCATAAAATATTCGTGGGATCATAACATTATCAAAAATTTCAAAGCTACTTTATTAGAGATCATAATTTGTTAGTGTAGCTTTTCGTAATTCCTTTCCTTTTGATTACAATACAAATATCGTAGTTGCAAATTCAATTGCGAAGTACAATATCATTCTATTCTGAAATTTTTCTTATTTTTATTTGAGTTGTAAGTCATTGTTTTATAAGATTTTAACGTTTATATAGTTTTTGTTACTGGTTTTTAAGGGACTTTTGAAGGTCATTTTTTGCTGAAAAAAAGTTAATTTTTTTTAAAAAAAATGTAAAAAAGCCTTGTAAGTATCCAAAAAGAGGCATTCAGAAGTATTACTTTCCAATATATTCAGAATCAGTATTATATATTAAAAAGTTATAGTGTGACAGAATTCTGAGCGCTCCTTTGAGCACTATTATGACTCGCCTAAAACCATGCATTTTAAGCTTTACTACTCATGAGTTGATCAGGTATGATGCAAAAGATAATATAGATTAAATGAGAATGATTTGTTGGTAAAAATGGTCTGAAGTGCGTACTTACATTATTGGGACGAATATAAGTTAAAAAGTAACGCGTTGTGTAAAATAAAATGAAAAAAAATATAAGAAAGTGGTATATAAAGAAGTGTAAGCGGTAAGATTAAAAAAGCAACGGCTAATAGATACTCCCCCCTTGATCCTTAGCCGTCGCCGAAATTGAAATTAGTTCTTGAATTTGGAATTATAATTTGCTGACAAAATCTATGAGAAACATTGAAATATGTTTCATCGCTTTGCATTACAAATATGAATACTTTTTTCTGTCCATATGTGTACATTTTTTTTTATAACTGTTGCAACAAAATTAAGGCTAGTACCATATAATTAGGTATGAATCAGTAAATTATCGATTCCAAAAACTATCAATACTGAAATTTTAAGATTATGATGCAGAGTAAACTGGTCAAGCATCTTGCGCATTTATCAAAAAAGGATAGAGATAAGTTTAAGCTTTTCGTTGACTCGCCGTACTTTAATCATCATCAAAAAACAAAGGAATTGCTGGAGATCATCTTGCAGGAAATTGAGGGAGAGCGGAAGAAAAAACTGGGCCGCGAACAGCGCTTTAAGCTGCTGTTTCCTGAGGAATCTTACGACGATAATGAGCAGCAGCTGCACAATGTCATGTCATATCTCAAAAAGCTTTTTCATAGATTTTTAGCGGTTGAGCAGTTTGAAAAGGAAGAAGCAGAGGAGCAGTTGTATACTATAGAACACGCCAAACATGCCAATCAGATTGATTTGATGAAAAATAGAGCCAGGCAACTGGAAAAAAAACTGGATAAGGCTGCTTATAAGGATAGTAAATATCACTATTTATCCTATCGGTTAAATAACTTGATGGGGTTTTATAAAGGAAATTATGAAGATCGTTCCTCTTCTATTTTTTTTCAGAATATGCTGGATCATTTTGACAGATATTATTTGATAGAAAAGCTAAAAAATTGCTGTCACCTGTTGGCCAACTCCATGATTGTCAATACTCGGTATGATTTTGGTATTTTTGAAGCACTACTGAAATTTCTGAGTAACGAGCCGGAACTGCTCGAACAAGAGCCAACGGTTAATCTTTACTACACTATTGTTAAGACACTTCTGGATGAGCAGGACCCCTCCAACTATCAAAAGCTCAAGCAAATTCTTAATGGTAATGACATTAAAGAACTTTCACACGATGACGTGGGCAACCTCTACACTTTTGCTTATAATTACTGCATCCGAATGATCAACCAAGGAAAACGGGCCTATCAGCGGGAATTATTTGAATTGTATAAAGAAGCGGTAAAAAAAGAATTTATCATCAAGGATAATAACCTTTCGGAGTGGGATTATAAAAATATTGTAACGCTGGGTTGTAAGCTCAAGGAATTTGAATGGACCGAAAAGTTTATTTATGCCTATAAGGATAAACTGCCGGATGAGCAGCGGGAAAATGCCTTCAGTTATAACCTGGGTAATTTGTACTACAATAAAAAGCAGTACAACGAAGCTATTGATCAGCTCAACCAGACCCGTTTTACGGATGTAAAGTACCACCTCAATACCAATTTCTTGATGTTACGTACCTACTATGATCAGCAAGATACGGTAGCCTTGTTATCTCTTATCGAGACTTTCAGAGTATATGTGGTGAGAAATAAGAAAATGACTAATGATGAAAAAAGGGGGTATACCAATTTCTTGCGGTTTGCCAGAAAACTGGCTTTGCTCCGTCAAGAGCCTTTGGGTAAGAAGGAACGGATAGAAAAAATGGATGAACTGCATAAAAAAATTGAACAATCAGAAAATGTGATCAATAAATATTGGCTCCTGGAAGAAAGTCAGTATACTGCGTGAGTAAAGACCTGCAAAAAACTTGAAGCGTCTTTGCGCAGTAACTAACTAAATATGTCGAGTTGCAATTGATAAGAATCTTTGGAATAGGGTGTATCTGGCTTATGGTGATCGTTTTTAGTGGCTGCTCTTTGGCTGAACTACAACCTCAGCGGGTAAGAGAAATGCGCGCCGCCTGGATAACTACTGTTTTTCAGCTGGATTATCCCAAAACAGCAAGTACCAATCCTACTGCTATCACTGAACAGTACCGACAGCTGTTGATACAATTAAAAGCTTCGGGGATAAATACCGTCTTTTTTCAGGTCAGAACTGCCGGCGATGCTTTTTATGCCTCCAGAATTGTCCCCTGGTCTAGGTTTCTTACCGGCAAAGAAGGAATGGGGCCCGATGATCAGTTTGACCCTTTACCTCGTTTTATTGAGCTGGCTCATGAATACAATATAGAATTTCACGCCTGGCTCAACCCTTTCAGGGTAACTACTAACCTGGATACCAGCCTGCTGGCAAAGCATCATATTTATCTTCGGCATCCGGAATATACTTTTGAATACGCCGGAAAATTACACCTCGACCCGGGAAATCCCGCTGTCAGAGCTCATTTTCTGAATGTGGTAGAGGAATTATTGGATAATTATGAACTGGATGGTATCCACCTGGATGATTATTTCTATCCTTATCCAAAAGGTGGAAAAGGAATACCGGATACTGCCAGTTTTGATAGGTACGGAAAAGCCTTTTTCGATATTACCGATTGGCGGAGAGCCAATGTCAATACCCTAATTCGGGAACTACATCAACTGGTTAAGCAAAAGCAAGCGTTTCTGGCACTAAGTGTCAGCCCCTTTGGCGTTTGGAGAACTATTGAAAAGGATGAACGGGGGACACCGATTAGTTCGGCTCTCAGCAGCTACGACGATTTGTATGCTGACGCACTGCTATGGTCAGCGGAAGGCTGGGTAGATTTTATCATCCCTCAGCTATACTGGGAGATAGGCCATCCCACGGCTGATTTTGGGCAACTCCTTAATTGGTGGGTGAATAAGGTTGATGGAAAAAAGCTGATTATCGGTCACGCTGCCTACAAATCTAATCCGGCAGATAAAGCTTCCTGGGAAAATCCAGAAGAGTTGTTGGATCAATATCGCCTGACGCTTTCCAGGCCTGAAGTCGCCGGTAATGCTTTTTTCAGAGCCAAAAACCTGAACTACCTGAACCTCAGGAGCAGCCTGGATTCTTTTAAGCGCTTATATTCTCCGCCTGTACTCTTACCGGAGTTAAAAACGGAATTGCCAAGAACAACGGTTGATATCAAATTTTTGGAGCCGGAAGTGAACGGTGGTTTTGTTCAGCTTTGCTGGAGGGTTCCCAGAAAAACAGAACTGCCACAGGGCTTGCACCCCAAGCAATACGCTTTATTCAGATTTGAAGGATTCAGGGAAGAGATGAACCTTGAAAAAGCTCGCTTGCTATTTGTCAGTGAGCGTCTGTCAAAAGAGAAAAAATATTGCTTTACTGATCGATTGCCAGCCGCTGATGAATATTACAGTTATGCGGTAGCCGCAATAGATCATTACAACAGGATACTACCTGACTCTACCGTTTATACCTTGATCTATCAGGATCGAAAGGTCCGTATCGTCGCTCCCCGGGCTGATTGATCAAAAGGCATTTACGCCCGATCTACATGAATGACCTGCTCCTCCGTGAGTAAAGGCTGGCGTTTGTACCTGAGAAAAAGCTGAGCAGTAGCCAGCACATCTTTTTCGCAGTAAAATGAAATTCGGTTCAGGTCTTTTTCTTCCCAGTATACCTGACCTACATTTCCGCCATCGATATCATCTTTGGGGGAGGGAAAATCCAGTACGGCTGCCAATAGTTTTAGTGAGGTATAATTTTTGTAGTCGCCAAATTTCCAAAGTTCCATGGTATCCAGGAGGAATTTGGTTTCCCATGGCTTTTTGCCAGCGATCTGCAGCATACTGGGCAGGCTCATTTGATTGATTACCATCCGGCGACACATATAAGGTACATCAAACTCACGGATATTATGGCCGCACAAAAAGTACGTTGCCGTATTGTTGTAGTACTCAAATAGTAATCTCGAAAATTCGTGCAATAATTCTTTTTCATTTTCACTGGCGTAGGACTTCAGGCGGATTTTCAGCGCTTCTTCTTTTTTATCTATTCTTACGATACCTACAGAGATACAAACGATTTTGCCGAATTCGGCATAAATTCCTGCCATTTCCTTATAAACGGCTGCGACTTCCTGCTCTGTCATGGGCTCTTCCTTGCGCCGCTTAATCTGGTGGGCTTTTATCGTCCATAGTTCTTTCATCGTATCACTGAGCCGCTCATACTCGGGTTTTCCGGATACCGTTTCAACATCTATAAATAAAACCTGTGTGATGGGAATGGAGTCTATCATTTTTAGCTATTGTAATTTTCCTTTAAATAAAATACTTTTGTTTGTAACAACACAAGAAAATCTAACTTCTGTGAGTGGAAATGGGTTTGTCAGGAAAATTTAACCCAAAACATAATCTCTTTACTACAATAAGTTGTTATAATTTTGAGTTAATAGAAATGTTAAATCCAACTCACCCTGTAAATCAAACCTTACACATCCGTTGACATTTTATAGATTGTATTAAGAGTTTGCTATATTATTGTAGTGCCAAACTAAGCTAAATCTAATGTTTTGATCGCGCTATGGCAAGTCAATTTGTCATTGAGTATAAAAACATATTTTTATTTATTTAATTACAATTATTATTAAAAAGCTGGCGTTTCAGAATCGAATCGCTACATTGAAATCAGTCACAAAAAAGAAAACTTATGTCAACTACTAATCCAGGTTCCAACCCATCCAATCCTAAGCCGAATGCCAATACCAACAACACAGCCGGAGATGCGGCCAAAAAGCGTATTATTGCTATTTCGGCCGTTATCATTGTATTGCTGCTGGCAGTAAGCGTTTTTTTACTCATTCGCAATAACAACTTAAAACAGGCCAACAACCTGACAACTGAGAAGCTTGATGAATCAGAACAGCTAAAAGCTGAATTAGAGGAGCAATACTATCAGGCACTCTCTGACCTTGAAGAGATGAGAGGATCCAACGAAGAATTGAACTTGTTAATTGATCAGCAAAAAGAGGAACTCACTCAGTCAAAAGCCAGAATAGATGGTTTGTTGAGAAATAAGCGCGATTTGTCAAAGGCCAGAGCTGAGATCAAAAAGCTGACCTCACAAGTAGAGCAATACATTGCCGAGGTGAATCAATTGAGAGCTGAAAATCAGGAATTAGCTGCTCAAAATGAGATGCTTTCCGAAGAAAAACAAACGCTGGAAACGCAATTAACTACTACCATTCAGAAAAGTGAAGCCACGAAAACGGCCCTGGTAAGTGAAAACGAACAGCTTGCTGCTGAGCGGCAAAAGCTGGCGGCTAAAGTGAATGTAGCTTCTGTGGTGAAAGTTCAGAATATTGAAGTTACCGGATTGAAAATCAGAAATAATGGTAAGCGCTCTGAAAAGAGAAAAGCCCAAAATGTGGATGAGTTGCAGGTATGTTTTACCATCACCGAAAATAATGTAGTAGAGGCTGCTACAGAAAAGTTCTTCGTGCGTATCGTCAATCCACTTGGTGAGACGCTTGCGATTGAAGACCTTGGTTCCGGCGTTTTGAAAAATAATGAGTCGGGCGAGCAACTACGCTTTACAAAAGTAGAAGATATAGATTATGACCGCTCCTCACAAAATATGTGCTCCGTTTGGTCACCAAGCCAAGAGTTTCAGGAAGGGGTTTATTCTGTAGAGATATACAATAAAGGTTACCTGGCCGGTTCTTCCTCCTTTGAGCTGAGATAAACACTGGCCAGAAAATTAAGTCTTGTAAAAGTCATAAAACCCGGGTCTTCTCGTAAGGCTCGGGTTCCGTATTTTTTACTTACCTGCTCAATGATCTTTTTGGGCCTTTCTTCGTTTACCACTTGAAAAGAAATAAAATATGGAGAGAAATAAAAAGGAAAGCAAAGCTGTAAATCCTATTGATGAGGATAAAATAACGGAAAACCCCCACATCATTCCCTATGCACATACCGTGGGTGGAGTAGAAATAAAACCTATTGATAAGGGAAAGGTAAAAGGTCGGGCGGTAGGAGCCATGTATGAGCAAACCGAAATGCAGCTTGACCAAATACGCAAACAAATAGAATTGTTGGCCCGCCAGGCCAAAAAAGTCAAGGACAGGGTTCAGATCTCTGAAAATATTTATCTGGCTGAGATGAACTTCGAACCGTTGACAGGGTTTGAGTATCATCTCTATGAACGCCCTAATGGAAAAAAAGTGCTTTCTATGGTCAGACCTGAAGAGTGGGGACCCAACCCTCCTTATCATTTTATTGCTTCTGTCAAATTACTTTCCGATCATACATGGGAAGTGATTGATGATGAAGAAGATGCCAGCAGTAGTTTTCAATCGCAATAAATATGGTTTATTTCTTCTTGTCCGTTCTCTATCTTTCTACCGGAGTAGCTTGGCTGAATGATACTAACCATGATTTTGGTGAAATTGAAAAAGCCCGGCCGGTTCAGCATGATTTTACTTTCATCAATACAGGGACAGATTCTCTGTACATCGACAACGTCCGTACTTCTTGTGGATGTACGGATACGGAATGGCCACCGCGTGGTATTGCTACCGATTCAACCGAGATTATTCGCGTGCACTACGACAGTAAGGATAACGGCTATTTTCAAAAAAAGATAAGGGTATATTTCCGGGGCATTCGCAAGCCTTCACTTTTAACTATAGAAGGAAATATTATCGAATAAAATGGCCAATCTATCTATGTTAACGCTCCATTAACTCAATGATCCTGTCAATTTAATTTATATTTGTAACAATTCAGAAAAATTAAAATCATATTGATGAGTGTTATCATTTTCTTACTGATCAACTATGTGCTGCTAAGCATTAGTTTATATTTTCTTTTCGAAAAAGTTGATCAACCCAGCTGGAAAGGTTTAGTACCGTTCTACAATTTTATGGTCTGGGCGCAGGTTATTGGTTATCCACTGTGGCGGGTGATATTTATTTTGGTACCTATTGTCAATATATTTATCTACGCAACCATGGCCGTTCGCATGGTGCGTTCTTTTGATAAGCTCAAGTTCTGGCATAGTGCGCTGGCAGTTATTGGAGCACCCATATTTTTCTTCTATTTAGCCTTTAGTAAAGATGAAAAATACGTGGGGCCAAACTACACCATGGAGCAAGAATATAAGGAAAAACTTAAAGAAGCTAAGGACAATAAGAAAGAGCGGGAGTTTAAAAAACTAGAGGCTCGTAACCCTTATAAAAAATCAGGTTCCAGAGAATGGGCTGAAGCCATTATTTTTGCTGTTTTTGCCGCTGCCTTTATCAGAATGTTCCTCATCGAGGCATACGTAATTCCTACTTCCTCCATGGAGGGTTCATTAATGGTAGGTGATTTCCTTTTTGTAAGTAAAGCTAATTACGGTATTAGAATGCCTCAGACGGTAGCTATGCTTCCTCTGTTGCACAATCGAGCGCCGGGAGGGTTGGGAGAATCCTACCTGGAAAAACCTCAGCTACCCTACAAAAGACTAAAGGCCCTAGAAAAAATTGACCGCAATGATCCGGTCGTTTTCAATTATCCAGAAGGAGATAGTGTGTATATATGGCCCGAGCGAACCTATAGTATTTATGACTATCGCCGGGGGCAAATTAGTGATGCCCGCAAAGTACAGCAAATTAAAACCGGACGCAAAAAACTGGTAACGCGTCCAATGGATAAAAAAGATCACTACATCAAGCGTTGCATTGCATTACCGGGAGATTCGCTGCAGATTATAAACAAACAAGTGTATGTAAACGGGCAGAAAGCAGAAAACCCTAGATATCTTCAATACTTCTATTTCGTTACTTTCCCCAATGGCGCTATCAATACCAAAAACTTCACCGAGTGGGGTATTTCTACTGAAGATCAGGGGGTGATTAACCAACAAGCTAACCAGTATATCATGGTACTGAACGAAGAGCAAAAAGAAAAAGTGCAGGCCATGGATCCTAATATCAATATCGATATCGTCGATATTGCTGAACTGGAACGCCGAATGAACCAAAATCCCAATAAAGTATTTCCACACGATTTAAAGCATTTTCCCAACTGGACTAAGGATAGCTACGGACCAATCTGGATTCCCAAAAAGGGAGAGACTGTTCAACTAACGCCATCCAATATCGCCCTGTATGAGCGCATCATCAATGTATACGAAGATAACGACTACCAGCGTAGAGGGGATAAGTTCTATATCAATGGGAAAGAGGCAACGGAGTATACCTTCAAAATGGACTACTACTGGATGATGGGAGATAATCGCCATAATTCTGAAGACGCGAGAATATGGGGCTTTGTACCGGAAAATCACGTTGTCGGAAAGCCACTCTTCGTCTGGATGTCCATCCGTGAAAATCAGTTGACTAAAGGAATTAATTTTAGCAGAATATTTAGGTCTGTTGAAAGTTTATCCAAATAAGCCATCCGGCAAAGCTGAATTATAAAGAACTTCCGGCCGCTGTAGGCGGCCGGAAGTTTTAAGAGACCTTAGAATACTATCTTCCTTCCTGGGGGCGGGCCAATCTCATTGCTTCCCTATATATTTGACTGAGTTTTTGATCAACTTCCTTGTTGTAGTCTCCCCACACGATTCTGTATCGCTTTCCATTGTTGTTGTATTCCATAAACCGATAGATATTGCCAGGGGAGTTGAGGTTGACTTTAGAAAAGTCTATATCATCGAGTTCTTTGAAGACCGTTTTGGCATCCGACGGACTTATCTGGGAATAGTTTTCCAAAGGAGCATCGATATCGGTTCGCCGGAACAGTTGACCGTTTTTTAGCAAAACGTATTCCTTGTAGGCTCCCATAAAACCACCGCCATTGCCATACGATAAATAGGTTTTGGGTAAATCATCTGGCTTGTATTTTTTGAGCAGACAAGCACTGCTACTTAACAGCAAAATGATGAAAAATAAAATCGTTTGTGGTTTCATGTCATACTTTTTGA
>CAZVOD010000059.1:0-28042 GCA_964628385.1 uncultured Saprospiraceae bacterium
TAATGGTATTCTAAACGAAGGTTCGTACATAAATCGTTTATCAAACCAACCATGTTCCCCTAAATAAAACCCTTGATCTGAGGTATAAACAACTAGAGTGTTTTCCGTTAAATTATTTTTATCAAGATAGTCTAGCAAACGGCCAATGTTTCTATCCACACTGTTCAAAGAAGCTAAATAATCTTGCATATATCTCTGATATTTCCAATAGGTCATTTCTTTTCCTTCAGGTGTATTTTTCTCAAAATCCTCATTGATTGGACCATACACGGCATCCCATTTTTGTTTTTCTTCATCGTTCAAGCGATTGTATCGTTCTAAATAAGAAGATTCATACCAGTCTAAAAACTCTTCCAAATTCATTCTAGCTAGAATTTCAGGACGAATTTTATTATCGGCACTTAGCGCCATATGGTCTCCAATTCGCATTTCAGCTTCCTTAGCAGCTGAACCACGATTGACATAGGTATCGTATAAAGTTGCAGGCGAAGGAATCTCAGCATCTTTGAAGGCCTCTAAATCTTCCATGCTCGGCCACCATTGTCTATGTGGTGCTTTATGATGGTACATCAAAAGAAAAGGCTTTTCTTGGTTTCTGATTGAATCTAAATAATTAATAGCCAAATCGGTAGTCGCATCTGTTACATAGCCCTCTTCTTTTACAATACCTTGAGATGTTCTAAATTCGGGATTGTAATAATGGCCTTGGTCTGGTAATACTTTCCAATAATCAAAACCACTAGGTTCTGATTTTAAATGCCATTTTCCAACAATTGCCGTTTCATAACCATTTTTCTGAAGGATTTTAGGAAAGGTGAGTTGCGAAGAGTCAAATACATCCAAATTATCGCGAACACCATTCAAATGACTAAATTTCCCAGTTAACGCTACTGCCCGACTTGGCGAACAGATGGAGTTTGTAACATAGCCTTTATTAAACAACATCCCTTCATTAGCTAAACGATCAATATTTGGGGTTTGCATTAATTTTGAACCATAAGCACTAATCGCTTGATAAGCGTGATCATCGGTCATGATGAAAATGATGTTAGGTTTTTCATATGCGATGTGAGTCTTATCTGTTGTTTCTTTTTTACAGGATAAGAGCATAATAATCAGAGAGGTCAAGAAGATTTTTTTCATTTTGTTAATATCCATTGTACCACAACTGGTTAAATTTAAAGTCTTCAATCTATACGCTATTTTGAAGGTATGGGTTACACTTTGTCTTTATTTCCGTCGATCTTTAAATATAAGAATATTTCTCAGCGTTGAGATAATTAATATGATCCGAAAATCTAGCCTTCCAACCGGATAGGTCACAGTAGCCTACACTTTAAATGCTTTTCCAAGAGTCAAATATCGACGTTCTGTTCCACGGATATTGATTTTTTGTAGTCGATTGGGATCATCAAAAACTTTGCTTCCCTGCTCAAAAGAGAGGCCGTGCTTCTTTTTATTTGACTCATTCTTGTTATCATCCCGTTCAAAATCGGGCATTTGGAAGGATTTAAAGTGATATATAAAATTGCAACTTTTGATCTAAGAATACATGTTCGAAAAATCATCATCACGCCTAAAAATCTTCCTCTGAGTTTTTTTCTAATTTCACAAAACGGTTACTTACATTAATGTTTATAATTTTCAACGAGTCCACCAGAATCTTAACAAGAAGACAGACGCCAGCCGAGGTCTTCTTTGGCCAAAAAACTTATTTCATCCCAACTAAATATTCGGCTTCACTGGTTTAAAATTGGGGGGAAGTATGGTCTTCTATACATAAAAATTACTACAAACAAACTGTATTTCTTATATTGATGTTCTTTTTTAAGCTATGTTAAAACAAAACTATTGGCAAATTTGAAAATTTAAAAATCAATAATCTAAAAATTAAGAAATTAGATCGTATGAAAAGATTTCGAGTGTTATTATTCGTGATGGTCATTGCAGGGGTATATGCCTATGGTCAGCCCAAGTCCAATCACGGAAACAAGTTTGAGCAGTTGGGACAAATCTTACCTACTCCAAATGCTTATCGCGGAGCGGATGGAGCACCCGGGCCGGAATACTGGCAGCAGCGTGCCGATTACGAAATAAAGTGTCGTCTTGATGATGAGCAAGTCAGATTGTATGGAGAAGAAAAAATCACTTATTACAATCAGGCACCCAGTACGCTGAAATATCTCTGGCTACAATTGGATGAAAATGAGCATTCAGCAGAAGCAGACAACAATTATTTCGATCCAAGTTCTATCAATCAATACATGAGTGAAGATGCGCTGCTAGGCTTGGAGAAAAAAGAGTTTTTAGAGAAGTATGGCCATAAAATTCAGTCTGTAACTGATGAAAATGGAGAAGAGCTGCCCTACACGATTAATCAAACGATGATGAGAATAGAACTGCCGCGCCCATTGAAAAAAGGGGAAGCCTTTACTTTTAATGTAGAGTGGTATTATAATATTCCTGATCGCTTTGATTCCCGATTGGGAGGTCGTGGTGGCTTTGAATATTTTGAAGAAAACGATAATTACCTGTTTACTATCACCCAGTGGTTTCCTCGTATGTGTGTATACGACGACGTAGAGGGTTGGCAGAACAAGCAGTTTACCGGCCGCGGAGAATTTGCTTTGACTTTTGGTGATTATGTAGTGCAGATGGACGTGCCTGCTGATTATGTAGTGGGGTCAACAGGAGAGTGCCTCAACTATTCTACTGTACTGACTCCTGACCAGCTAGAGCGCTGGGAAAAGTCAAAGACAGCTGATGAGCCCGTTGAGATCGTTACACTCAAGGAGGCACAAAAAACGGCTAAAGCTAAGAAAAGCAAAGAGCGTAAGACATGGATTTTTAAAGCCCAGAACGTACGTGATTTTGCCTGGACTGCCAGCCGGAAATTTATCTGGGATGCTATGCCGCACTATAATGCAGATGGTAAGCGCGTGATGTGTATGAGTTACTATCCGGAAGAGTCCTACACTTTGTACGGTCGTTACTCTACAAAAGCAGTAGCCCATACGCTAAAAACTTATTCTAAGTATTCTATCCCTTATCCATATCCGGTAGCTATTTCTGTTGAAGCACAAAACGGTATGGAGTATCCAATGATTTGCTTCAACCCGGGCCGGCCGTCAACCGATGATGGTACTTACTCTGAAAGTGACAAGTATCGGGCTATTTCTGTGATCATTCACGAGGTGGGACACAACTATTTCCCCATGATCATCAATAGTGATGAGCGCCAATGGACTTGGATGGACGAAGGGATTAATACCTTTGTACAATACTTGGCAGAGCAGGAGTTTGATGAATATTACCCTTCCCGACGTGGTCCTGCTTTTGTAGCTACCAACTATATGAGTCAGCACCCTGATCAGCTCGAGCCAATCATGACCAACTCCGAAAATATTGTGCAGTTTGGTAATAACGCTTACATGAAACCCGCTACTGGCCTGAATATCCTTCGCGAGACAATAATGGGGAGAGAGCTCTTTGATTATGCATTCAAAGAATACTGCGAAAGATGGGCTTTCAAGCATCCTCGTCCAGCAGATTTTTTTCGTACTATGGAAGATGCTTCAGGTGTAGATTTGGATTGGTTCTGGAGAGGTTGGTTCTATAGCATCGAGCCAGTAGATATCTCTTTGGATACGGTAAAATATTTCCAGGTAGATATGGATAAAGATCCCGAACCTGTAGAACGCAGTTTCCCTTCGATGACGAAGGAGCCGCCGATGACTATTTCGAGAATGCGCAATAAAGAGGAAGGTATCAAGTATGCCGTGGATGAAGATCCTGAGCTACAGGATTTTTATGTAAAGAACAGAACCTGGGAATCCGAAGACTCACTGACCACCAATACTGTGGTTTACTTCAATGAGACGCTGAAGAAGAAAGAAAAGAAAGAATTTGCGGATAAACACTATTATCAGTTGGAGTTTAGTAATAAGGGAGGATTGCCTATGCCAATCATCCTGGAGTGGACTTTCGAGGATGGAACTACAGACATAGAACGCATACCTGTTGAAATTTGGAGAAAAAGCGAAAATAAGGTAACCAAGGCCTTCATGAAAACCAAAAAGGTGAAAAATGTAACCTTGGACCCTTACCGCGAAACAGCTGATGTAGACGTATCGAACAATGCATGGCCTGAGATACCGGCAGAACCTAGTCGTTTCCAGGTATTCAAGGAGCATAAAATGAAGGAAAAGCTCAACAGAATGCAGAAAGCACAAGGCAAAAAGATTAAGCCATAGAATCAAAGTATGGCAATAGGTGGCTCATAACAAAGCAAGAGATATGAGCCACCAAACTTTTTTCTTTCAAAAATTATCGGCTTTAAGTAACCGGCAAAAAGAAAAAGCCCGGGAACCTTTCTTAGAGGACATCAACAAACTGCCTCCAACGTCCCTGACAAAAAGAGCAAAGTATTATCTACCCGTTCAATTGCGGAAAATCAGCCTCCCTTGCTTTTGATTTACTATTACCTACGAAACAAGTCTACTCATTGATGGTAGAGCATTCTTTTTGTTCACCTTTTTACAGAGCGGCATTATCCCATAGAGAACTTCCAATACCAAATGAAGACAGGTAAGGCCTTATTTTTTCTTACCTATTTCTGTAATTGTTCAGAATTTCATTTTAAAAATGAATGGCTTTTGCAATATTTATTTTATTTTGATGACATCTTAATATTCATATCAAACCAAACCAATAACAAAATGAGATACAACAATTTGTTGCTAGCCTTAGTGCTTATTTTTGCTGTTATGGGCTGTCAGAACCTGGTAGAGCAGGAAGCCTTTGATGTAGCATCCGATGATCCTATGAGTCGATCTGAAATTAATGAACTAGTAATGAAGCAGTTAAATGCGAATGATGATGTTTTTAACTGGGCAAACGCAGACGATAGAATGCTCTGGAGTGCAGTCGTTAACAGCGATTCTCTGGTGACTATTGGCTACAAGCCGGCTGGCGTGGGTCGTATTGATGAACAAATTCATTTGTTGAATTTGAACGATGGCGAATGGAAGAGTGCACGTGAAAAGATACTGAATTATGTTGTTACTCAAACCAACAACAAATATGGTACCAGCTACACTGCTGAGCAATTAATGCCATACGGTGAGCAGCGCACTTTACCTTATCTTGACCTTTATGTTTATGATGCTGAAATAATCAGTGAGGTAAGACAAATGCCTGAGGTAAGATATTTAGAGCCAACCGGATATGGTCTGGAGGAAGTTAACTTCCGCAGTGATTCGGGCTGTGGCAGTTATGATGCCAGCGTGGATGGGAATGATTATACGGCTATTAGTCCGGCTTCCAGAAGGTCATGGCATCATGATAATCACAATATTGACGATGCGCAAAACAATTCAAATAAGGGAGATAATATCTGGGTGGCGGTAATTGATACCGGTGTTGACCCCGGGCAGGATAAATTAAATGGCGAATTTGCAGAGGGCCAGTCAACTGGCCGGGCTCGAGAAAGAAAAGGGTTCTACAAGACGGGTTGGTGGTGGAACAAAAGAGTAGATGGTCCAGACGACAGATGCGGTCATGGTACGGCAATGTGTGGACTGGTAGCTGCTCCAAGAGGTTTTGACAATACCCCAGCCGGTGTAGCTTATGAGTGTAACCTGATTTCTTACAGAGCTACCAGCGATGTAATAATCAATGGTTCTGATGAGAAAAACGGTGTGGCTGATGCACTTGTAGACGCTGGTAATCAAAGCAAAGTAAAGATTATAAGTATGTCAATTGGTGATGTATTTAGTAGCGGAAAAGTAGCTGATGCAGTCAGGTATGCTAATAACAGAGGGAAGTTGATCTTTGCAGCCGCGGGTACTTCCTTATCTTGGACTAGCTGGTGGGGAGTGATCTTTCCGGCAAGCATGAACGAAACGGTTGCTGTTACTGGTATACGGACAGGTTCTCCAAGAGAGCGTTGTAATACCTGTCACGACGGAAGTAAGGTAGATTTTGTGATCGAAATGCAAAGAAGAAATAATACCAGCCGTTTGGCGGTAGGCATTACCAAAACCGGCAATGATTCAGGGTATATAGGCGGATCTTCGGCCGCTACTGCTACTACTGCAGGTATCGCAGCTTTGGTGTGGAGTGATTATCCTTCCTGGAGCAAATCGCAGGTGTTGAATCGCCTGAAAGCTTCAGCAGATTACTACCCCAGTCGAAGTGGTAATTTTGGTTGGGGTAAGCTGGATGCCAATCAGGCCGTGCAATAGCAGGTTTAAAAACTACTTTGAAAAAGTGATTTGGATTATTATATTACTATCGGCTGTAAGAGATTTCTTCTTGCAGCCGATAGTAGTTTAAAAATAGCTACGGCGGATGACATTTGTCAATTGCTAAAGAGTCTTAAAAATTATAATTTAGTTATAATTTTATTCATACTAAACATCTTGGGTACTTGCCCCGATTTAAAAGTAGAAATTAACTAGAAAACACTCGTAAACATGAATATTAGCGTAGAACAACTACCTGAAGAAGGTTATGTTTTAAAACAAAGACTGGAATATGGAGACCTGGTAACATTTATCAGAGAGATTTACGAAGAGCCTAATATTGTTACTCGGGTATTCAACTTCATTAATTTTACGAATTTATTTTTCTGTATCACTTTTATCTTTGATCATTTTTCAGGCAACGCTACTTTTGGGGCATTGTTGGCCAAGCTCAGTTGGGCTGTGCTGATCACTATTTTGTTAGTGCCCATACACGAAGCCATTCACGGGATTGCCTACAAGCTTGCGGGGGCTCCTAAAGTGAGCTTTGGTGCTGATTTCAGGCAGTTTATTTTTTCAGCTCAGGCCGATAAATTTGTAGTAGGGGCTAGGTCTTTTTATGCTATTGCTTTTGCCCCATTTGTTATTGTTACTACTGCAGCTGTTGTTAGTATAATTATGTACCCGGAATACAAGTTGATCTTAAGTACAGGAATTCTGATTCACACCATGGCTTGTGGAGGAGATTTTGGTTTGGCTGCCTATTTTTACAAGCATGCCGATTCAGGGATGGTCACCTATGATGATGTCGATGCCAACGAAAGCTTTTTTTGGGTAAAAAAGAAGAAAAAGAAAAGTACTGATAATCAAGAAAGCGAACAATAGATTATCTTATTTAATTTTCCAAGTTTTGTATCAAAGCCCCGGGCAGTCCACCTGGTATCTTCCTCTTGTTGTACTGGCAAAGGTATAGCTCAGAAACACTTCGAGCGCGCCGCGATTCTCATTAACCCGACTGAGTGTAGAGCTGGTAAAGTCATAGCTTAGCCCGATTCCAAGCGGCCCTGACTCTATTACGGTAGAAAGAATAATGGCATTGAGTTCAAAGGGAGCAATGATCGATTCACTGGCGTGTCCCCACACGCCAATTTTCATATCAACATCACTTACCCTCTGGCCACGATATTTAAGCTGTGCTCCAAATAGCGCACTACTGTTTGGCCCCTGACGGTTATAAATGACGGCGGGTATCAAGCTAATGGCGTCAAAAAGCGGGATCTCACCGCCAGCGTGCAGCACATAACGTCTTTGGATCGGTTCGCGAACGGCATCAGAAAAGGCGATATTGGGATTGTTGATATGGTACATGGCTGCACCGATGTATACACTGGCATTTTTATCAAAAGTAGCGTACCACATGGCTCCTGCGTTAAAGCTTACATGTAAACGGCTGTTTTGCCCATCAAAATTTTCTCCACTGGCAGCATTTTCATTGAGGGATACCGAAATAGGGTCAAACTGATTGCTGAACCACAAACGATCAGGCTCAAAAGTCCACTGCCCAAAGCCCACCTGGGCAGCTCCTACCAAATAATAAGCGGTGCCCTCGCGGTTAGCATAAAGCTGACGAATGTAAGAGCCTCCAAAATTGCCAC
Source organism: uncultured Saprospiraceae bacterium (assembly GCA_964628385.1). Lineage (GTDB taxonomy): Bacteria > Bacteroidota > Bacteroidia > Chitinophagales > Saprospiraceae > JANQPA01. The sequence continues at coordinate 7,901 of CAZVOD010000059.1, forward strand.
CAATCCTGTTGAAGTTAGAAGTGCCGGCTTCGTCCCGCATAAAGTCCATTCCAAGACCAAAATGATCATAGCGACCTACCGGAATACGCATGTCATAGCTGGCGGCCAGTGTTCGATATGCCTCTTTGCCGGCTACACTGGATAGTTGGTCCCGATAATTGAAAAATATACGGGTAGTTCCATCAAAAATACCCACCAATGCCGGGTTGGTTCGACCGGGGTTGGCATAGTACTGAGACAGCATGGGATCTTGAGAGAAAAGCGTACCGAAAACCCCACTAAATAAAATGATAATAAGTAAAAGCTTCTTCATATGTCTAAAGAGTTTTGGGAAAATTTAGCGGACTAAAGTCGTTTGTCCCCGATATACTTCTGTGCTTCCATCCTGAAATGCTGCTTCAACGACCCAGATGTACACGCCACTTTGTGCTGCTTGATTTTTGAAGTTACCATTCCAGCCATTGCTCTGGTCATTGGCCTGAAAATCTAGTGCCTCATAAACCAGGGCGCCCTGCCGATTAAAAACCTGAAATCTTCTGATCAAGGTGTTATTATCACCGTGCACAATCAGAAAATCGTTATTGCCATCGCCATTGGGCGTAAATCCAGTGGGGACTAGTAGAACCTTGGGTTTGTTCACCTGAATACTTATAAAGTCATTGCTAGTGCATCCTTCGGCAGTAGTGGCAATAAGTTCATAAGTGATCGTAAAGTCAGGTTTGGCAATGACTATTCCACAGGTATCACAATTGAGCGTACCTCCATAGGGGGCTTTCCAAAAAAGAGAAATATCACGGCCTTCTCCGCCTTCAATTATAGAGCGAAGCTGTAAGCTGTCACCAATATCAATACTTCTGTTCTTGGGCACTGCTCTGACAGAAAATGGCTCCGGCTCATTGACCAGGACATCCTCAAAAAGTAGGCAACCTCGCTGATCCCTGATAAATATTTTGTAGCGATCAGCCTGTAAGCCCAGAAAAGCATTAGAAGTTTTGTAGTCTTTGTTGTCCATGCTAAAGCTGTAGGGTGGGGTGCCACCCGAAACATTTACGGTCACTGCACCATTACGATCACCAAAACAAGATGGCGGTTTGACATCAAAAGTAACGTCAAAAGGGTCCGGATGAAAAATGACAGCACTTCCCGTAGCGTCACAGCCGTTAGAGTCCACAATAACAACACTGTACTCTCCCGCAGATAAGCCAATAGCAACAGCGGTAGTATCACCGTTTGACCAACGGTAGCTGTAATTCCCCACGCCGCCTTCTGCGATCACAGTAGCTTCCCCTTCCTGCTCGTTAAAGCAATTATTATCCTGTGTTTCAAAGCTCAGTCGAATAGGGGTAGGTTGTTGGACTTCCAGGGTCTCTACATTGCTACAATTACGGCCATCGGTGATAGTCACCGCATAAGTACCCGCTCCAAGGTTGCTGGCCATATTGTCTATACCATTTGCGCCACCTCCCCAGGAAATCTGGAAATTATTGCCATCGCCACGGATATTTTCCAAAACAATACTTCCATCGTTACCACCAAAGCAGCTTACATCTGTGATGAATGGATCAAAAGCTATTTCGGCAGGTTCATCCATGGTTCTTCTTTCTACGGCAGTACACCCGATAGGGTCTGTCACAGTTACTACATATTCCTGCCCTCCCAAAAGGCCTTCGATAGCCGAACTAGTCTGCCCGGTATTCCATTCAAAAGTATATTCCTCGATATCATTGCCCGTGCCACCAGTCACAAAGTTGATTCCCAAAGCTCCATTGTCAAAACCATGGCAGCTAGGTGGTGATATGATAATGTTAGCTTCAATTTCCGGTAAATCCCGCAGCTTTACGGTATCAGTAGCCGGACAGCCTTTGCTGTCCGTCACAGTTACCATTACAATGGTAGAATCAAGGTTGACAGCGCTAGGAGTGGACTGCCCATCCGGCCAGTTGTAAGTAAACGGAGCACCATTACCGCCCGAAGTGCTTACGGCGGCAGAATTCCCCATTTTTCCAAAACAACCGCTTTCTACCTGGAAAGCATTAATGGTAAAAACAGAATCAGGCTGTGTCACTTCCACAGAGCTCTCCGCCTCGCAGCCATTTTCATCAATAGCTCTTACTTCGTACCGGCCTGCTGTTAAATTCCTGATTTGTGCTCCCTCCACACCGTTGTCCCAAATATATGTGAAGGAACCAGTGCCGCCCATTCCTGTTGCCATTGCCTGGCCATCACTGCCATCCCGGCAGGAAACAGCTAATACTTCAACTGATACACTGACGGAGTCAGCCTGCTCAACAAACACCTGAGTAGTTATCGAACAGCCATTTTGATCACTAATCTCTACGTTGTAGGTACCTGAATTTAGATTGTTGGCTACAGAATCAATTTGGCCCAGCGGATCATCCCAAAGATATTCCAAATTGCCTGTACCTCCCGAAGCAAAAACGGTGGCCCTACCAGTACGAGTGCCAAAGCAGCGGGTAGGTTCCGTGATTACGCTGTCAATCCTCAGAGGCGAGGCAGTAGTAAGGTTGACGCTAGCAGTCAGTGAACAGGCTCTGGCATCCGTAACAGTTACCTCATAATTACCCCGGCCTACCAAATCAATAGCTGATTCTGTTGATCCAATATTCCAGTCAAAAGTATAAGGTGGTTCTCCACCGCTTACTATTGCCAGGACGCTTCCGTCAAAGGTATTGGTACAGCTGGGCGGTCGGGTATCCAGTGATAAAGTCAATAAGGGGCCGCTGGTCAATGTGATAGAATCTGTGACAGTACAGTTATTTTCATCCGTAACCGTTAGGTTATAAGTTCCTGCTCCTACATTTTCCAATAAAGAAGTAGTGGATAAATTATCTTCCCATAAAAAACGATACGCACCAGTACCACCAAAGGCAACAGCTTCAATAATGGCATCTGCACTGTCCGCGCAACTGATAGACTGTAGTAAATCCAGAGCGACCTCCACTGGCTCTGGTGAGGCTATTGCTGTTCGCAGGGAATCCACACAACCTCTGGCATCTCTGACTAAAAACAGCCGGCTTCCCCTTCTGACATTTGAAAAAGTCACCGTATCACCAGAAAGTAATTGATTATTTCCCAAAAACTCATAAGGAAGCGTTCCGCCCGAAGCTGTAAAACTTACTAGGGCATCGTTTGTATTGCTGCACGAGGTCCCCGTTTGATTGACCAACTCCAAAGCCAGGTCACAGGGAATAAAGCGACAGGTATCACTGACTACGAGACTGCTACAAGTCAGACCATCAAAGGATGGGGTTATGATTAAATTGAAAAATATACTGTCGTTATCCAGTAAATTATCAATAACCAAAAAGCCATTGGTATAATTCTCCAGCAGGACTTCCGGCTCATTATTGATGCGGTAACGGATATCGTATCGAGTATCATTGCGCAGCGGCCAGGTGAACCTGACATCTCCTTCCGTCGAAGGGGTACAGGTGACCTCGGGAAGCTCTATGTCTTCAGGAACTTCAATTCGGATGGAATCTTCCAGTCGGTAATCGTTGACATCTGTAATTGTGAGATAGTAAGTTTGAGTGTTGTTAGCCACAATAGTAGGCGTAGGGCAGTCAGTACAGGAAATGTTTTGTGAAGGTGCCCAGCTGTAGCTGATTTGATTGGTGGTATTAAAAGTAATGGACCAGCTTTCTAAATTGCCTAGCTCAGTATCACCAAAGCCATCGGAGACAAGCAAAGTCCACGCTCCGTTGATGGTGGCTCCCTGAAGGTCATTCCAGTTGCCCTCTGGTTGAAAATTACCCGTAAATGGCGCTACCCCTTCCCTGATAGAGGTAACAGCATCCGGTCTGAAGCAGGTATTGAGGTAGTCGTCGTCTCCTCCTCCGTTATCTGTGCTGAGTTCGAGTAGCTGACCCGAAGGGCTTTCCAGGAAAAAGTGGATATCCTCTGCCCAGTCCGTTGTCATATCAATACATACAGATTTGATCTGCTGCAAAGGCTTGTCCAGTGTTCCTGGAAAAATATCGACTACTTCAATAACCGATTCATAAGGGCTTTCATGTGGGTGATTAGAAAAGCCCAGCTCATAGTCGGGAAAGACCTCAAAACTGACCTGTGAAGTATCGGGAATATTCTGAGTGGCATCCAATTGAATACTGTCGCCCCGGCAGAGCGTTGTATCGTTGAGTAAACCAGTAGACAGGCTTGCCAGGCAAGATAATTGGGTTGGTGCTAATACATTTACACTTAAGCTGGTATCGTACCGACAACCTAATTCATCGACCACAAAAAAGGGATAATTATTGGTGCCGGCTTTTCCGAGAACCGCTAAAATTTCTGTAGGACTTACACTGACAGAAGAGTCATTAATGGTCCATCCAAAATCTTCAAATTCAGGTGTAAACTGCTCTAACTTCGGGTACAGAGAAGGATCAAAATCGATGCCCCAGGAAAATATAAAGCCATTGTCTACAGGCCATCGGTCTGCTACTTTTAAGGTCCACTCTCCGTTGAGCGGACAGCCCTGTAGTTGATCTAGTGGTTCAAGCGATTGATAATCATCCGGTGGTAAAGTTGTGGGTTGATTGACTTTTCCGTATTCTACCCAGTTGGGGTTAGTAGCATTAGGAGTCCAGCAATACTCGTAGCCTGTTCCTGGGCTAATATTGGCCTCGTCTCCCCGGATTGGTTCTCCCAGTTGAATAAGGGTAGCATCCGACCTTCCGGCATATTGATGCAAAAGAACGCTCTGGCCATTAGGGCAGCTTAGTTGTATTTCAAGATCACGCATCCAGCTATGCTCTATATTTAGGCAAATGCCAGTTAAATCGTTAATATCATCGAGCTGTTGTCCGGGTGTAAAGTTGTCAAATTGAACAGATGCCTGATATATAGCCCCATCACCATCCGGTAGCGGCAGGGAATCTGCCCGAAAAGCTGAAGATTGAAAGAAGGCGGTTTGCGGTACAACACTCAAATTACCGGCATCGGTCTGATTAAGCTGTGCCTTTATAGCAATAGTATCTCCCAGGCAGTAGTTGTCAGCTAATGGCTGGTTGATGGAAAAGTTGGGATCAGGAGATACCCTTACTCTTTGGCTAATAAAATTAGTATTAGTACATCCCAGTGTGTCTTCAATGGTTAATTGTACGATGTAGCCACCGGGTTGATCATAAGTGTGCCTTACTTGCGGCCCAAAGGCAGAGTGGCCGTCACCAAAATTCCAGGTAAAATTAGAGCTGCTGTCAGATTGAGTGTACAAATTGCCATTTTCAGGATAAATGCCTCTACCAATGAGCTCTAAAGTTTGTCCCTGACAAAGGTCTATCCAGCCGGTATCGGCTACTGGTGGAGAGGACTCCTGCAGGACTGCCTGTATTAACTGACAATTGGGAATGCATCTGATATTGGCTTCCCATCCGGTACCTTCCTCTTCATTGTTTGAACGGAAAAAAAGGGTAATACATCCGCTTGTATTGTCTGCTGAAGCCTGTATGACAAAAGAAGCTCCGGCATTAAACTCATCAGCACAGCTAATTAGATTGGCCGTAGTATCCGGGCCGTCGTAAAAGCAGAGCTGATCATCGGCAATGTCTGTACCACTAAAAGTGAGTTGTATGTTATTACCACCAGACTGCTCAGGACAAATAGTGACAATAAAAGATTCATTGGGAGAGTAAGCCGACTCCTCCCCGCCACTATCCAGAAAAATGCCGGAACAGGTATTGACATCCTCCCCGTCAATTGAAAAACGCTGTGCCTGACCCTCAGGGCATGAAAAAATGATACAAGCAATTGGAAATATAAACTTCAGTAGATGCTGCTTCATATTTAATTTTTATACAACTTCTATTTAAACTCCCTGTCCATTATTGGAAGAGGAAGCTAAAAAGTATTTTCCTGTTCTGATGCTCAGCGCCTTACAGGCCAGGTAGATATCGAAAAGACAAAAGGCATGTTATGGTTCCGACAGATGCAGCACAAATTTAACTGTTAACCCGTCGGATTATTTACAAAACGGAAAGGCGCGTCTAAAATTATTCATAAGACCTTTGAGATTTATCAGACTTACTCTACATGGATCATAAAAATCCTTTCAACACCGGTAGCCACCAGGCTCAGCAAGGCTGATTTTTTCAAAAAGTCGTTAGACAAAAGTAGAAAAAAGGAAAGATACGAAAAAAGTATATTTTAAAACTTTAATAAACTTTTGGCAGGATATGTCAGTATTTTTCTATTCTTTTCATAATAGATCGGCCATCATTACTTATTCTGCCGGGTAGGTCTGATCATTTTCTTTGCTGTCAAACCTTGACCTATTGCGTATACTTCCTGTACCTTTGATTTTTATAATTATCAATAAACTATCCAATCCATAGATGACGCTACTAGACGGAAAAGTATTAGCAAAAACAATTAAGGAAGAAATTGCTGAACAGGTTAAAAAAATAAAGGCTGAGGGAGGAAAATCGCCTCATTTAGCGGCTGTTTTAATAGGTGAAAACCCTGCCAGCCAGTCTTATGTAAGAAATAAAGTTCGCTCTTGCGAGCAGGTGGGTTTCGAGTCTACACTGGTAAAAGAACCGGATACGATTACTGAAGAGGAACTTCTCACTATTGTGGATCGGCTCAACAAAGATGAGCAGATTGATGGCTTCATTGTGCAGTTGCCGCTGCCGGATCATATTAATGCTGACCGAATTACGCTGGCGATAGATCCTCAAAAAGATGTTGATGGTTTTCATCCGGTAAATTTTGGTAAAATGGCTCAGGGCTTACCGGCCTATTTACCAGCTACACCCGCTGGAATATTGGAGATGCTAAGGCGATACGATATTCCTACTGAGGGCAAAGAAGTAGTCGTCATTGGGCGTAGTAATATCGTAGGTTCTCCGATAAGTATTTTGTTAGCCAGAAAAGCCAGGCCTGGTAATTCTACGGTTACTTTATGCCACAGTCGTACCAAGAATCTGGCGGAGCACGCTCGCAGGGCTGATATTTTGATATCGGCCATTGGTAGTCCTAACTTTGTAACTGGAGATATGGTCAAAGAAGGTGCCGTTGTTATTGATGTAGGGATAAATCGGGTAGAGGATGCCAGCAGAAAGCGGGGGTATCGCCTGGTAGGAGATGTGGAATTTGAGGCCGCTGCCGAAAAAGCGGCTTATTTAACCCCGGTGCCGGGTGGTGTAGGGCAATTAACCGTTGTATCCTTGCTGCTCAATACGCTGAAGGCAGCAAGAGATGAAGTTTAAGCCCCCCGATTTTTTATAGGATTAAATGGTAGATGTAAGCTCCCATTCTGCCACATTTTTACCTTTGCCAAGTTGTTTTTTCAACCTGAGCAGGAAAATAACTGTATTGTTATTCATGTCAGTAAATTATGTAAAATATATCGTCACAGGGCCTGAAGCTCATTTGGAACCTATAATGGCCCTTTTGATCAACATGGCTCCCTTTGATTCTTTTGAGGAAAAAAAGGAAAGTCTGGAAGGATACCTTCCTGCAAATCAGCGCAGCCCAGAGTTGGATAATCGTATAGCTGAACTTCTGGCGCGTTTTAACAGTAAACTATCAGTAGAAGAGGTGCCTGATCAAAACTGGAATGCCAGGTGGGAAGCTTCGTTTACACCGGTAGATGTAGGGAAATTTTGTCGGGTTAGGGCAGATTTTCATCCCGCTACTGAAAATGTAAAATACGATGTTGTTATTAATCCTAAAATGTCATTTGGAACGGGACATCATGAGACCACTTACATGATGATAAAAATGATGGAGGGGTTGTTTATGAAAAAAACAAAAGTGCTTGACTACGGCTGTGGTACCGGGGTGCTGGCTATTTTGGCCTCTAAAATGGGGGCACAAACTGTGGATGCTGTAGATATTGAAGAACAGGCTTTCTATAATGCTATTGAAAATAATCAGCTCAACAATGTATTCAATGTACAGGTTTTTAAAGGTAACCTCAATGCCATTGCCGACACGGAATACGATGTCATCTTGGCTAATATCAACCGGAATGTTATCCTGAATAGCTTAGCTGCCTTGAGGGAAAAGCTTAACAAAAGAGGATGTTTAATTATTTCGGGTGTACTTAAAGAAGACGAGTCGCTGATAATGCAAGCTATTAGCGATAATCGATTTACTGTGGATGAAAAAGAAGAAAAAGGAGATTGGTTGTGTATGAAATTATGGTATTAAGACGTTAATATAAAAAAGAAGCTGTTAAAATTTAGTTTTTTGAATAATATGAGGGCTATTTTTCTGCCAGAGGAGGCGCCAAAACCGGAGTTTAGCAGCGCTAAATGAGGATTTTGGTAACGAAATATGGCTGGAAAAGAGCCTCATATTAACGGAAGTATTAAATTTTAACAGCTTCTAAGTCAACCTGCAAAATGTGAAAATGAAAACCAATCTTGTAAAATAAACATAGCTGAAAAGCCTTGTTCTCTGATTGAAATCGCAACAATCAATTTCCCCAAAAACTCGTCTTCTGCACAACTTTTGACCTCAGCCCTGAAGCAATACACTAGCATAGGGTGATGCACTGTCGGCTTTTATCCTGATTAATATATTTGAAAGAAACTGCAACGATATGTACCGATTTAGTATAATATTCCTTTTTCTGTTCCTGCTTCTCGGAACTACTGTTTACGGGCAGCGACCGGATACTTTCTCCACGGTTAGAAGTGAATTCATCAACCAGTTGAGGTTATTCACGAACGCCAGTAAAAACGTAAAAGTAGCGGAAGTATTCAGTGAATTTGAGGCCAACTTCGGTGGAAGTTTGTTTTCTGAAGAAGATTTGGTAAAAATCCGGGAGGTGAGTAGTAGGATGCTGGACTTGAGAATGTCTGTCAATCCTCATTTTACCAAATACCTGGAGTGCCTCAATACCATTAAAGCGATCTATCCCAGCGAAGATAAGCTCGAGGAGTGGCACCTGGTCATCGATCGATTGCTTGATCGGGTAGAGCGGGAGGAGATGAACAATCCCTTCTTTATTTTTCTCAATTTTTCCATTAGCTTTTATAAAAATAAAGCCCTAAAGTATTCTAAGGGAGGAACGTCTTGGTATGCTTTGACCAATATTTTCTCCCTAGACATGATAGAGGATGATCCCGTAGTGAGATTTGAGGGTCTGGATCTGATGTGTAGTTATGGAAAAGACTCTATTGTCATTGAAGAGACCCGAGGAATTTTCTTTCCGTTGGATCGCACCTGGAAGGGAGAGCGTGGAAAAGTCAATTGGAGAAGACACGAAGACCTTGAAGAGGAAATATACGTGGAGTTCCCTGATTATTCCTTTGATATGAGTAAAGGGACTTACGAAGTTAATAATGCCAGGATGTATTTCCCGTTATTCTTTGGTCAGCGTCTGGTGCAGGGTGATTTCCAGGATAAAGTAGTAGCGCTTTCAAAAGGGGCGGTACCAGCTTTTCCTCAATTTGAGTCCTATGACAAAAAACTGAAGCTGGATAATATTGGTGAAGGGGTGAGTTATACCGGCGGGATACGGATCAAGGGGACTACTATATACGGATATGGTAGCCGGGAGGAGAAAGCAAAATTATCCATAGCTGATGATAAAGGTAATCCTCTTTTTGATGGAGCCTCTGAGCTTTTTATCATTAAAAGAGGTAAGCAAGTATTTGGTCAGGATGTAGCTTCTTCCGTTTATATCAATCGGGATTCTATTTATCATCCGGGAGTAAATGTACAATTTGACATTCCGGAGCGAATTATGTTGCTCAGCCGGGAGCGTTCCGGGGTCAGTCGAAATCCTTTTTTTAGTTCTTATCATCAGGTAGAGATCAGTGCTGACGCTATCGAAGTGCATTACAATGAAGATTCTATGGTAATTGGCAAGCAGGAGACTCCCATTTCAGTTAAAGCACCTGTTACTTTTGAGTCGATCAAATATTTTAAGCGAAGTGAGTATGACCGTTTCCAGAATATCTCCACAGTCAATCCCATTGCAGCTATGAAGCTGGCTGCTGATGAACGGGGGCTCAACTTTATTCAGGCCGAAGACCTGGCCAAAGAGCTGAATACTAACTACGAAGTGGAAAATATCAAAAACTTGCTTTACGATATGGTATCTCATGGTTTTATCCGCTATAATGATAACAACAATGAGGTGGAGATTTTGGACAAAGTTTTTCATTACGCTGATGCTCGTCAGCAAAAGGTAGATTACGATGTGTTGAGTGTAGTTTCTGATACATTAGCACTTAACGCCAGTCTTGATTTTAGGACCAACGAAATCAGTGTGGATGGAGTAAAGGAGGTAGAGTTTAGCAGTAAGCAAATGGTAGCGGTTATGCCTCAGGGCAGAAAAATGGTTATCAAAAAAAATCGGAACCTGGAGTTTGGTGGTATCCTTTACGCCGGATTGACAAAAATGGAAGGGGATACTTTCAACTTCGACTACGATATGTTTCAGATTGCTTTTGATTCGGTAAAATATTTTGATTTTTATGTTCCTACCGGCGAATTTGATGCCGAAACGGGGCGTCCGAAAGCTTATGGTATTAATTCAAGAGTAGAAAATATTAGTGGGGTAATTCTGATAGATGCGCCGCGAAATAAGTCTGGTCGAGATGATATTCCAATGTTTCCTTCTCTTCAGACTACTAAGTTCTCCTACGTTTATTACGATAAAAGGGAGATACAGGATAGTGTATATACCAGAGATTCTTTTTACTTCAGGATTGATCCATTTGGTATTGATCATTTAGATTATTTCCCCAGAAAGGATATGAACTTTAAGGGTCAGTTGTTTTCTTATGATATCTTTCCACCCTTTGCCGATACACTTCGACTTCAGGATGATGGTTCGTTGGGGCTAGTCACAAGAACCCCAAAAGACAATTTTGAGACCTACACAGAAAAAGGGTATTACACTGGTGATATCAGGTTGAACAATAGCGGCTTGAAGGGGGATGGTAATTTAAAATATCTGGGCGCTTCTTTAAATGCCAAGAATATCGTTTTTCGACCTAAACAGCTTACTGCCAAAGCGGATACTTTCTTTCTGGAGGAAGATCGGCTTTCCGATGTTCAGGTGCCTCAGGCTAGGGGGGTTAACGTAGATATTGACTGGCGACCTTACAAAGATAGTATGTATATAAGCACTCAGGGAACACCTTTTGATTTTTATCAGGAAAATGATCACACCTTAAAAGGATTGGTAACGCTGACTCCTGGTGGGGTAAAAGGAGATGGACTGTTTCGTTGGGATCGAGCCACTATTAGCTCGGAATATTTTTCTTTTGGGGCTTTTTCCTCAGATGCCGACTCTGCTGACATTCGTATTTTTGCGTACAGTGAGGATGGCACCACTTCCCTGCAGGATGTAGCAGCTATTAGGACAGATAATATCAGCGCTTCAGTTGATTTTGATGAAAAACAGGGCCTTTTCAAATCTTATGATGATTTTGTGAAAACGGAACTTCCCTTTGATAACTATGAGACCTCTATGAATGAGTTTGATTGGAATATGGAAGATGAAGTAGTTTCTTTCTATTCAAAGGAGGGTAAACCCGGACGGTTCCTATCTACTGACCGCGAGCGGGATTCCTTGCGCTTCAATGGGGAAAAGGCTCGTTATGAGCTCAAATCAAATTTATTGGAAGTTCGTGGTGTCCCCTATGTGATCGCGGCTGATGCATTCATATATCCCGACAGTGGAAGAGTAGAGATACAGGCCGGCGGTACAATGACCACACTGGAAAATGCTAGGATCGTTGCAGACACAGTCACCAAGTATCACGTTATCAACCGGGCGACTGTCGATATTAGTGGTAGACGCTATTATTCCGGAAGTGGATTTTATGAATATAATGTAGGAGATAAGGAGCAAGAAATAGAGTTTGCTGATATTATAGGTAAGCCTTATGGCTACCAAAGTATAAAGAACAACCCAGTGTTTACGAAGGCGCAGGGTAAAGTAGAAGAAGACGATGAGTTTTATATTGACCTAAAAACACAATATCAGGGAGAGATAGAGCTTTCTTCTGACACAAAAAACCTATTTTTCGATGGTTATGCTCGCCTGGATGCTGATAAACTACCGGAAAAATATTGGATATCTATTCAAAGTGAAGGAGATAAAAGGAACCTGGTTATCAAGTATGACAGGCCGAGAAGTACTGAGGGAGACCTGTTGCGCACCGGCTTTTTCCTGAGTAGAGAAACAGCACAGATCTATCCGCGGGTGATGATGCCCCTCTACATGGGCAGAGACAGAGAATTGATGCCTGTAACAGGATATTTCAATTACGATGAAGATGATGATTCTTTTATCTTTGGGGATTCAGCGCGTATTTATACTGACGATGTCCGGGGGAACAGGCTGGTCTTTGATAATCGCAGCGGTAGAGTTAGCGCCGATGGCCTGATCGATATTGGTGCCGGGCTCAAAATGGCTGATGTAAGAGCCGCAGGGACAATTGAGATGGATTTTCCGCCACCACGCAAAGAAGAAGTGACTGATCCTAATATTATGATTGATCCGGAAGCTGTCGATTCTACTGAGCTGGGGGAGCCTTACCCCGATGTATCGCTCAATCTTATGGCTACCATTAATATGGCCATTCCTGATCGGTTGCTAAAGATTATGGCTATCGATATTGCAAGTTCTGCCTACATAACGCCCAATGTGGCTTACCTAACAGATGTGGAATACTACAAAAAAACGGCTACTCAAATATTGCCAAAAGATAAGAATATAGAAGAGGCTATAACTTTTATGAGTTCCGGCGTTTTTGAGTTGCCCAAAAAATCTAACAACTTTACTTTTTTCATTACTAAACTTCCACTGATCTGGAATTCTGAATATCAGTCCTTTGTGAATAAAGATGAAAAGATAGGTATCGGAAGTATTGGTGGTGAAAATATCAATAAGATGCTGGAGGCCTTCATTCAGTTCAATATACGCTCCAGTGGTGATGATCGTTTGTATCTATATATCAAATCCCCTTCAGGCTCTTTCTTTTATTTTGGTCTTAAGCAGGGGATTTTGGACATTGCTTCCGATAACCAGGCTTTTAACAATGAGCTTTTTAAGCTGAAGAAAAAAGACCTCATCATCAAAATGGATGATGGTCGCACGCTGGAAATTCAGCCGGTGGAGGCTAGTTCAGCCCGCCTGTTTGTCAGAAGAATGCAGGTCATGAAAGATAATTAATAAGAAGAGCATCAGATATTAACCCTGATGCCTGACTCACTTTTTTACTGTAGCGTTCCTTTGCTTAAATAGCTGTTGGTATTCAGGCGAAGGAACGCTCTCTGAATCACTACCAACCGCCCCAGAACCTTCCTCATTTTCTTCAGTAGTCATGTAATGTCATAATAATGTTTTTTTATTGATCCAAAGAGATTCTACTGAAGCCTTACCGATTAGCACACTTGTATATCTTGAAACTGAAGGTTTCAAAATTAAATATTGAAAATTGCTCTGATCGTTGCATTTATTTTGTTTTTGTATTTTCAGTAGGTAAAAATTCTGTTTGTAACAAAAAGTGAATAGAAAATTTAGGTTGATTATTTTGTTGAATTAGTAATTAGACTAATTTTCTTTTGCAATAGTGTAATTTTGCGATTGTTTTCTTTCTTTATTAACATAAGAATGCTTTAATTGGCAAATATTATAAATACAACCAGCAGAAAAAAAGATGTTTTTCGGGAGATTTATAGTGTTTTGTTACTTTTTTGATAGTTAAAAAATAATATTTTATTTTCAGTATAAATTCAGGGTAAGAGTAATATTTTGATAAAAAAACAAAAACATAAAATATTATTGTTTGCTTTATAAGTTTTATAAAACAAGAAATTTTTTTTTGTAGATTAACAATAATAAATTCGTTAGATAAATATATTTGTATAAGCAGCACTCAATATAAGGTAGATAGGGAAATTTCTATTTTTTAATAAATACTAGTTTATGAAAATGAAGTATGAAAAAGCTCAAGTGCTACTTCTGGCGTTTTTGATGTATGCAGGGCTAGTCAGTGCTCAAATTACAGTGAGCGGAAAAATCACAAGCATTGATTCTGAGCCGCTTATTGGCGTTTCGATTCTCGTCAAGGGAACGTCTACAGGTACAGTTACAGATTTTGACGGAAATTACGAGTTGCGAATTGACGCAGATCAGGCAACATTATTTTTTACCTACACGGGGTTTAAATCTCTGGAGCGGCAGGTAAATTCTTCCACCAAGTTGAATATAACCCTAGAGGAGGATATAGCCGATTTAGAGGAAGTTGTAGTAACGGGTTTGGCTTCGGGTGTTAAGCGGGCCAATTCTGGTAATGCCATCACCTCAATTGATGGGGAAGCGCTGAGTGATCAGACTAACCCACAAACATTAGACAATGCCTTATACGGAAAGATTCCGGGTGTACAGATGACTGCTAACGGTGGTGCACCGGGTGGTGGTATCAATGTACAGCTGAGAGGTATTTCTACACTTGGGGCCGGATCATCCCAGCCTTTGTACATTATCGATGGGGTATACCTGGACAACTCTTCATCCAGAAACTTCCGTAGTAATGTAAGTGGCGCTGGAGCGGGTAGTTCCAGTAACAATCAGGATAATGTATCCAGCCGTATTTCGGATATCAACCCTGATGAGATTGAAAAAATAGAGATTTTGAAAGGTCCTTCAGCTGCCGCTATTTATGGTACTCGTGCCAACGCCGGGGTTGTAATTATTACTACCAAAAGAGGTAAAGCCGGTAAATCTAAGTTTACTTTCAACCAGGATATCGGTTTCGCTCAGGGGCAGAACTTTGTTGGTTTTGACGACTGGGATGAACAAAAGGTAAGAAACTTCTTTGGTAATGATGCTGATGCCGAGCTGGAAAAGCTCAGAGCAGCTCAGGCGGAAGGAAGAGTAACGGATTGGGAAGAGTTTTTCTATGGAGAAACGCCCTTGCTTTCAAATACTAGTGTTAGTGTTAGTGGTGGTAGTCAAAAGACCCAGTTCTATGCTTCAGCTGGTTTTCAAACGGAAGATGGTATTATTCAAAATACGGGATACGATCGCTATTCTTTCCGTGCCAATATTGACCATCAGTTCAGTGATGCGATTTCTGTAAAGTTTAATAATAACTTTATCCGTACAGAAACGCAAAGAGGGTTTACGGGTAACCAGAATAATACAGGCGGTAGTATAGGTTATACGATTGCCTACACACCATCTTATGCAGACTTGTTTCCCAATGAAAACGGTGTTTATCCTTCTAACCCTTACTTTGGTGGTAACCCTATTGAGGTAAGAGATGTAGGGGTAAATGACTTTATCGTTAATCGTTTTATATCGGCTGCAGAAGTTAATATCAACCTGATTACTCAGCCTGACTATTTCCTTAAATTTAAGGTTAACGGAGGTGCTGATTATGTATCCAGCCAATCATTGGTTTATTTCCCCGAATTTATGCAGTTCCAAAGAACTCAGGCTAATCCGGGTGATGTTGTTTGGGGTAATTCCAACAATTTGAATACCAATGTTCAGGCTTTTGCCATCTTCAATGCTGATGTTGGTCAATTCAATTCAAATACTTCGATCGGTATAGTACGACTGGATCAGGATATTGAGTTTTTGGCTAACAGAGGGCAAGGCTTGGCAGCAGGGCAAAGAAACCTCAACTGGGCCAACGTACAAACGGTGCAAGCTCAATCTAACCAGCGTATTACGGATGTGGGTATCGTAGCCCAGGAAGATATCAACTGGCAGGATAAGATTATCGGTTCGGTGGGTATACGCTTTGATAAGTCTACTTTGAATGCGGATCAGGATGAGTTTTATGCTTTTCCTAAAGCTTCTTTGGCGGTTAACTTACACAACTTTGATTTCTTCAACCTCGGCCTCTTCAGTCAGTTTAAGTTAAGAGCAGCCTATGGTGAAACAGGTGGTTTGCCAAGATTTGGCCAGACCTTCGAGCCATTAGTAGCCGAAAACGTAGATGGCTCTTTGGGGGGTGTTGTTTCCAATCAGGGGGTTGATCCGACATTGGTGCCAGAGACTGCCTCAGAAATAGAGTTTGGAGTAGATCTTGGTTTACTGGATAACAAAGTAACACTGGAAGCCACCTTCTACAACAAGCGGGTAAGTGACCTGATTCTTGACCTTACTCCTGCTTCTTCTACCGGTATTGCCGCTATTGCTACAAATGCAGCAGACCTGGAGAACAGAGGTTTTGAATTGGGCTTGAGTGTTAATCCGGTAAGTAGTGAAAATTTCAATTGGTTCTCTAAAATTCTTTTCTGGAGAAACGAATCTGAAATTACTAATTTGATCGTTCCTGAGTTTAACGTTGGTGGATTTGGAGCTTTATTAGGTACTTATGCTATCGCAGAAGGCTTCTCTCCAACTACTATCATTGCTAACCCTGACGATCCTAATGGGCCAGTGGGTAAAACGGTTTATGGCGACAGACAGCCTGATTTCCAGTATTCATTCATTACCAATATTTCCTTCCTGAAGAATTTTGACTTCAGCTTTGTATTGCAAGGTCAGGAGGGCGCAGAATTGATCAACCTTTCTGCTTTCCTTTGGGATGATGGTGGTACTACTCCTGATTGGGATGGTGACGATGATGGCGATGGCATATTTAATGGAAACGAGCGTCCTAACGAACTCTTTGGAGAGAACAGTAATAGTGGTGTTTTGATCGAGCCAGCTGATTATATCAAACTACGTGAGATTGGCTTATACTATACATTGCCAAAAGCTGCCCTGGGTAATCTTGGCTTTTTGGATAGACTGAAAATAGGGGTATCTGCTAATAATATCTTGTTATGGACTAACTATGGTAGTTATGATCCTGAGGTGTCTAACTTTGGTGCACAGCCGGTTGCCGGTGGTATTGAAGTAACGCCATATCCAAGTTCCAGAAGATTCTTCTTCCATATTTCGGCAGACTTTTAATGAAACTTTATTCAGTCAAAACAAAAAAAGATAAAATGAGAAATTTATTATTATATATATCCAAGGGGGTATTTTTATTAAGCCTCCTAACTTTTTCCGCCTGTGAAATTGACACGGTAACGGATCCAAATAATCCGGACGTTGGTAGTGCTACCAGTGATGCTTCTTTAGTAGAGTTACAATTTTTGGTTACCGGACTTGAGGGTAGAAATCGTGATTACTACCAAAATGCTTGTGAAATGTTCGGCTCATTTGGTCGGGAGGTATGGCCTTACTTTGATTCAGATCCTCGATTTGTTGGGGATTGGCTAAGTGGCGATACCTACAATAGTTTTTTTGGTTCCGGTGGAACTTACACCACGCCCTATCGAGCAATCAAACAGGCTAATGTGGTGATTGAAGCAGCGAATAATAGTACTCAGATCAGTGCTGAGCAAGCTGCCGGAGTTTTAGGTTTTGCTAAAACGCTTAAAGCATTTCAATTGACATGGCCCTTATTACAGCAATGGAACAACGGTATAAGAATTGAGGTAGAAGAGCCTCTGAATCCGGGGCCAAGAGTAGGCATAGATAATCCACAGGCCGCGTTTGCTGAGATTTTGAATATTTTGGATGATGCTTTGAACGATCTAAATTCTGCAGGTTCTTCGTTTGCCTTTGATTTGACTTCTGCTTTTGAGGGTTTTGATACGCCTTCTACTTTTGCACAAGTCAACAGAGCTATTGCTGCCAGGGTAGCGCTTTATGCTGAAAATTTTAGCGCTTCCTCTACTGCATTGAACGCTTCATTCATGGATATGGAAGTGGATGAAGCTACTTCTGATAAGATGTTTATTGGTCCGGTACACCCATATGGAGCTCCACCAGATTTGGACAATCCTTTATTCGCTCCGTTTGATCAGCCAACAGCCCGCATTCTTATTTGTCATCCGGCTTGGCTCGAAGATGCACTGCCAAATGATGAGCGCCTGAATAAAGTAGACCTACTCATTGAAAACAAGCAGACTAATCCCGGGCTAAGGGATGGTAATGATGATTTGTTGGTGGGTGAATATCAGGATGTTCGCTACTCCGGGCAGAGTGATCCCATTCCCTTTATTAGAAATGAGGAATTGATCTTGATTTCGGCTGAGCTTAGTGCCCGTGCAGGAAATAGTGCGGCAGCAGTAGATGCTATTAATATTGTGAGAAATACCTGGGGGGTAGGCGACTACACCGGAGGAACTTCACAAGACGAATTGATTGATGAAATTTTGTTCCAAAGAAGATATTCTCTGTGGAATGAAGGCGGACATCGCTGGATTGACCTGAGAAGAACCAATCGTTTGAACGCTGACTTTGTAGACCTGAGAGATCAGGGAGGCCTCATTACGTCTGTGGCCAGACCTATCAGTGAAGTTAGCTGGGATGAAAGATAATTTTAATACCCACCAGATTAACCGTTTCTGGTAAAGAAAAACTCCGGTCGGCTATTTGCTGATCGGAGTTTTCTATTTGTTAGGTAACGTCGGTTTAAGCTTTCTCCAGTGCAATGCGTTTTCTCAGTTCTTTAACTTCTCTTCTCAAGTTCTGTAATTCTTCAGATTGTTTCTGATGCTTTTTGAAGATCAAGTGAATGATCAAAGCCGGTATGCCCCATAACAAAAGCGCAAAGACAATGATCAAAGTTTTTTGCCCGATGGCGGTTAGCAAAAGCATTTGATTTGGTTTTGTTAGCGTATAGTATGTTTGTATATATTTAAATATTTTATATTGACTATTGACAATGTTGTCCTATAAATTATTAATTTTTTGCTAAAATGCCAAATGAAATAAAAAGCTATTGCATATTATACGTAATAACCAATATCTTTCTGATCTCAATGCCAGTAATACCTTCTAAACAAGTCTTTTGAAATAATCCCTGTATTTGGCGGGATTTATTAGTTGGAAAATAAGAGTCTACTGATTAGCCAACTGGTAAGTTGCTTTTCTCAAAAATTGCAGGAGTTCTTGTTTATTTTTGATACTTTTTAAAGTGGAAGAGGGGATAGGCTCACCGATATTAATGCCTATTTCTCGGCCAATTTTATTTTTTACTTCATGCAGAAGTAGGCTTAACCGCAGGTTCATGCTTACGTGGCTAACCATCTGAAAAAGGCGGCTATTTTGGCCTTCAAAATACAGGGGAATTACGGTGGCATCTGTTTGTTTTACAAGTTTTAGAACAAAGTTTTTCCACTCCAGGTCGTCAGCCTTTCCCCGTAAGGGCTTTGGAGAAGTTGCAACGCCACCAGCCGGAAATATTGCCACTGCCTGACCTGCTTTAAGGCGCTCCAAAGCAGTTTGACGAGTCTTGATATTAGTTTGCAGCGCTACTTTATTGTCTCTAAAGTCAATGGGCAGTAGGTACTTTTTTAGCATTTCTTCCCTATACAGTACCTCATTAACGAGCACAGAAAAGTCTTGTCTAAGCTGAGCTATCAGGTAGCCAAATACCAGGCCATCGACCACGCCAAAAGGGTGATTGGCAATAAAAATGGTTGGACCACTACGTGGTAGGCTTAAGAGTTTTTCATGGTCATACTTCAACTCTAGTCTCAACATCTTGATGATACTGCCCCAGACCCTATCCGGTGCAGGATTGCTGTACCGCAGGGCATCGTAGAGTCTTTCTAGCTTTTTACGTCCGGTAGCAATTTCTACTGCATGGATCACTAGCTTTTTGAAGAGTTTATCATCCTCTGAAACATATGAAAGCTTTGTTTTGGTGGCTTTTGCTTTTTGTTTGACCATCCGATAATGATTTATATGACTTCAAAATTGAAATCATAACGATGCAAATTATCAGTAATTGTAATGTGGAGCAATTTGTTTTTTTGGAAGATTTCCAAAATCAAGGAGAAATAAGAGAACTCTTCCGGCACTCGCCGGAAGGGTTCTTATAACTATTCAGTATGTCAACCATTCGGAGAATGGTTGAACCAATTATTCGATGATAATCATCTTGTTCGTTGCGGTGAAGTCACCTGCCTGTACCGTGTAGTACAATATACCAGTTGCAGCGATATCTGCACTGTTTACAGTTACCTGGTTGTAACCTACACCGTACTCTCCGTTGATCACCTTCAGCGTCTGACCGTTCATATTGTTGATTGTGATCGTTACATCCGCTGCCTTTGGTAGGTTGAAGCCGATTATCGTCTCACCCACGAATGGGTTAGGCGTGTTCTGGTATACTTCAAAGCCTGCAT
>CAZVOD010000060.1:0-27904 GCA_964628385.1 uncultured Saprospiraceae bacterium
GAGCGCGTTTAGAATTCATTTTTTGAGTTGACAACGTGTAAACGGAAAGATCTTTGTAGCAAACAATTTTCTCGCTTCTTCGACACAAAAGCGGAGTCAGATACACCCTAAAAGCTTAAAACAAAAAGTATGGCTAAGTTCAGAAACAATCATTCCAGGCAAGGTAAAGGCGGTACAGATACCATTATAAGAGTGGGCCTTTTTGGAGCTATCGCTGCGGGCTTGTTCTACGTTTTTAATTTATTTTCCGGTTCGAGTACTCATCCAACAGATACCTCTAAAAAGATGAACCCTGTGATCACGGAGGAGAATTATTATTTTCCGGGTTCTACGACCGGTCAGGTCATTCATCGCAAATATTATTCTCTTTCTTACAGCGAAGAGCATGAGCAGCCGGAGTGGGTCGCATATGTCTTGAAAGGGGAGGAGCTGGCTCTGCCCTGGGTAGAAAGACCAGACTATTTTAATGACGATCCTCTGGTAAAAACCGGATCATCAAAGTGGGAAGATTACCTGAATACCGGGTATGACCGGGGCCACCTGATTCCGGCAGCAGACCGGGCATTCAGCGAGGAAGCTATTCAGGAAACTTTTTTTATGAGTAATATTAGTCCTCAATCCAGAAATTTTAATAAAGGGATTTGGAGAGAGCTAGAAGAATTAACACGCAACTGGGCCAAAAAATACGATAAGCTGTATGTAGTTACCGGGCCCATATTGATGGATAAAGGAAAAGGGACTATTGGAAAAAAAAATAAAGTGACGGTTCCCGAGCGCTTTTACAAGGTTCTGTTGGATTTGACAGAACCAGGATTGAAAGGAATAGGCTTTATCGTTCCAAATGAAATCAGTTATGAGCCTTTATTCAAATATGCCGTGTCTATCGATGTAGTAGAAGAGGCTACTGGTATTGATTTTTACGAAGAGCTAATGACTGCGGAGTTAGAAGAGCAACTGGAAGCGAATTTTAATATTGATCTGTGGGAATTTAATAAGAAAAAATACGAGCTTCGCGTCAATAAGTGGAATAAGTAACAATTATAGCAATCATGTCAAATAAAGAACAATTCATTCAGCAGATAAGTGAAGGTTATATATTTGAAGGCGATTCAATTATACTGGGCGGCGCAATGTATGAGGAAAAATGTCAAACCAATACCCTTGTTAAAGTACCTTTAAAAATGCTCAACCGACATGGCCTGATTAGCGGGGCAACAGGTACGGGAAAAACTAAAACCCTGCAAATTATCGCCGAGCAAATGTCTGTAAAGGGTATTCCCAGCTTGTTGATGGATATCAAAGGAGACCTGAGTGGGGTAGCCGTACCAAGTGCAGGCCACCCAAAGATTGACAAACGACATGAGCAAATCGGGTTTCCTTTTGAAGCCAAGGGTAGCCCTGTGGAATTCCTGACGCTCTCTGATGAGCCTGGGGCCAGATTAAGAGCAACGGTCACAGAGTTTGGGCCGGTACTATTCTCACGAATGCTCAATCTCAATGACACCCAGTCGGGGATCATGGCGGTCGTCTTCAAATATTGTGATGATAACAACTTCCCACTACTGGATTTGAATGACCTGCGTAAAGTTTTACAATACATCACTCATGAAGGGAAAGATAAAATTGAGAAAGAATACGGAAGGGTTTCTTCGGCATCAGTAGGAGCCATTCTGCGAAGAATAGTAGAACTGGAACAGCAAGGGGCAGAAATATTCTTCGGTGAGCGCTCCTTCGATGTAGATGATCTAGTGCGTTTTGATGATGAAGGAAAAGGAATGATCTCTATTGTCCGACTAACAGATGTACAGGATAAACCTAAACTATTTTCTACGTTCATGCTGCAAATGTTGGCTGAAATTTATTCCAGTTTTCCAGAAGAAGGGGACCTTGATCGTCCAAAACTCTGCATTTTTATTGACGAAGCGCATCTCGTTTTTGAAGAAGCCTCGGATGCCCTGCTGGATCAAATTGAGATTATCATCAAATTAATACGATCCAAAGGCGTGGGTTTGTTTTTTGTTACCCAAAACCCTGTTGACGTCCCAGAAACAGTTTTAAGCCAGCTAGGTATGAAAGTGCAGCATGCCCTTCGAGCGTTTACCGCCAAAGATAGAAAAGCTATTAAGCTGGCCGCCCAAAACTTTCCCATTACAGAATTTTATGACGTCGATCAGTTACTTACCGAGTTGGGGATAGGAGAGGCCCTGGTAACTGTATTGAACGAGGATGGTATTCCGACTCCACTAGTACATACTCTGCTGCGGGCACCACAATCCCGAATGGATGTGCTTACTCAATCAGAAATTGATAGTATTCTGAATCGTTCCCGTATACTGAGAAAATATAATGAGGCAATGGACAGGGAAAGCGCCTATGAAATCCTGAACGAAAAAATTGAATTAGCTCAACAGGAAGAGCGTCGCAAAGAATTGGAAGAACAGCAAGAAAAAGCATCGAGAAGTTCTCGTCGTGGCAGCAGAAAAGAAGAATCAGTCGTCGATCAGTTTTTAGGCAGCTCTGTTGGTCGTCAAATAGGGCGAACAGTAGCTCGGGAATTGACTCGTGGTCTGTTATCTGTTTTAGGAGTGAGTAATCGCCGCCGCCGCTGATGGGGGATAAAAAAGGCCGTCCCAGATAATTCTTGAGACGGCCTTCTTTTATTTAATACCTACATTCCAAAAGCGTAGTAGTATACGCCGGGGATGTCTTCATAAATACCTTCTAGCAGCACACCACCTTTCTTACCTTTCAGGTATTTATTCAATTCCTCTATTGTTTTTACAGGTTGTGAATCTACTTTGGTAATGATAAAGCTTTCCCGCATGTCTGTATATTTCTTTATAATTCCGGCTTTGAGCGCTTTTACTTTTACTCCGCCAGGAATTTCTAGCTTTTTAGCAATATCAGAATCGACTGTTTCTAATTCGATCCCCAGCTTTTCTTCCAGGCTTATTTGCTCTTTGCTAACTACTGCGGTACCACCTTCGCGACTTTTTAAAGTTACTTTGAGGGCTTTTTCCCGGCCGTTTCGGCTGACCGTTAGTGTGACCTCTTCTCCAGGCCGATATCTACCGATAATCCCCTGTAATTCAGGAGAAGTATTTACCTCGATGTCATTGACTTTGAGTATGACATCACCTACTCGTAATCCAGCTTCTTCAGCTGCACTAGCCTGTAACAAGCTGTCGACATACACGCCTTTTATGACATTCAGCCCTTTTTCTTTAGCAAAATTACCATCCACTGAGCGTATTAAAATACCTAGTACACCGCGTTGTACAGTTCCGTATTCCAGCAGATCTTCTACGACTTTACTGACTAGGTTACTTGGCACAGCAAAACCATAGCCACTATAAACTCCGGTAGGACTGGCAATGGCCGTATTGATACCTACTAACCCTCCATTGAGATTAACCAGCGCACCGCCACTATTACCTGGATTGATGGCAGCATCAGTCTGGATGAAGTTTTCAATAGCGTATTGTTCTTTTAAAATATTAATGTTACGGCCCTTTGCACTTACAATTCCGGCGGTAACAGTCGAATTTAAGCTAAATGGATTACCAACAGCCATTACCCATTCCCCAACTTTTACATCATCAGAATTGACAAAAGCCAGAGCAGGTAAGTCCTTTTCTTTTATTTGGATCAACGCCAAATCGGTAGTCGGGTCAGTACCAATTACAGAAGCTTTGTAAGTTCTGTTGTCATGCAGGGTGACTTCAATATCATCAGCACCAGCCACTACGTGATTATTGGTAACAATGTAGCCGTTTTCGTTGATGATAACACCTGAGCCCGCGCCCACTCTGGTTTGTGGGCCTCGCTGCTGGTCTCCCGGGTCTTGAAACCTGGGACCGAAGAAATCTTCAAAACGATCGCCGAAGAAGTCTCGGAAAGGATCGGGAAGTCTGCGTTCATTGCGCTGACGATTGGCAGTGAATGTCTGCGTAGATTTAATATGTACTACTGCATCAATTACCTTTTCGGCTGTTTGGGTAAAATCAAGCGGCTCCATTTTACCATCTTCATTCATACTATACAATACTTCACTGGATGGTGTACCATTAACGTGTTGTATAGTTACTGTATTTTCATCCCTGATGAGGTATGAGTAAATACTTAGACTGGTAACAGTTACAAGCAATGCTACTAGTCCTGAAAATATTAGGGTCTTTTTCATTATTTCGGTTTTTATTACTCTGAAGTTGTTTAAGAATGAAAGTCTTCTCAATAGAGTAGAGCGTAAAAAAATATCAGTTGATATCTTTATACGCTCTACTTTTACTTTACATGCTGGTTTTATGAAATCTCAATCAAACGGGCAGGTTTTTCTCTGGCTTCCTCTTTTTTAGCCAGATGAAGCTTTAAAATCCCATTTTCGTACTTTGCTTGAATGTTGTTTTCATCAATCACCCTGTTATTTAGATTGAAAATGCGTTGGAAAGATTGATAACTGAATTCTCTTCTTGTATAACGCTCGTTGTTCTCTTCATTTTCATTCTTTACTTCGCTCTTGATGGTAAGAATGTTGTTGTTCAATTCAATGTTAAAGTCTTCTTTTTTCATGCCCGGTGCCGCTACTTCAACGACGTACTCGTCAGCATTTTCTTTAACATTAACAGAAGGAATGGTTGTCCTGGTTTCTGAAAAGTTGTCATTGGTCCATTCCATAAGATCAGAAACGGTGTCTCCAAAAAAGTTGGAAATATCAAACGGATTTTTTCTTGATGGTAACATAGCTTACTTTTTTTTGGTTAAACAATCATTTTTGAATAGCCCGTTAAAGCGCGCGCATTACACTCTAAATTGATCAAACGAAATGCCAATGTAATTATGCTGCCATAATGGCTGAAATTTTCAGAAAAAATTTCATTTTATAGAAAGAATGACAGGTCAAGCCCCGTGCTGCCTGTCATTCTTTCCAACTCAATAAAGAGTGGATCGCGTCTTTGGGCCTGATCAGATTCCCTGATTTAAGCCAGTTTATTCATCAATGTCAAATTGAGTTCTCTGGCTACAACAGCGGCTGTCGGCTTCAAAAGCAAAATCCAATACCCTTGTAAACTAATTGATGGTTTTTTGATTTACTTCTAAAACTCAAAAGATGTATCTTGAAATAGCTTTTAGGTATTTGCATTTCATCAGCATATTTGCTATTGCTGCTTCTATCGTTTCTGAGCATTTGATGCTCAAGCCCCAGATGTCTAGAAATGAAATTCTGAAATTATCAAAAGTGGATACTATTTACGGTATTAGTGCCATTACATTGCTAATTGCCGGAATGACGCTTTGGATGGGGGTTGGAAAGCCTACCGAATTTTATAGTGAAAATTGGATTTTCCATCTCAAACTGGGCTTATTTGTGCTATTGGGCTTACTTTCTATTTACCCTACTGTTTTCTTTATGAAAAACAGAAAAGGAGAAAATATGAGTGAGCTCATCGACATGCCGCCCATGATTAAAACCATGATCCGCCTGGAATTACTACTTTTACTGATAATGCCCTTTTTGGCAGGTCTTATGGCCAAAGGCATTTCTTAAAAAATTCTAATCTTCTTATATTCTTAATTTTATAATATTATGGCTAAAAAGTACATAAAGCAGACTGAGCCGTTTATTATTCCTACTACTGACGGTAAATTGATTGAAGAACATTTTGGTAATTCAACTGATGGTGACTCTAATGTAAGCATTGCGCATATGGTAGCGCCTCCGGGCTGGAGTGAGCCTTTTCAGAAGCCTGAATTTGATGAGTATACTTATGTCTTTAGAGGGAAAAAACAATTCAATATTGAAGGGGAAATTGTAACTTTAGAAGCCGGGCAGTCCATCAAAATACCCAAAAATACAAGGGTGCAATACTCCAATCCTTTCAATAAAGAGTGTGAGTATGTAGCAGTTTGTGTGCCAGCATTTGATATCAAACTGGCTCATCGCGAAGCATCCTGATTTCTGGAATATTTTAGGGGCAATCCATGGCCTTCTCAGAGCTATTGTCGTTTAGGCATTGGTCATGCGCTGTCTCAGCAGATGGTCACAAATAACCAGGGCCGCCATGGCTTCAACTATAGGGACGGCTCGCGGCACGACACAAGGGTCATGGCGACCTTTCCCTACTACTTCTACCTGTTCGCCAGCTTCATTAAGGGATTCTTGAGCAGAAACGATGGTAGCTACAGGTTTGAAGGCTACCTTGAAATAAATATCCATGCCATTGGAAATTCCTCCCTGAATCCCTCCTGAGTGGTTAGTCTTGGTTTGTATTTTGTCATTTTCCCTAAAAAATGCATCGTTATGCTGCGACCCACGCATTTTTACTCCTTCGAACCCGGATCCGTATTCAAAGCCTTTGCAAGCGTTGATGCTCAACATGGCCTTGGCCAGGTCGGCGTGTAATTTATCAAAGGCAGGTTCTCCCAGGCCCGTCGGTGTCCCTGTGATCACACAAGCGACCACCCCGCCGATGGTATCGCCGTCTTTTCTAACTTCTTTAATGTGCTCTATCATAGTTTCTGCCAGGCTGAGGTCAGGGCATCGCACTGGTGTGTCTTCTACCTTGTCCAAATTGAGCTCCTGGTAGGGTTTCTCAATTTTCAGGTGTCCAACCTGATTGACATATCCCTGGATCTCAATATTCTGGCTTTTGAGGAATTGTTTGGCAATAGCACCTGCGGCTACTCTTGCGGCAGTTTCCCGGGCTGAAGACCTGCCCCCGCCTCTGTAGTCGCGGACACCATATTTGGCCGTGTAGGTATAGTCAGCATGGGAGGGCCTGAATTTATCAGCAATATGACTGTAATCTTTTGACCGGGCATCAGCATTAAAAATGACCATCGCAATAGGTGTACCAGTAGCTTTTCCCTCAAAAATACCTGACAAGATCTGAACTGTATCACTTTCTTTTCGCTGAGTAACAATCTTGGATTGCCCCGGCCTCCTGCGATCCAACTCCCTTTGTATCCATTCCTCATCGATAACAAGACCGGCCGGGCAGCCGTCAATAATCACGCCTATGGCTTTGCCATGTGATTCTCCAAAGGTGCTGATCTTAAATGCTTGTCCAAAACTATTTCCTGCCACAGTCGATCTGTTTTAAGTCGTTAACGCAATAGGTAAGCAATTATGGGAGAGAGGCTACACTGAACAGCATAGCGCCACTCCAATTGGCGCTAAAATAAGAATTACTCTTTTCTAATGAATTTTTTCAATTATATTTTTTATGTCAAATGGAACTCTGTTGTAAAGTGTTTGTTTTGTTATATATTCTACAATCAATGCTGAATAGGCTATAAAAAGGGAAACTAAAAAACATTTTAAACAAAATACCTGACTATTGGCTTATATAATGTGCTAAACACAACCTGTTTCATGCAGCTACAACCAAAAGACTTATATCAGAAATTGGAATTTGACAAGGTACTTACTCTTGTTCAAGAGGAATGCCTAGGCGAATTAGGTGCCGAAGTCGTCAATGCTATTCAGCCACAGCTTAGAAAAGCAGTTATCGATAAGTTGTTAAATGAGGTGGAGGAGTACAAAAGAGCTATTGAGAAGAATGACCGATTGCCGATGTCTGCTTATGCCGATATTTCCAGAGACCTAAAAATGCTGGAAATACCCGATTACGTGCTACCTGAAGAAGCTCTGGGACGTATCAACATTATATTGAGATTTATACAAGATATTTTCCGCTACTTTAATGATGATCGCATTGAGCTTTATCCAACATTGTATAATATCATCAGTGATATTGAGTTTAACTCTTCTCTCATTGATGATATAGACCGGGTAATCGATGAAGACGGAAATATCAGAGCCGATGCCTCACCGCGCCTACAAAAGATCAGAAAAAATATTGGAGCTAAACAAAAGGAGCTAGACAGGCAATTCCGCTCCATTGTTAATGATCTGCGTAATAAGGGATGGCTGAGTGACAATGTAGAAAGCTTTAGGAATGGTCGCCGGGTATTGAGTGTACCCGCAGAACACAAGCGGAAGATAAAAGGAATTATCCATGATGAATCTTCTACTGGTAAGACAGCCTTCATCGAGCCGGAAGGCGTCATCAGTATTAATAATGATATTTTTGATCTGGAACAAGAAGAAAAGCGCGAAATTTACCGCATTCTTCGAGAACTCAGTGCTACTCTGAGACCATATGCACCTTTCATGTATGGCTACCAGAAAACACTGGTGCAATTTGATGTGATACAAGCCAAAGCCAAAATAGCAGTAAGAATGGGAGGGCATAAGCCCAGGTTACGGGAAAAACCAATCTTTGGTATCCAGAAAGGGTACCATCCGCTTCTTTTATTGAAAAATCAGGATTTGGAGCGGGAGACTGTACCATTCAATCTGATGCTGCACAAACCGAATCGCATTCTCATTCTGAGTGGACCTAACGCCGGTGGTAAGTCAGTAACCATGAAGGCTGTGGGTTTGCTACATTTGATGTTACAATCTGGTATGCTTATTCCGGTACACGAGGAATCAGAAGTGGGGATTTTTCAAAGTATGTTTGCTGATATTGGAGATTCTCAATCTTTGGAAGATGATTTGAGTACCTACAGTTCTCGCCTCAAAAATATGAGGTTGTTCCTTGAAGGTGCTGATCGCAATTCGCTGGTATTGATAGATGAGTTTGGTTCTGGCACCGACCCCAAAATGGGAGGAGCTATTGCTGAATCTATCTTAAGGCAATTGAATATAAAAAAGGTTCACGGCGTGATTACTACTCACTTTTCCAACCTAAAAATGTTCGCCTACAAGGTGAAGGGGCTGGTCAATGGTTCTATGACATTCAGTAGAGAGACACTTTCGCCTACTTTCCAGATGATGGTAGGGAAGCCGGGAAGTTCTTACGCCTTTGAGATAGCCCGAAAGAGTGGTCTGCCGGAAGAAATTCTGGAATACGCACAAAATAAGACTGGTAAAAATGAAAAAGCGGTAGATCAGTTATTGATTGATCTGCAAAATGAAAAGCAGGAGCTGGAGGAGAAGATGAAAAAAGTGATGGAGAAGGAAGATATGGTTCAAAAATTGATGCGCAATTACGATCACCTTCACCATGAGCTGGAAGTGCGCCGAAAGAAAGTTAAGCTTCAATCAAAAGAGCAGGAACTACAGCAAACAGCCAACGCTAACAAAGATTTTGAGCGTCTGATCCGGGAGTTGAAAGAATCCAGGAATGTAGAAAAGGCCAAGAAAATGGTCGCTGAGGTAAAAAAAGAGCGAGAGCAACTATCCGAGGAAGTACAAACGCTGCGTGAGCAAGTGTATTATAAACCTACGCCACTAGACCTGAAGAAAGGTCCTATACAAGTAGGTGATTATGTCAAACTGAGAACCGGGGGAGCCACTGGTCAGGTGGAAGCTTTAGAAAAAAATAAAGTGATAGTACAAATGGGGCTGATGCGTATCACTGCTAAATTAAAAGACCTTCAGCACGCTAATGAACCCATGGATGCTCAAAACAAAAAGAGTGTCAATACAGAGTCTATCACTCAAAATGCTGCTTTTCAGTCCAAGATCGATATCAGAGGAATGCGATATGAAGAAGCCTATAAGGTACTGGAAGACTTTTTTGACCAGGCTCTTATGGTCAATGCAACGAGCCTCAGGGTTGTTCATGGAAAGGGTAGTGGGGTGCTTAGAAGGGCGGTACAGACAAAGCTTAAAGAGTACAATATCAACTTTTCTCTCAGCCATCCGGCACCAGAACTGGGAGGTGATGGGGTAACCATCATTGAAATGGACTAATTAGTCGAAAATCTTTAGTTGGGTTGCACAAATTAGATGTAATTTAAATTGAATCAGAAAATAAGCTTTTTCAATCCGTTTAAAAATAGGCCGATGCGATCATTGAAGTGGAGCTTTTATATCTTCCTGTTGTTGTGCTTAAATTCCTGTACAGTTGGGAGAATGGTTATTTATAATTTTGCCAACATTAGCGACTACAAGAAATTTCCGGAAGCTAAAATCCAACCACCTCAAGAGTCATTTGAATTCACAAAGGTAGCCAACGAACAAGCAGGGATGCGTATGCCAAGGGGTTTTACTATAAAAAATAAAAGCTATGGTTTTGAAGAAGGTCTGGAGAGGGATAAAACGGTAGCATTTATGGTAATACGTAACGATACGGTTTTTTATGAAAACTATTTTAATGGTTACGAAAAAGAATCGATTGTTACTTCTTTTTCGGTAGCCAAGTCTTTTGTTTCTGCACTGGTAGGTATTGCCGTAGCAGAAGGTCATATTGAGAGTGTACAAGATCCAATTGGTAAATATTTGCCCTACATAAAGGATAAGGAAGTAAAAGCCATCACCATTGAGCGGGTTTTGAACATGAGATCAGGAATCAAATTTAATGAGAGTTACTTTAATCCCTTTGGCCACGCCGCCAAGTTTTATTATGGATTGAATATCAAGAAATTTGTCTCCAATCTAAAGATGAAAAAAGAAAAAAGAGATGAGTTTGATTATATCAGTGGTAACACGGCTATCCTGGGCCTTATTGTAGAAGAATCAACGGGGAGGAAATTGAACGAATACATGGAAGAAAAGCTTTGGCAACCCCTAGGCATGCAATACGAAGGCAGTCTGAGTCTCGATAGTAAAAAGCACCGTACAGCAAAAGCCTTTGCCGGGCTTAATGGTATAGCCATTGATTTCGCCAAATTTGGACGCTTATATCTGCAGAATGGCAATTGGGACGGACAGCAAGTCGTCCCTGAAGAGTGGGTAAATCGATCCAGGAACCCCATGCGCAATAAAGAACCCTTCTTGTACTCCTACCAATGGTGGCATTACCCCGAAACAAAGTGGTATACCGATTCGCTGAAGTTGGACCGTCCTCATGTCGTCAAAACGGTAAAATCCGGTGATAATGAAGGCAGAAAATATGTATCTTTCGCGGCGGATGATTTTCAGGCTATAGGTATTTTGGGGCAGTATATTTTTATCCATCCCGAAAAGAATATTATCATTTTGCGGTTTGGTAAAAAAAGCGGAGACATTGATTGGCTGGACCTCTTCCGGGTGATTGCTGATATCAACTAGCTGAAGAAATAGACTGGTTTCGCAGGGGTAGAGTAGTGGTAAAATTGAATTGTTTTTTATCATACAAAGGCTTTTTCGCTCAGAAGGGCAAGGTTCCCTTATGAGTCTGGTATCGCTAAACGACTGATAAAAGGCATAGTGTGGGAAATGACTCAACGATCCTAAAAAAAAGCAACAGCGCATGAATTAATAACCAATCTTAGTACCTACCAAACCAGTCTAACGGAGAAATGTGTACAATTCCCATTTCTCCATTCGATAGATAAATGTTTAGAGCGCATTTGGAATTTGCTTTTGATGCCAAAAATGCATTTGGGATAATGAAAAAAAAGCTGAAATATCTTGTCCCGCTGAAAGCGGGAAGTATTATTCTAAATGTATTTGCAGGCCAAAGGGTAAAATCCAAACACGCTCGTAGAGATACTTTAAAACATTTCAGTTTGTGCGAAGTGGAAACGAGCTTCCACCAAAGCATTTTCATCAGAATCTGAGCCGTGTACGGCGTTCTCTCCAATGCTTGTAGCGTATAAAGCGCGGATGGTACCGGGTTCAGCTTCGGCTGGGTTAGTGGCGCCGATGAGCTTTCTGAAATCTTCGACTGCATTATCTTTTTCCAAAACGGCAGCGATGATAGGTCCTGAAGACATAAACTCTACTAATTCACCGTAGAAGGGCCTTTCTTTGTGAACAGCATAAAATTCTCCTGCTTTTTCAGGTGACATTTTGGCCATTTTCATAGCGACCATGCGAAATCCAGCTTCATTGATCTTTGCCAGAATGGCGCCGATGTGGCCATTTTTTACGGCATCAGGTTTGATCATGGTAAACGTTAGTTTCCCAGCCATTGTGTTGTATTTTAAGTGTACATAAATTTTTCCTAAGGCAGCGCAAAGCTACTGAAAGGGGTTGATTATCTCCAAACCGACATGTTATTATTTTGGTTAAATTCATTATTTTTCCCAATTTCGCAGTCTGATAAAAAGAACGATGGAAAAAATAAAGGAATTAAAGACATTATTATCCATCCCCAAGGACATAGTTATCACTACCCATCGCAATCCGGATGGCGACGCGATTGGTTCTTCCCTGGGGCTGGCTCATTTTCTGGAGCAGAGCGGTGGCCATCAAGTCAAGATTGTATCCCCTTCAGAATATCCGGATATGCTTGGCTGGATGTCAGGAATAGACGATATAATTATTTATGATGATCAGCCAGATGATGCCCTGAGAGTGATCAAGCGGGCAGATCTTATTTTTTGTCTGGATTTTAATTCGCTGGATCGCATTGATAAGGTAGGAGAAATCATTGAGCCACTTCGTACTCCGAAAGTAATGATTGACCATCATTTGTACCCGGATGGCTTTCCTGATTTTATTTTATCGGATGAGACAGCCAGCTCTACTTGTGAGTTAGTATTTGATTTTATAGAAATGTTGGACCAAAAGAAGTTTTTGGACAAAAAGGTTGGAGAATGTCTTTACACCGGCATTTTAACAGATACGGGTTCTTTCAAGTATAGTACTTCTTCTAAATTATTCAGAATCGTAGCCCAACTGTTGGAGGTAGGAGTTGAAGATTATTTGCTTCAGGATCTGATATTCAATTCGCTCAGCGAAAAGCATCTGAGGCTATTGGGATATTGCCTGCACAACAGGCTGGAGATGCTGGAAGAATATAAAACAGGAATTATCACCTTAACTAAGGAAGATTATTCTACTTTTAATATTCAGCGTGGAGATACAGAAGGTATTGTCAACTTTATACTGCGAATGAAGCAGGTTAAGATGGCTGCTTTCATTATGGAGCAACCAACAATAGTGAAAATATCGCTACGCTCAAAGGGAGACTTTTCCGTTCAGGATATTGCCAGAAAACATTTTAAAGGAGGTGGGCATAAAAATGCAGCAGGAGGAGCTTCTTTCCAACCGCTGGACACTACTTTAAAGAAATTCAAGGAATTGTTGCCCGAATATGAGATTTTACTGAACACATAAGGTTTTGATCCCTTTTAGAATTAATTTCATCCTGAGCTGTACTGATTACTTTGGTTGCAACGTATTTAAGGGTTTAGAAAAATACGAACCACTGCATTTTACAGTTCAAATTATTTAATAACAGGAATTTAAATTAAATGAAAAATTATTTTTGGATAGTATTCCTAGGTCTTTACGTACTCACTTCTTGCCAGAATGATTCTGCTGAGAGTGAAAAAAGCGGCATCCTACAGTCAGGCTTCGATTATCAAATACATACATCTGGAAATGGCTCAGTAGCTGAGGAAGGTCAATATGTTTATTACCATGCCCAGTTGCGCTACCAGGGCGAAGTACGACAGTCTTCCCGTCTGGATGCCAGCCAGCCTTTCTTTAAAGTCACTCCACCACCAACCGATTCTGTTGCTTTACTGTCTCCTAATCCAATTCAGGATATTTTGAGAAGAATGTCAGTAGGGGATTCTGCAACGGTTGATGTACCAGGCGATAAGCTTCCACCTAATGCCGGATTATCCCCTCAGGATACATTGTACTATGATGTGGTAGTTACGGATATTATTGGTGAAGAAGACTTTAAGGTCAGAAGAGATGCTGAGTTGGCCAAGAGAAAAGAAAAAATGGAAAAAGCTGAAGTCGAAAAGGTAGAAGTTGCTGAAAAGACAGAGCAAATAGTGAAAGACTACGCTTCCGGTCAGCTGAACAGTCAGCTGGAAGAAACAGAAACAGGCTTGAAATATCTTGTTGTGGAACAAGGCGATGGTCCTGCCATCAACCCCGGTGATTTTATCTCAGTGAATTACTACGGTGTGTTGACCGACGGTACGATGTTTGATAACTCCTACAAAGTTGGTAACCCGTTCACCTTTCCAATCGGTCAGGGAAGAGTAATTGCCGGATGGGATGAAGGTATTGCCAAGTTCAATCAGGGTGGTAAAGGTTACCTGTTTGTACCTTCCGAATTGGGATACGGAGCTAATCCTGCCGGGAAAATACCTGCTAACTCTGAATTGATCTTTTACGTAAGTATCGAAAATGTACGTGTTGGGGCTGATAGTCCTTCACGCTGATAAATAGCCGGAACAGACTATCCCGGAAAGTAAAATACTTCACTAGACTTATATTGAAGGGATAGTCTGTTTCAAAAAATCTTACCCAATAAACCTGTATTAATCATACAGCACCACCGAAACTTATCATTACTTTACTTTTTTATATCTTTTATCTCATACTATTTTGACTTTTGATTGTTGTGCTCAATCAAATAGAATTTTTTCATTAAAGAAAGGACATAGGTTATGACGATAGATCAGCTAAAAGACTTACGCGATCGCCTTGTTTTGTTAAGGAGGTATCTTTGACGTCGATCGACGGTTACAGGAAATTGAAGATAAAGAGCAACGCTCCATGGATCCCAATTTTTGGGATGATCCTGCTCAGGCGGAAGCCATTCTGAAAGAGTTGAAAAGCCACAAAAGCTGGGTGGATCAATACCAAACTGTAAATGCAGCCATCGATGAGACTGAGGTAATGCTGGATTTTCAGAAGGAAGGAGAAGCCACAGAGGAAGATGTTGATGAGCAATTAAATAAAGCATTAGAAAAACTGGAAGACCTGGAGTTTCGTTCTACGCTCAACAAACCGGAAGATGAGCTGGATGCTATCCTTGAGATCAACGCCGGTGCTGGCGGTACCGAAAGCTGCGATTGGACGGATATGTTGCTGCGTATGTATACTATGTGGGCGGACAAAAAAGGCTTCGAAGTCGGAGAACTCAACCGACAGGACGGTGATGTCGCCGGAATTAAATCAGTACAACTGGAAGTCAAAGGGGATTTTGCTTATGGCCTGCTTAAAGGCGAAAATGGCGTACACCGTTTGGTTCGCGTTAGTCCATTTAATTCGCAGGGTAAGCGGATGACTTCGTTTTCTTCTGTTTTTGTACATCCTATGGTGGATGACCGAATAGAAATAGATATTAACTCTTCTGATCTGGAATGGGATACTTTTCGCTCCAGTGGAGCCGGGGGGCAGCATGTCAATAAGACAGAATCTGCTGTGCGAGTGCGTCATATTCCATCGGGAGTAGTTGCAGAATGCCAGCAGGAACGCTCTCAGCATTTAAACCGCGAAAAGGCTATTCAGATGCTAAAGTCTCGTCTTTATCAACTGGAGCTAGAGAAGCAACTAGCCGAAAAAGATAAAGTAGAGGCTGAGAAAATGAAGAACGAGTGGGGATCTCAGATTCGTAGTTACGTGCTGGACGATAGACGAGTAAAAGACCATCGTACCAATCATCAGACTAGCCAGACCGATGCGGTTCTTAACGGCGAGCTAGATGAGTTTTTGAAAGCTTACCTGATGCACAATGAGGCAGCATCAGAAAACTAAGTAACTTTGTAGTGGCCAGGTTGGCCAGGCTTCCTCTCGTTCTGACCTGACGACAGGAAGCCTTTTATACTGGCTCGGGAAGCGTTTAGTTGTTCATCTCTTCAAATCGCTTCACAATATCTTCTGCGGGCACTCCGAGGTTGTCCAGGAGAAATTTAGCATCCTTGGCAAATTGATCATCGGGGTACTTTTCCAGAAAAGTCTCGTATTTAACTTTAGCTTCCTCAAAACGCTTCAAATCTCGATCCAGGATAAAGCCACTGATAAAGAGCGCTTCAGTTGCTTTAGGGTGCTCAGGATAACGGGATAAAAACCAATTATACAATTCTACGGACCTTTGATAAGATCGAGATTGGTTAGCAAGTTGGGCGGCATCAAATAGATAATTACCGGAGGCTCTATCATCTGGTAGGATCATAGCAAAAGCAGAGCAGGCATTGATATAATCATTGACTGCCTTAAAATTAAAACCGGTAGAATCAATAGTAGTCTGTTTGATCTTTTGGATTTGTTCTGCTAAAGAAACAGTATCCGGTGTATAAAAATTATTGGTTTGAGGAAATGCTTTTTGAGCTGCTTTCTTGATGACTACGGCCAACTCTTCGTTTTTTAGTTTCCTTTCATAGAGCTCGGCCAGGAAGCTGAGGTTTTGCGGAGTAAATTCTCCCGGGAAATGATTTTTGAGGGCTTTGTTTAAATAATCAACAGCCCTTGGTGTATTATTAGCTTTGTCGACCAGTTTTGCGGCTCTGTTCAGATATTCAGAGTTAATATCGTGACGGTCAGGGTAGGTAGAAACATATTTCTCGTAAGCTTCTAACAGCTCCTGACCTGCCTGGGAATCCGGTTGATCCACTCGGTTTTCCAGTTTTTTGATTTTTCCGCTCAAGTTTTCAGGTTCGTTACCACAAGAAAACATAAATAATAATAGAGCGTAAGCGATAGATAGTCGTAAGAAATTCATGGATATCGGTTTTATGCAGCGATAAAAATAACGTCGTCCTTTAGGAGTACCAAGCTTTTGGTGTTTAGTTTTTTGTAAACATTCTACTTCATCTTCCTGTTGAGACTAAAAAATTTCAACTACAGTTTAATGGAGAAAATTAGTATTTTTTGGCATCGCAGAGACTTGAGGCTTTTTGATAATGCCGGCCTTTACCATGCTTTGAAAGGAGAATATCCTGTGCTGCCTTTGTTTATTTTTGATAAAAATATTCTGGATAAATTACAGGACGAAGATGATGCAAGAGTCACCTTCATTCATGATAATATCAGTAATGTCAAGGAGCAGCTTAAAGAGAACGACTCTGACCTACTGGTTAAGTATGGTTTTCCGAAAGAAATTTGGGAAAAATTACTCAGCGAATACGATATTCAGGAAGTATATACCAATCGGGACTATGAACCCTATGCCAAAGAGCGGGATAAGGCTATAAAAACTATATTATCTAACAAAGGCATTCCGCTGTATACTTTCAAGGATCACATTATTTTTGAAAGTGAAGAGGTACAGAAAAAAACTGGGGGTACGTATACTGTTTTTTCACCCTATGGCAGAAGATGGCGGGAGCGGCTAACCACAGAAACAGTTACCGCAGAGGGCCCAGATGGAACGGATGAGGTATCAGCTTTTTTAGCGTCTTATCCGTGTGAAAAGCATTTTAATAATTTTGTACAGGTAAAAGATAACCTCAATCTACCTTTGCTCCGGGAAATGGGCTTTATAAGGTCTCATACGCCAATTCCGGACAGAGAAGTGTCTCGTTCGATAATAAAGGCGTATCATGAGAATCGTAATTTTCCGGGGATCAACGGAACTTCCAGGTTGGGGATACACTTTAGGTTTGGTACTATTAGTATCAGAGAAAAAGCCAGAAAGGCTGCCCGCATCAATGATACGTATTTCAACGAGTTAATTTGGAGAGATTTTTATTCCCAAATTTTGGATGCTTTTCCTCACGTTGTGGATACATCATTCAGGCCGGAATACGACTATATTGAATGGAGAAATGACGAGGCTGAGTTTGAGCGCTGGTGCCATGGGGAGACGGGGTATCCCATCGTTGATGCCGGTATGCGTGAATTAAACGAAACGGGCTATATGCACAACAGGGTGCGGATGATCACTGCTAGCTTTTTGACTAAACACCTGCTGATAGACTGGCGCTGGGGGGAAGCTTATTTTGCCAGAAAACTCCTGGATTACGAACTGTCTTCCAACAACGGTGGATGGCAATGGGCCGCCGGTAGCGGTACTGATGCAGCACCTTATTTTCGTATTTTTAATCCTACTTCTCAACTAAAGAAATTTGATAAAGACCTGACTTACGTCAAAAAATGGGTTACAGAATACGGTACAGATAAATATACCGCTCCGGTAGTTGATCATAAAATGGCTAGAGAGCGTTGCCTTGAGACTTATAAATCAGGGTTAGACCGGGGTAAAAAAGCGGTTTGATTCGTTAGGCTTTACATTTTTTCAATATTATTTTCTAATCTCAATAACTCCTTCTATATTTTGCAGAATAATTCATATTCATGGAGCAAGCTTTGCGAAATATAATAAGAGGAATTGACTGGATTAATGAGAAAGTGGGACAAGCCACCTCATGGTTGACGTTATTTCTAGTCTTGTTAGTCTGTCTAGACGTGATTACACGCTATTTTTTCAGCAGTCCACAAACCTGGGTACGAGAGCTGGAATGGCATATTTTTGCGCTTATTTTTCTTTTGGGGGCCGGATATGCTTTCAAACACGACAGGCATGTGAGAGTAGATCTATTCTACACTAAAATGGAAGAGAAGGATAAAGCGTTGATCAACCTTATTGGTAGTGCGCTTTTTCTTTTGCCGTGGTGTATTGTTATTTGCTTTGTGTCGTTTCAGTTTGGCCTTGAATCACTGAGGATCAACGAAACATCTCCTGATCCGGGTGGCCTTCCGGCTCGCTATATCATAAAGTTCTTCATAGCTATTGGTATGCTACTTTTGTTCCTGCAGGGGGGGGGCAGCGTATTGGAGTCCTATCTCACCTACAAAAATGGCCAGGCACCCAAAAACTGATATTTTATGGCGATCATTGCAATTATTCTATTTCTCAGCATTTTTATCCTCATCCTGTACGGATATCCGGTAGCATTTACGCTCGGTGGGATTTCTATTTTGTATGCGATTTGCTTTTTGGATATAAATAGCTTTAGTGCATTGCCGCCGAGAATCCTTGGAGTGATGAGCAATTATGTGTTGTTGGCTGTACCACTGTTTATTTTTATGGGTATAATGTTAGAGAAGTCAGGTATTGCTCAAAATTTACTGGAGACTATGGCCATACTATTTGGTCAGTTAAACGGCGGGCTGGCCATGTCGGTGGTTATTGTCGGTGCTTTGTTAGCTGCCTCCACAGGTATTGTAGGGGCTACAGTAGTGACTATGGGCGCTATCAGTCTTCCTACTATGCTTCAGCGAGGCTATAAGGCGGAATTATCAACAGGGACGATTGCAGCCTCGGGTACGTTGGGTCAAATTATTCCACCATCTGTCGTACTAGTGCTTTTGGGCAGTGTGTTAAATGTTTCTGTGGGAAAATTATTTGCAGCAGCTCTGCTTCCCGGAATTGTACTGGTACTCCTTTATTTGGGGTACATCTTTATCAGAGCGCGGCAGTTACCGCATGAAGCACCTCCTATTCCGGAGGAAGAGATCAGACAGTTTAAAGCCCAGAATTTTGGGCGAAAAGTATTCAAGGCTTTTCTGCTGCCTTTGTTGCTAATAGTTGCGGTATTGGGATCTATCTTTGCCGGTATTGCATCTCCGACAGAGGCAGCCGCTGTTGGAGCCATGGGGGCTACCTTGATGACTATTGCACAGGGAAAACTTTCCATGAAAGTCCTCAAAGAAGTAATGCAAGAAACTACTCATCTTACCAGTATGGTTTTTATAATATTATTGGGCGCCACTACTTTTTCCTCTGTTTTTAGAGAAATGGAAGGCGATGTTTTTCTGGTAGATTTGATAGCAAACGCCGACTTACCAGTGAATGTTTTTTTATTGCTGGTAATGGTAGTGGTCTTTATTGCGGGCTTTTTCATAGATTTCATTGAGATCATTTTTATCATTGTACCTGTAGTGGCCCCTGTCTTTATCGCTCTTGGAGTGGATCTCATTTGGATTGGAGTGTTGCTGGGGCTCAATTTGCAAATGTCTTTCCTTACCCCGCCATTCGGCTTTTCTTTGTTTTATCTAAAAGGAGTAGCACCACCTGAGGTGACTACCCAGCAGTTGTATCGCGGGATCGTTCCGTTCATTATTATTCAACTGATTTTGCTTAGCCTGATAATTTTATTTCCGGATCTTATCTACCTGATTTTTGGTCAATAAACCGCCACTTGCGAAAGCCTATCGTAAGCTTACTTGCCGGCAATCATATTTTTATGGTAACAAAAGCTAATTTTTTATAAATTTATTTTACTCAGTCAAAAATTTCTTTACAAATATTCCTAAAAATAAAACCGAAGACAAATAGAAGAATAAACAAAACCTCAGCGATACCAAAACAATACGCTTTTATGACTGCTTTATAAGATGAGCAAAAAATACCATAGAGGGATTCTAGCTGTCGATTCAAAATAAGAAGTTGTTTAAAAATGTCGTTTCATGTTTGCAGACAAAACATTGTTCACCAAATACTTCAGCTTTTTTTCTTTCCGTAGCTTTGGCTACGCAAAGAAAAAAACGCTTCGCCTTGCTGCACAAGCCTTTGCCTTCAACTATAAACCCACATGCTCAAACAATTTCTAAGAATAGGTGACAACATTGGCACTTTGATGTACAGTGATAATGGCTGGGAAAAAATTAAAATACTTGTATGAAAAAGCCTTTAATCGTAAAATTAAAAGCTAAGCTAGGCTTGGCACACCGATTACACTGGGGTTTTTCTGCGGGCTGTGTGATGGACGTTATTGAATCTGATATTATTGATGGCGTATTATTTCATCAGGTATGGACACCGAACAATAAGAAACTGTGGTTACAAAGTGATGAAGTTGAAGAAGTTATTTTTCATCGATTGAGCAAAAGAGAACAAAAGCAATGGAATGATCGGCAGTTGGCTCGTTTAAAGGCCCTCAATAAAGACGAACAACAAAACGCTATTAACCAATTTATCCACATTATCAATAGTGAAGAATAAGCAAGTAAATAGTAGTAAGAGAGAAGGCCTTAGTATATAAAGCCTTCCTGCTACTCATATGGTTTATTATCTCTGAATCTTTGTGAGCACTTGGCTACTTAAAAGCTTGTTATTTTTAGCATTATAAGATTCTGTTTTTACTGCTCCTACGCCATCAGCATACCAACTAACGATTTTAGTACTGGTCTTACTCATCATAACTTTAGTCTCAGAGACATAAGAAACCTTGATGCAATCAAACTTACCGGCATCAGTAGTGATAGTTTCGCGACCCTCCACAACGTGGTCCGTAATTTTGATTTTAGTACTCATGTTCATTACTCCCATATCCACTTTAATGACTGTTTCGGAATCAGGTATGGTTTGTCCAACCTCCAGGTCTGTGGGGATGGTAAGGCCATCTCCCTCGATGGTCATTTCCGCATCTTGTCCTTCCGGCATCATTTGGTTTTGAGGGCCCAGGAAATTGCGCATATCCATTTTGAACAGATTACCGTCGCAGGATATTCCGAATTCCATAGTAAAATCATCTTTCTCTTTTTTACCTTTCCATGTGGCTTTAACTGTTGCAGCTTTATTCCCATCCTTTTCACTAACTTCAATGACTTCCTGGATGGTGGTAGCTTCTACCTTTCCTTTTCTGCTACGATTTTCATATTCCAGAATGGTACCTTTTTCAAATGGGAAGAAGCGATTACAACTACCTTGAGCATTTAAGTTAAGTGCTAAACAACCAAGTAAGAATACAATCAAAAATTTTTTCATGTAATGTTTAATTAATTATGGTTTTTAAGAAATTAGAAACGTTTTATTGTCGACTATGAAAGCTGTAGTTGTTCATAAAAAATCCGCTCAGTGATATCGGCATATTGCGCTGCTTTCTTTCTAAAATTATCATAAGAGCCATATACCTTTTGAGCTAAAGGATCGCTAGCCGTAAACTTCTGGACGACCTCTTCCGTATAGGCTCTTAATGCTGCAAGCACTTCTCTCGGAAACTTACGAACTTCTACGCCATTTTTTATTAGCTCAGAAAGGGCCTTTGCATTTTGAGCTTCCATCTCTGTTAGTACAAACAAGTTGATATAGCTGGTAGCTACCCGGACAATCTGTCTTAAATCTTCGGGCAGTCCATCAAATACTTCTTTATTGAAAATAAACTCCAAGGCGGTACCCGGTTCATGCCATCCTGGCGAATAGTAGTATTTTGCAATATCCTGAAAGCCCATTAAGGTATCGTGGAACGGGCCCAGCCATTCAGTTGCATCTATAACGCCTCTTTCCAGCCCGGTATATATTTCGCCTCCCGCCAACAAAACAGGAGCGCCTCCTGCTTTACTGAGCACCTTACCACCCAATCCCGGAATACGCATTTTGAGGCCCTTCAGGTCAGCTACACTATTGATTTCGCGATTGTACCATCCGCCCATTTGCACGCCAGTATTGCCGCCTAGCATAGGTACCAGACCGAAATCCCGATAGAGTTCTTCCCAGAGCTGTAGGCCTCCGCCGCTGGTGATCCAGGCATTCATCTGCTGGGCATTCATTCCGAAAGGCACTGAAGCAAAAAACTGCGCTGCGGGTGTTTTACCAGCCCAGTAGTAGGCACAGCCGTGACCAATTTCGGCTACTTGATTCCTTACTGCATCAAAACTTTCCAGCGCCGGTACTAACTCTCCGCCTCCGTATACCCGCACATTAATTCTTCCGCCTGACATTTGCTTCAACAGCGCTGCATATAAGCTACAGGCTTCACCTAAAATGGGAAAATTGGGCGGCCAGGTAGTAACCAGCTTCCAATCGTACCGCTGTGAACTGATGGCCGCATTATTACTTTGGGCATTTCCTTTACCTACAATACTTCTCAAGATCACAGGTAAAGAGATCGTACCTATTGCCAGACCTTTGAAAAAGGTTTTTCTGTTCATGCTAAGTTTTTTACAAGGAATATTTTGCCTTATTTT
The DNA here is from genome assembly GCA_964628385.1 of uncultured Saprospiraceae bacterium. Taxonomy (GTDB): domain Bacteria; phylum Bacteroidota; class Bacteroidia; order Chitinophagales; family Saprospiraceae; genus JANQPA01. Next base: position 22,598 of record CAZVOD010000060.1, read on the forward strand.
TAGAATATATTGGAAAATGCACGATTTGCTTTTTTTTTACCCACATATTGCGCTTAGCAGGGCAAAAGGACCAAATTGTCATACATTTTAAGACACCGGGCTTGTTTTAAACAGGATTAATATAGTTAAATTTCTACAGGTGACAGATAAAATCAGCGAGAAGTTATTCCCTCAACATAGAAATTTATAGGAACTCAGTTAATGTAATCAAAAAACTTACTTTTAATTGGACTGTCTGTTAGAAAAAAACTAATTTTGGATATTATGAAGAAGAGAGCAGCTATATCGATATTGATCTTTTATGTGTTGTCTACGCTGGGCATATCAGGTACACAGCATTTGTGTAAAGGTCAATTAGAAGCTGTTGATTTTTTGATCGATTCAGGGCACGATTGCTGCAACCAATCTTGTGCATCAATAACTGAGCACCATTCTTCATCAGAGCAAGATAGTTGTAATAAGTCAATGGACTGCTGTGAAGATGAAGCCTTCTATTTCCAGTTCGACGAGAATTACTCGCTAAAGACTTTAGAAGAAAGTCAGGAAAAAAATATAGAAGTACCCGGGTTAAATACTTTTAATAATTTAACTGCTCAATCGGGGCAATTTTGTAAACAGATTATTCCTCTTAGTACTTCTCCACCCTCCCCCCTTCCTATTTATCTTAAAAATTGTTCATTAATATTTTATGCCTGAATTCTTATTATTAGGCTTGTTTTGATTTTCCATTGTCCTAAATGGAAACTGATTATCAAATAGTTAGATCATCAAAATTTGTAAATAATGAGAATTTCAATAATTGCTTACGTCTGTACGCTGTTTGGGGTATTGATATCGGTAAATGCTTTCGGTCAAAAAAATAAGACCGCCGAATTTGAAGTCAAAGGAGTATGTGATATGTGCCGGGTGCGCATCGAAAATGCTGCTTTGCTCAAAGGAGTGAAGTACGTGAAATGGGATAAAGAAAGCAAAAAGATTAAGGTATACTTCAATAGCAAAAAGACCAGCGAGAAAGCCATTCACGAAGCTATCGCCCAAAAAGGACACGATACCTCTAAGGTGAAAGCTAAAGATGAGGCTTATGCTAAGCTTCCGGACTGCTGCAAGTACCGTGATGGCGTTAAAGATCATTAATCTTATTCAAATTAGCAGACTCGAGCTGTAGTTGATATTAACTGCAGCTCGATTTTTTAAAGGCATAAAGTAATGAACAGAATAAAATATGTAATCTACTTACTACTGATACCCTGCTTTTCCATGATGGCACAAACTTCAACTTCGGAAGTAGTAAAGGGAAGGGTAGTAGAGCAATTAAAAGATAAAGAAAAATCAGTGTTGGTGGGGGCCAACGTATTTTGGCTCAATTCTCAGAATGGAACCTATACAGATGAAAATGGCCTGTTCAGTCTTCCCGTCTCTCCAGCTACAAATCAATTGATCATCAGCTATGTTGGGTACCAGCCGGATACTATTCAATGGGATGGAAGCACTGCATTAGATATAACCCTCAACAGAAACATCAGTGCGGTGACCGTAGAGGTGGTAAAGCGAAAGCGTTCCACAGAAATCTCTCTATTTGAACCTTTAAAGATTGAGCGAATAGGAGAGAAAGAGCTACAAAAAGCTGCATGTTGTGACCTGAGTGAGAGCTTTGAAACTAACCCAAGCATTGATGTCGCATTTACAGATGCAGTAACTGGCGTACGACAAATTCAATTACTTGGATTAAAAAGCCCCTACACACAGGTTACGCGAGAATTCATGCCACATGCGAGAGGCTTGGCGGCTATTTATGGCCTAGTCTATACACCGGGAACGTGGGTAGAGAGCATGCAGCTCAATAAAGGTACCGGAACAGTGATTAATGGTTTTGAAAGTATTGCAGGACAAATTAATATAGAACTGCGCAAGCCAAAGGATACAGATAAGCTTTATTTTAATGCCTATCAAAATCAGGGTGGTCGCACAGAAGTCAATCTCAACTTATCTCACCAACTCAATAAGAACTGGGCTACCGGATTACTTTTGCATGGAAAAAACAACAGCAGCCGTCAGGACAGAAATGATGATGGTTTTCTGGATATGCCCCTGAGTAAAGAATTGATTGCCTTACATCGGTGGCAGTACGCTGGCGACAATGGCATTCGCTTCCAGGCAGCTGTAAAGGGTACGTTTATCAATAATCAGGGGGGTCAAGAGACTTTTGATCCCGAAAAGGATCAGGGAACCACCAATGCCTGGGGGCTTGGCTATAATGTTAATAGAGTTGAGGGTTGGTCCAAACTCGGACTTATCTTTGATGATATGCCGTGGAAAAGCATAGGTTTTCAGGCATCCGCTGTTAACCACATTCAAAATGGCTATTATGGCCTGAGAGATTATGATGCTAAGCAAAGAAGCTTTTATGCTAATTTCATCTACCAGAGTATTTTGAGTAATACAAACCACAAATTTAAAACCGGAGCTAGTATTCAATACGATGATTACACAGAGTTTTTTGATGGTCAGGATTTTAGTCGCAGGGAAGTGGTGCCCGGTATCTATTTTGAATACACTTATAATCATTTGGAGAAATTGGGTTTGGTTCTTGGCACTCGAGTAGATCATCATAACGTTTTTGGTACGTTTATTACACCGAGGCTGCACTTCCGATATGCTCCTGTAACCGAAACGGTTCTGCGAGCTTCTGCCGGTCGTGGGCAAAAAACTGCCAATATATTCTCAGAAAATATTGGCCTATTAGCTTCCAACCGTGATATTGTTATTTTGGGCGAAGATAATAGCAAGCCCTACGGGCTTGATGCTGAAATAGCCTGGAATTTTGGACTTAATTTTACACAGCAATTTAATTTTTATGGCCGGGAAGCTACTTTGAGCCTTGACTTTTATCGTACAGATTTCGAAAACCAAATTGTAATTGATCTGGATCAAAATCCGCAGCAGGCCTTATTCTACAACCTGAACGGCCGATCGTATTCTAATAGTTTTCAGATACAGCTGGATTACGAGTTGCTCACTCGCTTTGATGTAAGATTGGCCTATCGTTGGTTTGATGTAAAGACCACATACAGCGGGGAGTTGTTGGAAACGCCACTCGTTTCTGCCCATCGTTCTTTTATTAACATGGCCTACGAATCTTTGAATGACTGGAAGTTTGACGTGACACTCAACTGGCAGGGCCAGAAAAGGCTACCGTTTACCGGCTCAAATCCTGAACCATTTCGCCTGCCTGAACGCTCACCCGATTTCCTGACTGTTAATACCCAGCTTACTAAAGCATGGCAAAATGGATTTGAAGTTTATATCGGAGCTGAAAATCTACTGGATTTTCGCCAGAGTAATCCCATTCTCTCGAGCAGTGACCCTTTTAGTCCTTACTTTGACAGTTCACTGGCCTGGGGCCCCATATTTGGCCGTAATATTTACATAGGGATGAGATACAGAATTTAAAATAGACTTTTTCTCCAAAAAAAGTTTCCATAGAGTGAAGAAAACATGGATTAGCTTTTCAAAAAGCCAATAAAATTAGCTATAAAACTTCATGTGGCTAATAAAAAATGCTTAAATTTAAATTTTGGCTTCGCAAAGAGCCTGGCAATAATTATGTAGTGGTCAAGTAAACCTAATGAGTGCTAAACTACCGATAATTTATGAAAACCTTGCGATCTAAAATTGTAATTGTAGGTGGCGGCCTGGCGGGAGTAGTCGCAGCTCTAGAACTCCTGGACAAAGGACACAAGGTCCTGATCATCGATAGAGATACTCGGGAAAATCTTGGTGGCCTGGCCAGGTGGGCATTCGGAGGAATGTTTTTCGTTGATTCCCCCCTGCAAAAAAGAGCGGGTATAAAAGACTCTGTGGATCAGGCGTTAAATGATTGGTTTTCCTTTGCAGAATTTGATGAAGAAGAAGAGTGGGGAAAAAAGTGGGCAGAACAATTTATCCACTTATGCACACCACACGGGTATGACTGGTTGAGAAAAAAGAATATTTCCTTTTTTCCAGTTATCAACTGGGTGGAAAGAGGGCTGCTCCAACAAGGCAACTCCGTACCAAGATTCCATATGGTTTGGGGTACAGGTTGGCACCTTACCCATACTCTTGTCCAACATCTGCTAAACCATAAGCACCGTGATCAGCTCGAATTGCTATTTGAACACAGAGTCACGGCATTGATCGAAACTACCGGCAAAATTACTGGAGTGGCCGGGCATGCAGAAGGAAGTAATGCACTTTTTGAGGCTTACGGTGAGCAGGTGATTATTGCTACCGGGGGCATCAATGGCTGTATTGAAAAAGTGAAACAAAACTGGTACAAATCATGGGGAGAACCTCCGGAAAAAATCCTGAATGGTGCCCATGAATATGCAGTAGGTGATTTGCATGAAGCTGCTAAAAAACAAAATGCTAATATTGTTAACCTGGAAAAACAGTGGAACTACGCTGCTGGTATCCATCATCACCGGCCCAGAAAGCCAGCTCATGGTCTGAGTTTGGTACCTTGCAAATCCGCCCTTTGGCTGGATTTTGAAGGTCGACGGATAGGGCCAACTCCACTTGTGACAGCATATGATACGCGCTTTTTGGTAGAGCAAATTTGCAAGCAGCCAGTCAAATACTCCTGGCAACTCCTGAATATGAAAATCGCCAGAAAAGAATTCGCTATCTCTGGGTCAGAATTTAATCCGCTTATACGTGACAGGAAATTCTTACCTTTTATTTGGCAAACGGCTGTTAGTGGAAGAAAAAAGCTAGTTCAAGAAATTATTGAATACTCGCAGGATGTCGTAACAGCAAACTCTCTGGAAGAGTTAGCTGAAAAGATGAATGCTATTAGTAATGAAAAAGCAGTCAATAAGAGTAATTTGGAATCAGCTGTTAATCATTACGATAATCAAATAAAACGCGGGAAACCATTTCAGGATCGCCAGTTGCAACTCATTGAAAAAGCTATTGAGTATCGCGGTGACCGGGTAAGAACCTGTAAATTCCAAAGGATAGCAGATAACGAAGCTATGCCGTTTATCGCCCTAAAAACTTATATCGTCTCCAGGAAAAGTCTGGGAGGTATCCAAACTGATCTGGAGTGCAGAGTGCTAAGCCAACCAGATCAACAGGGACATCAGCATGCTATTCCGGGGCTTTATGCCATTGGAGAAGCCGCTGGATTTGGTGGTGGAGGTATACATGGCTATAGGTCATTGGAAGGCACTTTTCTGGGAGGCTGTGTGATTACAGGTAGAGTAGCTGCTGCTGCCATCAATGAAGAAAAATTAAGTTGAAACAGATACTAATTGTTTTATGGAA
>CAZVOD010000061.1:0-27776 GCA_964628385.1 uncultured Saprospiraceae bacterium
AGTAAAATTAAGAGTTAATTTTAAATTTCATACTTTAATTTCGTGAATTACTTAATATATATTTTTGAATCTAAAGGAAAAGAAGCCAGCAAGTTATCACCATCAATTACATAGCTTGACGCGTAAAGTTGAGGCGCTAAAGTGAAAAAGCCTTTCTCGTAAATTGGTGGGAAGGGAAGTATGCCCTGCTCTTCTATAACCTCTTTGTTAGGTTTTGTAAGCTTGATCTTCAAAATTGAAGACAGGTCTGTCCTCACATTCGATCCGACAAAGTTGTAAACGCCCATTCCAATGGGAAGAATGTACCGATCTTGATCAAATTTTGTAAGAGGAAATCTACATGCTATGACTGGTTTGTATAATTTTGAATTATCTGTTGACCAATAGAAAACCTCTGCTGCCTTCCGCTTATTCTCTAAAGAATACCTGAGAAACTTTCCTGCAAGAGCATCCCAAGCTACAAGTTCATTTTCAAAGACCGATACCCCAAGATTGTATATTCTGGCTCCTTCAGATATTTGATAAGGCCCTTCACTGGGTAATACCAGGGTATCCAGCGGTTCTTTGGTTTGCCAATCAAAAAAATAAACTTTTACTGCTTTTGCCATAGATGCATCATCACACAGGTAAAAAATTTCTCTTCCTTCAGTATCAGTATATACTCCTAAATCTCTAAGATCATCTACATTTGAGAAAGCACAGGGAACCGAGAAGGCTCCTGTTTGACTTAACCGTACTTCTTCTCGCTGAAGGTATTTTACCGGGTCACCTACGGCTTTTTCAGCTTCATCATTATTACAGCCTAGCACTGAAAGTAATATAAATAAGGAAATCGTTTTTTTCATCTGAAAAATTATAAAAGGGAGGCTGTCTTAAAAGTAAATTTTGAGGTAGCCTCTCCCGAAAGTTTAGAATTTTAAAAACAAATCTTGATCTTATTGAATTCTTTTTATTTGATCTGTTGTAACTGTACCAATACAATCACAAGTAGCCACAAATGAATAAGGAGAAAATGTCAGACACCTGCCTGCATTGCAATCGTAACCATGTGACCTGTCTTCTTTCCATTCACAAAGCCCAACGTTGCCCGCATCCGGCCCTCCAGCACAATATGTGTAATGAGCGTTTACTATACTTAATGTATAAATCGACACTACAATGACTAATAAAAATTTTAAAATTTTCATTTTAAAATTTTGAATATTTATGCCTACTCTTTCCAAGGTTTTCGGCAATTCCCTTGAACATATATCATATTGGCCAATTAGTTCAATGTGAATGTAAGTGTTTTTTTGTTAAAAATGCCAAATAAGATTTGGTTTAATTATCTTGCACCATTTTTTTGGGGTGTTTTGCACCGTTTTACACCATGGCTTAAGTTTTAGAACTAAAAAATGACAAAATAAAATTGAGGATTGTGGGTGAAATTCTGGGACAGCAAATATTATTTCGCGTGAAGTAATAAGTTTAAGGTTGCGGGCAAAGACAAATAATCAAATTCTAGTGGAGAAAAGCGTCTGTTTACTTATTTTAGAGTCACTATTTTAACATTAAAGTAAGAAAATAAAAACGTACTATTATGGCAAAAGGACTCCACTTCAAAATCATTGTATCATTTATTGCGATGGTATTTCAAATTTCAGTGGCAAGTGGGCAAGAGCTCAAGAATATGAAGCCGTCGTATATTCAATTGCTTGATTTTTCTGATGAGGCTAAAGCTGGATGGGCTCGCCGGGATGCCTTATTGGAGCAGCTCGTCAGCGGAGATAAAGAATGGAATAATCTGAGCAAAGAAGAGCAACAACTGCTGGAAAAATATGAAGAGGTATACGAAAATATTTGGGATATAGTTGGTGGAGGCGATAGTTGGTACAATGTAGGAGGCCCAAAGCAAGTTACAGCGTCCAGTCATTTAAAATCTCAAGGTTCAAATACCTATGATCCGCAAAATGTACATGATTTGAGCTATAAAAATGCTTGGGTAGAAGGCGTGCCCGGTTACGGCATCGGGGAGTATCTCACCTATACTTTTCCGGCAGCTTCACCAAGAATTACCGATATCATAGTTGTAAACGGGTATGTAAAAAGCGAATCAGCTTACCGGAATAATTCCAGAGTAAAAAAGCTTAAGGTTTATCTCAATGATAAGCCTTACGCAATTTTAAATTTGGAGGATAAGATTGCCAGTCAGGGGTTCAAAGTTGAGCCAATAGGATACGGTAATCGAGAAAACCTGGATATGCTTGATACCAAGGTGGATTGGACTTTGAAGTTTGAAATTCTGGAAGTCTACAAAGGAGCGAAATATGCCGATGTTGCAATCACTGAAATATACTTTGATGGCCTCGATGTCTTGTGTTTGGCGAAAGGGACCAAAGTTCAACTAGCAAATAAACTGCAAAAAAATATAGAAGACCTGAAAGTTGGAGATCTTGTAATGAGCATGGATCCAGAAACCGGCCAATTGTATACTACCCAGATTAAAAAGCTCGAAAAGGTTATTCATCATAATCTTGTAACTTATAAATTTGAGAGCGGATTTTCCATAACGGTAACGCAGGATCATCCGTTTAAAATTAAAAATAAAGGTTGGGCTTCCCTGAAGCCACACCAATCCCGGCAGTACAAAGGATTTGAACAAGTTAATATCATAAACATTGGCGATCAATTTCACACTGCTACCGGAGTAGAAAAGTTAGTTGAGATTGAGCGGCTGAAAGGAAAACAAGAAACCTACACAATTTCAAAATTAAGTGCAGGCCAAAATTTTATTGCCAATGGGTTGATTGTCGGGGTCGAAGAATTAAAAGGTGAGTTGAAATCTATTAATAACTGATTTTCTTATCCAGCGTTTTTTCAGTTTGCCAGATTACAAAACGACGTACTAGGGTGGCAAGTCTTTTAAATATTTCCTGCCAAAATGTCACATGTAAATGTGAAGTTTCTTACCTTTGCATTTCAAAAGAAAAACGTGGTAAATATGTACAATGATAATCCAACACTGGAAGGTATTAACAACAAAAAAATCATAGAAGGTCGTCAGGGAGAAGTTTTTGAAAAAGAACAGCTAGATCCACAAGACGGACAGAAGAAATTTTATATAGAAAGCTACGGTTGTCAAATGAATTTCAGCGACAGCGAAATTGTAGCTTCTATCTTATCAGAAATTGGCTATGGTTCTACGCGCAATATCGAAGAGTCAGACCTAATTTTGATCAACACCTGTTCTATCCGGGAAAAGGCGGAAGAAACAGTACGCAAGCGCCTGCGAATTTTTGATAAAGTCAAAGCAAACAGGCCCGGAACTTTGGTGGGGGTATTGGGTTGTATGGCCGAGCGCCTTAAGAAGAAACTGCTTCAGGAGGAGAAGTTGGTAGATCTGGTTGTTGGACCGGATGCCTACCGGGAGTTGCCTGCTTTGGTAGCCACTGCTGAAGATGGTGACAAAGGCATTAATGTGCTCCTTTCCAGAGAAGAAACCTATGCAGATATTAGCCCAATGCGCCTGGGTTCTAATGGTGTTTCAGCTTTCATTTCTATAATGCGGGGCTGTGACAATATGTGCTCTTTTTGTGTTGTGCCCTTCACGAGGGGAAGAGAGCGCAGTCGCGATGCGTTCAGTATTGTGGCTGAAGCTACTGATCTATTTGAAAAAGGGTTTCGGGAGGTTACATTACTGGGGCAAAATGTCGATTCCTACAAATGGAAAAACCCAGAAACTGAAAAAGCGGTGAGCTTTGCCGAACTTCTGGAAATGGTAGCGCTGGTACACCCTGACTTGAGGGTACGCTTTTCTACTTCCCATCCTAAGGATATGACAGATGAGGTACTGCACACCATGGCCAAATACGAAAATATCTGTAACTACATCCATTTGCCGGTACAATCAGGTAACAGTCGGGTACTTGAATTAATGAACCGCACCTACGACAGAGAATGGTATATGGAAAGGGTAGAAGCTATCCGAAGGATCATTCCGGATTGTGCCATATCTTCAGATATTATCGCGGGCTTCTGTACAGAAACGGAAAAAGAACATCAGGATACCTTAAGTATGATGGAGTGGGCAAAGTACAGCATGTCTTATATGTTTTATTACTCAGAGCGTCCCGGCACACTGGCTGCCAGAAAATACGAAGATGACATACCTTTAGAAGTTAAGAAAAAACGTTTGCAGGAAATCATCAGGTTGCAGACTCAAATTTCCTACCAGCATAATCAACAAGACATAGGTAAGACTTTTAAGGTCTTGATAGAGGGAGACTCCAAAAAATCTAAAGATGATTTTAAGGGCAGAAACTCCCAAAATAAAATGATTGTTTTCCCCAAAGTTGAAGGCTATAAGCCCGGCGATTATATTTATGTAAAAGTGGAAGATGCCACAAGCGCAACATTGAAAGGACAGGCAGTCCTGGAAGCAGTCAGATAACTATGCGATAATTATTCCAAAAGAAACGATAACAAAATGGACGTAAACCTTCAGTCAATCAAACAACGATTTGGCATTATTGGAAGGTCCGAACTATTGGATAGAGCAATTGAAACGGCGGTGAGAGTAGCCAATACAGATTTATCTGTATTGATCACGGGAGAAAGTGGAGTAGGTAAAGAGGTGATTTCGAAGATTATCTACAGCCTAAGTGCCCGAAAGCACGATAAATTTATTGCCATCAACTGTGGTGCCATTCCGGAAGGCACTATCAATTCTGAATTATTTGGACATGAAAAAGGATCGTTTACCGGAGCCACCAGTGAGCGAAAAGGCTATTTTGAAACTTACGACGGTGGCACAGTATTCCTGGATGAAATAGGAGAAATGCCGCTGGATACCCAGGCGTTTTTACTGCGTGTGCTGGAATCCGGCGAATTTATACGGGTAGGGTCTAACAAAGTCCAAAGGACGGATATTCGCATCATAGCCGCTACCAATGTCAATTTACAGGAAAAGATAAAGGAGGGAAAATTTAGAGAAGACCTCTTTTTCAGAATAAGCACTGTACCAATAAAAGTACCGGCTTTAAGAGAGCGCTCAGAAGATATTTATCCTCTCTTTAGAAAATTTGTAGTGGATTTTGCCGAAAAGTACAGAACAAGTCCTATTCAGCTAGATGAAAAAGCCTCCTTGCTTTTTGAAAATTATTCCTGGCCCGGTAATATCAGAGAATTAAAGCATGTTGCAGAACAGTTATCTGTTCTGGCCGAGGATCGCCTAATCACGGCGGATATGCTCATTAAATTGATTCCCAATATTATGCAACGCCACCTGCCGGCCTTACCGCCTAATCAGGGACCATCCGAAGGAATGCAGGAAAGGGAAATTCTTTACAAATTATTATTTGAAATGAAGTCGGATATGAATGAGTTGAAAAGCCTCGTTTTTGAACTTATTCGCTCCAATGATCTCAGAGTACCGAATTCTCAAAGCCTTAAAGCACTGCAACCAACAGATTCCGAAATGCGAGCAGAAGCGCTGGAACATTTTCCTAAATCTTCGGGTAATGCCTATCTGCCATATCCGAGAAAAGAAAAAGAGGAGAATTATGAGGTGCCGGACGAAGAGATAAGAAGGGAAAGACCCATTATTTTGGACGAAAAAACACGTGAAAATTATTCTAAATCAGAAGTGGTAGATGAGGTGCTGTCGTTAGAAGAGAATGAAAAGGAATTGATAAAGAAAGCCCTTCGTAAGCATCACGGCCGAAGGAAGGAAGCGGCACAGGACTTGGGAATTTCTGAACGAACCTTATATCGAAAGATTAAGCAATACGAATTATGAGAAAATTAGTAAGCGATCTATATCCGGTCTTATTTATTGTGCTCTTGCTCAGTTTGGCTGGTTGTTATTCTTTTAGTGGCATTACCATTGATCCTAACATTAAGACTTACAAAGTCAATAATTACGAGGATCAAACACTGGATGCCATCCCGGGGTTGGATCAGATTTTTACAGAAACCCTCAAAGAAAAAATAAGAACGCAATCCCGGTTGATCTATCAAGATGTCAATCCAGATGTTGAATTTATGGGCAGTATAGTCAATTACAGAATTACCTCGGAGGCACCACAGCCCGGAGAGGTCTCCGCCATTAACCGATTGACCATCAAGGTGCTGATGGAATACAAGAACAACCGTAATGAGGATAACAGCTGGAAAAAGAATTTTGATTTCTTTTTTGATTATGATGCGGAACAAGACTTCTTGGCCGTACAGGATGAAGCTGTAGATGCCATCACCACTCAGATCAACGAATATATTTTTAATGAAGCATTCAACGATTGGTAAAATAAAAACAGGTAACTTCATTGTAGAAATTACCTGTTTATTAATTGTGGGGAGCCAGATCGGGATTGAACCGACGACCTCTGGAACCACAATCCAGCGCTCTAACCAACTGAGCTACTAGCTCCATTTTGTTCCCTTATTTTTAGGCTTTGCAAAATTAATAGATGATTCTAAGAAACGCAAGTGTTTGTGAGGCATTATTTTTATTAATGCTAACACTGGGAGTTTTTTCTTGCCATACTGATCAACTTCCTACCGATAATATAAGTTCCGAAACCACACAATTGTTTTGTGTGGCGGCCTCTGATTCATCGGAGAGGTTTTCTGTTTTTGCGACAATTGGTAGTAATCAGACTAAGATCACCGAAACGGATGCCTGCAAGTCAGTTGATGTTAATCAATATTTTGATAAAAATGCGCAGCTTCAAGTAAGAAGTATCCTTGGCATTGGCCAAGCAGAAACCCAGGCTGTTGCTATAATACAGATCGGCGAGTTTAGCTATACTATTGTTGTTAAATCAGAGCTCAATGCCAAAGGATTCAGCCTAGCGACTTATCAGGATGGTAAGTTTTATTTCGGACCGGTTGAATAGAAAAAAACGCCCCTCCCAAAAAAAATCCCGAGAGAGGCTATCCCAAAAACCGATTAAACATTTACAATTAGATCTTACGAATAAACCTATAAAAAGGTTATATATTGCTTATGGGAATATAACTATCAACCCCATTTATGCTCACAATTTGAACTTTTTTTCCGAAATTAAAAAAAATGTTATAGGTTTTTTTCGTTTTGGTAAATCTGAATTATTTAATGGTAGGAAAATGAAAATTTGAGGCAGAACTATTTCTATTTTCGTTTTTTTACGACATCAAATTTTTGCTTGCTCCGTATTATTTGCATAAAATTTACATTTAAGATAAAATACTTTCCACCAGCGAATCGCCAAAATTTATCCACAATAGCGTTTTTCAATTTTTTTATTTACTATTTTTGCGGGCTATGAGACTTCAGCAGTTGGAAATTAAAGGGTTTAAAAGTTTCGCTAACGAAACAGTCATCAACTTCAGAGAAGATGTTATCGGAATTGTTGGTCCCAATGGTTCGGGTAAGTCTAATATCGTTGATGCCATAAGGTGGGTATTGGGGGAGCAAAAAAGTCGGGAACTCCGGCTGGATCAAATGTCCAGTGTTATTTTTAATGGTACCAAAGATAAAAAGCCGGGTGCATTAGCCTCGGTATCACTGACTTTTCAAAACACCAAAAACTTACTGCCAACTGACTATGAAACGGTAAAGATCACTCGGGTTTTATACCGTTCCGGAGAGAGTGAGTATCGCCTCAACGGAGTTACTTGTCGCTTAAAAGATATTACTACCTTATTTCTGGATACTGGTATTGGTTCTAACAGCTATGCTATCATTGCTCTGGGTATGGTCGATGATATTCTGACCGACAAGGAAAATGCTCGTAGGCGGATGTTTGAGCAGGCTGCAGGTATTTCCAAATACAAAGTTCGCAAACGAGAAACGATTAGCAAGCTCAATAGTACGACTGAAGATTTGAACAGGGTAGAGGACTTGCTTTTTGAAATTGAAGGGAATCTAAAAACGCTGGAAAAGCAAGCCAGGCGAGCTAAAAAATATCTACAGCTCAAGGAAGATTATAAAAATGGCAGTATCAATCTGGCGTTGGTGCGAATTACTGTGTTAAAACAGCAGCACAAAACCCTGAAAAACCAGTTGGAAAGTGAGGAAGATAAAAAGCGGGAAAACGAAATTTCAATTTCTAGTTTGGAAGCCAGGCTGGAAAAAGAAAAAAAAGTTAACCTGGACAAAGAACGTTCATTGTCAGAGCGACAACGAGAGCTCAATGCAGTGATTGGAAATATCCGGAGTATGGAGAATGATAAAAAGATCAATGCTCAAAAGCTGCAGTTTGTAGTCCAGAACTCCCAGAAGCTAGAGCAGGATATCAGAAATGCGGAGGTGAAGCTAGAGCAGATCAAAGAAGATATTGATTTTTACAGAACAGAACTCAATGCAGAAGTACGCATAGAGCAAGAGTCAGAAGAAGAGCTTAAGCAAGCAGAACAAGGCCTGGAGGCTATTAAAGGAAAGCACGGTGAGCTCAAGGCCGGAATGGATGAAAAGCTATTGGTACAGCAAAAAGCGGAAAAAGTGCTTTTTGAGATTGAAAAACGAAAAGCAGTGCTCTCCAATCAAATTCAGGGCTACCGCTCGCAATTAAAGCGCAATGATGAAGATATTATTAAGCGCAATAAAGAAGTAGCGCATCTAAAGGATCAGGTGATGGGCTTTGAAGAGCACGAAAGTATACTGAAGGTACAGATTGAAGAACTCCAAAAAGCAGAAGAAAAGCGGCAGGAAGAACTGCAGGCCGTTCAGAAAGATCAGGAGGAAGTGCAGCATCAGCTTTCCAAAGTAAACCGACAGCTGGATGCCAACAAAAATGAAAAAAAGCTTATCAAAAGTATGGTGGAAAACCTGGAAGGCTTCCCCGAGTCTATCCGGTTCTTGAGTAATTCGAAATCCTGGGACGCCAAAGCGCAGCTATTGTCAGACCTTATTTATGTAGACGAAAATTACCGGGTAGCGGTCGAAAACTACCTAGAGCCCTATCTGAATTATTATGTAGTTGAAAATAAAGAGGCCGCCTACCAAGCCATTTCTCTACTGGGAAATGCTCAGCAGGGTAAGGCCAATTTCTTTTTGCTGGATACTTTTAAAGATTATGAACCTACCGACTTTGTAATGTTAGGTATGAAAAGGGCTGTTGACCTGGTAGAAGTGGACGAAGCCTACCAAAATTTATGTAGCTACTTGCTGGAAAATGTTCTGGTTACCGATAGTGATGATCTGCCCGAGCAGCTTCCCGGGGAAAACTATGCGCTCCTCGCTCGTAGCGGCCGGTTTATCCAAAAGCCCAATAGTGTATCCGGTGGATCTGTAGGTTTATTTGAAGGAAAAAAAATAGGTCGCAAAAAAAGCCTGGAGATACTGGAAAAGAAAATCAAAGCGCTCAATGAGCAATCAGAAACCCTGAAAGCGAAATCCAGAGCATTAAAAAACAGAGAAAAAGATTTAAAGCAAAAAAGCTACAGTGTCACCGTTCAGAAGGAAAAAGATGCTTTAAATAAGGTTACCCAGGGAAAGATTACGGTACAGGCTCGTCTCGAAAACTTTGAAGCTTTTATACAAACCGCCAACAATAAAAAGGAAGAAATACAAGGGGCTATTGCAGAGATAGAAACAGAAGAACGAGCATTAAATCGCGAATTATTAGAGCAGGAAGAACAGGTGGATCAAATTAAGGAAGAGATAGCCACCATGGACGGCTCGTTCAAAGCAGTAGCCGATGAGCTCAGCCGGGCTTCTTCTAATTTCAATCAGAAAAAGATTGATTTTGTTCGTCAGCAAAATAAGGTAGGCACATTGAGAAGGGAGCTAGGCTACCATGAAGATCACTTAAAAGATACGGAAAGTAAGCTGGAGGATTCCCGTCAGAAGATCAAGCAGAATGCCGCTGAACGCGAGGAGGTCAACAATTTACTGGAAGAATTGGAAGCAGACCTGATTGTGGCCTATCAAGCGAGAAAAGAAAAGGAAAAAGACCTTAACGAGTCGGAACAACTCTATTTTGATGCCAGAGCCGGGATCAATGAAATTGAAGAAAGTCTAAGAAAGGCCAACCGAATTCAGCAGGAATGCCAGGCGAGGATCAACCAGTTGACGGAGCAGTTTAATGATGTTAAATACAAGATCAGTGCTATAGCCCAGCGATTGCAAATAGAGTTCAATCTGAATATCAATGCTCTTATCAATCAAGCTGCTCCTGAAGGAATTGACGAGATAGAGTTAGAAATGAAAATGGAAAAAATCAAAAAGCGACTAGATGGTTATGGAGAGATTAACCCTATGGCTGTAGAAGCTTTTGATGAGATGAAGGAGCGGTATGACAGTATAACGCAGCAAAGAGATGATATTCTGCAGGCTCAGGAATCTTTAATGAACACCATAAAAGAGATTGAAGATACTGCTACTGCTCAATTCCTCGATGCTTTTGACAAGGCGAGAATTTACTTCATCAATGTTTTTAGAAGTCTCTTTACTCAGGACGATAATTGTGATTTGATACTGGTAGATCCGGAAAATCCATTGGATTCAAAGATCGAAATTGTAGCCAAGCCTAAAGGGAAACGCCCTCAGACAATCAATCAACTGTCGGGAGGGGAAAAAACCCTTACTGCTACGGCTTTGCTATTTGCCCTTTATCTACTTAAGCCTGCGCCGTTTTGTATCTTTGATGAGGTCGATGCGCCATTGGATGATGCCAATATCACTAAATTCAACAAGATCATTAAAAAGTTTTCCAAAGATTCGCAGTTTGTCATCATCACCCATAATAAATTAACCATGGCTGCGGTAGATACCATCTACGGAGTCTATATGTCAGAACCCGGCATTTCCGGTGTAAGCCCAGTAGATTTCAGAGAGTTCGATCACGTTCTTTCCTTCGAAAAAGGAGTAGAATAATCTAATCAAACTTCTTTCCTGTCTGACTACCACTAATCTGGGATATTTTTACCAAATTTCATTACAACTGCTATCATAATAGCGATACCTGCTCCAAATAATAGCAAACAAACCAAGAACCCACCTCCCAATAGTGTAGATAAAGATCCCAATATTATGCTAACTGTACCCACCGTCAAGGAATAAGGAAGCTGCGTTCTGACGTGATCGATATGATTACAGTCTGAAGCCAATGAGCTCAGGATAGTCGTATCAGAAATAGGCGAGCAGTGATCTCCCATTACAGAAGCTGCCAGCACAATGGAAATGACATTAAGCAGTATTTCAAAACTTAAGTCTTCACTGAGCCCCTGTGCCTGGCAAATGACCCAGGTAGTAGGAATTGCAATAGGATATAAAATCGCCATGGTACTCCAACTGGAGCCGGTAGAAAAAGAGATAAAAGCCGAAAGCACAAATATCAGAGCTGGCAACAAATAGGCATTTAACTTTCCTTCCAGTGTAGAGGATAAAAAGTTGGCTGTATGCAGGGCTTCGGTGGTTGCTGCCAATGACCAGGCAAGGGTCAGGATCAGTATAGCCGGCATCATTGTTTTAAAACCGGTTAGTAAAACACTGGCCGTATCTGATAATTTCATCAGCCGTTGGCTAACCGTCATTAAAATGGCCATGACTACTCCAGAAATAGAAGCCCACTGCAAGGCTACATAGGAATCCGCAGCACCAATCATTTTTCCCAGTTTGATAAAAAAACCACCATCACCCTCAGGAAGGACTTGTGGAATATTCCGCCAAATGGTGCCCCAACTTTCAGTATCCATAACCACACCCTGTGCCAACAATTCTGAATAAATTCCGGATAACCCGGTGTCAACTAGACCTATGATAGTCACAATTATAACGGTAATAACAGGGACAAAGGCATTATACCATCGTATAGGAATGCCGCTTATTGGGCTAAGGTCTTCGACTTCTTCTATTTCGCTATTGGAAGTCGTCTTGGGAACTACCTGACCCGTGGTTCTCGCCCTGGATTCCGCTTTGTGCATGGGGCCATAATCTTTTTGAAAGAAAATGATTATCAGTATGAAACAAAGCGTAAGAATGGGATAAAAAGAGTATTTCAGAGAGCTGATGAATATGGAATAAGGCGTAACATCTCTTCCAAAATCATTGAGTTGACTAATTCCATCATCGATGTAGCCAAGTTCTGCTCCTATCCATGTAGTAATAAAAGCTATAGCTGCTACCGGGGCAGCAGTACTATCAACAATATAGGCCAGCTTTTCTCTGGAAATCTTAAATTGATCTGTCACTGAGCGCATGGTATTACCTACGATCAAGGTATTGGCATAGTCATCAAAAAAGATAGCCACGCCCAAAAGCCAGGTGATAAACTGAGCACTTTTAGGCGTTTTAGCAAATTTAGATAAATAAAGAACGATGCCTTGCATGCCTCCATTTTTGGAAATAATAGCCACCATTCCTCCGATGAGAATAGAAAAAATAATGATAGAAACGTGGCCGCCATCTGTCAGAGCTCCAAGAACATAAGTATCAATAACATCAAAAAAGCTTCTTAGGATATAATAAAATGACTCTATTCTGAGTCCCCCGGCAATGAAAGCGCCAACCCATACGCCTACGAATAGAGAAACGATTACTTCCTTAAAAATAAGTGCCAGTAATATGGCAATGAGGGGCGGCAATACTGAAAGCCAAAGTGGGATATATTTTAACCTTGGCAGATCGGCCGTCCTGGAATAATGATATAATTCATAGCCCTTTTGGTTTTTTATCAACAACAACTTACCCTTCGCGTCCGTATTTACAGTTAGCGGCGCGCGGCCTGCCTCAAAATTGAGTACAGTAGTTTCATCATTGATTTCTATTTTTGCGGGACCATTCACTCCCAAAGCTTTAAAAGTAAGCGCATCAGAGTTCAACTGAAGGTTGTAATCGCCCAGCATAGGAGGGGTAGTTGCTTTGGTAAGACTATCGTTTTGTGCAAATGCACTGACAAAACATAAAATAAAACCAACGATCAGAAACTGCTTGAGTTTTTTCATTATCCCTTTGTGTAAATTAGAAATGCTTACAAAACTTTAATAAACAAATAATCCAAAAATTAGCCAAAATCTGCTATTAAAAAGATGAATATGAGCAAATATAATTTGATAGAGCTGTTTTTTTCCCCAATACTATTAATGGCCATTTTAAGCTTCCCCTTCGATTCCTCGTTGAGGGGGCAGGCTTTTCAGCGGTCTGATTATCCGGTGCAGGTGAATGGTCGAGTGCTGGGCCTGCCATGGGTAGGGGGGTTGAACAGCCCCCAATTCAATAAGGCTGATTTTAATAATGATGGCCTGGAAGATTTGCTGGTATTTGATCGAGCCGGTAACCTGGCCCTGCCATTTTTGAATTTGGGACGGAATAGTACAGATACCTGGGCCTTCAGTCCTGATTTGTTAGACGATCTGCCTGATTACACCAATTGGGCCATTTTAAAGGATTACGATGGCGATGGCATAAAAGACCTGTTCGCTTATTCTGACATTCCCGGCATTGACGGTATTCAAGTTTATAGAGGTATTTATGAAAATGATAAATTGACATTTGAGCGCATTAATTTTCCCGAAAATTTCAATGTGCTTCATTTTACTTTACCATCCGGTAGTAAAGTGCCTTTGCGGATTACAAAAATTGATTTCCCAGCTATTGAAGATATGGATTGTGATGGAGATTTGGATATTTTGACCTTTAATTTGGGAGGTGGACAACTTGAGCTCTTTAAAAACTTTTCTGTAGAAGATGGTTTTGGTAGGGACTCTCTAATTTTCAGAATCAGTGATTTTTGCTGGGGTGGTATTTTTGAGTCTGGGTTTACAAAAGAAGTAGACCTTTCGCCAGCTCCGGATGCTTGTGCATCTGAGTTGGGAGGTACTCCGGTGGTTGTCAGGCACGCGGGGTCCACTATTCTGGCTTTTGATAAAGATAATGACGGCGATAAAGATTTGGTAATGGGAGACTTATCGTTTGACAATCTCAATTTACTCACCAATGGGGGAGATTGCCAGACCCCATGGGTTACCGAACAAGAAATCAACTTTCCGGCAAATGATGAGCCCGCTGGTATAACTGCTTTTCCGGCTTCTTTTTTACTTGATGTAGATAATGATGGCATTAAAGACCTTCTTGCTGCACCTAATGCAGCCAGGGGAGTAGAGAATACTGAAGTAGCCTGGTTTTATAAGAATATTCAGAGTAATGAACAGCCGGCTTTTTCTCTTAGAAATAAGCAATTCTTGGTAGGCGAAATGCTCGATTTCGGTGAGCGAACCCACCCTGCGGTAGCTGATGTTAATGCTGATGGATTGCTGGACATAGTAGTGGGAAACGGTGGTATTTTTGAATCTTTCACCTCTACGCGTGCCTCTTTGGTTCTACTGCAAAATACAGGCACAGCGGATGAACCACAGTTTGAGCTAGTAGATTCCAACTACCTGAATTTAGGAGCCTTCTCGGATATTGGCCTTAATTTTACTCCCACTTTTGGAGATATCGATAACGATGGTGATCAGGACTTGATCGTTGGCGAAGAGCAGGGAGCACTCTATTTTGCCGAAAATATAGCCGGGGCCGGCCAGCCATTCCGCTTTGCTGCCTGGGAATATCCCTACAAAAATATTAATGTAGGTATCGGAAGTGCTCCTCAGATTATTGATTTGAATGAGGATGGCCTCAAAGATCTTATTATAGGAGAACAGAACGGTAATGTGAATTATTTTCAAAACATTGGTACAGAAAAAGTGCCAGACTATGCCGCTTCGCCCAATGAGCCGGGAAATACACCTTTTTTTGGGCGCTTAGATGCCAGAATTCCAGGCTTTGTGTTTGGCTCTGCTCAGCCAGTATTTTTCGAGGAAGAGGGGCAGCTAAAACTACTGCTGGGTACCGAAAATGGTAAAATTGAAGAATATATCGTCGATCGGGAAAACCCGGAAGCGGCATTCACTCTGGTAGATGAATTTTGGGGAAAAATAAAACAAGGATTTAAAACTTCTATAGCTTTGGCCGATTTCAATAATGATGAGTTGTTGGATGTAGTTGTGGGAAATGAACGCGGGGGGTTGGCCATTTACGCAACCGATGTATTTTCTGCTCTGACTACCTCAACAACATCAATAGAAGAAGAAGAGATATCAATTTATCCTAACCCAGTCGCTGAGCAACTCACTATTCAACTTTCAAATCAGGTAAAAGCAGAAAAATGGCTAACCATTTATGGATCGGAAGGTCGCGTTCATCTTACTCAACGCATGAATAGTATCAGAGAGATTGTGGATTTATCCAGGTTGGAAAGTGGAGTTTACTTTTTAAAAATTCACAGTAATACCGGAGTTAGTATTAAAAAAATTATTAAGAAATAGACTTGTTTCGAAGGAGTAAAACAGTGGTAAAAAAAAGAAACGATTTTAGCCTATTTTAATACCAACGAAACAAGTCTAATTGTTTTTCTGGTAAACGCTTCAGTTTCCTTATTTTCGCGGGAGGAACCAAATAAGATCAAATTATGAACAACATTTCTGTTATTGGGGCGGGTACTATGGGTAATGGTATCGCTCATGTTTTTGCCATGAATGGTTATGAAGTGTCCTTGATAGATATCAATCAGGACTCGCTGGATAAAGGACTGGCCACTATCAACAAAAACTTGGATCGGTTAATAAAAAAAGAAAAAATTAGCGCTGAAGATAAGCAAAAGTCGCTAGACCGTATCTCTACTTTTATTAATATGGCGGAAGGAGTCAAAAATGCTGATCTGGTGATAGAAGCAGCTACTGAGAATCCAAAGATTAAAAATGAGATCTTCAAGTCTCTGGATGCCGAAACGCCCGAACCTGCCATTTTAGCTACTAATACTTCTTCTATTTCTATTACACAAATTGCAGCGGTCACTAATAGGCCTGATAGGGTCATCGGGATGCATTTTATGAATCCTGTTCCAATTATGAAGCTGGTAGAAGTGATTCGCGGCTATGCCACTTCTGATGAAGTAACTAGCCAGATCATGTCGCTGGCACAAGCTATCCATAAAGTACCCGTAGAAGTAAATGACTATCCCGGTTTTGTGGCCAACAGAATCCTGATGCCTATGATCAATGAAGCTATCTACTCGCTTTTTGAAAGAGTGGCGGGTGTGGAAGAGATCGATACCGTTATGAAATTGGGAATGGCTCATCCGATGGGGCCACTACAACTGGCAGATTTTATAGGTCTGGACGTTTGTCTACATATACTGCGGGTGATGCACGAGGGCCTTGGTAACCCTAAGTATGCTCCCTGCCCGCTATTGGTCAATATGGTGACCGCCGGAAAACTCGGCGTAAAATCCGGTGAAGGATTTTATGACTACAGTCATGGTACTAAAGAATTGATACTTTCCGATAGTTTTAAATAATATCTTCAAAATACCTGGCGAAAAAAACAATACGCTTTTTTTCGCCAGGTTCTTTCCAGATTTTATAGCATGATGCTGGATTTGGTAGGTTAGAGTGGCTACTACTTAATCTTCCGCTTAGTTATTTTTCAATAACTTTATGGTTTGTAGTTGTTTACCCTGTGGTGTTACCTGAATCAAGTATATACCCGGTGGCGTATCCAGAGGTAATTCTAAGGAGATAAGATTTTGATAATAAATCTGCTCCTGACGCTCCAAGATTATTTTACCATTCAAATCTATTACCTGTATACTAATTCGCTCATCAGATAGATTCTTCAAAGATAAATTAAAGGTACCGCTAGTTGGGTTGGGGAAAAACCTTATCTGATCATCATTGCCAGTGAAAGTACTGGCTTCATTGATACCGCTGTTTATGCTATTATAAGCCTGAAATGCTGTAGTACTATCCATGACTGTACTATCCTGAGGCATTTCTTCATCCTGGTTTTCTTCAAGCGGAATTCTAAAACACAGGTCACTAATGCCGATGAGCTGAGCCATTGGATCACTAGCTTCAAAGAATAAATCATCAGTTGAACGGAAACGGATGGTAATATTATTAACCAGTTCCTCCTGGAAATCAATACTTAGGTTGCCATCAGTGCTGGCGTCATCAGCCTCATAATCATTACCCTCAAATCCTGTCATGTAATCTTCGTTATCCTCCCTTAAAGTAGAGCTCAAGCCTCCATACTCGTAAAAGTCAGGATAATCACTTAAGTAGTTGTTGCCGTTAAATAAAACCTCTACGCCATCATCAAATTGAGATTCTACTAGTTCTCCTTCCGAATCTGAGTCAATATCTAGAATGGTAAAGCGAAGCATTGCTACAGGATTAGGAAAAGTAATGGTTACTTCAATATAATCGCTTACATCTTCATAATTATTATTGAAACCCATACTGAGATAACCTCCTTCCTGAGCAAGAGTATCAGCATCGTAAGAGACAAAATCATCGCCAAAGGCCGGAACAACCTCATTACTGTCAATAACTGCCTGCCATTTTATATGTACAGATGTAAATTCCAGCTCCTGAACTGCAGAAGTTTCTAATGCTTCCTCATCCGAATAACCCAGTTTTTCCCATACCAAACAATCATCGCGATAAGCAATATTGGAAGTAGCTCTGAAACAAATATCAGACATACCAATTTGCTGCTTGGCAGGATTACCTAAAGAAGCACTACTCAGATCATCAGTAGAAAAGTACTTGATAGTTAAAGAGTTAACTTTGATGTTGCCAAAGTTGAAGGCCAAATTACCTTCCTCTGAGTAGTTGGGCGCATCAAAATTATATCCTTCGTATCCATCCATGTAATACTCATTATCTCTAATGACAGTACCCTGAGATTCAGTAACTACCGTCACAACGTCCTCAAGGCTTTTTACATTAATCTCTCCGTTGATAAAAATTTCTACACCATCATCAAATTGAGTCTCTGCACCTTCCGTATTGGTAAGTCCATCAATATCCAAAAGTTGGAAGCTCAAATCCTCAACCGGCTGATCAAAATCCAGATGCACGATTATTTTATCGTTAGGGTCTTCTTCTGCATTATCAAAACCTAATGACAGGTAGCCCTCTTCTGCACCCAGCAAATCATTGTCAAAAGAAACAAAGTCCTGACCAAAACCAGGATGGAATTCTCCGCCATTAGATTCGGTATACCAACCTAAACTCACATTGACATCTCCAGTATTAATAACTGTACCAGAATCAACAGAGCGTCCGTCAATCCAGCCTATATCTTCCCAGACAATACAGCTGAAGGCATCTCCATCAGCTTCATCCGAAGGGCTGGTATTCAGTCCACAACCTTCCGTTGTCCAGGCTACTTCCGCGCAAGCTGCCTCACAGGCATTTTTGTAGATCTGACCGTCTTCTCCACAGACCGGTGCATCTATATCTGCACAGGTACAAGCGCATTCTCCAGCTGATAATACCTTTACTCTGGCACATTCGGCCAGACAGGCATTATCATAAGTGTTGCCATCTGCTCCACAAACTGGCTCATAGGTATCCGGACAATCGGCGCAGGGGTCGCAAGCGTTAGTGGTATCAATAGCTACGCCAGCGCAGGTCGCCTCACAGGCATTGGGGTAGGTCATACCATCGACCCCACAAACCGGCGCTTCCTCTTCAGGGCATATACATCCTGCTTCAAAACGAACGATTTTAAGGATACGATAAGACGGCGAATCATCACTGCGCAGCATGAAGCGCACAGTATATTGACCTTCTTCCTCTAGGACAGGCATCGTCGTGAAAAAACGTAAAGTGTCATTTTCACAGCTTTGCTCGCCGGTAGGATAACTGTGGAAAATTCTTCCATCCGGAGCTGTAATTAAGAACCACATTCTGAAATTTCCTGTAGCTTCGGTCAGTTCAGCCCAGACCACGGGCGAGTCACCAAAACTAAAGGTGATGCCGGGATTGATATAGTCAAATGGGAGGGTATCTTGAACACTTTCAGCAAGTACAGCTTCATTTAAAGTGTACTGGGAAAGTAAAGGATTGGTTGTAGCACTGCTAAAAAATAAACTTGCCACAAGTAAAAAGGGAACAAACAAATCATTGCTCAGCCTCTTTTGAGGCCGCTCAGGGAACCTTGTAAAATTCATTGCCTAATCAGTTTTGTTGTTTTATGGGAATAATACAAGAATAGGTTACGTGATTTTTGTTCTAAGGATTCAGTTTATTCAATAAAAAATAAAAAAGTTTTCGCGGCTGACCCCTGAATTCTTCTAGCTTATAAGTCGATTCAAACCATTGCTCCAGCTCCTTAGCCTCCGGGTTATGCTTATCTATTTGTATTACAGCTTTTTGTAATGCGTTTATTTTGTCCTCCAAATATTTTTGAATCATTTTTAAAATGAAAGGGTGTAAATCTTGTTGGAAATTTTCAACCTGCCCACGTTCCGCATCTAGCAAAAAATCCATAGCCTTGTTAATTTCCAAAAGTAGAGCCTCCTCTTCCCAAAGTTCATCTACTTTTTTGGGGTAAATACTGGGGTAGATAAAAAGGCCCGGGCGGCTACTATTACTTTTAGCATCCTCTACAGCATTGCGAATGGATTCCACTAACTGATCCGTCCAGCGCTTATGCCAGTAACTATCATCATCTGCGTTAAGTATCGCCTGCAATTCCTCTTCTTCAGAAGTATCGGGAAGATCAAGCAAACTTAGGTGTATGAGCTCCTCGTAAGGAATATGAGCGTAAATGAAAGGTTCGCTGTTTTTTATCTGTTGAAACGTTCCCGGAAAGGGATGAGTAGCTGGTAATGTTTTTAAATATTCACTCAATACAGGTCCTGTAATAAAGCGCTCTAAAGATTCGGCTTCCTCCGCATCAAAATCGATCTCACTGTAATCTTCTCCACAATAGTCCAGCAAATCAATAAAAAATGCCGAGGCCAGGTAGCTCAATGTTTGAGGCTTTTCCTGCCTGAAGGCCTGTCTTACTTCTCTTCCTGCCCGTAACCAATCTTCCGGCGGAAAAATAGTGAAAATCGAAGCTTCTTTAGGGTAAGGTAAATCTATCGATTCCTCGATGGTCTGCTCAAGATCAGCATCACTGATTAGATTGACTTCCAGACTGAAATATTGATGTATCTTCATAATTAGTCCGATTTGAGGCGCGAATATAAGCTGATTTTTTGGTATATCCCGACATTTAAGGACTTTCACTTGATTGAAGAATTCCGACCATTCGTTGGAAAAATAATGAAAAAACAGCTCAGTTTTTTACATTGGAAGTATTGGGAATGATCTTCAGGATAGATTAAACCTCAAAGAGCTATTTAAGTCAGAAATGAAAAAATCAGCAATCGATTATGAAATGGATTTATCTATGTTATTTTAGTTTTGGTAGCCTTCCATTACTGCAGGCAGAAGAAATCGTGGTTTATATCTTTTTGGGAGAAGATTGCGTTATTTCCCAAAATTATACTAAAACCCTTAAAGAACTCCACGACACTTACAGCAGTGATTCTACCCAATTCTTAGGAGTTTTTCCCAACCAATATTCCAGCACCAATAAGCTACAGCAATTTAAAGAAAAATATAAGCTACCATTTGAGCTAATCCTTGATAAGGCACAATACCTCATGTCCAAATTTGAAGTGAGCATTACGCCGGAAGTAGTGGTTTACAATGTGAATAAAGAAAAAATAATTTACAAAGGAAGAATTGATAATACTTACTACAAAATTGGAAGAAGAAGGCAGGTCACAACTACTGCCGAACTGGAAAACGCTCTGAAAGCCACTCTGGAGGGTAAAGCAGTTCCTGTAAAGACAACTCAGGCAGTTGGTTGCCTCATTACTCCTGTTGATCCCAACTTTAAAAACCTTCCACTCTGTAATCCTGAGAATTATAAATATTAAAAAAGCTAAATAGTATGAAAAAGTTTACTTTTCTAATCGCGGTATTTCTAGGGTTGATTAACCTTACTGAAGCTCAGGAAGTTACCTTTTCTGAAGACATTGCACCAATTATCTACAATAATTGTACGGTATGCCACCGGCCCGGCGAGATCGGCCCAATGGCTCTGACAAGCTACGAGGAAGTTAGAAATTGGGGCCCCATGATCCAACGTGTTACTGCTACAAGGTATATGCCGCCGTGGAAGCCCGATAAAGACTACTCACGTTTTCAGGATGAACGTGGCCTAACCGACGAGGCGATTAGCCTTATCAAACAATGGGTAGACAATGGTATGCCTCAGGGCAACCTGGCCGATGAACCGCCGTTACCCTATTTTCCAGATCGTTCGGCAGTAGGCGAACCTGATCTGGTGCTGTCCTTTGAGGAAGCCTATACTCATCAGGGTAATAATAAGGACCAATACCAAATTTTTGTATTACCCACCGGCTTAACTGAAGATAAGGTAGTAAAAGCTATTGAGTTACGCCCCGGTAATCGCCGTATCGTCCACCATGCATTGTTTGCACTGGACGAAAACGGACAGGCCAGAAAACTCGATGCTGCTACACCTGAATATGGCTATTCTGGCTTTGGAGGCTACGGTGTTAAAGTAACAGAGAATTACAATGGTTATGTACCCGGCGCTACTCCCATTCTCTACAGTGAAGGAATTGGACAAACTATGGCTGCTAATTCAGATTTATTAATTCAGATGCATTATGCTCCAAGTCCTGTTGACGAAGTTGACTCTTCCTCAGTTAATATTTTCTTTGCAGACAAAAATGAAGAGATTAAAAGATTTGTAGAGCAAAGGATCATGCTTCCCTTTGGAAGAACCATACAAAATGGTCCGTTTGTGATGAGACCTGAAACGGTCAATAAATTTCATTGTAAATGGGAAGTTCCTTCTAGGGTTAGCTTGATCGCCGTTGCTCCTCATATGCATTTGCTTGGAAAAGACTGGGAAGTTTACTCCGTAAGCCCACAGGGGGATACCACTAACCTGATTTCGATTCCTGATTGGGATTTCAACTGGCAGGGGAGTTATTTTTTTAGAAAATTTATGGTTGTTGAGCCGGGCTCGGAAATACATGCTTTTGCTACTTATGACAATACATCCAATAATCCGCTGAATCCTAACTTTCCACCCGAAACAGTAACCTGGGGAGAAGGTACAGCAGATGAGATGTTTTATCTGCCGTTTTTCTTCGTACCTTATCAAGATGGTGATGAAAATGTAGTTTTTGAGCGGGATGA
The DNA here is from genome assembly GCA_964628385.1 of uncultured Saprospiraceae bacterium. Classification (GTDB taxonomy): domain Bacteria; phylum Bacteroidota; class Bacteroidia; order Chitinophagales; family Saprospiraceae; genus JANQPA01. The sequence goes on from CAZVOD010000061.1 coordinate 22,024, forward strand.
TTTTACAACTTCAGTTGATGGGGGAGTAGAGCTGATTTATCCGGAAGATGAACTAAAAGCTATTTTCCCTAATCCGGTAAAAAACAAGTTAACAGCAGAATTCAAGCTCAGTCAATCCGGAGCCTACAATGTTGAAATATTTAATATTAATGGGGAAAGGCTATTGCAACCCGCCAACGGACAGTTTTTTAATGCTGGTGAGCATCAATTTGTAGTACCAGTCAATGATTTACCCAGCGGAACTTATTTGATCCAGATCAGAGGCACTCTTACAAGCCTGGCCCAGAAATTTACAGTTATTAGTAATTAAAGTGATCTCTTGCTGGTTGAAAAGTAAGACATAAACAGCTCCGCTATTCCTCCTTAAAAATCGGCCTGAATATACCCCAAGGGCGCAAAGAGGAGTGATAGTCAAAACTAGTCGCTGGTTCAGGTTTTGTCCCGTTACTTGTGATATCCATTGTCGTATGTCGACTAAGGACTCATAAAAGCACTTTGATTTTCAAAGTGAAATACCTTTGGCCTTTGTAAACAAGTTAGTAGACTGAAAAATTGTTGACCCATTCGTAATAAATTCAACATCGGATTGATGTATCTTTGGAGTAGATCAATTTTGGTAAAATAGTTCCATTTTACCTGGAACTTTTCACAAGCGGACGATACTAATAACAATAAACTTTTCGCCCACTAAAGTAGCCTCAAAAGCTCTTTTGAAATCAAAAAGGACAGGATGTCTTTAAAAGCAAACCCATACAACCTATGAAAAAATTAATGCCAATTTTTATAATGCTCTTAACAACCGGTTTACAAGCACAGCAGATAAGCCTTGAAACTATTTGGGAAACCGAGATAGGAGCGCGCTCTGAGGAGCAATTTTTTGCCGGGACCCGTACCTCAGATAATAGCATACTACTGGTCGGCCGAACTGCCAAAAGAAATCAGCGTCAGGATGGATGGATTGTTAACATGGCTGAAGATGGTACTGAGCTTTGGGAATATATTAGTGGAGGAGGAAGTAATGATCGCTTCAATGATGTTATTGCAAGTCCTGGTGGGAATTATATCGCTGTTGGCTCTACTACCATTGATGGTGAAAAAAGAGGTTGGGTTATCAAGTTGGCTGCTGACGGAAGAAAACTGTGGGAACGCAATTATGGCCCCGGTATAACCAATGATCTTCAGAAAGTTATTCCTACTCGCGATGGTGGAGTTTTGGCAGTAGGTGTTACTTATCTTATCAGTCAGGAAAATTTTGATGGCTGGCTACTCAAGCTGAATGCGGATGGAGAAAAGCAGTGGGAGAGTAGTGTAGGAGGCCCTTACATTGATCAGCTTCGCGATGTTGTTACCCTTAACGATGGAACGTTTATCACCGCTGGTATTAGTTCAATTGATGGGAAGAAAAATTTTGATGGCTTACTGGCTGGTTTTGACGCTTCGGGTAATAAGCTCTTTGAGCAAACCTATGGCAATGAAGGTAGTCAACTATTTACGTCATTGACAATAGCCCGGGAAGGTGGCATTGCTGTGACGGGAGCCACCTCAGATGCCAATGGTAAAAATCTTCAGGGTTGGTTGCTTAAGCTGGATGAAAGTCAGGCTATACAATGGGAAAAGAAATATAGTGACAACAATGTTTTACAACTCAGAAGTATAGTGGCTGATGATGATGGCGGGTATCTGATGGTGGGGACTAAAGCAGCAAAAAGCAGTGGTGATTACGATGAGCTGATTATGAAATTGGACAGAAGGTGGAAAAGGATATGGGAAAAATCCTTTTCGTTTACTTCGGTCGATCAAATCGATGATCTGGTAGCACTCAATGCCAATGACTATGTATTTGTGGGAGCCAAAAAAGATGATTGGCAAAAACACAATGGCTGGGTTTCTCGCCTGAAATTTATTTCTCCCAAAATGCGCATAGAAAAATTTGTATATGAAAAAGTAGAAGAATGGGCCAAAAGAGGTGAATTTGAAAAGACAGAAGATTACCTGAACCGGGTTAATGAGATGACCAGAAAGTTGAAGATCAGTCAACTAGAACAAGAAATAAAGCAGCGGATCAAATCAGTGCTAATTGGAAGTATCGACTTCTCAAAGTTTAAACTCAGTGAATACGATGCAGATAACGAGACCTATCTGCTGACTTATCAGGATGATGAATTCGTTTTGCCAGTACCTCTAAAAGAGGCTAGTCAGTTCAAGTCGTATTTTCCAAATAATTCCTTTACAGATATTGACTTCATTCTTAGTGGTGATTATATGCGATTTAGTCAGCTTACGATTGGGAATGAGGCTTACAACAAATCCTACAACTGGAATTACCAAAACGACTATCCCTACGAGCCAACCACCATAAACTACGCTTTCAACAATATAGAGGTAGAACGCCGCAAAAAGAGAACGTCCCCAAGAAGGCCCAAAGCCGGAGTGGATACGGACATTCCTCAAACCGATAAAAAGCGCCCTAATGCATATGCCCTGATCATTGGTAATGAAGACTACAGCACCTATCAAGCCGGATTAAGTTCCGAATCAGATGTCGATTTTGCGATCAATGATGCAGAAATTTTTCGGGAATATTGCATCAAAACCTTTGGCATCCCAGCCCGGAATATCACCTATATGAAAAATGCCACACTGGCCCAGATGACTTCAGCTATTTCAAGACTAGAAAAGTTAATCGAGGTTTCTAATGGACAGGCTGAAGTATTTGTTTATTACGCTGGGCATGGCTTTCCGGATGAAAAGACCAAGGAGGCATACCTGGTCCCCGTGGATGTTAGTGGCGCAAACGTAGAAATTGCTATCAAGTTAGCAGATTTGTACGATAGTCTTTCGAAGCATCCATCACAAAGAATCACTGTCTTTCTGGATGCTTGTTTTAGTGGAGCTGGCCGGGGCGCGGGACTACTGGCCATGAGAGGGGTGAAAATTCGTCCCAAAAAAGGAATGGTAAAAGGAAATATGGTAGTATTTGCTTCTTCTACCGGTGATGAAAGCTCAGGGCCTTATTACGATAAACAGCACGGCTTATTCACATTCTTTTTACTGGAAAAAATCAACTTGACCCGTGGCAATCTGACCTACAAAGAACTGGCCGATCACCTCAAATCTATCGTACCCAAAGAAGCTGTGTTGGTCAATAACAAGAAGCAAACGCCACAGGTTTTAATAGGGAAGGAAGCCGAAGAGCAATGGGGGAACTGGAGGTTTTAAAAAAGAAGAGCGAAGTTATACTTCGCTCTTGTAAGAAATCACCCGACTGTTATTATGAAGGATCTATAAAAGATATCCTCAAAAAAAAATGAAAACAAATAATCAAAAAATGTCTTTGTACTGGGGTAATTACGAGCACCACTTAAATTAGCTCTATAAGTTTTTGGTGTTAATATTTCCTTAAATATACTACAAATATAACTTAGTTTTAACTATAACTCCTAAAAATTTCCTAACAATTTTGTCATCCCTACTATTATACTCCACTTTTATTACATATCCAACTTTTGTTCCGTTTCTATAAAATATTGATTTTCATCGACTAATAGCATGTTTTAGTCGATTTTTTTCTACTTGAGTATAAGTAATTTTTTTTGTCTCATAAACTTCTTGGTTAAGGTCATGTTATAAAATCGTTTTTTGAGGCATGTCTAGATGAGGTCAAATGCTCCTATCATCACTTCGATGATACGCTTCTCAAAATTCTGGCTTTTAGCTTCCTGAGATGGAAAAGATCATGCTTTTTATAAATTGGAAAAAATATCAAAATGTCAAAATATAAGACGCTTCGTCTCGTACTTGGTGATCAGCAAAATATATCACATTCCTGGTATGAGGAAAAAGATAAAAATACGCTTTATGTGTTAATGGAATGCTTGTCAGAAACAGATTATGTTAGGCATCATATACAAAAAGTAGTGGGTTACTTTCTTTCTATGCGTCATTTTGCAGAAGTGCTGAAAAAACAGGGGCATCAGGTAAAATACTATCATCTAGATGATAAAGATAATGAGCAAACTATTTCTGGAAACATAAAAGTATTAGTCAAAAAGCACGATGTTGAGCAATTTGAGTACCAACTACCAGATGAGTATCGCCTTGATGAAGAGATGAAACAACTGGCTGATGAGTTGAATATTCCGGTAAAGTCAGTGGATTCCGAGCATTTTCTTAGTTCTAGAGATGCAGTGGAAAAGATGTTTGAAGGAAAAAAAATATACTTATTGGAAACCTTTTACAGAAAGATGAGGACTAGGTATAATGTTTTGATGGAGGATGATGGAGAAACACCGCTAGCGGGTCGCTGGAATTACGATGCCGAAAATAGAAAAAAACTGCCCAAAAAGCACGAAGTACCACCTGCTTTTGATCAAACTAAGGATGCAACTGAGATTGTCAATCTGATAGAAAAAAAAGGCGTAAAAACCATTGGGCGGATTCCTGATAATAAATTTAATTATCCTATTTCAAAGGAAGAAGCACTGGAGTTGTTAGATCACTTTCTGAAAGTCCGTTTCTCATTATTTGGGACTTATCAGGATGCTATGGTAGAGCGGGATGATTTACTGTATCATTCCAAGGTATCTTTTGCACTGAATACTAAAATTTTAAGTCCACTAGAGGTAGTAAAAGCAGTAGAAGATTACTGGAGCAAACATGAGGATGATATTGATATAGCCCAGGCAGAGGGCTACATCCGGCAGGTGCTTGGCTGGAGAGAGTATATGAGGGGAATTTACTGGGCAAAAATGCCAGACTATGCTAAAACCAACTTTTTTGAGCATCAGGCCAAGCTGCCAGAATGGTACTGGACAGGAGACACCAAGATGAATTGTTTGAAACACGCTATCAATCAATCATTGGATACTGCTTATGCTCACCATATTCAGCGGCTGATGGTAACCGGCAATTTTGCGCTACTTGCCGGAGTGGATCCGGATGAGGTAGATGCCTGGTATCTGGGTATCTATATCGATGCTATTCAATGGGTAGAAATTACAAATACAAGGGGAATGAGCCAGTTTGCCGACGGAGGAGTAGTAGGGACCAAACCCTACGTCAGTAGTGCCAATTATATCCATAAAATGAGTGATTACTGCTCCGGGTGTTACTACGACAGAAAAGAAAAAACAGGCGATAAAGCATGTCCTTTCAATAGTCTTTACTGGGATTTTTACAATCGACACACCAACAAGCTTTCAAAGAATCCAAGAATAGGTATGATGTATCGTACCTGGGAGCGAATGGGTGACGAAAAGCAGGAAGCTATTCTGAAGCAAGCAGATTATTACAAAAAGAATATGAATGATCTTTAACTAGTAATTGCCTGATCAGAGCATTTAAAAGGCCATCATAAACTCGTTGAGGTTGACTTGGCTTTCCAGGTCCAGCTTTTTCCTCAGGCGATAGCGACTAATTTCAACTCCTCTTGTAGAGATATTCATCAGTGGAGCTATTTCTTTGGAAGTTAGATTCATTCTAAGATAAGCACAAAGTTTTTGATCCTTCGCTGTAAGATCAGGATAAGCCTTTCTCAGCCTTTGGAAAAACTGGTTGTGCACCTGGTCAAAGTGTACAAAAAACTGTTCCCATTCTTTATCTAACACATCGTCCTCTTTCAGAATCCTGATAATCCGGTTCAGCTCCTTTTGAGTTCGTTGTTCTTTGGTGATTTTTCCCAGCTTGCTTAGTTCAGATTTAATGCGTTGTATTAACTCGCTTTTTTGCAGCAAATGCATGGTGGTAGAAGATAG
>CAZVOD010000062.1:0-27550 GCA_964628385.1 uncultured Saprospiraceae bacterium
AAAGAAAAAAGCGCTTCGCCTTGCTGCACAAGCCTTTGCCTTCAACTATAACCCCGCATTCTTAAACAACTTCATATTTAAAATAATACAAGCCTTAAACTAACAGTAATTTCAATTTTTCATTCTCAAATTTTGCGATTAAACAACTGGAAAATGGGGGGGCCGAAGCTTAGTCTATCCTTGCTATTATTAACACTAACTTTATCAGCCAATAAGGTAGATAGCCTGGAGCAATTGCTAGCATCTGCCCAGACAGATAGCAATAAAGTACAGCTGTATTTCCAACTTTATTCAGAGGTACTTTACAGCCAGCCCAAAGCTGCTGAATATTACATAAACGAAGCATACAAACTCTCTGACTCGCTTGATTATAAAAGGGGGCTGGTCTTATGCTTTGATAAACTGGGCGGATTAGCGATGGTCAACTCCCAATTCAGTGAGGCTACTCTCTATTTTCAAAAAGCAGATCAATTGCTTCAGGATATGGACTGGCCCAGAGAGCAGGCGGTCATCTATGGCAATTTTGCCGCTATCTATGAGGATTTGGGTGAATTTGACAGTGCCCTGGTATGGAATGATCGCTTTCTCGACATTGCCCGTTCTATTGACAATAAAATGTTTGAAGCCTTTGGGATGACAGTTGCCGGAGATATTTTCCAAAATAAGGGACAGCATGAACTCGCCGGCCGGAATTACCTCAAAGCAGTACGCATCTACGAAACGCTCAACGAGCCTGCACGACTGGCAGATGTACTCCGGCTCCTGGGCGCTACCCAGACCAGTTTTCTCAACTTCGAGGATGCCCGGACGAATCTCAAAAAAGCCATTGCAATTTACCTACAAATTAATGACCAGTATTATCTGGCGCAGTCGTATCGCAATCTCGCTCATGTTTACTACCTAAAAGAGACTTTTCCACAGGCTATTACGTACAATCGAAAAGCTTTGGATATTGCCCAACAACTGGAAGATCCTTTCGGCATTGCACAGGCATATGAAAACCTGGGTGAGATTTTCAACAGCTCCGATACCCTGGATCAAGCCCTTGATTACCTTCAAAAATCTGATCAACTGTACCTGCAAATAGCCGATTCGATTTCTTCGGCGGGAATCAAAAACTTACTGGCGGAAGTTCATTACAAACTAGGCAATTTGACTCGGGCGCTCGGCTATAATCAGATCGCGGAGGCGGTATACACCAATTTTGAAATCCCCGCTGGCCTGAAGAATGTTTATTTAACCTCCCATAAAATTTATCAATCACTGGGAGAAGACCAACAGGCTTTGAATGCGTTTCAGAAGTATACGGAAATAAAGGACAGTCTGTTTACAGTAGAAAAAGCTAGCCGCCTGGAGGAGTTGCAACTTATTTATAAGGTAGAAAAGAAAGATCAGGAAATCGAACTCCTATCCAAAGATTTGGCACTTGAAAACCTGAAAAGGCGCACGTTGTGGATCAGCCTACTTTCTTTGGCTTTGATTGCCGGGCTGGTCATTATTAATCAGGTGAACCACAGAAAAAAAGAGCGAAAAATAGCTAAAGAGCGGCAATTACGCCAGGAAGCAGAACTAGAGAAAAGCAAGCTTGCCAAAGAACAACTGGAACGAGAACTGGCTGCTCAGGCTCTGCAACTGTGCCGGAAGAACGAACTGCTGATCACCGTACAACAGGAAATGAATAATTTTTCTGCTCCCTCCAAGCATTCAGATGACGATAGTTTCAGAAAACTTGAAAGAACCATACAGTATAACTTACAATCTGATGATGATTGGGGGCAGTTTCTTGCTACTTTTAAGCAAGTACATCCGGAATTCCTCAAAAAGCTACAGCAAAATTCTGAAACGCTGAGTCCATCCGAGCAACGTCTGGCTTGTTTGTATAAGATGAATCTTTCCAGTAAGGAAATTGCTACAATGCTTAACATTTCTGGTGAGGGCATTAAAAAAGCCCGCTACCGCCTCAGGAAAAAGCTTAACCTGAATAGCAGTACTAACCTTCAGCAATTTCTCATCAATTTTCCATCATCTCAGAGTGAATAAGGGCTTGTCCCCCTTTTGTCCCCCCTCATTTTTTGTACCTCTACTGATAGCTTTGCACTTTATCGTCTGTAATAGATAGCAATTCACCCCCAATAATTTCATTTGAAGAATTAATACTCAACATGTCATGAAAAGCCATTTTTCTGTTCGAACCATTCTGTGCTGTATCGCTTATTGGATATTTACACAACCATTAATTGCCCAGGAATTTTCCTACAGCTGGTTTGGTACCAGCTCTGATTATTCCCTAAAAATTGATTATACCATTACCGGAGGTTGCGATTGTGATAATTCATATTCGGTGAGTACCTACAAAAATAGCTACTTACCTTCTGATTTTCTCGCCAGTTCTACCAGGTCCTCCAGGCGACTAACCCTGGTTGTAGGCCCAAGCTCCAATAATAACATCCTCATTAGTGCCATCAACAGAGGGAACAATAAGTTTTTGGGCTTCTGTGTCAGCGATTGCGAGTTCAGCGGTACTTTTAATTTTAGAGGCACCACAGCCCGGATTAAAGCTCCTTATTCGGGGAGTGCCACACAGGATGACGAATACATAACACTATCCTGGAAAAAAGGCTCTGATATTCCCGATGGTAGCTTGAGATATAAAATTGCCAGGGATGAGCCCGATAATGTAATAGCGACCATCAGTGGAGGGGCCAGGTCTTACACGGATGAGAACGTGGCTCCCGGAGCAGAATATACCTACTACATTTATACTTACACTTCAGAGTGGAACGAACATCAGTCAAGGGCGCATACTGTAGTTGGCCGAACTGCGGCACTACCCCTTCGAACTACTTTCGATCAGCCCAGGAGAGTTATTTTGAGTTGGGATGATTTATCTGCTTATACTGATGAAGTAACGATCAGGCGCAATGGTGAATTCCTGCTGGAGCTAAATATCAATAGTCCTTCTGACACTTCTTTCACCGATGATAGCCCGGGACTTATTCCCGGTTATTGGTACGATTATTCTGTGACCTGGAATATTGGCGATAAGGAAGTGGGGTTGTCTGCTAAAGGAGCGACACTGCCCGACGGGCGAATCAGAGGTAAAATAAGTACGCCCCGCTCCGGCCTCCCCATAGAAAATGTAGAAGTTTGCGCTGTTTTGGAGCAGGATATAAAGCTCAGCAGTTCTGATACAGTCCGGGCCGGGAGGTCATATTGTGACTCCACCAATGCTAATGGCCAATATGATATCCGGCGGATTTACTACCATAATGAAGCCACTTTTACGGTTACGCCCAGCAAAGAGAACCACGCTTTTGATCCGGCTTTTTACGAAAATCAATTGCTTGACCTCGAGTTTCCGAGTATCAATGGGCTCAACTTTTTAGATACGACTTCCTTTATGGTCTCTGGTTATGTTTACCAAAACTTTAATGGAAGGAACTGTGGTCTGGAAGGTGCAGAGATATGGGTCAATGATGCCTTTCGTGGTGTTAAAACCGATGGTACAGGGTACTACGAATTTTTGGTAGAAGAAGCTGGTGACTACAAGATCGAACCCCGGTTGGGCGAGCATACTTTTGAAACAGCTTCCCGCTCACTTTTAATAGAACAAGAGACAACGGGGATCGACTTCAGTAATACCACTACCAGCACCTTAAGTGGAAGGGTAAAAGGCAGTTGTGATATTAGCATTGGTAGAGCCCAAATTAGGGTGTATAGTACAGAGCAAGGTTCTTGCATTGATACGGTCATCAATACGGATAGCCGCGGAGGATACTCCGCTGAACTTCCTGCCAGACCATATCAGGTAGAAGTAATCGGCTTTACTCCGGCTGCTTCCCTGACTTTAGACCCCGATTTGGTGTTGGCTTATTTTGAGACCCGGGAAATAGATTTATCACAAGAAAATCAGAGGCAAGATTTTATCTTCCGCCGTCCTCCCGAAATTCTGGTTTCCGGCCTTCCGGCTAACGCCTGTGAATCGCTAGGTACTGCCATCGTGGAGCAAGGAGAATCCTATCTCATCGAAATAGAAGTAATCGAACGTTTTGGTGAAGAATTCTGCCCGGTAGATTCCGGTTATGTACTCATTTTTGATGAAGCCGGTGATCAATCAAATGTTGTCGATACCGTCTTTCTGGATGATGGTCTTGGCTACTACGACCTGATTCCCGGCCAACCCAACCTGATAGCTCCCCACCAGAAGCTCCTTCAGATGGAAGCTGTTGTAGGGCAAGAGGTAGCTCAGTGGACTGGTCAGTTGGTTGTAACGGGTTTTCGGCCAAGGGAGCAAACTTTTACCACTGTCCTACCTGAAATTCCCTTCCAGATATTACACGACCCTCCGGGAGATGCCAGTTACAGCTACTACGAAACTGCTAACCGCTCGAGTTTTGGCATGCGTATTTTTGGGCAAACGGAAGGCAGCGTAACGGTCAAAAAAGAAGTAAAGCTAGGAGCCAGCACCAGCTTTTTGGGTGTAGAATTTGAAAGTTGGGGTAAAATTGGAGGAGCAGTAAGTGCCGGAGCGCGCTTATCTGCCGATACAGAATGGCTGGTTTCTTTGGAAACAACCGAGGCTTTTTCTACTTCTAATAACCCCAATATAACGGGAGCAGAAGGTGATATATTTATCGGAGCAGCCATGAATCTCATTTATGCCCAGGTTGATTTGCTACTCTATAACTCGTCTACCTGTAGTTTGGAAAAAGATATAGACCTCATCATGGGTAACGATGGTTTTGCGACTACTTTCATGTATACCGAAGATCATATTACCAATACCCTGATACCGCAATTACAGGGCTTGAGTGATTTTTATGAAGAAAGCAACCCGGACTCTGCCGCCATTTATAACACCCAGATTAGTGTATGGAAACAGGTACTGGAAAATAACATCCAGAATAAACGCTCAGCAACATTTGTAGAAAACCGCTCTTTTAGCGCCGGCGCTACCTATGCCTCTTCAGTTACCGGTTCAGCTTCCAAAAGCTTTTCGATAGAATTGGCTGCCTTCATGGAAACGAGTATTCTGGCTGAAGCCGGCTTTGAGATCAATGGTTCCGGCACCACCACTTCTACAGAAGCGGTACTTAAAATAGAGTTAGGACAGTCGAAATTCGGAACGGTATTAGAAGAAAATACAACCGGTTTTGAATTGAGAGATGACGATCCCGGTGATTTTTTTAGTATCAATATCAAAAAAGATCCGGTTTACGGTACACCGGTATTTGATTTGGTAAGTGGACGCAGCAGCTGCCCGTGGGAAGTAGGTACACAACCCAGAGAAAGCCTGCAATTACAAGCTGACAGCTACAGGCAATCTGATGTACCCGCGGATGAAGCAGCTGTTTTTCAGCTAGCTCTCGGTAACATCAGTCAAAGTGATGAACCCAGAACCTACTTGCTTCAATTTCTTCAGGCCAGTAATCCGGATGGAGCCATGGTAACCATTGGTGGCAGTACCGCTCAGGGAAGTATACCTTTTGCTATACCGGCCGGTGAGCAAAGCCAGGCCACTATAACTATATCCAAAGGGCCACGAGCATTCGATTATGAAGGCTTACAGTTTGTATTGAGCTCCGGCTGTGAGGATGAGCGGATAGCTGATACCGTTTCCTTATCTGTAAGCTTTAGGAGTGAATATCCGCCCCTGGAGCTTGCTACTCCACAAAATTCATGGCTGATTAACGGACAATCCAATGATGAATTGTTACTCCGGTTTCTAAATTATGATTTGAAGTCACTACGAAAAGTACAACTACAAATTTCTCCCAAAAATCAATTTGCATGGTCTATTGCGGCAGAATGGCAGGCCGGTAGCCTAAGCACCGATCCCGATGGAACAATAGTAACGTGGTTAGCCAATGAACTGGATGGAGATTATGACATAAGGCTAAGAGCTGATTATGGAGATGCTGATGTTTATAGTTCTATAGTAAGTGGAAAAATAGACCGGAAAGCGCCCGAGATTTTTGGCCTGCCCGAGCCGGCTGACGGCGAGCTCAATGCCGGGGAAGTCATAGCTATCAGCTTTGACGAACCCATCCATTGCTTTGCCCTGAATCCACAAAATGTGGTATTCATCAGTCTGACGGATCAAACGACTTATCCGGCCGAAATCGGATGCTCTGGCAATACGATTATCATAAAGCCACTATGGAATACTCCGGCTCATAAAAATGAACTGGTAGAAGTCAGGCTTTCAGGTATTGCCGACCTATTTGACAACCAACTGGACAGACCTATTGTCTGGCAATTTATCATTGGAAATGATGCCGGCAATGCCATTGATGACTCCGACCAGGATGGTATAAGAGATGCTATCGATAATTGTCCTTTGGCCTCTAATCTGGAGCAAAGAGACCTGGACCAGGATGGCATTGGCGACGTATGTGATAGTGATATGGATAATGATGGAAAAAATAATGATGCCGACAATTGCCCCGCTTTTTATAATCCGCAACAAACAGATACTGACGGTAATGGCATTGGCGATATTTGCGAGCCATTAGGAGACGGCGACGGCGATGGCATAATTAACTCAGCTGATAACTGCCCCTTCGCTGCTAATCCCGGTCAGGAAGATCAGGATCAAGACGGAACTGGGGACGTCTGCGATACTGATCTGGATGGAGATGGTGTAAATAACTTTGAAGATAACTGCTCATTTATTCCTAATCCGGATCAAATCGACTCTGACGCCAACCAAATTGGTGATGCCTGCGAGACAGTTACCAGTACTACAGCCGAGTCATTGGCAGATATGGCAATAAAGATTTCTCCCAATCCGGCTTCCGAAACAGTCAACTTGCAGTTTAAGATAACTAATGCCTCTGAGGTACATATTGCTGTTTTGAGTATGGATGGTCGCGTAGTAAAACATCAGAAGCTTCAGCTACCAACACAGCTATTACATAGCTATTCAATGAATATAGCTGATCTAAAGGCTGGCGTTTATATGATACGTATTGCCGGACAGCAGCAGATAAAGAGTGAGCGATTGATTATAACTCAATAAGATTAGTGCGAGATTAGCGCTGAGGTAGCACTGACTTCATGCGCTAATCTTTACACTTTATACAGCTACTGTGATTGACATCACTGCCTCAAAACGTAATTAGTCCAATTTTTGCACGGAAAGTCATTCTAAGTAAGTCAACTTATTGAATTCTGGCAAACTTTGTTGTAAATGTGGGCTCACAGAATCGTTTTACCTGTCGTTGTGTTTTGTATGCTTTCTGCGTTTTTAAGTGCCCAATCCCGGGAGGTCCCCTTAATTCCTACCGACACCTCTATCCATTCTTTCAAAGACTACTTAAACAGCAGTACAATTAGCGGTCAGCTTCGGGACTATTTTATGTCAACTGTCAACGAAGGCGCCCTCACTGATTACTATTCGAATGCTATTGGTGCTGCCTTAAAATACGAAACGCCGGTTTGGCATGGGCTTCAGGGAGCTATCAGGGGGCGGTTTGCTCATCGTACCTTTTTGGACAATGCCAATACCGCGGACCCACTGGTAAACAGGCCCGCCAACTGGGAAAGAGAACTTTATGACGTAGATAATCCAGAAGCCAATACCGTCTACCAGATAGAAGAACTATACTTGCGCTTTCATTTTTCCAGGTCCAGAATAACGATGGGAAAAATGGACTTAAACCGGAGCCCTTTGTTGTTAAAGCGCGGAGGCCGAATGAATGGTTTTGCCTACCGTGGACTGTGGCTCGACATCAACGAGCTTGAACAACAGAAAATACAGCTAGGTTGGATCAATGGTGTAGTGATCAGAGGCAGAACGACCTGGCGATCTATCGATAATGCTTTGGGTCGCAATAGTAATGGGTTGGCACCTAATGGAGAGCGTTCGAATTATGCAGGTACGACCAACACCAAAGGGATAGGGGTTTTTAGTTATGAAAATACGATCTATCCCGGGGTCAAAATCCAGGTGTGGAATTATTTCTTTCACCGTCTCAGCAATATCAGTTGGTTTCAGGTTGATTATAAGAGCAACCGATTCCTGCTGGGTGGGCAGCTGGCCTATCAGGTTCCTATGGGTTTTCAGGAACAGCTCAACTACGTGAACAGGTACATGCAGCCGGATGAAAAGGGAATAGTTTTGAATGTTCAGTTAGGTATCTACAACAAAATTCAGGGTTGGGAACTTTCTGCTAATTACCTACAGGCTTTTGACAGTGGCCGCTTTCTATTTCCCAGAGAATTGGGCCGAGAGAATTTTTATGCTTCCCAACCCCGTACCTGGCTCGATGGCCAGGGGGATACCGATATCTTCATGCTGAGATTTAAATTTAAGCCTCCGGCAAAAAATTGGCAGTTTGATCTACGACTCAGCAAGATGATTACGCCTGGCCTCGATCAATTGACATTTAATAAATATAATATTGCTACGCTCAATCAGGCTACTCTTGATGTAAAATATAAAATGGATGGGGTTTTACCTGGTCTTAAGACCCTCTTTCGCTATGCTACTCGCCTTAGATCAAACACCGATAATTTTGATCCGCGAGACAAATTTTACCGTATCAATTACCAGCATTTTAATCTCATTACCACTTTGGACTTCTAGCGCCCGCTAGTATTTTTTTAAGTGATGTGCATTACAGACATATCATAAAAGCGAACGTAATTTTAACCCTGAGCATAACAAACAATAAACAAATAAATTTATGGAAGAAACAACCAGCATAAACACCATGCCAAGAATAGGAGACCAAGCTCCTGATTTTGAGGCTTTGACGACAAAGGGAAAAATCAAATTTTCTGATTATGCCTCTGACAAATGGGTAGTCTTATTTTCTCACCCTGCCGATTTTACGCCTGTATGCACAACGGAAATGAGCGGCTTTGCCCTTAGGAAGAAAGAATTTGAAGCCCTCAATACAGAATTGATCGGGCTGAGTATTGATAGTGTGCACGCACACCTCGGCTGGGTGGATAGTGTAAAGAAAAACTCTAACATCTACTTTGATTTTCCAATCATCGCTGATTTGGATATGAAGGTATCAAAATTGTACGGTATGCTTCAGCCAAATGAGAGTGAAACTGCTGCTGTAAGAGCAGTATTCTTTATAGACCCCGAGAAGAAAATTCGATTGATTATGTACTACCCCTTGAACGTGGGTAGAAATATGGATGAAATTCTCAGAGCCTTGACAGCCTTACAAGTATCAGACGACAAACAAGTAGCCATGCCACTAGACTGGAAACCCGGAGATAAAGTCATTATTCCTCCGCCAAAGACATTGGAAGAATACGAGGCTCGATTAGCTGATGATACGATAGAGAAAGTGGATTGGTACCTAGCTAAAAAAACGCTTGATTAAATTAATTAGATAGCCACAGACTTTTTTTTCCTCGAACGGCTGTTTCTCTTGTGCCAAACCGCCGTTTTTTATTCTTCTAATTATATATTATTTAGCAATGGAAAAGTACTGGTCAATTTTCATTAATGGTTACACAGAGTATGCCAGATACCTTTGGATGGAAGTCACTAATCCTGGTTGGAATAATTACTTTTATTGGTTAATTATGGTTTCGGGAGTCTTCTTTATCCTGGAAATGTTTATCCCCTGGCGTCGAAAACAACCCGTTCTCAGAAAAGACTTTTGGCTAGATGTATTTTATATGTTTTTCAATTTCTTTCTCTTTTCCCTTATCGTTTATAATGCTGCTTCTGAAGTAGTAGTTAATCTCTTCAACGAGGGTATTAAATGGATTACAGGAGGAGTTGATTTACAGCGTATGAATCCTTTACAATCTTGGCCAGCCTGGGCTGTACTTCTAACTGGGTTTCTCGTTAGAGATTTTATACAATGGTGGGTGCATCGCTCACTGCATCACTCAAAATGGCTTTGGCAATTTCATCAAGTTCACCACTCTGTTCGTGAAATGGGCTTTGCAGCACATTTGCGCTACCACTGGATGGAAAACGTCATATACAGAACTATTGAGTACATTCCACTGGCACTACTGGGCATAGGTTTGTATGACTTTTTTGTTATTCATATCTTCACACTGACATGGGGTCACTACAATCATTCCAACATAAGTATTAGTGGGAAAATATCCGATGGCATTCTGGGTGGCCTACTCGGCATTGCATTTGTCAATAATCTGGCGGATTTTACGGTGATGGAAAATAGTTCGCCTATTTATGCAGTAGTGGTTTTTGGGGCTTTCACACTAGCTGGCATTTTTATTCTTGGCCCCTATGTGAAATATTTATTCAACAGCCCCGAAATGCATATTTGGCATCATGCCTACGAATTACCCAACGACAAAGCTCATGGCATCAATTTTGGTATTACACTGGCCATTTGGGACTATCTTTTTCAAACAGCTCATTTACCAAATACAGGCCGGGATATTAAACTAGGCTTTCCCGGTATAGAAGAGTTTCCCGATGATTTTATCCATCAAAATTTAAAAGGGTTGTAAATACTTTCCGACTTTGTGAGGAAAAAACAGCTATTTTAATTGATTAAAGACAATTACCCTGATCGACCTGAGAGATGATCGGGGGCTCCTCTTTCCTTTGACCTATCTGATTATCAGTATTAAAGGTCTTACAGTAAAATTATGTTAAGAAAACAGAACAATAACAACATCGCTCTGTTAAATGGTTATTATCTTCAAAATAAAGGTAATTCTTTGAAGCCATAATTACTTCCCGTGAATATTTCCAATTTACATCCAGGTTAAAATAAGAACACTTTAAAAGATATTACCGCGTGATCCATTCACCGGTAAGTTTCGTAATTATTTAAATCCAATTTCATAAAACCAATTCAAATTGCTGTATGAGAATTGCAATTAATTTTAGAATTTTAGCACCTGTAATGGCTATTGCACTTACTTTTTTCGCATGTGAGCCAGCGGGACCTACCGAGAATATTGTACAAGTTGCTAGCGGTAACGAAAGTGTTAGTACTCTTGTAAAAGCAGTACAAGCTGGTGGTTTAGTAGAAACGTTAGAGGGCGAAGGTCCTTTCACTGTTTTTGCTCCTACCAATGCTGCTTTTGAAGCTTTACCAGATGGATTACTTGACGCCTTATTGAAGCCAGAAAACAAGGAAATTTTAGCTACTATCCTGAAATTCCACGTAGCTTCAGGTAAGTTGATGGCCTCTGATGTATTATCCGCTATTGAGGGAGCGGATGGTTCTTACGCTGTTAAGACAGTACAGGGCGGCGAGCTACAGGCAAGCCTTGACGGCGAAAGTGTCGTATTAACTGATTCAAAGGGTACAAAAGCTACTGTAACAGCTACTGATGTAGCCGCTTCTAACGGTGTTATTCACCTGATTGATGCTGTAGTACTACCTAGCTCAATTGACCCGGCAGCTTTGTTGCCTAAGCCAGACATCGTAGGTGTAGCTTCAGGAAATGATGATTTTGGTACTTTGGTAGCAGCCGTAAAAGCAGCAGGCCTAGTAGAAACGCTACAAGGCGAAGGTCCTTTCACTGTTTTTGCTCCTACTAATGCTGCTTTTGGCAAGTTACCTAACGGTACTGTTGAACGCTTGCTAAAGCCAGAAGCAAAAGACCAGTTGACTGCCATTCTTACCTACCACGTGGTAGCAGGAAAAGTTGATGCGGCAACTCTTATAAAAGCTATCCAGGATAACGATGGTTCTTACACAGTGGAAACTGTACAAGGTGGTACATTAACTGCTGCTATCGAAGGTGGTAAAGTAGTACTTACAGACGGTAAAGGCGGAAAATCAACAGTTGTAGCTACGGATGTAGAAGCATCTAATGGTTTGATCCACGTGATCGACTCTGTTGTACTTCCTAAAGGATAAGACTTAACGATTGACTTTCTTGCCGATGTTTTCGGCAGGAAAGTTAATAATCTCACCAGATTATTTTTAGACAGCCGCCAGATTGTCCATGTTCAGGTCAAAACATTTGTAACCCAACGAGTTTGCGATATTCCCCTTCTTGATTTAGCAACTGCTGATGCGATCCTCTTTCAATTATTTTTCCTTCCTTCATCACTATTATTTCATCGGCATCCTGAATAGTAGAGAGTCGATGAGCGATAACTATAGAAGTCCGGTTTCTCATCACATTTACCAGTGCTTCCTGAACGAGCTTTTCAGATTCAGAATCAAGAGCGGATGTTGCTTCATCCAAAATTAATATAGGAGGGTTTTTTAGGATCGCTCTGGCAATAGTAACCCGTTGGCGTTGACCGCCACTGAGCTTCATTCCACGATCTCCGATATTCGTTTGATAACCATTTTCTGTAGCTGTGATAAAATCGTGGGCATTGGCCACCTTGGCGGCCTGTATGACTTGCTTCTCTGAAACATTTTCCAGCCCAAAAACGATATTGTTGTAAATCGTATCATTAAAAAGAATAGCTTCCTGAGATACAATTCCCATTAGGCCTCTGAGGTCTTTAAGCTTGTATTCTTTGATGTTCTTTCCGTCTATAAGAATCTCTCCCTGATCCAGATCATAAAATCGAGGCAATAGATCAACCAGTGTAGACTTCCCGGCACCCGACGGGCCTACAATGGCTACGGATTTACCTTTTGAAATATCAAGATTAAAGGATGCTATCACGGGCTTATCACTTCCTTTATAATAAAAGGTGACATCCCTGTAGGATATTCCGTGTTGCAGCGTCTTAATGGGTTGAGGATGTTCTTTTTCTTTAATATCCGGGATGGCATCCAATATCTTTTCGACCCTAAGCAGGGAAGCCAGCCCTTTCTGAATATTATAGTATGCTTTTGAAAATGACTTGGCAGGCTCAATGATACTATAGAAAGCAAAAATAAAAACCAGAAAAGTAGAAGCCTCCAGCGGTCCGTTAAATACCTGTCTGGAACCATACCATAGCAAAACAGCCACTACCGAAATCCCCAGAAATTCAGATAGTGGAGACGATAAATCGCGTCGCCACAGCAAATGGGTAAGAATATTTTTATATTCATTGTTTTCTTTTTCAAATTTCTCATCCTGATAATGCTCAGCATTAAAGCCTTTGATAATCCTAAGCCCTGAAAGGGTCTCTTCAATAATGGAGACCAGATTTCCCAGCTTCTCTTGCACCAGGGAAGAAGTCTTCTTTAGGGTTCTCCCGATACCTCCAATTACGATTCCGGTAAACATCATCAGGACAAATACAAAAATAGTCAGGTTAGAACTCACATAAATCATGTATGTCAATGCGCCGGTTATTACCAGTGGCTCTCGAAAAAAAGATTCCAGCACGTTGAGGATGCTGGCCTCAATTTCCTGTACATCAGTAGTTACACGGGATAGGATATCACCCTTTCGCTCTTCAGAGTAATATCCCAGGGGCAAAATGAGCAGCTTCCTGAATACTTTTTGGCGTAGATCTTTTATCACACCATTTCTGACGGGTGCCAGAAAAAAAAGGGCGAGGTAGCGAAAAAGGTTTTTTAGGAAAAAGGTAGTAACAATAGCGACACAAACGTAAATCAGAGCAGTTTCTTTACCATTCTGGATGATGAGCTGACTTAGCTGGTATTGGCCCAAAGCCGCCAAACTATTGAAGCTCCCGTCCCACTCCGGCTTTTGGCGGATAAGCTCTGTTTGTTCAAAAAGAAGATCAAGGAATGGCTTTAGCAGCGGGATGGCCACTATGGTAAAAATGGCCATTAGAATATTACAACATATACTGAAAATTACTTTGGTTCTGTATTTATCCAGGTAGGCTATCAGGCGCCAAAAACTTTTCATAAGCTGCTAGTTTGAAAGTAAAGTTAAGTAACTCACCAAACTTTGTACAAAAAAAACTTTCCAGCCAACAGTGTTGGTTGGAAAGCTTTTTGACCATCATACGGGATAATAGCTACTTTTCCTCCTCTTTGGGTGGTTTTAGCTCCATGGTATTTAGGAATCCGGTATGGAAGTCTCCTTTACGGAAGTCTTCATTTCTCATCAGTTGAAGGTGAAACGGAACGGTCGTTTTGATGCCTTCAATGATAAACTCATCCAATGCTCTTTCCATTTTGGTAATACACTCCTCACGAGTTCTTGCCCGACAGATCAATTTGGCAATCATAGAGTCGTAATACGGAGGAACAGAATATCCTGCATACACATGTGTATCTACTCTTACGCCGTGACCTTTAGAAGAATGGAAGGAAGTAATCTTTCCAGGAGAAGGTCTAAAATCATTGAAGGGATCTTCAGCATTGATCCTGCATTCTATAGCATGGGCCGTAGGAATATAATTTTGACCACTGATCTCTTCACCGGCAGCAATCTTTATTTGCTCCTTGATCAGGTCGTGATCGATTACTTCTTCCGTTACCGGATGTTCTACCTGAATGCGAGTATTCATTTCCATAAAATAGAAATTGCGGTATTTATCCACTAAAAACTCTACAGTACCTACGCCTTCATAATTGATAAAAGCACCGGCCTTTATTGCTGCCTCCCCCATTTTTTCTCTCAGCTCATCTGTCATAAAAGGAGAAGGACATTCTTCAACCAGCTTTTGATGGCGTCGCTGAATGGAACAATCTCTTTCAGACAGGTGTACGACAGTACCTTTTTGGTCACCGGCAATCTGGAATTCAATATGCCGTGGTTCTTCGATGAATTTTTCTATATAAATACCATCGTTCCCGAAAGAAGCTTTGGCTTCTTTTCTGGCCATATCCCAGTTGGACTCAAAGTCTTTTTCACTCCATACAATTCTCATCCCCTTACCTCCACCTCCGGCTGTGGCTTTGATGATAATGGGATAACCTACTTCTTTGGCAACTTTAAAGCCTTTTTTAATATCTCTTACCAAGCCGTCCGAGCCCGGAATAACCGGAATTCCAGCTTTAACCATAGTCTCTTTAGCGGTAACTTTATCCCCCATCTGGCGAATTTGTTCGGGAGTAGGACCGATGAATTTAATCCCGTATTCGGTACAGACCTCGGCAAAATCAGCATTTTCCGATAAAAACCCATACCCTGGGTGTATGGCATCGGCGTTGGTAATCTCTACGGCGGCCATGATCCGCGGGATACTCAGGTAAGACTCGGCCGAAGAAGGCGGGCCGATACATACTGCTTCATCTGCAAAGCGAACATGCAGGCTTTCTTTATCTGCAGTGGAATAAACGGCTACTGTTTGTATACCCATTTCCCGGCAGGTACGAATGATGCGCAGCGCGATTTCGCCACGATTAGCGATTAATATTTTTTTAAACATGATACTATTCAGATGATGAAGAAATTCCGCTTCTTAGCTATGGATATAAAAAGATAGGATAGCGGGAAGCGTTTGGCAAAATGCTATTATCCGTTAGGATCAACTTCGAAGAGTACCTGATCATATTCGACTGGTTGGGCATCTTCTATCAATACATTAACAATTTTACCAGATATTTCAGATTCGATCTCATTGAACAGCTTCATCGCCTCGACAACACAAACCACTGTTCCTACTTCTACGGTATCTCCTACTTTTACGAAAGGGGGTTTGTCAGGAGAAGAGGAACGATAAAAAGTACCCACGATAGGGGACTTGATCTGTTTTAGGTTTTTCCCGGCTTCTGGTGCAGTTGAGGAAGCGGGCAGGTCAGGGTGAAGTGCAGGAGCTGCTGCCGGTGGTGGTGTTGGCTGAGCCGGAGCTACTGGTGGTGGCGTAAACCCTGGATTAGGCTGATGTACCGAATAATTGGGTGTAGCCATGATCGGTGCCTTTGTGTCGGCAGGCTGAAAATGCTTGGTTTTTACAGAAAGTTCAAATTCACCATCTCTCATCTTGAATTCAGAGATCTCTGCCTCTCCCAGTATCTTAACAAGTTCTTGTATTTCTTTAAAAGTCATAGATTAGTTTTTAACTCTTTCCATATAAGCACCTGAAGCGCTATCAATTTTTACAATATCTCCCTGATTAATAAATAAAGGTACACGGATTTCTGCTCCTGTCTCGGTAGTAGCTGGTTTCAGTGTATTAGTAGCGGTATCTCCTTTCACGCCAGGTTCGGTGTATGTAATTTCCATCTCAATGTATTGAGGTAGATCAATAGTTAGCGGTGTATCTTTTTCAACGTGATACAGCATATCAATCTCCATTCCTTCCTTAAGAAACTTTGGATTATCGATCATTTTTTCTTCCAGTGCTACCTGCTCAAAAGTATCATTATCCATAAAATGAAAACCCATATCATCGTTGTACAAAAACTGGAACTTTCTGCGCTCCACCCTCACCACATCGATTTTGTGGCCCGCCGGAAAAGTGTGATCCAGGACCTTACCCGTCGTAAGACTCTTGATTTTTGTCCGAACAAAGGCTGCCCCCTTACCAGGCTTAACGTGCTGAAATTCTATTACAGAGAAAACATCGTGATTGTGATTAATACACAAACCATTACGGATATCAGAAGTATTTGCCATTGCTAAAGATATGTTGTGTTTTAAAAGCTTTGCAAAGATAGAAAAATTTGACTTTTTGACCGCTTAGTATTCCTGATTATTGGCCTGGCCATCGTAAGACCACTTTATGTAGGTAGCCCCCCATGTAAAGCCGCCACCAAAAGCCGTCAGAATGAGATTATCCCCCTTTTTTAGTTGGCTTTCATAATCAAACAAACACAGGGGTAAAGTACCGGCAGTAGTGTTGCCGTATTTGTGAATATTTATCATCACTTTCTCTAGTGGAAAATTCACCCCCCGGGCTACCGTCTCGATAATTCGTTTATTCGCCTGGTGGGGTACCAGCCAGGTAGTGTCCTCAGCTGATAATTCATTGCGGGCCATTACTTTGCTGACGACATCCGACATACCATTGACAGCTGCTTTAAAGACAGGCTTGCCATTCTGAACGACGTAATGCTCACGGTTATCCAGCGTCTCCTGGGTGGTAGGATACTTTGAGCGCCCAGCTTTTAAATAGAGGAAGGCCGCTCCCGACCCATCACTTTTGTGCAGCGAATCAATTATACCTGTTCCATCTTCTAAAGGCTCCAGTAGAACGGCCCCGCCACCGTCGCCAAAGATCACACAAGTGGCACGATCCGTATAGTCGATGATGGAAGACATCTTATCAGCTCCGATAACAATTACTTTCTTATGAGCACCCGATTCTACAAACCTCGCGCCCACGGAGAGGGCATAAAGAAAGCCAGAACAAGCTGCTCCTATGTCAAAACAAAAGGCATTTTTTATACCCACTTCATTGGCAATAATGTTGGCAGTATCCGGAAAACTCATATCAGGAGTGACCGTAGCGCAGATAACCAATTCAATGTCGTCGACTGATGTGTTGGTTTTTTCCAAAAGGCCCTTTACAGCCTCTACACCGATTACGGAAGTCCCCATGGCTTCTCCCTTTAAGATTCTTCTTTCTTTTATTCCCGTTCTGGTGGTGATCCATTCATCGTTGGTATCTACCATGGTTTCCAGTTCCTTATTGGTAAGCACATAATCAGGAACCCATCCGTAAACGCCTGATATAGCGGCTCTTGTTTTTGTCATAATACCTTTACCTTTTATTAAAATGACAAGTTGTGTTTTTCATACAATATACAACGACCGAAGCTTCAATAGAGATAAGAACCTGAACCCTGGCTAGCCATCCTGCCCAGGTTACGCCCATCTTATTAGACTATCGCTACTCAGATTTAGTAGGCTTACTTTACCAATATGAACAGCATTGATCAGTGCCTTCCATTCTGGAATTGGGAGCAAGGTAGAAAAAATGTTCCACAGTGGAAGTATCTTTGGGTTTCTACTCATTTTCAGGGTAGTCCACAACTTCATATTCCCGGTAAGAAATTGCCAAAAGGCCAAGAAATGTCAAAAATCCATTAAGGGCCAGGATGGTATAGCCAAACTGGAATCCATAAAGGTATACTGGCGAATAAACATCTATAAGATAGGAAATTACCGGAGCAAGTATACAGACCGGGATAACCAGGTACTCCCGCACTTTTAACCTGGTGAGCAAGCCAAAAGTAAAGAGTCCCAGCAATGGACCATAAGTATACGATGCAGCGCGAAAGAGCTGTGTGATCACCGCATCATTATTCAGGGCATTGAAAATTACTATGGTTAAAAATAAGATTATGGAAAAAGCAATGTGTACCCTGAATCGAGTTTGCTTTTTGTTTTCTTCATCTTCTTTTTGGGAAAAATTAAGAAAGTCATAGCAAAAAGAAGTAGTCAAAGAGGTTAACGCAGAGTCAGCGCTGGAATAAGCAGCAGCAATCAACCCCAGTATGAAGAGCAGGCCAATAGCTGGCGGCAGATGTTGTAGCGCAATAGTAGGATAAAGATGATCCGATTGCGCAGGTATGCTTATTCCTACCTGAGAACTGTAGATATACAAGATGGCTCCCAGGGAAAGAAAGAGTAAATTAGCAAATACCAAAATAATGCTGAATGTCAGCATATTTTTCTGTGCATCACCTATACTTTTACAACTCAGATTTTTTTGCATAATATCCTGGTCCATTCCCGACATCACCGTAGCGATCAGCGCTCCGCCTATAAACTGTTTAAAAAAGTAGTTGGGATCATTCCAGCCATTTTCAAAAAAGAAAACTTTGGAATATTCACTTTGCCTGACCATATCGAACAGGTCAAAGACGCTAGTTTCCAAAGCTTGTGCTATAGCAAAGATAGTAAATACCACTGCGAGGATCATACTTAGGGTTTGGATGGTATCCGTCCAGACTATGGTTTTTATTCCACCTCTGTAAGTATAAATCCAGATCAGGAGTATAGTCGCGGTGACGGTCACCCAAAACGGTATACCCAGTGGCCCAAAAACAAACCGATCAAATATGATAGCGATCAAATACAAGCGGAAGGCCGCTCCTACTGTTCTGGAAAGTAGAAAAAACCCGGCTCCTGTTTTGTAGGCATAAAAACCCAATCGCTGTTCGAGGTATTCATAGATTGACACCAACTTCAGTCGATAATACAGCGGCATGAGTACAGTAGCGATAAAAAAATAGCCAACCAGATACCCCAATACCATTTGCATATAAGAAAATGCCCTGTTATAGGGTTGTATTTCTCCGGCGCCTGCCTCCAGGCCTACTACTCCGGGTATAGAGATGAAAGTAACCCCCGATAGCGAAGTACCGATCATTCCAATTGCCACCAAAAGCCATGGAGCTTGCCTGTCAGCAAGGAAAAAATCCTTATTTTGAGCTCCCTTTCCTGTTCTGTAAGAGATATACATCAATAGCCCGAAATAGGCGACTACAGTACCAAGAATGGCAATAGGTGATAGTTGGTTCATTGATTGATGTTGTTGTATGTAGTAGTAATGACAGGCTCAAATATAGTAATTTCCTTAGAGGCTCATAATATGCAGGAAATTTATTACTTTTCGTCAATTTACCTAGGTGGTGTTATAAAATGTATGATAAGCTGATCCAATTGCCCTGTTAGGGGCAACATACAGGCAGAAGAAAATTATAGCAATGTTACAGCCTGCCGTCAGGTACGCTATGTATACCACCTGACGGCACGCTTTTTATCGCTTTATTAATTTGTTTTCTACCCACATTCTACCCTAACGGATCAGCTCAATTATCATCATATATTTTATAATATGACCTTTACCTATTAAAAGAATGATATGAAAAGATTAGTATTGTTGTTGTGGATGACGTGCTTGGGGGTATTGAGTTGCAAGCGTACTGAAGAGCCCGAACAAGTTCTTTTTTGTAAAGATACCCCCTGGTATAAGTCTATTGCGCGAAGCAGCAATGAAGATGAGCTAATCATGGAACTATCCAATCAATTTATTATCAATACTTCTCTTCAGGCATACGAAGACCATAACGCTATTTTGTCTTTCGCCATAGATAATGCCCTGGATCTGGAGAAGACCGAATCCGGCTTGTTCTATAAAATCATTAATGAGGGCGATTCTACTAAGCTAGACTGGGGGGAGAAAATCAGGGCGCATTATAGAGGTTATCATATTGACGGAAAACTTTTCGATAGCTCCTGCAAGCGAAAGCAAGCCATAGAATTTTATATTGGAAATATGATTCCGGGCTGGAATGAAGGCCTTCAGTTAATTGGCGTAGGTGGAAAGATATTGTTGGCTGTTCCGTCCAGGCTGGGCTACGGAAGTGAAGGCCTCAAAGACAATAAAGGAACAACCATTATAAAACCGGATAAAGTTTTGATTTTTGAAATAGAAGTTATGGAGAAGGTGGCGTAGCTGGTTCTTCTTTTTTATTCTTTTTATTAGGAGTAAATATTGAGGGCAAAATAATAAAAAGGCCCAGCATAATCGCATTATCCGCAATATTGAAAATCCCGGTACGCAGGCCGAACGCTTCCATCATCATAAAATCAACCACTTTTTGGTATAAAATCCTATCGTAAATATTGCTGAATCCTCCTCCCAAAATAAAACTAAACGCAATAATATGCCAGTAAGGTAATTGTTTGGAAAAAAGAGTTTGATAGAGCAAAAATAACAATACCAATACCGGTAGTATAGTCAGCGCAAAAAACCTCAAATTGGCAGATAAATCAGAGCCAAGGCTGAGAAAGGCGCCTTCATTCATGGCAAAAGTGAATTGAAAAAAGCCTCCGAGGTATTCATAGGGAATATCGCGATCCCCCTTAAGATTTTGTACGGCCCAGTATTTCGTGTATTGGTCTACAGCCACCACTACGATAATAACGCTAACAACAGTAAGGATTCTTTTCAGCATGTCAACGATCAGTTTTGTGTTTTATAATATCCTTTCTCTTCCAGTTGGCTCAAAAATACAAAATCAAAACATATTTGTCAGAGCCGAAGAATTGTGTATCTTTTTCCTTTAATAAAAAGATACTGCATGGAGCCAGTTTTTACTAATGATGCGATCACTTTCGGATTACTGATGGTAGCTCTTGGGCTTGTTTTTTATACCTCAAGCAGCAATA
The DNA here is from genome assembly GCA_964628385.1 of uncultured Saprospiraceae bacterium. GTDB lineage: Bacteria > Bacteroidota > Bacteroidia > Chitinophagales > Saprospiraceae > JANQPA01. Next base: position 20,911 of record CAZVOD010000062.1, read on the forward strand.
TTCCATTTTTCAAGAAAATGTATACATTCGTTCCTCCTCTTCTGCTGTGCTACTTTATCCCGGCCCTGATGCATTGGCCACTGGGACTCATTGCGCAGGAGTGGTATGATAATGGTTTGCTGGAGTGGTTACAGGCACGTAACCTAAATATTGATCCCGGAGCAAGTTTTTCGGAAGTCAATGCCTTTTTAAGTGAAAGTGGCATCCCTCGATCAGAAGTGTCTGACTTTTATCATTCTTCTGAGCTATATTTTGTGGCCTCCCGGTATCTGTTACCTGCCGGATTGATTCTGTTTACACTCAATATTGATTTGCAAGGCGTCATCAACCTCGGCCCTAAAGCCTTGATTATGTTTTTTGCCGCCACCGTAGGGATTGTTCTCGGCGGGCCGGTAGCCCTTTTAATGGTTACCTATCTATTTCCCAATCTTATTTCGCTTAGTCCGGATGAGCTCTGGCGAGGATTATCAACCATTGCCGGAAGCTGGATAGGTGGTGGAGCAAATCAAACCGCCATGAAGGAAATATTTCAGGTGGAAGAAAATATTTTCGGCTCTATGATAGTCGTAGATATCATTGTAGCCAACGTATGGCTGGGCTTCCTACTCTTTGGTGCCGGTATTTCCGATCGCATGGACAAGTGGCTAAAAGCTGATGCTTCAGCTATTGAAGATTTGAAAGAAAAAGTAAAATCGTATAGTGAAAAGATTGCTCGTATACCCACCACCTCAGATATGTTCATTCTACTGGCCATAGCTTTCGGTGGTGTTGCTTTTTCACATTGGGCCTCCGATAAGATCGTGCCCATCATGGAGAGCAACCGAGCCACACTAGAAGCTATACGGCTCAACTCATTATTATCCGGATTTTTCTGGTTGGTACTCATAGCCACTACCGTGGGCCTCATCTATTCTAACATTCCGGCGATTAGAAAAATGGAAGGCGTAGGAGCTTCTCGCTGGGGAAGTATAACGATCTATATTATTGTGGCTACCATTGGCATGCAAATGGATATTAATGAGGTATCTAAAAATCTCGGGCTTTTCGCTATAGGGCTCATCTGGATGATGGTACATATTGGCGTTTTACTGCTGACGGCAAAGATTATAAAAGCACCCTTTTTCTTTGTAGCAGTCGGATCACAGGCTAATGTGGGCGGAGCAGCCTCTGCTCCGGTTGTCGCTTCCGCATTCAGCACGGCACTAGCACCTGTGGGTGTCCTTATGGCCGTACTCGGTTATGCCCTGGGTACCTACATGGCATTAGTTTGCGCCTATCTCATGCAATGGGTCGTCTAAAAAAAGCTATGTGGCCCCCCTGAACTACAATTAGAATATTTTTCAAAATCCATTTCTAACTACAGCTAAGCAATATGAAAGCATCGGCCGTTATTCTTACTACCGGACTTCTGGATTCAGCTTTTGCCAAAACAGCCCATGGCTTGATTAGAGGTTCCGACAAATATGAAATTTTAGGAGTAATAGATTTCAAAGAAGCCGGAAAAGATGCTGGTGAAGTGATAGATGGTAAGCATCGTGACATTCCTGTTTTTAGTAATATTGAAACTGCCGCCAGTATCTATCCCCAAATTGATTATGCCATAATTGGAATTGCCAACCCGGGCGGGATCATCCCGGAAGCATTGGAGGCAGAATTGGTCAAGGTGCTGGATAGAGGTATTTCCGTTATCAATGGCTTGCATACTTTTCTTTCAGAAATACCCAAATATCGAGAGCGGGCAGCCAAAAGTGGCGCCGAACTATTGGATATCCGAAAAGCTAAACATCGCAAGGATCTTCATTTTTGGAATGGTAGTATTTATGAGGTAAAATGTCCGATTATTGCCGTTCTGGGTACAGACTGTGCCATTGGAAAAAGAACCACCACTCGCATTCTTATGGATGCTCTAAATAAGAGAGGCGTCAAAACAGAAATGATCCATACCGGGCAAACCGGTATGATGCAGCACGATGGTTACGGCTTCATTTTTGATTCTACCCTCAATGATTTTGTATCCGGCGAGTTAGAGCACGCTATTGTCCAGTGTTATAGAGAGCGGAATCCTGAAATTGTTTTACTGGAAGGCCAGGCTGCTTTGTTGAATCCCTCTGGCCCCTGCGGCCCAGAGTACCTGATCTCCGCTAATGCCAGGAAGGTCATTTTACAGCATGCACCGGCCAGAACTTATTATAAAGGTTGGGATCATTTAAAATTAAAAATTCCTCCTATTACTAAATCGCTTAAACTAGTTGAGGCCTACGATGCCGAAGTTATCGCTATCTGTCTGAGCAGTAGCACAGGTGCTATTACACCTCCTATTCCGTTGGAAGAGTTGGAAAAATATAAAAAAGCATACAGAAAGGAATATCAGCTACCTGTAATCGATCCGGTATACGATGATATTACGCCTCTGGCAGATCAGGTGATGGCAGTACTATCAGAAGACAGGCAGCCTACTCGTTGAGGAGCCCCGGGAACTGATCGTACTCGTCTTTTAGGCACTATTTTTTTTTACTAAACTACCTTTACCAGTTGAGTTTATTGGATCTACTTTATCACAATTTATTCTATCAATTAATGAAGATCAGCAATTTAAAAATCTGGACGGAGGATATGGAGCTAAAACGTCCATATTCCATCGCGTACAAAACTGTCTCTAAAGTAGAAAGTGTATTTGTCCTTATAGAAACCAGTAATGGATATTTTGGCATAGGAGCGGCTAATCCCAGCAAAGCCGTGGTGGGGCATGATGTTTCGGATACCTACAAAATACTGGAAGTACTTAGGGATCAATTGGTGGGACGCTCCATCCCTTCTTTGCCAGCAGCGATTAAGCTGGTCCAGGAATTGACTTCCGGGCTAACGGGTCCCTTAACGGCCCTGGATATCGCTTTGCACGATCTTTTCTCGAAAGCCGCTGGAGTACCACTAGCTGATTTCTACGGTAGGTATTTTGATAAAATGCCCACTTCTATAACTATAGGTATAAAAAATGTAAAGGAAACGCTGGAAGAAGCCCGGGAATACCTGGATATGGGTTTTCGATACCTCAAAGTAAAATTGGGGAATAACCTAGAGGAAGACATCGAAAGATTAGCTAAGCTCAGAGAGGAACATGGCACTTCTATCCACATCCGGGTAGATGCTAACCAGGGCTATTCTATGGACGCCTTAAAAACATTCTTTCACGCTACCCAATCCTTTGACCTGGAGCTCATTGAACAGCCCGTTCCGGAAGCTGATACCTTATTGGCAGCTGCTCTGCCCAATGAGATAAAAAAAAGCCTTGCGGCCGATGAATACCTGAAAACATCCGCTGATGCGCTGGCACTCGTAAATGATAAAGGAGCCTGTGGCATTTTCAATATTAAGCTCATGAAGAGTGGCGGCATCAATGAAGCCAGGCATATTGCTCATATTGCCCAGCTCCGGCATATAGATCTGATGTGGGGCTGTAATGATGAATCTATCGTATCTATTTCCGCAGCTTTACATGCAGCCTTATCAGCTCCCACTACGAAATATCTCGATCTGGACGGCAGCCTAGATTTAGCGCGTGATGTTGTATCAGGCGGTTTTCATCTTGAAAATGGCGTGTTACATTTACTGGACGAGCCAGGACTAGGCGTAGAATTAATACACTAAGTACTAAAAAGAGCAAAATACAGTTGGTAAATTAGCGACAAAAGGAAAAGGGCATGAGATTTTTTATACTTCTTTTTTTGTTGGGTTTCAGCAAAGCTGGCATCAGTCAAATAACTATTGACGAGCGCAGCTTTCCGACAGTAGGCGATACTATGATGCTGGCGGTTGATCACTTACCCAATCAGATCAATTTAATTGATGACCAAGAACAGGAAAGGTGGGATTTTAGCATGCTAAAAGCTCCTTTTGCACAAAGACTGCCCATACAGCCCGCTGATTTTTACGGAATCCACAACTACTTTCCTCAAGCTAATGCTGCCGTAGAACTAGGCAATGAACAAATAGGCTTTTATAGAATCTCGGATACAGAAATAGCTTTGATTGGCGTCTCTGGAAATGACCCCTTGCAATTAGGGTATTCCAGGCCGGTATATTTTGAGCCGCCCTTGATAGAAAGGAAGGCTCCACTCAACTACAATGACGGGTTTCAATCTGAATCCTATGTTGACTACCGCTTTGCACTGGAAGACATTCCCATGAATATCTTTTCTGCTCTACCCTTCACACCTGACTCCATCAACATACAAATTACTTTTGACCGGCAGGATTATGTAGACGGTTGGGGAACAGCCATCGTGCCGGGAGGTATTTATGATGTACTTCGAGAGCGAAGGCAAGAAAACCGTTCGGTAAGAGTATTGGCTAAAGTGGGGAACCGAGGGTGGAAAGATGTCAGTGACTTACTGCCCAATGTAGCCCCATTTAAATCACAAAACCACAAACAATACAATTTTTACAGCAATGAATCATTCGAACCTGTTGCCAGTATCTTAATGGACGAGCGAGGTCAAATGCCTAAAAATATAACATTCAAAGCCCCACGCAACCTGGGTGGCCAACCCATCAATGACCCCAAGCCGGGAGTATACGCCTATCCTAACCCCGCTATCGTCAATGTTCGCTTTGAGTTTTCCAACCTAAAACCCGGCAATTATAAGCTTTCGATCATTAATATTCTCGGGCTTGAAGAGTGGAGCGAAATTTATTACATCAATGACCGAAGAACGATCAAAGTGAATATCACTGACCTAAGAAAAGGTAGCTACCTATATACACTGGTAGATGAAAAAGGGAAATCTGTCACTACTAAAAGACTGATAGTTATTAAGCCGTAGGCTAAAAATCAGCTTTCAATTCAAAAGAAAATAGCTCCTTATTGGCGGGATGCAGAAACTGTATCCATTCTGCATGCAAAAGCAGACGCTCCCCTTTAATCCCGTAAATATCATCTCCTTTTATAGCACAATCTAAGCCAGATTGATGAGCGGCGTGTACCCTCAGCTGATGTGTCCTGCCGGTTACGGGATAAAAATATACTCTCGTAGAATCCTTGTTTCTGCTTACCACCTCCCAATGTGTTCTGGCAGATTTTCCATGCTCAAAACATACTATTTGTCTTGGACGGTCAGCCAGGTCAACTCTCAAAGGTAAGTCAATCGTTCCACTATCTTTTTCGATTGTGCCGTCCAGTACAGCGACATATCTTTTTTTTATTTTTCTTTTGATAAACTGATACTGGAGTCTTCGGTGGGCTTCTTTATGCTTAGCGACAACCATCAACCCAGACGTAGACATATCCAGCCGATGTACCATTAAAGGACCCTCCAAATCAGGGTATTTCATTTGTAATCTTGCCTGTACGGAATCGCGTACATTTTTTCCGGGTACGGAAAGGAACTCGGCCGGCTTATTTACTAAAATGATTTGATCATCTTCAAAGAGTATCTCTATTTCTTTGTTTATAGCAGTATTTTTCAACATGGGATTAGGGTCAGTTGAAATACCTTTCAACATATGGCCCAAGATAGGCTCGCACTTTCCACGGCAGGCCGGATAAAAACGTTTATGCCTTCTAACTTCTGATTTGGGGGACGCGCCCCACCAAAATTCGGCCATAGCAATAGGCGTCAGGTCATACTGAAAAGAATACTGCAGTAATTTGGGTGCGGCACATTCTCCTGCTCCGGCGGGTGGCTGAAAAGGATGAAAAATATCCATCAAGTTTTGTGCTTCTCCATTGATGTTGAGGAAGGAATAATTTTCAAATAACCTTTCTTGTAATGCAGCAGACTTATTTTTTCTCTCTTCTTTAAGGGCGTTTATTTCTATTTTCAGCTGATCAAGATTCGTTTGGGCAGCCTCTAATTTATTGTCCCAATAAGCAATGAGCTCTTTTAACGCTCGCCGTTGTCTCTTGCTAACTGCCTGCAATTGTTCATCCAGCTGAGTAAACTGCCGTTCGTCGAGTGCCTCTACGGCTTGTTGCCTTTGAAGTTTGCGGGCTTTCTTGGCAGCCTTATTTTCTGCCTTCCGCCTTTCTATAAACCCGGCTGCCAATTTTTTTTGCTTTTCTAAAAGAAGAGTAGCTTCCTTTAATTCTTCTGATGCCTCCAGCCGCTCTATTTTTTTGTTGATCGCATTCAATTCCTTCATTCCTTCCATAAAGAAGCTACCATCCGAAAGCATGTCAAATACAGGCGGTACAAACCCTTCGTAATGGTTGCTATTGGCCAGCTTACCGGAAAAAGCTGCCAGATACCCCAACCTGCCACTCTGATCTTTTACTACTAATACACCAAACATTTTTCCAGCTTCCTCCCACAACTTTTTAGCCTCTTCATTTAACTGCTCCATCAGCTGCGACTGTACTTCTGCTGCTGCAACTAAACACAATGGATGGGGATCATAATAAAAAGGAAAAGTAAACCTTTCCGGCAATGACAAGCTACTCACATCTCTTTTAAAGGCCCTAAAACAATCTACCTGAATCAACATCCTAAAAGTATTTTATCGCCGCAAAACTAATACCTTATCAATCATTTTAAAGGCCATTAAGTCTTTTTCTCTGACTATTTCATCCTAAAGGATGAAAAAAAGTACTTAGAGATGCTATGTTAGCATCCAAATAGTTCTTTGAAAAAATTGTAGATTAGCA
>CAZVOD010000063.1:0-27461 GCA_964628385.1 uncultured Saprospiraceae bacterium
AGATACTGAAAAAAAGCTCCCCCCTTCTGGCGAAAGCCGGAAGGGGGGCTTTTTTATTTAGGGGCATGTTTTCCACAATTTCCATTAATTCACTATTTTACAATTTATTATCCGAATTATCTTTTTTCAAAAAAAAGTTAAACCAAACTATGAAGTATCTATTGCTTATTTTTTGCCTTGTAGCATTTGTATCTACGATTACTGATGCTCAGACACAGTTAGAAGCTGAGGCTGATCTTTTGAAGAAATATATGAACACCATTACTGCTGAAGAGCTAAAGGCTCACTTGTATACCATTGCCTCTGATGATTTTGAGGGTAGAGAAACAGGAACCAAAGGGCAGGCCATGGCGGCTAATTATATTTCAAAGCATTTCCTGGATAATGGCTTATATGGTCCAATGAAAGATAATCCCAATCCACATTTTCAGACTATTCCATTTAGAGCGAAACAAGTAGGAACGGCTGAAATGGGGAATGAAAATTACGAGTTGAATTATCCCAATGATTTCGTTAGTACCTCTTTGTTTAATTTGGATTTGGAAGGCCAGGATTTGGTCTTCCTGGGGTATGGGATAGAAAAAGACACTTACAACGACTTTGAGGGGCTGGATATCAGCGGGAAAGGAGTGGTTCTGCTCGATGGTAATATCACAGGAGAGAAAACCAAGGAAATGATAGGGGAGAGAAAGAGGATGAGGACAAGAGTCAATGAGCTTAAGGAGAAAGGTGCTGCATTTGTAATGGTAACCTTCCCTACGGAAGAAGAATTTCAAGGGCGCTTTGCATACTTTGGAGCTTATGCCAGTAAGCCAAGGTTGAGTATGGGCGCCAAAGATGAAGGTAGTGAAGGCTATCCTCAGTTTTTAGCATCGCCAACAGCTTTAGCAAAACTGATAGGAGAAAAGCCTGAGAAGTTTTTTAAAACCTTACAAAAAAATATTGAGAAAGGAACATCAATGGGTGGACTTTACACCACAAAAGTGAACGCTAGTGTGAGCTACGCCAACCGCCTGGTGACTTCTGATAATGTGCTGGGGTATCTGGAAGGAAGTGATCTTAAAGATGAGCTTATCGTTATTACCGCTCACTATGATCACGTAGGTATCAACAATGGTAAGGTATATAATGGCGCAGACGATGATGGCTCAGGGACAGTAGGTTTACTGGAGGTAGTCAATGCTTTTGCAAGTGCCGCAGAAGATGGAAACAGACCAAGAAGAAGTATTTTATTCATGACTGTAACAGGAGAGGAAAAAGGCCTTTTGGGGTCTCGTTACTATTCTGAAAACCCCGTATACGATATGGATAAAACTATTACCAATTTGAATATTGATATGATTGGTAGAGTGGATCCTGATCATGAAAATGATCCCAACTATGTATACATTATTGGGTCAACCATGCTGTCTGCTGATTTACACAATGTACATGAAGCAGTTTCCAGTACCTATCTGCCTGACTTCAAAATGGATTATAAATACAATAGTAAGGACGATCCCAATCGATTCTACTATCGTTCAGATCATTACAATTTTGCCAAGAATGATATCCCTGTAATTTTTTACTTTAATGGAACTCACGAGGATTATCATCAGGCTACTGATACACCAGATAAAATCAACTATGATATATTGGCTAAAAGAGCTCAGCTGGTATTTGCCACAGCATGGGAATTAGCTAACCGTGATAAAAAACCAGCGTTGAACGAATAGACTGATTGGCATGACATTGCTCGCTAAGGAGTAAGTAGCTGTACATGAGTCATCCCAAACCTGGGATGGCTCATGGCATTTCCTAGGTTTAGTCTTGTAATTGGAAAAATTGTAGGCCTTACCCTTATTGGAATACAGTGAGCCTAGCCCAATTTCTTTACCTATTTTTCTTATATCTACCTCTAACCCTGACGGGATTGTATTAAATTATATATTTTTGACCTCATCATCATAAGCCACAGTGGGTTGAGTCAGGGGGTACTGAGCATTAGAGCTGCTAATAGGGCATCCCTTAATCAATTACCTGGAGAAAAGACTTGTCTTCCAAACTGGCATAAAAAGACTCCAGGTATTTAAGAATATCTCTTCGGGAAGCGCCATTGATCAGCTTGAAGTTTTGTACCATATCAAAAGCCTCTTGTTTCTTATAAAGAAAATGATCGATGTAAGGTAGTATTTCTTTCGCATCATCACATTTTCCTAAAAAGACCCTTTCCCTAACCGTTTTGAGTCCATAATCTGTATTGGGTAGAGCATAGCTTGCATTCACCAGGCCCGAAAAATCAAAGTCATAAGGAACTGCACAGAATTTTTTGCTATTATCCATCTCCAATAACTTAAGGTTCCTGTTCAATTCGATTGACCAGTCGGAGTTACCAATCATATATTGGAAAAGGGCATTGATATGTATGTTGCTCAGGTCAAACTTTTCTTTGGGTACGGAAAAACAGTCATCACAAACTTTACCATCCAGCCTTTTTTCCATCGTTTCTTCATCTTCAATGATCATACCTATACGAGTGAATTTTTTTCCACTCTCTGTATCGTCGTATTTAATTTTGACCAGCTGAGTTCTGAAAAACTTATCAGAATAGATGGGATACAACTGATAGGCCAAATACTCGCGAAGAACGTTTTCTTTGCCAGACGGATCATCGAGGCAATGAGTAACTAGCTTAAAATCATTATGCCTTTTCAGACCCTGTTCTTCTAGGTCATCCTTTTTAAACTTCAATTTGATAGGAGGGAAATCACAAATACGCCTTCTGTATTTTCCCCGCGCTTTGATCCTGATATTCCATGTTGAATAGTCTTTCTTACCCTCAAAAACTTTCAGCGTGGCTGGTAAGTATTCATCCCTTTTTTTTAGACTGTCTAGCTGGTCAAAGCTGAAGCCTAACTCCAGGGTCCGGAATGATTCGGTTTCGATAAGGTCAAAAAAGGTTCCTTTTTTTCCAACATATTCATCTTGGGCGGTAAGCTGTAATGTAAAAAGAAGAGAAAAAAAGATGGTAGCTACCGGAATAATGGATTGGATTAGTATTTTCATATTGATTAGAGATTGATTAAGAAATCGACTCTAAATTAAAATAAAAAGTCAACACCTAAAAAGATGTTGACTACGAGGTGCATTAGTAAATCTAATTTAAGTAAGCTAAACCTTTTATCTTGGCTGGGGTAAAGCCGCTGCCTAAGGATCTGAAAAAGCAACCCACATAACCAGCCGCCTCTTTTCTGGCCTCCAACTGCTCAAGGTCAAGGTGCAGCTCAGCTACGATTATTTGCTCTCCAAAAAAAGCATCAAATACAGAGTGTGTCGTAGCTTTGAGTGCTGAGACACAATAGAATAAAACGACCAGAAATGTAGCTGCCGACAAGTAATATGTCGCTTTTTTTAATACACGGTGTGTTTTTGATTATTTTGGTATTTATTAAACTTGTTAAGATGAGAGATCTAAATCCGCCTAATTTTTACGGATAACTCTGTGATCGCTCACGTTTTCGTTAATTAAATATATCTGTAAGCTAAAGGGAATAGCTGTTGGTATCCATTTTTATAGGTGAAATGGAGAGAATAAACGACAAAAGTGCCAGCCTACCTGAGTTATATCGTTCTGGAATAGAGGTTTTTTTACAAATTATATTGGTAGAAATAGTGATGCTATTGGTAGGAAAAATTGACTACAACTCTAAATTGCCTGTAATTTAAAGAGCATGAGAAGTATCATATTTTTTATACTCCGGCTGTTATTCTTTATTGTATTGCCTTTCATCGTACTGATACGAAGTAGTGTATATCTACATATTGAATATTATCTGAATCCGTGGTTATCTGTGATAGGCGGCGTTCTGGCCAGTGCCACCCTCTTGCTGCTATATGTACTATACCACAGTTATAAGTATACTGGAAGTTTTGACGGAGTCATCAAGGTGAAAAGAGCTTATTGGCTGACAATAGCACTGGTGGGCGTATATTGTGCACCGATAATATTGTTCGTAGCTGCTGCCAATACCAAAGGAGAGGAAGTGCAAAAAGAATATCGATCATTGCATCCTGTGCTTCGGCTAAGTATTGGAACTTTAATAATTTTGGAAAAAGACCTAATCATAACAGATGCTAATCGAGTTCCTGAAGATTATAGAAAAATGGGATTACCTACCAGAAGTCATTCTTTGCACTACAAGCAATCCAGCGAGTATGTACATGCCGTAGATTTGAGGACCAGGGGGCATAGCTGGCTACGCAATTCGCTTGTTCAGAAGTATTTTGATTTAATGGGATTTAATACCCTACGGCATATAGGCACAGATGATCATCTGCATGTTTCAATATTCAGTCACGATAGGCCATATGGTATCTAAGCACTGCTTTCCAGAAAAATTATCATTTCCCTGAAAGCAGTGCCGGCAAAAGATTTCTTTGAAGTGCCGATAAAAGGGCAGGTTCAGCATTTTATTCTACTGATAGACTTTTGATTACTTTTCTGGAGGAGTAAGTTTTTGAATTAGGAGAGTATACATCAATTTTATCGTATGTGATACGCACCTTCTTTCCAATCATTGCCTCCGGATTACTTCTGAATGCTGCTTCTCCTTCAAACTGATTTAGCCACATAAAGGCAGAAAGCGCTCCAGAACCGTCTTCTAGCTGAATGAAAGTGATATCTTTTCCAACAATTCCTTTGACTGTACCACTGACAGCGGCATATTCAGATTTCGAATCGCTGGCTTTTGAAGGGCTCGATGAAGCAGTACCCGTTTGTCCCTGCTGGGTAGCCATTCTCATCATGACATCCGGGCACTTAGAAGCCATTTTGAGCGCCATTTTCTGGCTGAATTCATTCATTTTTTTCTGATCAGTCATATCGACGTTAATGGCCTTTAACTTCTCCTGATCTATTGTCATTAGGTTTTGCAGCATACAAAGCCCTAGTTTTTCCTGGATTGCCTGCTGTTCCATGCTGGAAAAGTCAAGTTCCTTGGCACAACTACAAGCCTTCTCTGCTATTTGATCCGTTAAATCGTCATCCTGAGCATATGTCGTTACCAGACCGAGTGCTAAAAAGCAAAAAATCAATTGGATTTTCTTCATTTTTTGATTATTAATTTTAAAATTACAATAAAATCAAAAGGTTTGTAATAACCCCTGATCCTTTTTGTACTTACTTGTTTTTGATGAATATCAAAGGTGTTCAATCACTCTATTAAAACATACATCCCCAAAAACAGTTGCACTTTTAGTATATTGGAAATATTTTTTTGTACGCTTTATATGTTCATTTCTCAGTATAATGACTCCTTTTTCCTAGAAATAATGCAACGAATATCATTTCTGCATCAGCCTTAGGGCATTGCGATGCTATTTTTGGTAAAATCTTTCATTCATTTACTGCCTAATTACTCCAAATACAATTGACAATCCTCATTGCACTATTGTGCAGCTTAGTATCTTTTAACCCAAGAGGGAGAATATGAATTTGGGAAAGCTGTTAGGTACATTTTTTAACTATAATCCGGAGGTCTTGATTTTTAGAGTAAGGAAAAATATGATAATCATAACACTTGTAGAAACTAAAAAGAGTACAGGGCCTGCAAGTATTAGGGTTTTATCAGCTACTCTGCTGTTAAGGTAGCTCAAAACAGGGCTCTAAACTGTCATCATCAGTAAGCTTACAAAAGTAAAGAAGAAGCCTAATTCCAGAGAAGTCAAGCCGAGGTTATTCATGGCCACTACAGGGAAGCCGGCGTAAAAAAAGTTAAAGCCCAGCATGGTAATAAAATGAACCAGCAATACGGGTAAGAATGAAGGCTTATTCATAGCCATAAAAAATAAATGCCGAAGCAGGCGGTAATCTGCTTCGGCAATTTATAAATATAATCCCATAAACACTTTGATATATAAACATACACCTGGGCTTGTTTATTGTTTTGCTCCGGCTTTTTCCCCTCTTTATTTGGATCAAATCCAGAGCTCCCCAAATTATTGTAAGTTTGAAAGCAAAACTAAGTGCTTTGTTTGGTTTATAGAATGCTATTTTGATTGTAAAATCAATGTTTAGCTATTTTGGGGTTAAAATAGCATTACTTTTTGCTAAAAATGAGGTAGATCGATGTGGAATTTGGCTGTATTTTTGTTCGTGTAAAAGTAACACTAACATTTGGCAAAACAACTAAAAAGTACAGACATGAAAACTTTGAAAATGTTATTTATTGGTCTACTAAGTATTTTTACAGTCTCTTTGAATGGCTTCAACGACGCTACCAAAATCGACATCCAGGTGGATATTCAGCAGGTAGAAGACCTTCGAAAGGTTAGCGTAAAATTATCTGGTTTGAAAGGAACGACGACGCTGCAATTGCGCAACAGCGATGATCTTATTCTGGTAAAGGAATCTTTTAATGAGACGCATTTTGGAAAAGTTTTTGACCTTTCCAAGTTGAAGGATGGCAGATATGAAATACAAATTCTGACTGGCAACAGAGAGATTGTACAGCCTATTTTCAAGAACGAGGATCAATTAACTGTAAAAAAGAACTACCGTAAAATGTATTTTTCTCCTGTTGTTAAGGTACAGGGTAATCAAATTGATTTATCCTGGTTTAATGGCAGAATTTCGGATATGAAGTTGTCCATTAATGATGATAAGGGAAAAACAATTTATTCGGAGGAAATAAAAAACGTCATTAAAGTAGAAAAGAGATTTAGACTGGATCAGGCAGAACCTGGCACCTACACTTTCGTTATCAATACTCCGAGAAAGGTATACTACGAATCGATAAAATTGAAGTAAATAATTGAGTTTTAGAGTAAGTAAGTGTATTAAAGCAAATCCCGAATTTTCAGCACGCTCGAAAATTCGGGATTGCTTATTTTAAAGGGTACAAGCGTATTTGAATTATACCCAGCAAGATCATTGGGTGAAAATAATCACCTATTTACTCTCTATCTGTCTTTCCGTTGGCAGAAGAAGTACTCATCCACTTATCGTGTAAAGTTTTGAGTGCTGTTTTGAGTTCGGCATAACGATCAGAAGCGTCTTTACCCGGCCGCTGATCAGCTCTGTCGAGCATGGAGCTGAGGTATCGCAGCTGATCTATCAATTGTGGCTTCATGTATCTCCCATCTGCTGTTTCTAGTGCCTGCTCAATTTCATTGAAGGTTTGCATATCCTTTTTGGCTTTATTTTCTGATTGCTGCCGCTTAACGTTAGCCAACAATTGATGAGCCTGAGTCTGCAAGTCTCTTATTTTTATGGACAGTGCCTCCTGAGCTATCAAATCTTCTTCCTTGATACCATTTTCGATGATCCTTGGGTCTGGTAGTATATGGAATGGCTGCAGGAATTCCTGCTGACCAATCTTAAGACGGGCAAAATATTTACCCGGGCTTACCATTGGACCGCCATAGCCTCTTCTTCTGGCGCTGGCATACCACGGGCCTATATGTCTCATATCCCAGGTGATACGATGCAGTCCCGCCTCAGAATTGAGCTGATCATCAAAACCCTGCTCAAAAAAGCCGGTAGCCATACTGGGTTCAGGAATGTCATCTCTTTTGGCTTTTACTTTGGTATTAGTAAAAGAGCGAATCACCTCCTTATCGGCATTGAGAATATCAAGGGTGATAGGAGCGCTGACATCCCGCTTCAAATGATAATGTAATAGTACACTGGCACCGGGATAGTACGGTACACTGTTGCTGCTGGTTCTTCTGTATCTCAATCGGTAGGCGTCTTTAGGCTTGAACAAGTGGGCAGGCTGATCGGCTACCGTTTCATTGAGCTGGTGAATGGCCGTCAGGTCATCCAGAACCCAGAATCCTCTGCCCATGGTCGAGAGTACCAAGTCTTCTTGATGTACTTTGATATCAGAAATGGGGGTGATCGGTAAGTTTTGCTGAAATGACTGCCAGCTCTTGCCATCATTCATAGAAATGAAAAGCCCAAATTCGGTACCTGCATAAAGTACACCCTCGCGATTAGGGTCTTCCCTGACTACTCTAACCGGATAATCCGCAGGGATACCATTATTGCCGGGCGTCAACAACTGCCAGGTCGCTCCGGAATTTTCAGTTTTATATAAATATGGCTGCCAATCGTTGAGTTGATAGCGATATCCTGCCACATAAGCCTTTTTTGGATCATGAGGAGACGGTTCCACACAATCAATTCTGCCTCCTTTGCGGAAAGCTTCGGGCGTTACATCGTTCCAGTTCTTACCACCGTCAAGGGTTACATGCACCGGGCCGTCATTGGCACCTACCCAGATCAACCCCTCGCTGAGAATGGATTCCCTGATAGCATAAATGGTACTGTAAAACTCTTCGCCGGTAATATCCCTGGTTATCGGGCTCCCGGAAATAACCTGCTTGTCTTCTTCAAATGCCGTCAGATCAGGACTAATGATTTGCCAGGTCTTGCCATCATCGGTAGTTTTATGGACATACTGAGAAGTGTGATAAACTACATCAGGGTTGTGCGGAGAAACGTGAATAGGAGCCACCCGCTGAAATCTGAACTTCAGGTTTTGGGGATTATGGCCGTACATGTTGGAGGCCCCCACATAATACTGCTGCTCTTGTCCTGTTTTTTTATTATAAACCCCAAACCTACCCTTACAATTGGCATAAACAATATCCGGATTGCCGGGCTTCGGTACCACCGGGCCCGTTTCGCAGCCGCCCACTGACATCCAGTAGCCCATACTTCCTGCAATCGACCCATGGGGCGGTAAACTTGGTAAGGCTATAGTAGAATTATCCTGCTGACCAGCGTACAGCCAATACGGAAATTGGTCATCAACTTCCACCTGGTAAAGCTCTGCAGTTGACTGGTTATTCTGAGAGGACCAGGTACGGCCCCCATCTCTGGTCACATTTACACCACCATCATTACCCTGCACCCAAACATCACTATCATCAGGATGTATCCAGATATCATGGTTGTCTCCATGTGGTGTGCTCATCCTTTCCCATTTACGCCCGCCATTATCAGACTTAAAAAAACGCGTTGAATTGACATAGACTATATCTGCGTTATTGGGATCAGCATCTACATTGCAATAGTAAAAGGGCCTGTCCAGTAAAGGTTCATAAGTACTTACCAAACGGAAGCTTTCTCCCCGGTCATCAGATACATATAATCCGCCCTGTTTTTTGCTTTCATCTGCCTCTACAAGGGCGTAAACCCGATTGGGGTTATCGGCAGAAACGGCCAGGTCACTCTTGCCAAATGGGTCGGATGGTAATCCTTTTGTCATTTTTTTCCAGTTATCACCACCATTAGTAGATTTGTAGATTCCACCTTCTTTTCCACCGCTAATAATCGTCCAGGGTTTTCTTTCGCCTCTCCACATGCAAGCGTAGAGTGTGTTAGGATCGTCCGGAGCAAACTCAAGATCTACAGCGCCGGTTGTATCAGATACGAAGAGTACTTTTTCCCAATTCTTTCCGCCATTTGTGGTGCGAAAAACACCTCGTTCTGGGTTAGGACCAAAAGCCTGACCTATAGCGGCTACATAAGCGATATCAGGATTGTCGGGATGAATCTCTACCGCTCCTATCTGGCCGACATTGTCCAGGCCTACATGTGTCCAGGTTTTTCCGCCATTTGTAGATTTATAAACACCTTTACCCTGAATTACATTGGAGCGAAGGCCATCAGAGCCGGTGCCTACATAAATAATGTCAGAATTACCGGGAGCTAATCTTATAGCACCTATGGAAGCAGTGGCAAAATAGCCATCAGAGATATTATTCCAAGCGTGGCCGTAGTTGGTCGTTTTCCAAACACCTCCACCAGTACTACCCATATAAAAGACTCCATCATTATTTTTGTCACCGGTCACAGCAGTTACGCGGCCACCCCGGGTAGGGCCGATGTTTCTGTATTCCAGCTCTTTGAACAAGGGGTTGTCTTGTTCATTTTGTGCTTGTACAAAATGGTCCGGCAAGAAGAGCAAAAGGCTCAACAGCAAGCCGGGTATCAAAGAAAAAGTCAACTTCTTCATACTAAATTCTTTTATTATCATTTCTATTTTTGATGTTTCCTATCAATATAAGAAGTTTTGTGGAAATGCAATAAAATTAGCCGACACTTGCCCGAGACGGCTGCGTTGAGCCCTTCGAAACAAGTTTATTCATTTCCGCCCTTATTATTTTGAAAGACATTGGGTAGCCTTACGGCCTCTTCCATTTCGTGGCTCAGGCTGTCGTCATAGGAAAAGCCCAGAAGCAGCCAGTTGCGATCAGGCCGATAAAACTTGAAGATAAATCGGATCGGTTGATATTCATATTTTACAATAAAACTAAATACAAAAAGGCTACGGGTAATTTCCTTTTTCACGATCAATTCATTGCCGTGGTAAGTACCCAACCTTGGAAGCAATGCTTCCAGTTTTTCACGTACATTCAGCGATTGGGGCAGGGCTTCTGTTTCAAAAATAGGGTTGAGGGAAAAGATAAAGTCTACGGCTTCTAATGGTGATCTTTCGTAGCCTCTGAAGAATCGCTGCAGGTGATCATCAGGGCTAGGTTGGGCTTGAGCCTGAAAGGAAAGACCGAGAATAAGAATAAGTGTGTTGAAAAAAAGATTGTATTTCATTTTTGAGAATTTTGATTTCTAAACTATTTCACAATATTATCTATTTTTGCGAGCAAAACTACATACGAATGACAGGAAAACATTGCGTAGTAACAGGCGCAAATTCAGGATTGGGCTTTGAAACGGCAAAAGCATTGGCATTTCGCGGTGCTCATATAGCTATGGTTTGTAGAAATGAAGCCAAAGGCAAAAAGGCATTAATAGAATTGATCCAGGCTTCCGGCAATTCCAATATTTCTTTATTTATTGCCGATTTATCCTCTCAGAAAGCATTGAGAGAAGCCGCATCTAAGATAAGAGCTAAATTTCCGTTGGTGGATGTACTGGTCAATAATGCCGGCACGTGGATTTCGGAATTAAGCTATACCGAAGATGGAATCGAAAAAATGTTTGCCGTTAATCATTTGGCCTACTTTTATTTAACGCATTTACTATACCCTCATATTGCTAAGTCTGATGATGGTAGGATAGTAAGTGTAGCTTCCGATTCGCATTTTCAGGGGAAAATGTATTTTGATGACCTATACCTAACCAAGAGGTACCACGGTTTACGGGCTTATGCGCAGTCTAAACTGGCCAATATTTTGTTTACGTACGAGCTGGATCGCATTAAGCCACATGATAATGTATCGACTTATGCTATTCAACCCGGACTGGTAAAAACGGATATTGGTTTGAAGCATACTAACTGGCTTCATGGCCTGGCCTGGAAATTAAGAAGAAGCGGTGGAGTGACGCCCGATGTAGGTGCCAAAACTCAAATTTATACGGCAACCGCTCCTGAGGCAAAGGGACAAAGCGGAAAGTACTGGGATAAATCCAGACCTAAACCTTCTTCCAGACGTACCTACAGAGAGGAAGATGCCAGGCGATTGTGGCAAATCAGTGAAGAACTTTGTAAAATTGACGATTTCTTTAAGGATAGTTTAAAGCCCTAATAGCAAGCGGGCATCCCTGATCTGAGTGTAAAATACTAAGCGGTAAAAACCCCCCGGGGTTTTTACCGCTTAGTGCATATAAAAGAGCTTTAAGTCTTTATCTTACCAGTGCAACATCTCCGCGATAAAGCAATGTCACACCATCCACAAATTCAACTTCCACCAGGTAAACATAGACGCCTGCATTCATAACATCGCCATTGAAGCGGCCATCCCACACGGGGATACCTCCTTCGCAGGATGGTAAAATATTATTTCTGTCTACAATCATATTACCCCATCGGTCGTAGAGCCTCACAAAGTTGATATTCGCCACACCACTGCAAGCAAAGATTCTGAATTCTTCATTCAATCCGCTGCCATTACCATCTGGTGTGAAAATATTTGGGATAAATACATTCCTGTTTTTGTCTACTTCTACAAATATATTGGCTGTAGCGTCACAACCATTTTCATCAACAATCCTCAACGTCAGGTCTACATCATCCAAAGCGATCACCGTAGGCTGTCTGATATCGGGTTGTGATAAAAATTCAGCGGGAGTCCATATAAAGGAATCAATCGGTAAAGAGGAAGAAATAATAGGCATGAGCCGCTGGGAAGTATCTCCCAGTTCAATCTCTATTTCGTCAGGGCTGAACGCTACTTGTATCTGATCCGGCTCCTCAATTTCGATAATCTCTTCAACGGTACATCCCAGTGGGTCTTCAATGGTTATTACCCGTGTACCAGCCGCTACATCTGCCGGTTGGTTAGGTGCAAAGTCAAAACCTTGATTGTCTATATTATAGGTGTAATCTAAAAATGCCGTACCATTACCACCAGTAATCGATTCAATAACAATCTGAGTCAAATCACCAAAGCAACGAGGCGGAACCGGGTCAGGAATAACGGCCATAATGGGATCCGGTGAAGTTAGCTCAAAAGATAAGGAGTCTTCACAACCCTGAACATCCGTTATCGTAACACTGTAAGTGCCGGGAGCCAGACCCGCAGCTACATTAGTATCGGCTGCTGCTATATTATCCGACCAGGTGTACGGAGCGGGTAGCAGAGGGTTGATACCCGCAGCATCATTAACGATTACCGCAAGAACACCATTCATATCACCTGCACAAGTAATATTCTGAGTCTGATCCGTATCCACAATGAGGGTCAGAGCTTCCGGCTCCGTAACTTCTACCTGTTGGCTGGTTTGACAGTCGTTAGCATCCAAAATGATAGCGTTGTAAGTGCCGCTGGTCAGGTTTTCAATGCGCTCAGTGGACTCGCCCGTCTCTACCCAATTGATTCGGTACGGAGCTGTACCGCCATCAATAGCCACCTCAGCTACTCCGTCATCGAAGCCATTACAGGTAACCGGAGAAGGGATACCATTAACTTCAAGACGTGGAGGTGCCGGCACTAATAAGGAATCGATCAGAAAACAACCATCGTCATCTGTAACGGTCACCTGCTGAAAACCAGCGGCTAATCGTACCGCTCTTGACTCGGTGTTATTTTCAGTGACTTCCCCCGTTTCCCAACGGAAAGTAAAGTTACCATCCGAGAAGTCGCTGTAGTTGGCAACTGCAGTAGCCGCGCCATCTTCGTTTTGATCTCTACAGGATACACTATCTATCTCATTGAATGCCAACTGAATAGATGGAGCTTCCGGTAATATTGGACTGTCCGTGGCACTAGCACAGTTATTGGCATCCACTACAGTCAGGTTATAAGTGCCTGCACTAAGGCTTGGCAATAAATTGAACTCAACTGTATCATTGATGCCATTGCCTTCCCATACATATCGGTATGGCTGCGTACCGCCGCTGGCATTTACCGTTAGGCTACCATCAGAATCACCAGGACAAGTTGGAGACATGGGTATTATCTCATCAATAACTATTGGCTCCGGTGCAACTACCGTGGCGGTATCTATCGCTATACAACCGTCATCATCGGTAATGGTGACGCCATAATTTCCGGCAGGTAAATCCGTAATGGTATTACCAGTGCTTCCGTTACTCCAGATTATAGAAGTAACCGGTGCATTGGAAGGCGTAGCTTCCACCGTAAGCGTACCATCTACATCGCCGGGGCAAGTGAGCGTATCATTAGCCAGGTTGGTAATGGTCGGTGGAGGAACCTGGCCGATTGTTATTTCCAGGTTGCTTTCGCAGTTGTTATCATCGCGCACTACCAGCTCATAAATGTTGGCACTCAGGTTAGAAGCAATAGAATCCATGTCGGTGTTGCTCCAATCATAAGCATACGGAAAAGTACCTCCCGTTACGCCAACTATTACTTCAGCATCTGATCCTGGCTCACAGCTTTCTACCGTTTGGTTGAGAATGCTTATTTCCAGCGGCTCGGGTTCAGTAACAACAAAAGAATCAATAGTAGCACAACCAGCAGCACCTACATCTGTAAGGGTTACCACATAAGTACCCGGGCTCAGATCTCGCAATTCACTTGTGTTATTGCTGTTGTCAGGAGGTGTAGGTAGAGCTCCTGCATTAGCCCATGAGAAATTAAACGGCGGCTCCGGATCAGTAGAATTTGCGGTAACGAAAATAGTACCATCGTTAAACCCATTACAGGAGACTTGCGTAATGACAGGCTCCAGCCTGAGAGTTTTTCTATTACCTACTGTTACGGAACGTTCTATGGAGCATCCATTGTTATCTGTTATTGTTAATTGATAAATACCACTTTGTAAAGGAGCAGGATTACTACTGGCAAAAGTGCCGTTGAAGGCATCCAAACCAGCTTGCCAGTTGAAAGTGTAAGGAGCAGTACCGCCGTTAGGATTAACTAAAATGCTGCCATCTACTACTCCTGGGCAGGAGGCGTTAGTAACGACGATATCGGCTTCTAAAGTCGGAGGGTCAGCTAAAGTGGCACTTGCTGAGACTTCACAGCCCTGTTCATCAGTAACTGTGACTGCAAAAAATCCACTGGCGATGCTATCCAACGAGTTGATACCAGTAGCACCTGTAGACCAGCGGAAGCTGTATTCTTCGCCCGGATTACTAATAATCTGGCCGCCAACAATAAGTTGTGCTCTGATACTTCCGGTGCTCTCGCCAGCACAACTTGGCAATGTGGGTATCAAATTGATACCCGCACTGGGTGGCGAGGGAATTAAAATAGTGTCAATACGAATATCAGCAGTGGCATCCTCTATGTTAATTTGATATTCACCCGCTGATAGCCCCATGACGTTAACGTCGCCGCTTTCCTGATTGATGGATACACTACCTGTTTGTGGGTTTGCAACATCCAACTGCGCATAGTCAATGAAATAAGGAGCAGTACCACCGGCTACAGTTACCCGAAAACTGCCGTTTTGGTCTCCAAAACAATCTACGCTATCAATCTCGTATTCTACAAATAAATTATCATCTGACAGGGCTACACCTCCGTCATCCAGTATGTAGCCTAATTGCTCATTATTGGAAGCTCTAAATAGCTCAAACCCGTCTCCCACAAAAGAAATAGGGCTAGTTTCGCCAAACTCACCAACGCCTTCAAAACAAATTTCAAATAAAATAGCCCCATCGGGTAAATCTACTCCGTTGGTACCTGTTTGTTCAAACCAAAGCCATCTCATAAAATTCGTATCAACATTGATCAATGCATCACTAAAGCCCAAAAGATTGGGGTTGAGATTTCTTACTTCTACCGGATGTACTACCGTAGAATCCCATTCGAGGGTACCTTCCATGGTAAGGATGTCGGTGAAATCTTCCACTGTGATAGCCACACAGGTTGTATCACCGGGAAGAATATTGATTGGGTCTGCGTTAAAGGTTACGGCTTCGCAACCGGCCATATTTACATTAAATTGTGCGCCACAGCTCACACCATCTTCTACTGTTATATTGTACAGACCTGGGCGGGGAATAAAAAACTCCACCGTATCGCCGTGTGATGGCCTGCTGGATCTCAGTAATGTTCCTGTAACTTCCGGGTTACTGGCCAAGGTTATATTTACGGAATAGCGTGTATTATTGTCAAACTCTGATAAGCCGCCTTCCACTACAAATGAGCCCCGGCAGCCATTATCACCAATATTGGTGTTAACATCCCGCTCGGAGATTTCATTGAGGAATACCACAGAAAAAGCCTCTGAAGCATTGACGTTAATACAGCCACCCTGTACATTGTTGGTATCTACTTCAAAAGTAAGGTTTTCCCAATCATCAACGGTAATAGGGGCAAAGAAAAACTGAACGGGATCTCCTCCGGTGAAGCTGGCTTGCTGTCGACCATCGTTGATAAAAGTAATATCGCCGTTGATATTACCATTCATACCCTGGCTTTCTCGAGTTACCCATAAGCTGTCGGTCTGCTCAGCCGGGTTGCCATTAACCAGAATAGGGCTAGTGCGGTTCAGGCAGGGATCCATGGTGATATTGGCCAACGTGGGGCCGTCAAAGCCCAATGTAGGAGGGCAATCATAGTAAGCATAAACTATACCCGGCGCTGTAGCAGGGTTGGGGTCACCACTAAGGTCACTATCCCTATTGTGTAGTATTTCGATCTGATCATTAAAACACAAGAAGATCGTATCTGCGGTCACCGCATTACTTTGGCCGGTATGGAGGCCCAAAGAGATGGTACCTGCATCGCTGGTGCAGGTAACTTTTTGACTGCTGTTTGACCAACTACCTTTTCTTATCCTGATGTTCTCTGGCGTCTGGCCAACTGCTGCGCACGCGACAACCATAACAACTAATGCAATAAAGAGCTTCCTAAACATATTGTGAGAGTTTTGCTAGTAACATAGATTGGCCCTCAATTTCTCAAAATCTTCGGGAACCAACTGAAAAATCTGATATGTCTGACTTTCGATTTACAAACGAAGGGTAGATGATAATATTGCTATTATCACTTTAAAGTGTACCGCGTAAAACTAACAATATTAGGAGTTAAAATAATAAATAAAGGTAGGATAAATAAACAAGCCGGCTATCGTCAAAAAAGAAAGAAAATCTTTGCCGTTTTTTGATAGCAGGCTCGTTGGTCCGGATGAATAACTTTAACAAGTCTAACAATCAGAGGCTGTCAAATTTTTTTACAAATCCGTTGATACCGTTTCGGTAGAGTTTGTATCGCTCAGCTTTGGCCGCTTCTTCTGCTTCGTATTTACCACAAAGCAATCTAAAAATATTGCGGCCGTTGACTACACTCTTTTTAATTTGTAAAGGTTGTGTGAGCCGGGGAGCAAGTGCTTTTTTTTGCTCCTCAGCATTCGTCAGGCTGGAATAAGCCCCCAGTTGAATACTGAAGAAAATTTGAGGGTCTTGTGGTGTTGTAGCCACTGCCGGTTCGTAGATGGCTGGCTTTTCTGCCGGCTCGGAATAGCTTATGCTTTCGGGTGCATCTTGTTGATAGTGAGCTTCTACATCTGCAGGAATCAGCGGTGGATAATAAATGTTGAGTGGTTTGGGGGCTGATAGGCTGGTATAAGTAACCTCTTCTGTACCTGAAGCACTGATAATGGGCTGCCCCGGCACGTAATGCTTTTTTAGTACTTC
Organism: uncultured Saprospiraceae bacterium; assembly: GCA_964628385.1. Lineage (GTDB taxonomy): Bacteria > Bacteroidota > Bacteroidia > Chitinophagales > Saprospiraceae > JANQPA01. The sequence continues at coordinate 17,061 of CAZVOD010000063.1, forward strand.
TAGGAGCTTTTCAGCACCTAGCGCCTCTTCGTAACGAGCTACCAGCTCTCCCTCGCTATCAAAAATCAGTAGGGACGGAATCAACGTTACCCGATAATTCTCTTTGTCCAGATTCCCCTGAGGGTTATCAATATTGACCTTTATCGGAAAGTAGTGCTGATTGGTGTAGGTGGCTACTTGAGCATCAGAAAAAGTATTACTCTCCATCCAGGAACAAGGCATAGCCCAGGAGGCATGAAAATATACCAGGGACATCTTGCCATAGTTATGGGCTTGCTTTTTAAGATCGGTTACCTTGCCTTCGTAAAATTGTAGCTTTTCGGATGATTGGGAAAATAGCAGACAATATGGCAGGGTGAAAATGGTGAAAGTCATCAAAAATTTCATGGGACCCGAGATTACAATGGTTTTTATGTAATTATGTCATTTTTGGCAAAATTGCATGGTATTTGCCGTATACAGCATAAATATATTGACATTTTATTACATAAAATACGGTTGTAGAGGGGATTGGTTTCAGAAAGAATTAAATTCTACATTTAATAAATTGAATCAAATCTCTGTATTGGCCAAGTAAAGCTTGAGAAGCTTCATATAATTGATCGAAATGAGTAAGCATCACTTGTACATCTTTGGGCATCTCTTCTATAGAGTTGGCTTTGTACATACAACAAGTGTGCAGGCTCCTAAATAACTCTTGTAGCTGAGCGGCCTTCAAGTCAAATTCTTCTATCAATTCTAGTTCTGTACTGTCAAAATTTTTTACACTTGATTTGTACTCCGCAAGATTTATATTGCTTAAATCTTTTTGAGTCAGGTCTATTATAGATACTTTGAATAACTTAGCCAGTTTTAGTAAATTACAAATCTTGGGCTCTGCCGTTCCTTTTTCATAGGAGGCAATATTCCCTCGGTTTAAACCTATTCGCTGCGCTAATTCTTCCTGGCTTAGGTTAAGGCTCTTTCTAAGACAGCGAATGTTTTGTTGTAGGTAAATGCGATCTTCAACGTTCATCGTATCCATAATCCGTGCTTTGTAAGCATTTAGTGGTGATTATTACTTCACAAGTGGTTATACTACATATACAAATTTTGCAACGCATGGTTTACAAGCTGTTAATAATTTTAACAAAATTCACAGCTTTGCAAAAAAATGTCCCCTTTGATACATTAGAACAGGAAGTTGACCGTAAAAAGATAAAAATATTTGCAATCAAATGATAGATTTAATAAATTTGTAAAAAATAATAACATAGAGAATTGTTTAAAGAAAAAATGAAAAAGTCACCGGCTATGATGTACGCACTTCAAAATCAAATATATGATCAGCTGGAGCGCATTAGCACCTCCCTGCGTGCGTTCTCTTTAAAGCTAACGGGAAATAATGTTGATGCAGAAGATCTTTATCAAGATACAGCGGTAAGGATTATTACCAACGCTGATAAATACAATCCGGGTACCAATTTTAAGGCTTGGGCTGTAACGATAATGAGAAATATCTTTATCAATAATTACCGTAAGAAAGTACGCCGTAATATGATCATTGATCAAACTCCTAACAACTACTACCTCAATTCAGGGGATACAGTAGTGAGTAATGAAGGAGAAAGTAATGTGACATTCGGCGAGTTGCTCTCATTAGTAGATTCCCTACCTGAAGACTTCCGCAAGCCTTTTATGATGGCTTATCACGGATATAAGTACGAAGAAATCGCTGATGAGCTTGGAGCACCACTGGGTACTATAAAAAGTAGAATTTTCTTTGCTCGTAAAAAGCTCCAAAAGATGTACAACAACTGCTACAGAGAAGAAAGAGCATAACGATATATTGTAAAATCCTGCCCCTCCGGCGGGATTTTTTATTTCGGATAGGGCCAATCTTATTTCGCAAATACTAAAATAGGCTGAGATTAGCTCCTGTTGCTTGCTTTGTATAAATTCTGCGATCGTCTCCTCATTTTTAATTTTCAGAAATTTATTTACTTTACAATGGTATACGATTGGAGAAAAGCTATATTTGATCCAATCTCGTAGATTCCGAACGGCAACTTTTACGTTTGTGGAGGAGAAGCGCCGGTGCTTCTGGGTAGTACAAAGGACTAGAGCTGCCTTCCGAATATTCTCTCAAAGAACCTGAAAATTATGAGTACCCTGCGAATCAAGTTAGGTAAAGGCTTTTTGACGTTAAAAAAAAGCGATAGCCTGGTAGGCCTAAAAGCCAGGCCGGTTGCTAAAAGTAGAGGCCTGGAAGCCGAGGAAGCTCCCCGGGAATATGTTTCACAACAAGTATATCGAGACCTGGCAGGGTTTAATGTGGTCAGCTTAAAAACGGAGGGACGATCTCTGGATAGGATGCTGGATGAAGTCAGGGCCCAGGAAGAGGTAGCGTTGGGTACACATGTGTACTATGCAGAAGGGAGTAACCGTCCTTTGGTGGCAAATGGTGAAGTTCGCATCACTTTTCACGATGCAGTAAGCCTGGAAGAACAGCGAATTGCTATTGACGAATACAACTTACAGCTGGTTCGCAGGATAAACGATCAGGAAATCCTGACTGCTGTAACTAAAGATTCTCCCAATCCGGTGAAAGTAGCGCATTTTCTTGACCAGATCTCTCTGGTGAAGGAAGCGGAGCCCGATTTGGATATGCCGCTGAGGCGCTATGATTTCCGTATACCCAACGATAGCCTATTGGATCATCAGTGGCATCTTGATAATAAAGGGTTTATCAGAGATTCTGTTTATCAGATAAAAAAGGGAGCGGATGCCAAAGTATTAGATGCCTGGCGTCGACTCGATGGTTTTGGTAGTAGCCAAATAACTATTGCTGTCATGGATAGTGGCTTTGACTTATCACATCCGGATCTGCAGGGAAAAGTGTTTCGCCCTTTTGACCTGTGGTCTTACAGTTCAAATATACCACAGGGTGACCCACAGCATACACATGGCACGCCTTGTGCCAGTGTAGCATTGGCTTCCGATAATGCCAGCGGTATTGTTGGTGCTGCGCCCAATGCCAGGTTTATGCCGATTAACGGAGTATCTTTTAGTACTCAGCGCACCGAACAGATGTTTGAATACTGTATCCGCAATGGCGCAGATATTATCAGCTGCAGCTGGGGGACTACCGACCCGCAGTTTCAGCTGAATTTCGCAAAGGAAAGGGCTATTGCCAGAGCGGCCAGAGAAGGTCGAAACGGTAAAGGGTGTATCATTTTATTTGCGGCCGGAAATGAAGATTTTGATTACCTCAACTATTATGCTGCTCACCCTGATGTGATAGCAGTGGGTGCCAGTACCAGTCAGGATCAACATGCTTTTTATTCCAATCGGGGGAAAGAATTATCTATCCTGGCTCCTTCTAATGGGGATTGGCCAGTGATAGCGGCCCGGGCCTGGTGGGACCGGGGGTACACCAGTCAGTCCGGGGAGTACAGGTTTTGGCGGGATGGCAGGTCCCGAGGGGATCGCTATAAGCACTTTGGCGGTACTTCCAGCTCTACACCACTAGCGGCCGGAGTCTGCGCCTTGATCTTGTCGGCCAATCCTGATCTGACCGCTGCCGAAGTAAAAGAAATCCTGCAGCAAACCGCTGATAAAATAGGCTCTAGAAACGAATATTTCTATGGCCATTCTACTCGCTACGGCTATGGTCGTATTAATGCGCTGAAGGCTGTAGAAGAAGCGATCAGAAGACGCAGTAAGCCGACTATACCCAGCCCGCCTGAGCCTACGCCCAACCCAGGAACCAGCGGGAATCCCAATGGCGGTTTGTTTAAAGTAGATGTGGAAAAACAACAATCTAAAGGCTGGGGTGTGCAGGTAGGAGCTTACTCTGATTACAACAATGTCATTAATCAGGTGGAGCAGATGAAAAGATGGTTTGGTGAGCCAGTGCTTGTTTCTACCAGCCAGTCTAACGGACAAAACATCTATAAAGTCATTGTCGGAAACTTTGAGTCCCTCAACGAAGCCAAAGCCCTGCAAGAGACTATGAGGCAAAGAGGTATCAATGGTTTTCCTCGCAAATTGAGCGATCTATAGTTTTTAGATATTCAGCTACATAAAATGGTAGTCCTTTTTGAAAATAATCTTCCTGAATTAACTTAAAGGGAAGCTTCCTGAGCAGCTGATCAGTCGGTCTATTGAGATGACAACCCTCCGCCAGCCGTCGCCATACGGGCGTGAGCCAGTCGAGTAAAGTCGCTTTTAAAGGTTGGCTGGATTGAATGTGCTCAATCACCAGCACACGGCCATCTAGTTTGAGCCAGTGGTCAAACTTTTCGATGATCGGTTCGGCTTTGGGTAAAGAACATAGTACCAGCGTGGCTACTATGGTATCAAAGCCCTCCAGTGGTATCAGGCCACTGCCTTCCAGCTCCTCTACGCTTAATCCCTGTATATTAATTTGGGCTTTTATATTTTTGTCGTCCATTTTCGCCAAGGCTATTTCGCGCATAGGGGTGGAAGGTTCAATAGCCAGTACCTGGCATTTTTCTGGATAATAGGGGAAATTGACGCCGGTACCAGCTCCTATTTCTAGTACTTGTCCTTTTGCTTTGGATAAAAGTCGCTGTCTTTGCTTTCCCAGAAAACGCTCTTCCATTCCACTCAACGCTTTATCATAAGATTTGGCAACGACTCTGGACCACCAGTTTGATAAATTCATTTCTTTATTAATTTTATTACACATAAAGCAAATCTAATTTCCAAAACCTACTTACATTTTTTTGCTAACTAACCCTACTTGTTGATGGATAATTAGAATGTATTTGAAATTTATTTTCTACTAGACTTGTTTCAAAGGTATTAAAATAGAGAATTGATTAAGGCGCTGCCGCGTTCCTTCGTTTGAACATCCACAGGATATTTATCTTTCAGGATCGCTCAGTCATCCCCACATTGTGCCTTTTATCAGCCGCTTAGCGCGTCTGAAGCTCAGAAGGAAAACCTGCCCTTCTGAGCGAAAAAGCCTTCGTGTGGTAAAAAAAATAATTCCATTTTTCCACTATTCTACTCCTGCGAAACAAGTCTGCTAAATAAGTTTTCAATACACCGCAAATTCGATTAATTACTATTTTTAACAATAAAACCTAAAATCATGAAAACAGGGTTTGTATTTTGGTCATTTTTATTACTTACCTGCACATTTTCTTTTGCTCAGAAAACCGGAACGATCACCTATGATCAGCTGGGTATCGAATTTACTATCCCGGATGGCTGGGTAGGCCAGGAAGGTCAGGGCGTTTTTGTTTTGGGATCTCAAACGGTTCCCGGCCTTGTACTTTTAACAACTCACACTTCGGCGACGCTTGATCAACTAAAGGTGGAGGCACAAAAAGGCATTATGGATCAAAATGGTACTAACCTGAATATGGTCGGCGAATTTGATGATCTTGGTGATAATGCCGTTGGTACAGAATTGAGCGGTACAATGGAATGGACTAAGGTAAAAGGTTATATTATCGGTGTGATCAACCCCTACGGTACCGGCGTAACTATTCTGGTGGCATCAACACCTGAGCAATACGGTGATGAACTCAGGCAGGCAGCCTTAAAGGTCAAGAAAAGCATAGTCTTTGAAAAGCCCAAAACTGGGCCTGTTGTAAAACAATGGAAAGACCAGATTAAAGGCCGTCGGTTGCACCATATCAGCTCCTATTATTCTGGGGGTTCCGTGAGTGGAGGATATAGCAGCGAGGTGATTATTGAGCTTTGTAATTCGGGTAGCTTTTATTACTCTTCTAACAGCGATATGACGATCAGTGGTTCTGGTATTAGCGGGTATGATTCTGATAAGGGTAATGGCAATGGTAATTGGGATGTGGGAGTGAATGCGTCCGGACAGGCCGTACTTAAGTTGAATTTCAACAATGGTGAAGTGTACAGCTACACTCTGAGTTTTCCTGATAAATATTTGCATTTGAATGGCAAAAAGTATTTTCGGACTTCTCTGGAATGGTGTAATTGATAGGTACTGCTACAAAACAGAATGGCAGCGTTGAAAAAGTGGAGAGATTGGGAAAAATTAATGGAAAATGACAATCTAAGCAGAAGTGTTTTTGTTTGATAAAGTAAAAACTTCATGGAGGCACTGCAAAGATACTTTTCAGCTAATAAACTGGTTGAAGAAGAATACGAAAAAGTAGAATTGAAAGTTGAAGGACAAATACCTCAAGAAATCAGAGGTACGCTTTTCAGAAATGGTAACGGGCGGTTTGAACACAAGGGGGTTAAATATGACCACTTATTTGATGGCGACGGCATGGTTGCTGCTTTTCAATTTAAGGATGGAAAAGTTTTTTACACCAACAAGCATGTCAAAACTGCAGAGCTGATGGAGGAAGAGAAAGCGGATAAAATGCTTTACCGAAGTTTTGGCACCAATTTGCCGGGAGGTATTCGCAGCAATTTCCTAAAAATGAAATTTAAAAATGTGGCCAATACCAGCGTTGTATGGCACGGTGGCAAAATGCTGGCCCTGTGGGAGGGTGGCTTGCCGCATGAGATAGATCCGAGAACACTGGATACCATACAGCGGTATGACTACGATGGGGTTTTACGCAATGACTTTTCATTCGTGGATAAGATGATCACTCCGGAACTCCCTTTTTCTGCACATCCCAAAATTCACCCTGAAACGGGAGTAATGTACAATTTCGGTACTGCCGCGGGTACCAAGCAACGCCTGATGATTTATAAAGTGATGCCGGATGGAACAGCCAGTATTGATAAAGCGATAGAAATACCAGAAGTTACCTTTACCCACGACTTTGTATTGACTAATCGGGGCCGAAAGGTATTCTTCCTGACACCGGTAGCTTTCGATCTTTTTAAAGCATTTGTCGGAATAGCCCCACCGGTTGCGGCTATGAATATTGACCGATCTAAGAAAACAAAAATATTGATCATCGAGCCGGACGGTACTGAAAAGTACGCAGAGACAGACTTTTGCTTTGTTTTTCACTTTGCCAATGGTTATGATCTGGAAGATGATAAAGTGGTGGTAGATGGATATATAATGCCTGATTTTCCCAGTGCGGAAGGCATCAAAGCGTTTGTACACGGAAGAGCAGTGGAGGGCCCTATGCCGGTTTTGAAGCGTTACACTATAGATTTGAATACACTTGAAATAAGAACTGAAAAGCTGAGTGATCATCCCGGCGAGTTGCCGAATGTGAACCCGCAGCTGGAGGGAAAACCCTATCGCTATTCCTGGAATATAGCTGCAGAGCCAAATTCCAAGTATTTTGTATTAAGAGGTTTGGCAAAAACTGATACATTTGAGAACAAGACTTTTTATAAGGATTTTGCGCCGAATTTGACAGGTGAGCCCATTATGATTCCCGCTGACAATGCCACCCAGGAAGATGATGGCTATTTGTTGACTCTGTTTTTTGATGCTGAAGCTGTAAAGACAAGACTGTTAGTACTTGACGCCCGGGATTTTTCTGAGATAGCCAGAATGGATCTGCCTCACAATATTCCACTTGGTTTTCATGGTTTGTGGGTGGATGAAAAAGAGATGCAATTGTAAAATCTGACAATCACTAAAACAAATAGATATATGTTTGGAAATTTTATGGGAGATTTGGAAGCCAGACAGAAAGAGATGAAAGAAAAGCTGGCCGCCATAATTGTAGAAGCCGAAGCTGGTGATGGTGCAATAAAGGTAAAGGCTAATGCTAACAAAGAGATTCTGAACCTGGATATCGATCGCGAAGCTATTGATATGGATGATACAGAACAAATGGAGGATCTTTTGTTGGTGGCCATCAACCGAGCCTTGGAGTTGGCCAAAGAAAAAGAACAAAATGAAGCACAGACTATACTCAAAGATATGCTACCTCCCGGATTGGGCGGTTTAGGTGGCATGTTTGGATAAATTGTTGTTAAAATAGTCTTTGAATAGCTTCAAAAGGCAGTCTGTTTTTTGGAAAATATAATTTAGCAATAGCTTTGGCGTTTAGGTGATGGTAACACATCTATGGATGCAACTACAGATTTCATGAAGCAACTGATTGGATTTCTTTTTTGGGCACTTTTAGCCTGCACATTCATTAATGCACAAACGACTACCGGACTGGTAGCCTATTATCCACTAGATAGTACACTTGGCGATGCTACCGGTAATACCGCCAATGCGGGTTTCCCTGTTGGGTCTATTGACTATTCCTGCGGGATTTTTGGTGAAGCGCTAAGGTTAGATGGTGTTAATGACGAGGTAAGGTTTAGTAGTGGTGTTAGTCGGGAGTTTGATACAGAAGATTTTACCCTGAGCATGTATTTAAAGAATACTGGTGGTCAGGGAACACAGTATCTATTTTCTAAGCGCTGGGTAGACTGTCGTACCGATAATGTCTTTGATTTGCGTTATCAACCTGCGTCTAATTCTATCAACTTATTTGCAGCGGAGAGTTCTTCAAAACTCGTTTCTTTGACAAAAGAGCTCGATCCTGGCAAATGCTGGAATCACGTTTCTGTCTGGCGTCGTGGGCCTGAATTTCGTCTATATGTGAATGGCGAGCTGGTAGATAGCCGCAAGACAACCTCCCGGATAGATCTCTTTACGCCCAGCGATTCTACTATTTTGCTGGTGGGGGGCAGTAACTGTTTGTCGCCTAATGAAAGACGCTTTAATGGGCTAATTGATGATATACGCCTGTACAACCGGGCGTTGAGCGAGGCCGAATTAGATGGTCTCTACGAGGCTCCCGATGAGATACTTACGCCCGATACCTTAATTTTCAGCGGGGAGTCTGTAAATATCCGGGTGTCTAATACTTGTGCCGATAATTTTTTCTGGGAACCCACAACAGGCGTTTTTAGTTCTTTTGAGGCGGAGCCCCGGATTACTCCGGCGGGGCTGGGACAAATAACCTACACGCTTAACTTTGAAGATGCTTTTGTATGCATAGCCCGTGACTCTATTCAAATTACGGTAATAGATCCAGACGAACTGAACTGTAATGAAATATTCCTGCCCAATGCTTTTACGCCGAATGGAGATGGATTGAATGATCGCTATGGTATCAGTAACCCCTTTGCCATTCCTCAGTTGATTTCTTTTGAGATTTACGACAGATGGGGAGAACGGGTGTTTTTTACCAATAACCCATTTGATAGCTGGGATGGATCATTTAGAGGACAGGAGCTTAATTCGGGAGTAATGATATATAAAGTTAGATATTTTTGTGAAGGGGAAGAAAAAGTTATCACTGGCAGTATTACCATGATGCGATAGCTCAGGAAGAGCTTACTTCCTTTTCTTCCTTGACATAAGATCTGAAGATTTTTTCCAGCAATCTCATTTTGCGCCTTATGGGAATGAGTTTGCTGATAAAGACTATAAATTTGTTGACACTTCCTGGTACAATAATAGATCGCTTTTTGAAAAGGGCTGTAATCGCTTTTTCAGCTACCGGCTCTGGCATCATAACTACCATCTTGGCAGCAGCGCCCATGGACTGTATACGCTTCAGGCCATCCTCATTGGTAAGTACAGAGCCCGGACAAAGTACTGCGGCGTGTACATTAAATGGTTTTAATTCCTCGTGCAAAGCCAGGGTAAAAGCATAGACAAAGTGTTTGGTCGCTGTGTAAGCAGCCTTATAAGGTGTTGGTAGATAAGCTTCCAGACTGCTCATATTCATCAGATAAGCCGGCGCCTTTTCTTTTAGCACTGGTATAAAGTAATGGCACATTTCAAATAATGCCCGGTTATTTAAGCTTATCATTGTTTGGTAGGTAGACAGCGGTAGCTGTTCAAACCAGCCACTGCGGCCAAAGCCCGCATTATTGATAAGTATATTAACGCTGTAATTATTTTTTTTACACCATTCAAAAACCTCCAGCGCAGCATTTTCTTTTGATAAGTCTATACCTAAAGTAAGTACCTCCACAGAATGGGCAGTCCTGATTTCGGCTGCTGTATTTTCTAAATGCTCATTGGGTAAGGCTACGATGATCAGGTTTTGTCCCCCTTTAGCACACTCCATACTCAAGGCACGGCCAATACCCTGACTCCCTCCCGTTATTAGCGTATACAAAGTTTCTTTCATTACATTTCAATTTGGCTGCTAAGAAGCTATTTGAATTTAGGTTTTTTCACATCTGAGAAGCTGTTTAAATTTAATCCTTTGAGCCTGTTAGGCGTCTTTTGCGGCTACTTTTCGTTACCAAAATTCTTCCCGCCACTTTGCGGGACAGGCTATTTAGCGCTGCTAAACTCCGGTTTTGGCGCCTCAATTAGCCGCAAAATCCACTCTAGCAGGTTTCAAAAACCAAATTTAAACAGCTTCTAACAACTTCCTCCAATCTTCATGGGATACCCCCATCGCGTTACTCGGAGGAAGAAACAAGTGACAACCCTCTTTCACGGCTTCTGGCCTGGAAAAATAG
>CAZVOD010000064.1:0-27402 GCA_964628385.1 uncultured Saprospiraceae bacterium
TCAGTTGGTAGAGCATCAGCCTTCCAAGCTGAAAGTCGCGGGTTCGAGTCTCGTCGCCCGCTCAAATTTTAATTTTATTCGGGTATTTGAAATGAAGGGAGAGTTCAGAGCTCGTTCAGGCGAGATGAAAAGTGTCAGATTGTTGGCATTTCCCGATTGGAATATCTTGCCGATGTAGCTCAGGGGTAGAGCACTTCCATGGTAAGGAAGGGGTCATGGGTTCAAATCCCATCATTGGCTCCAAGATAGAATCTAAACTAAGTTTCATACTCTTTATTTTACTTTAAAAAATGAAAATCGATGGCTAAGGATACATTTCAGCGGACGAAACCTCACCTTAACATTGGTACGATCGGACACGTTGACCACGGTAAGACTACTTTAACAGCAGCAATTACGTACGTGCTTTCTAAGGCGGGTACAGCTCAAAAAATGGACTACGCTTCTATCGATGCTGCACCAGAAGAAAGGGAAAGAGGGATTACAATTAATACGGCTCACGTTGAGTACGAAACGGCAAACCGTCACTACGCGCACGTAGATTGTCCGGGTCACGCCGATTATGTTAAGAACATGGTGACGGGTGCTGCCCAGATGGATGGTGCTATTCTTGTAGTTGCATCAACAGATGGTCCTATGCCTCAAACTCGTGAGCACATCTTGTTGGCTCGTCAGGTAGGGGTACCTGCAATCGTCGTATTTATGAACAAGGTTGATCTTGTTGACGATGAGGAGATGCTTGAGCTAGTAGAGATGGAAGTGCGTGAACTATTGGATTCTTATGAATTCCCTGGTGACGATACGCCTATCGTAATGGGTTCAGCTCTTAAAGCTCTGGAAGGTGATGATGATGCATCAGCAAAAATTCAAGAACTAATGGATGCTGTTGACGAATGGGTTCCAGAACCAGAACGTTTGGTTGATAAGCCATTCTTGATGCCAGTAGAGGATGTATTCTCTATCACTGGTCGCGGTACAGTTGCTACCGGACGTATTGAGCGTGGTGTTATTAATGTAGGTGATTCTGTAGAGATTATCGGTATGCAGGAAGAAGGTGCCAAAATGACTTCTACTGTTACTGGAGTAGAGATGTTCCGTAAATTATTGGACCGTGGTGAGGCCGGTGATAACGCTGGTTTATTGCTTCGTGGTATCGACAAGAAGGACATCAGACGTGGTATGGTTATTTGTAAGCCGGGTTCTGTGACTCCACACTCTGTATTCAAGTGTGAGGTTTATGTACTGGGTAAAGAGGAGGGTGGTCGTCACACACCATTCTTTAACGGATATCGTCCACAGTTCTATTTCCGTACAACTGACGTAACAGGCGATGTTTCTCTTCCTGATGGAGTAGAAATGGTAATGCCTGGCGATAACGTTTCTTTGACCGTTAAGTTAATCAACCCTGTAGCCATGGAAAAAGGATTGCGTTTTGCGATTCGTGAAGGTGGTCGTACAGTGGGTGCCGGTCAGGTAACTGAGATCGTACAATAAAATTACATTTGTTACTTTAGCATATATTACTGTCTCATTTTTCCATATGACGTGAAATTTTGAGACAGTACTATCTACGGGCTTAGCTCAGCTGGTAGAGCGACGGTCTCCAAAACCGTAGGCCGAGGGTTCGAATCCTTCAGCCCGTGCATCATGTTTGCGGGTTGTAGTTGTAAACTAGCTTACCTACAACCCGCAGTTTAATATTTGGAATAATGGATAGATTGACAATTTATTTGAAGGAAAGTTATAATGAACTAATCAATAAGGTAACCTGGCCTAAGCTGTCTAGCTTACAAAGCAATACTGTTCTGGTTCTAATAGCTTCATTGATTTTCGCGTTGATCATCTTGATAATGGACTTGATATCCAAAAATACCCTGGATTTGATCTACGGGATCTAATGCGATAAAGAAATGTCGGAAGAAAAAAAGTGGTATTCCCTTAGAGTAATAAGTGGAAAAGAGCGAAAAATCAAGGAAAGAATTGAGAAAGAACTTCAAATCAACAAGTGGGAAGGTTGTATCTCTCAGATTCTAGTTCCTACCGAGAAAGTATATAAAATTAGAAATGGTAAAAAAGTCATTTCTGAAAGAAATATTCTTCCCGGATATATCTTGATCGAGGCACTTCCCAATAGGTTTTCTGGTGAAATAATCACTGCTATCGCCGACATTCCTAATGTCATTCATTTCTTGGGAAAAAACAATCCCATTCCGATGAGAGAGGCTGAAGCTAACCGTATGCTTGGGAAAGTCGATGAATCTCAGGATGCAGGGGAATCTCTGATCGAACCTTTCATCGTTGGTGAAACAGTAAAAATAATCGATGGGCCATTTAGCGAATTTGTGGGAGATATTCAGGAGGTAAATGAAGAGAAGAAGAAGCTAAAGGTAATCGTAAAGATTTTTGGTAGAGGAACAGAAGTGGAGTTGAATTTTATGCAGGTAGAAAAAACATCCTAGCAAAATAATTTTTTCGCGCTATGGCCACTGTGCCTGCTTCCAATAGCGCAAAGTTGATGTAAAAAATGTCGAGATGGCAAAAGAAGTAGATACGTTTATAAAACTTCAGGTCAAAGGTGGCCAGGCAAATCCAGCTCCTCCGGTGGGGCCTGCATTAGGTGCCAAAGGAGTTAATATTATGGAGTTTTGCAAGCGATTTAATGCCAAAACCCAGGACTCTATGGGTAAAATAGTACCCGTAGTGATCACTGTTTATAAGGATAAGTCGTTTGAATTCATAGTTAAAACTCCACCGGCTGCTATGCAACTGATGGAAGCAGCTAATAAGAAAAAAGGATCGCCTGAACCTAATCGTAATAAGGTTGGGTCAGTTACCTGGGATCAAGTTAAAGTGATTGCCGAAAACAAAATGCCTGATTTGAACTGCTTCACTGTTGAATCGGCTATGAAGATGGTAGCTGGTACAGCGAGAAGTATGGGGTTCACCATTGACGGAAAACCTCCATGGGAAGGTGAGAGCTAAATTTTAATTTTCAAAAAAAGGGAGTGGTTGAATCCTAAATTTCAGCGACGTTAGCACCTTAAAATTTTGATATCATGGGTAAAAAGGCCAGTAAAAAAAGAACTGCTGCCAACGAAAAAGTCGATAGCGAAAAGCTTTATTCATTAGATGAAGCGATGGGACTCGTTAAAGACGTCAACATTGCCAAGTTTGATGCATCTGTGGATGTACACGTAAGGTTAGGTGTTGACCCTCGTAAAGCCGATCAGGCCATTAGAGGTACTGTATCACTGCCACACGGTACTGGTAAAACAAAGAGAGTATTGGTATTTTGTACTCCTGACAAGGAGCAGGAAGCAAAAGATGCCGGTGCTGATCATGTAGGTCTTGATGAGTATATCACAAAGGTACAGGAAGGCTGGACGGATATTGATGTGGTAGTAGCGATGCCTCAGGTAATGGGTAAAGTAGGTAGATTGGGACGTATTTTGGGTCCAAGAGGATTGATGCCTAACCCCAAGACTGGTACTGTTACGCCCAACGTAGGTGCTGCCGTTGCAGAGGTGAAAAAAGGTAAGATATCTTTTCGGGTAGATAAGTACGGTATCATTCATTCTTCAATAGGAAGGGTTTCATTTGATCCCAACCAACTCACTGACAATGCAAATGAATTGTTGGGCACTTTGATTAGAATGAAGCCGTCCACAGCAAAAGGTATCTATGTCAAGTCAGTTACCATAGCTAGTACCATGAGCCCGGGTATCAAAGTAGATCCAAAAACTCTTCGTTAATCCAAAAATTCGTTTGACATGACAAGAGCAGAAAAAACACAATTGATCGAAGAGTTGACTGAGAAGTTTCAGGAATCCAAATTCTTCTACCTTATAGATCCTACTTCGATGAACGTAGCGGATACCAATGCATTCAGAAAAGCTTGTTTTGAAAAGGGTATTCAAATGAAGGCCGTAAAAAATAAGCTGGTAATGAGAGCCCTTGAAAGGGTGACAGATGCAGAGTATGACCGTTTAATGCCGCACTTGAGGGGAACTACTGCGATTCTTTTTTCGGAGAGTGGCAAAACGCCTGCTGTCGTACTAAAAGATTTCAGAGGAGAAGATGGTGAAATTCCTGCTTTAAAAGCAGCTTATATCGATCAGGATGTCATCGAAGGAGATGACCAGATCGAATTTTTGACCAAGTTAAAGTCCAAAGAGGATTTACTTGGCGAATTGATCACGTTATTGGAAAGTCCTGCCAAGACATTGGTATCCACACTTACTTCAAGCGAGCAGAAGCTAGCTGGTTTGGTAAATTACGGGCCTAATACGCTTGCCGGATTATTACAAACAATTGAAGATAAAGCAAAGTAAGGCTTCCATCTTGAGTGCATTGTGAGAAGGCACTCTGTTCAAATAAAATATGTTACGCACCCAGAAATATTGTTTCACTAAACGGGTCAAAATTTTTCTAAAATGGCTGAATTAAAAGAAATAGCGGAAACGCTGGTAAACTTATCAATTAAACAAGTAAGTGAGCTTGCACAGATTTTGAAAGACGAGTATGGTATCGAGCCTGCTGCTGCTGCTCCTGTTGCTGTAGCTGCCGGCGGAGGTGGAGCTGAAGGTGGCGAAGCTGCCGCTGCCGAAAAGACAGAATTCGATGTTATCCTTACTTCTGCTGGTTCTGCAAAGCTAAAGGTAGTAAAAGAAGTAAAAACGCTTCTTGGCCTTGGTTTGAAAGATGCTAAAGCACTTGTAGACGGTGCTCCTGCTCCTGTCAAAGAAGGAGTATCAAAGGATGAGGCAGAAGAGTTGAAGAAAGCATTAGAAGCCGTAGGTGCTGAGGTTGAACTAAAGTAGACCTTAATCTGTTACTATAATCTTGTTTAATGAATTTTTATACAAGTTCATACGTCCAAGGCTTAGCCAATATCCTAAAATCGGCTAAGCCTACTGGCGTCTAAAAAAGTTCAAATTAATTGAACTTTCCATACAACTTCGTAGTATAATTATATACCGATCTGATTGTTTTATCGATCGACAACTTAAATAAAGGAAGTTTCAATGACATCAAACGGTAACGTTCTTAAGGCTGAAGAGCTAAGATTCAATTTCGGCAAGATTAAACTCGCCAAACAATACCCTGACTTACTAGAGATACAGTTGAAATCTTTTATGGAGTTCTTCCAATTGGAAACAACTCCTGAAAATCGTGTCAACGAGGGGTTATACAAAGTGTTTCAAGAAAATTTCCCCATAACGGATGCTCGAAACATTTTTGTACTTGAATTTCTAGATTATTTTGTAGATCCGCCAAGATACACTATCGCAGAATGTATGCAGCGCGGACTTACTTACAGTGTACCATTGAAAGCTAAGTTGCGTTTGTCCTGTAATGACGAGGAACACGTTGACTTCCAAACTATTGTACAGGATGTTTTCCTCGGGAATATCCCCTACATGACTCCCAAAGGTACTTTTGTTATCAATGGTGCTGAAAGAGTAATCGTATCCCAGTTACACCGTTCTCCGGGGGTATTCTTTGGACAGAGTTTTCACCCCAACGGTACCAAAATCTATTCTGCCCGGGTTATACCTTTTAAAGGAGCCTGGATGGAATTCGCTACTGACATCAATAATGTCATGTATGCTTACATCGACAGGAAAAAGAAGTTTCCCGTAACAACATTACTTCGTGCTATTGGCTTTGATACGGATAAAGCCATTCTAGATATTTTCAATTTGGCAGACGAAGTAAAAGCTACTGAAGAACAGCTCGAAGCTTCTATCGGGCGTAAGTTGGCCGCTAGAGTGTTAAGAAGCTGGACGGAAGATTTCGTGGATGAAGATACAGGTGAGGTGGTCACTATTGAGCGTAATGAAATTATTCTCGAGCGTGATATTGTATTGGATGAGGAAAATATTAAGAAAATCCTCGAGGCTGATGCAGATATGGTAATTCTGCAAAAAGAAGACGTAGAAGAAGACTATTCTATTATATATAACACGCTTCAAAAAGATCCGTCAAGTTCGGAGATTGAAGCCGTTCAACACATATACAGACAACTAAGAGGTACAGACCCACCGGACGAAGAAACGGCTCGTGGTATTATCGACAAGCTTTTCTTTTCGGACAAAAGATACAATCTTGGAGAGGTAGGTCGCTATAAGATCAACAAAAAGCTGGCTCTGGAAACTGACAAAGAAACGTTGGTACTCACCAAGGAAGATATCATCGCTATTGTGGTTTATCTGGTACGCTTGATGAATCAAAGGGCAGAAATTGATGATATCGATCACTTGAGCAATCGTAGAGTAAGAACAGTGGGTGAGCAGTTGTACGCTCAGTTTGGTGTAGGTCTGGCTCGTATGGCCAGAACCATAAGAGAACGGATGAATGTTAGAGACAACGAAGTTTTTACGCCTATAGATTTGATCAACGCCAGGACTTTGTCGTCGGTAATTAACTCCTTTTTCGGGACAAGCCAGCTGTCACAGTTCCTTGATCAGACCAACTCATTATCTGAGATCACTCACAAAAGAAGGATATCAGCTCTGGGCCCTGGTGGTCTTTCCAGAGAGCGTGCAGGTTTTGAGGTACGAGACGTTCACTATTCTCACTACGGGCGTTTGTGTACGATCGAGACACCAGAAGGGCCTAATATTGGGTTGATCTCTACTTTGTGTGTACACGCCAAGATCAACAAGATGGGATTCCTGGAAACTCCTTACCGTAAGGTAGCAGATGGGAGAGTGGTAGTAGAAGAAGACCCGAAGTATCTATCTGCGGAGGGAGAAGATTTCAAAAGAATCGCTCAGGCCAATGCACCTATGGATACGGAGACGGGAGCTTTTCACGCCGACAGAATTAAGTGTAGAGAGCACGGTGATTTCCCTGTTCTTGAGCCTGATGAGATTGAATACATGGATGTTGCTCCTAACCAGATTGTGGGGGTTTCGGCATCTTTGATTCCTTTCCTAGAAAATGATGATGCCAACCGTGCCTTGATGGGGTCCAATATGCAGCGACAGGCTGTGCCATTGGTGAAGCCCAGCTCGCCTGTTGTAGGTACTGGTCTGGAAGGAAAAGTAGCCCGTGATTCGCGGATGCTTATCAATGCAGAGGGGGATGGTGTAGTTGAGTATGTGGATGCTAATGAAGTAATTATTAAGTATGATCGAACAGAAGAAGAAGAGCTGGTATCTTTTGAAGATGCCAAGAAGCGCTATTCTCTAATCAAATTTCGCAGAACTAACCAAGGTACTTGTATTAATCTTCGCCCAATTGTAAGAAGAGGAGAGCGGGTTGTGAAGGGGCAGATTCTTTGTGATGGTTATGCTACTGAAAAAGGAGAGTTAGCACTGGGTCAAAACCTTAAGGTGGCTTTCATGCCATGGAAAGGGTATAACTTTGAAGATGCGATTGTACTTTCTGAGCGGGTAGTTATAGATGATATCTTCACTTCGGTACATATTGAGCACTTTGAACTGGACGTAAGAGATACTAAGCTTGGTGAGGAAGAACTTACCAACGATATACCTAACGTCAGTGAAGAGGCAACGAAAGACCTGGATGAGAACGGAATTATCCGCGTGGGAGCATGGGTTAAAGAAGGGGATATCCTTATTGGTAAGATTACTCCTAAGGGAGAATCTGATCCGACACCGGAAGAAAAACTGCTCCGCGCTATATTTGGTGATAAAGCCGGTGATGTAAAAGATGCTTCTCTAAAAGCTTCTCCTTCTACGAAAGGTATTATCATCAATAAGCAGCTGTTTGCCAGAGCTAAGAAAGATAAAGTTCAAAAAGCACAGGAAAAAGAGTTGCTTGATAAGCTGGATGCAGGTCACAAGATCGTTACTAACGAGATGTTGACGGTTCTCATTGACAAGTTGATGATCTTGTTAAAAGGTAAAATCAGCAACGGGGTGAGAAGCGTTTATAATGAGCAGCTAATACCAGTAGGTGAAAAGTTTGATGCGCAAAAGTTACGTGACATCGATTACTCTTCTATCGATTACAGCAATTGGACAGAGGATGAGCACACCAACAGGCTTATTGCTAAGATGCTTCACAACTACAATATCAAGTACAACGAAGAGGTAGGACGCTACAAGCGCGAAAAGTTCAACATCAGTATTGGTGATGAGCTTCCTGCAGGGGTATTGAAGCTAGCTAAGGTATATATGGCCAAAAAGCGTAAGCTAAAAGTTGGTGATAAGTTGGCAGGACGTCACGGTAACAAAGGTATCGTTTCGAGAATTGTACGTATGGAAGATATGCCATTCCTGGAAGATGGAACTGCTGTGGATATCGTACTGAACCCACTTGGGGTACCATCGAGAATGAACCTTGGGCAGATCTTTGAGACCGTTCTGGGATGGGCCGGTGAAAAGCTGGGCTTGAAATTTGCTACGCCTATTTTTGACGGAGCCAGCAAGGAAGAGATTGATGAACTGATTCAAAAGGCCGGCTTGCCTAGTCTTGGTCAGACTTATCTTTACGATGGCGAAACCGGGGATAGATTCCACCAGCAAGCTACCGTAGGAGTGATCTATATGCTGAAGTTGTCACACATGGTTGATGATAAGATGCACGCTCGTTCCATCGGGCCATACTCATTGATTACGCAACAGCCATTGGGTGGTAAAGCTCAGTTTGGTGGACAGCGCTTCGGTGAGATGGAAGTTTGGGCTCTGGAAGCCTTCGGTGCTTCGAGCATCCTGCAAGAGTTACTGACCATCAAATCAGATGATATTAACGGACGTGCGAAGGCCTACGAAGCTATCGTCAAAGGGGATCCACTACCAGAACCTAACATCCCTGAGTCCTTTAATGTACTTGTACATGAATTGAGAGGTCTGGCACTTGATGTGAAATTTGATTAATGCGTTTTTTATAAATTCCTACTTCCGGCCGTTAAAGTTTTTGGCGGCCGGAAGCAGGGTTTATAATTTTCAAAAATAAACTTATGCCTTTTAAAAAGAAAAATAACGCCCAAAAGCAAGATTTCGATAGCATAACGATTAGCCTTGCTTCTCCTGACGACATTCTGGAGCGTTCCTACGGAGAAGTTCTAAAGCCTGAAACGATTAACTATCGATCTTACAAGCCGGAAAGGGACGGCCTTTTCTGTGAGCGTATTTTTGGCCCCGTTAAGGATTATGAGTGCTATTGTGGTAAATACAAGCGTATCCGCTATAAAGGAATCGTTTGTGATCGGTGTGGAGTTGAGGTTACAGAGAAAAAAGTGCGAAGAGAACGCATGGGGCACATCAAACTGGTAGTACCGGTAGTGCACATCTGGTTCTTCAAATCGCTACCCAATAAAATTGGATATATGCTCGGGCTTTCTTCCAAAAAGCTGGAGTCTATTATCTATTACGAAAGGTATGCAGTGATCCAACCAGGGGTAAAAGAAGCAGAGGGAATCTCTAAAATGGATTTACTGACAGAAGAAGAATACCTGGAAATCCTAGAGACACTGCCGCAAGAAAATCAAATGCTGGATGATGAAGATCCCCAAAAATTCATCGCCAAAATGGGAGCGGAAGCTATTCGGGAACTCCTGATGCGCCTCGAGTTGGATCAGTTATCCTACGATTTGCGTCACCAGGCAGCACACGAAACTTCTCAGCAGCGTAAATCAGAAGCATTGAAGCGCCTAAGAGTAGTGGAAGCCTTTAGAGAAGGGTTGACCAGAATGGAAAATCGCCCGGAATGGGCCGTGATTCAGTACCTGCCAGTCGTTCCGCCAGAATTGCGCCCACTGGTGCCTCTGGATGGTGGCCGTTTTGCCAGTTCTGACCTGAACGATCTCTATCGTAGGGTAATCATCAGAAATAATCGCTTGAAGCGTTTATTGGAAATCAAAGCACCAGAAGTTATTCTTAGAAATGAGAAAAGAATGCTTCAGGAAGCAGTAGATTCTCTGTTTGACAACTCTCGTAAGTCCAATGCAGTAAAAGCTGAAGGTGGTAGAGCACTAAAATCGCTCTCAGATATCCTAAAGGGTAAGCAAGGACGTTTCCGTCAGAACCTCCTCGGTAAGCGTGTTGATTATTCAGGACGTTCCGTTATCGTAGTGGGACCTGCCCTTAAACTCCACGAATGTGGTTTACCTAAAGGAATGGCTGCCGAGCTTTTCAAGCCTTTCATTATCCGAAAGCTGATAGAAAGAGGTATTGTCAAGACTGTAAAATCTGCCAAGAAACTGGTTGATCGTAAAGATCCGGTTATCTGGGAGATTTTGGAAAATATACTTAGAGGACACCCGGTATTGCTCAACCGGGCTCCGACCTTACACCGTTTGTCAATTCAGGCTTTTCAGCCTAAATTGATCGAAGGTAAGGCTATTCAACTGCACCCACTGGTATGTGGTGCGTTTAACGCCGACTTTGACGGTGACCAAATGGCTGTACACGTGCCTTTGAGCCAGGCTGCTATTCTGGAAGCACAGGTATTGATGCTTTCCGCACACAATATGCTGAATCCTCAGAATGGTACACCGGTTACCTTGCCTTCACAGGATATGGTATTGGGCTTGTACTACATTACCAAAGAGCGTAGATCAATCGGAGATATCAAGGTGAAGGGAGAAGGAATGCGATTCTACTCTCCGGAAGAGGTAATTATCGCCTATAATGAAGGGAAGCTTGACCTGCACGCGCCTATTAAAGTTAGAGTAAGGGTAGAAGGAGCCGATGGTGAATTGGTACACAAGCTGATTGATACCACTACTGGTAGAGTTATTTTCAACGAAGAGGTGCCAAAGCAAGTACCTTATGTGAATATGCTGCTTACTAAGAAAAGTCTGAAGAAAGTTATCGGAAATGTGATACAGCGTACGAACTTTACCGTAACGGCAGACTTTCTGGACAGTATCAAATCTATGGGTTTCTTATGGTCTTTCAAGGGAGGCTTATCCTTTAACCTCGGTGATTTGATTACACCATCCATCAAGCATAAAACACTTGGTGAGGCCACTGAAGAGGTAGACGATGTTTGGGAAAACTACAATATGGGATTAATCACTAACAATGAGCGATACAACCAGATTATCGACAAGTGGACCTATGCCGATAACAAGATTACGGAAACCTTGATGAAAGAGCTTTCTGAGCATAAGCAGGGTTTTAACTCTGTATATATGATGCTGCACTCCGGTGCACGTGGTTCCAAGCAACAAATTAAGCAGCTTTGTGGACTGCGTGGATTGATGGCCAAGCCAAGAAAGTCAGGAGATACAGGAGGAGCAGTTATTGAAAACCCAATCTTGGCCAACTTCGTAGATGGCCTATCCGTACTGGAATACTTTATTTCTACACACGGTGCTCGTAAGGGTCTGGCCGATACCGCTCTTAAAACAGCCGATGCCGGTTATCTGACTCGTCGTCTTGTGGATGTTGCCCAGGATGTGGTTATTACAATCGATGATTGCGAAACGCTAAGAGGTATCGAAACTACCGCCTTGAAGGATAATGAAAAAATTGTAGAACCACTAGCTCAAAGAATCTATGGTAGATTCACGCTACACGATATAACACATCCGGTATCCGATGAGGTAATCCTCAAAGCCGGTGAATATATCACTGAGCCTATGGCTGCCTACATTGAGGAAGAAGGAATAGAGATGGTAACAATCCGCTCTGTATTAACCTGTGAGTCAAAAAGAGGAGTATGCTCCAAGTGTTATGGACAAAACATGGCGACTTCCAGAATTGCAGAGATAGGAGACGCGGTGGGTATCATCGCCGCTCAATCCATCGGTGAGCCTGGTACACAGCTTACTCTGCGTACTTTCCACGTCGGTGGTATTGCTTCCTTGTCAAAAACGGAATCTGAAATCGTATCTAAGTTTGATGGTAAAATCGAATTTGATAAAGAAAGTATGAGGTTTACAGAGTCTGTGGATGATGAAGGAAATGCTGAAGGAGAAAGAGTAGTATTATCAAGAACCGGTGAAATTAGAATTGTAAATCCGGATACCGGTAAGGTCTACGTTTCTCACTATATACCTTATGGTTCAACCTTGAAAGTTAAGGATAGACAAAAAGTCAAAAAAGGTGACACCGTCTGTGACTGGGATCCATTTAACGCCGTAATTATCTCTGAATTCTCTGGTACCGTTAAGTTTGACGCGATCGAAGAAGGTATGACTTACCGTATCGAGCGGGACGATCAAACCGGATATGCCGAGAAAGTTATCGTTGAATCGAAGAATAAGCGTAAAATTCCAACGATTAACATCGTTGATAAGGATGGGACTATTCTAAAAAGCTATAACCTGCCGGTAGGTGCCTACATCTCTATCGATGAGAACGAGCAGATTATTGCCGGCCAGAAAGTAGCTAAGATTCCAAGGAAGCTGGGTAAAATCCAGGATATTACCGGTGGTTTGCCAAGAGTAACGGAGCTTTTTGAAGCTCGCAATCCTTCCAATCCGGCTACAGTGGCAGAAATTGATGGGGTAATTTCCTTTGGTAAAATCAAAAGAGGTAACCGCGAGGTTATCATCACCGCAAAAGATGGGCAGCGCCGTAAATACCTCATCGGTCTTTCAAAGCACATCCTCATACAGGATGGCGACTTTGTGAGAGCCGGTATGTCGCTGTCTGATGGATCGATTGCTCCAAGAGATATCCTGAATATTAAAGGGCCATTCGCTGTACAATCGTACCTGGTAAATGGTGTTCAGGAAGTATATCGTTCACAGGGTATTACGATTAACAACAAACACATTGAGGTGATCGTAAGACAGATGATGAGAAGGGTGCAAATTGAAGATCCGGGAGATACCAAGTTCTTGGAAGGAGAAGCAGTAGAAAAGCACGACTTCCTGGAGCAAAATGACTGGATATTCGATAAGAAAGTCATCACAGATTCAGGTGAATCATCAAGGTTGCGGCCCGGCCAGATCATTACGCTACGTCAGGTAAGAGAAGAAAATTCCTTCCTCAAGCGTAATGACAAAGAAACGGTACAATACAGAGATGCTATCGCCGCTACTTCAAGCCCACTGCTACAGGGTATTACTAAGTCTTCTCTTGGTACAACAAGCTGGATATCAGCAGCCTCATTCCAGGAAACGACGAAAGTACTAAGTACCGCTGCTATAGGTGCCAAGATGGACTTCCTAAATGGCTTGAAAGAGAATGTTATCGTTGGTAAGAAGATACCTGCCGGTACCGGAATGAAGAACTTTGAAGATGTTATCGTGATGAGCAAAGAAGATCACGAAAGGATTGAAAGCAGACGTTTGGAACAATTCGATGAAGTAGACGAATAAAATATACTAGATAAATCAAAAGAAGAATCCCCTTTCCGCCAACGGTAGAAAGGGGATTTTCTTTTTCAAAGGCTTCTAGCTATATAAAATTTCTTATAAACTTGTTTAGCAGGGGTAGAATAGTGGTGAAATTGAATTATTTTTTACCACCCAAAGGTTTTTTCGCGAAGAAGGGTAGGGTTTCCTTCTGAGCTCAGCAGCGCTAAGCGATTGATAAAAGGCATAATGTGGAAGATGACCGAGCGATCCTGAAAGGTGAATACCCTGTGGGTATTCAAGCGAAGGAACGCGGCAGCACATGAATTAATGACTTATTTTAATACCTGCGAAACAAGTCTTATGATTACTCCTGAAGGTATAACTTGGCATATCGGGCTATATATTTTCCCAAAACATCAAACTCCAGATTGATGGCGTCACCTACTTTCATTTCCTTAAAAATTGTATGCTCGTACGTGTAGGGAATGATCGCAACCGAAAAGGTGCGTTCGTCCGGTGATATAACGGTCAAACTCACTCCATTAATACACACGGACCCTTTATCAACCAGTAAGTTAGCATTTTCTTCAGGGTAGCTGAACTTAAAGTACCAACTTCCTTCTTCCTCTCTGATTTCTTCACAAATCCCCGTTGTATCAACATGCCCCTGTACAATATGCCCATCTAAGCGCTGCTGCATAGTCATGGAACGCTCAAGGTTAACAAGTTTGCCTACTTTCAACTGGCCGAGGCTGGTTTTTTGTAGCGTCTCATCAACTGCCGTCACCGTGTATTGATCTTCGTCAAGCTTTACTACCGTTAGGCATACACCATTATGAGCAACGCTTTGATCTATTTTTAGCTCCGAAGCAATATTGGATTGTATTGTAAAATGAACATTCTTACCCTCTTTTTCCATTTGTACTACCTGCCCCAAGTCCTCTATAATACCTGTAAACATGAGTATTTATTTATTGAAAATTAAAAAATCAATGCAATGATATGATTAATGGCCCTTTGCCCGATGAAAACATAAAACAAAGTCCATGCAACTCTCGCTGTACCCAAATACAAGACAATTTTATTCCTGTGAATACCTGAAAGTAGTGCCGCCATCACCACGGGAATCGTTCCTATAAATCCGGTGCAAAAAGCTAAGCCCCAAAGGCCGTACTTTTGCCAGACTTTGGTAATGAAATTAGGCTTATCTTTCTTCTGGGCTGTAATGCCCTTCCTTCGACTTTGTATCTTCGTTTGCCATATCATCTGTAGCGTTTTACCAAAAAAAATACTACCGACAATTCCAAATAGCGAGCCACCAACCATAAAAAGAATCTGCTCAAGCGCATTTTGATCATAGGTGATACTCAGCGCAAAGCCATAGTACAGGTTGAAAGCACTGAAAATAAAGACTGATGCACTTTCGAATAAAATTTGTAGCATAGGTACTATTATTAGTATCTCCTCACTCACCGTATTTACAACGTTTGACTGGTTTGATAGTTGTTGAATAATTTTTATCTCCAAACACTGTCGACTTAATGAACACTGTTTATTAAATTGCAGTATTGTTAAAATATCACCTTAAAAATTTTCAGCGTGTGGGGATAAAAGAACGGAGAAAAAAAGAGAAAGAACAATTGAAAGAGCTCATTCTAAAGGAAGCCACTCTTATGTTTCTGGAGGAAGGATACGAAAAGACGTCGATGAGAAAAATAGCTCAAAAGATAGAATACAGTGTAGGTACACTTTATTTGTATTACGAAAACAAGAATGAGCTTTTTTACGGCGTGCAGTCTGTTGCTTTTGAAAAATTTCTCAACTACATGGAGCCGCTACAAGAGATTGAAAGCCCTGTAGAAAGGATCAAAAGGTTGGGAGAGACATACATAGCGTTTGCTCTTGATAATAAGGCCTATTATGATATCATGTTCATGATAGAAGCACCAATGGAATCAGTAGAAGAGACAGAGGGCTGGAAGAGAGGTCAAAGAACTTTTAGTTTGATAGAAGAAGCAGTGAGTGAAAGTCAGGGGCTGGGGTATTTTGAGGGAAAAAATCCCAGGGCAGTAGCGCTTGTTTTTTGGTCTGCTATGCATGGTATGGTTGCCTTAATGTTGAGAGATCGCCTAGATAAAATGAAGAACAAGTTTGGTGATGATATTGAATCGATCATTCATCAGGCTAGCGCAATACTACTGGAAAAAATGCTGAAGAACTAAAAAATTTATCTATTAGGTAAACAGTGTTTAGTAAATGAAATAAGTTTATGAAAAAGATATTTTATTTAATCACATGGTTTTTACTGGCTTGGATCGCTGATGGATTATACGCGCAGTCAGCTGTTCTTGACAGTTATGTCAAACAAGGGTTGGAAGCCAACCTACGATTATCCAAACAACAGCTAAGCATTGATCAGCAACGCTACAAAGCGGAGGGAGCTCTCAGCAATAATGCGTTTGTTGTAGATGTAAAAACAGACTATACTGTTGCTTTTGGCGGCCGGATGATCAATTTTCCCATTGGAGATTTGTTTAATCCGATTCATGGGACATTAAACGAGCTTACAGGTTCGGCTGCTTTTCCTACTAACCTTGAAAACGAGAATATTCAATTTTTCCCTAATAACTTTTACGATGCCCGGGTTCAGGTTTCTAAGCCAATCATTAACCCATCGATCACTTATGCCTATCAGGCAGAGTCCAGGTTAATTTCTGTTCAGGAGGCCCGGGCACTGGCTATTGAAGCGGATCTCAAGCGAGATATTCAGGTTGCTTATCTCAATTATCTAAAGACAATAAAGGTTAAAGAAATTTACGATAGCACCGAAGTCTTTTTGCGGGAGCTGCTCCGGGTAAACCAAAAGTTGGTGAAGTACGATAAGGCCACCGAAGATGCGGTTGCATCAGTGGAATACGAACTGGAAAAGCTCAATAGCGATAGAATGGCCAATGAAAGGGATCAGCAGCTTGCCGAATCTTACTTCAACTCCTTACTCAATAGAGATTTGGATTTGGAAATCCTTATCGATAAGCAATTGGATTTTCCGGTACGAATAGAAAATATAGATGAACTGGAACGAAGAGCCCTTGAAAAAAGTCCTGAGCTTTTACAAATCAGGGAGGGCATTAAGGCGAATCAGCTTGTGGAGGTGCTACAGGAGAAAATGTACCAACCTACTTTAGGAATACAAGTAAGTGCTGGTTTTCAGGGCTTACTTGATGATATCAACTCTGACCATCCTTACGTATTGGCGGGGCTGGGTTTTAACTGGACCATTTATGATGGTAAAAAGAAACGGCTGAAAATAGAACAAGCAAGAGTGCAAACCCGGCAATTGAATAAAGACCTTGAGATGGCTCGTCAGCAAATACAGCTCAGGGTAAAGCAGGCCTGGTATTATCTGGATGCTGCGGAGAAGGGACTGGAAGCCGAGCGAGCTGCCCTCAGGAGTGCTGCAAGGTCTTTCCGGATTATCAGAAATCGGTATGAGGCGGATGCGGCCATTTTGTTGGAGTATCTGGATGCCAGAACGAAGTATACGAACGCAATAATTACTGTTTCGATCGCTCAATACGAAGTTATGATCCGGCAGGTAGAGCTCAATAGAGCCATTGCCGATATTTAAAAAATTAAAGATCAATTATCATGAGAAATTTTGTGATTATTTTGGCTACTGTGGTACTATCTACCACGGCTTGTAAGCAAAACTATAATAGTCAGGCAGTAGAGCAGCAAACGGCCAGTGCGATTCAAAAAGTGAGGGTTACCAGGTTGAAGGTTCAGAGTAAGCCCATCGCCATTGAAGCCAGTGGTATTGTAAGCTCCAAGACGGAATATATGCTCTCCTTCAAAGTAGGAGGGATTATAGATCGTATGGATGTTCAAGAGGGGCAGAGTGTCAGAAGAGGGCAGCAGCTGGCCCGGCTAAAAACCACCGAGGTCGATGCGCAGGTATTGAAGGCACAGCAAGCGGTGGATAAGGCCAGAAGAGATGTCAAACGAATAGAACAACTTTACGCTGATACGGCTGCTACCCTGGAGCAGGTTCAAGACCTTAAGACAGCACTGGAATTAGCGGAGGCCGATCTCGAGATTGCACGTTTTAACCAGAATTATGCCGTTATCAAAGCAC
Organism: uncultured Saprospiraceae bacterium; assembly: GCA_964628385.1. Lineage (GTDB taxonomy): Bacteria > Bacteroidota > Bacteroidia > Chitinophagales > Saprospiraceae > JANQPA01. The sequence goes on from CAZVOD010000064.1 coordinate 17,364, forward strand.
CAACCACCGGGAGAATCCTGCGCAAGTTTACGGAAGCTAACGAATTGGTAAATGCCGGCACGCCGGTATTCAGGATGGGGCAAAGTGGCAATAAAGGGTTTGTCCTTAAAGTAGGTGTTGCCGATGTAGACGTAATACGCCTGCAACTGAATGACACCGCGGTTGTCCACTTCGATGCTTATTCCGATACGCCTTTCGATGCCTTTGTTTCAGAAATAGCAGAAGCTGCTGATCCGCGTACTGGCGTTTTTGAGATTGAACTAACTCTAATTAATAAAACCGGCTATATATTTAAAAATGGATTTATCGGAAAGCTAAAAATATATCCATCCCTGCAGCAGCCCTATTTCAAGATCGGTATGGATGCTTTGGTAGAGGGGAGTCGGAATAAAGCAAGCATTTATGTGCCTTCTGATAATAATACCATTGCCCGAAAGATTGCCATACGTCCCGAATATATTGGAGATGATTACTTTACGATTGCTACCCGGCAGCTGCCCGATGAGAGCCTTGTCATTTCGGAAGGCGCTCCTTATTTATCAGAAGGTGCCAAGATTGAAGTGACCAATCTGGAGGCTATACCCGATACTGGTAAGGTGAGTATGAAATAAGCTTCATTTTCCATCAAAAAATAGTCTGATCATGAATTTACCATATTTGGCCATACGCAATGCAGCATTCGTTTTGGTGCTCCTGTTTATTGCCTTAGCCATTGGCGTTGTTTCATTTTTACAGATGCCCAGGTCTGAAGATCCCAATATTCAGTTGCCTATTTACAATATTATCGTTGTTTATCCCGGGACTAGCCCCGAGGATATGGAGCAGCTTATTGTTGACCCTATAGAAGAAGTTGTAGATGAATTAGATGATATCCTGGAAATTAGAACAGAAATTGAGGAAGGTCTGGTGGTCATGACCATAGAAGCCAGTTATAATATTGATGGTGAGGATAAATTTGATGAGCTGGTGAGAGATGTAAACACTATACGGCCCGAATTACCGGAGGGGATCGCACTGTTTGACATCTTTCAGTTTGTTCCTGCTGAAACCAATGTTATCCATCAATTTGCGCTGGGTTCCGATAATGTCCCTTACAATAAGCTGCACGATTACGCCGAGGAGCTGGAAAGTACTGTTGAAAAAATTCAGGGAGTCAGGGCTGCCGATATAAAGGCTTATCCGGAGGAAGAAGTAAGGGTATCACTTGATTTTCAGCGCCTGGCTAATCAGAATATTCCCCTAGATCAGGTTCTGGGAGTGCTGAGGGCTAACAATGCCAATATTCCCGGTGGCGACATAAATGCCCAGAATAGAACTTTTTCCATTCAAACTACAGGAGGGTACGAATCATTGCAAGACATAGCCAATACGGTTATCACTTCTGCTAATGGCCATTTGGTGTACCTTAAAGACATAGCGGATGTTAGAATGGATTATGAAGATATCCTGTGGAAGGCCAGGTTTGTACAGGAAAAAGCAGTCTTTGTATTGCTCACCCTGGAAGAAGGAAGTAATATCCTAACGGTAGCGGAAGAAATCAGGGCGAAAGGCAAAGCTTTTCAAGAAAATTTACCCCCTGATGTACACCTAGAAACGGCTTTTGAGCAAGCTCCGGCCGTTGCCGCGCGGATAAATGATTTTTTTATGAATTTGTTGCAGGGTGTGGTGTTGGTAGGAGCCATCATATTAATATTTTTGGGCTGGAGAGCTGCATCAGTGATTATCACTGTTATTCCTCTGTGCGTTATCATTGCTTTGGCATTGCTAAGTGGCGTTGGGTACGGGTTGCAACAGCTGTCTATTGCTTCTTTAGTACTCGCCTTGGGATTATTGGTGGATAATGGTATTGTAGTAATTGAGAATATCACCCGTTTTGTGAAAGAGGGCTTATCACCGGTAGAGGCTGCGGCAAAAGGTGCCGGAGAAGTTGGTCCGGCAATTATCAGCTCTACCATCACCACATTACTATCCTTTTTTCCATTAACACAACTTGGCGCCGGCCCCGGAGAATTTCTACGTTCTTTGCCAATAACTGTGATATTTACCTTATCTGTATCTCTACTTCTGGCATTAACATTCTCGCCCCTTATGGCCAGCAAAATCATGCGGAAGCGGAAAAAGGAAAAACCTGGACTGGTTGAGCGCGGGCTAAAAACGCTAATAGAAAAAGTATATCGACCTGCAGTAAGATTTTCTTTGAAACGAGGTTGGGCCGTGGTGCTTATTGCCGTTGCTGCCCTGGCTTTCAGTGTAAGTCTTTTCCCGGCAATAGGAGTCAGCTTCTTTCCCACCGCTGATAAGCCCATACTTCTGATCGATATCGATACGCCTAATGGCACCAGCCTGGAAGGAACGGAAAAAGCGGTAGCATTTGTGGAGAAAGTCCTGGATACTATGCCTTATGTAAAGCATTACACCGCAAACATTGGCCATGGTAATCCCCTGATTTATTACAATCGGATACCGGAGCGGAACAAGAAAAATTATGGCCAGGTATTGGCTACTTTTGAGGAGTGGGAGCCTGAGAAATTCTATCAAACATTAGGTCAGTTGAGAAGAGATTTTGATACTTACTACAATGCAAAAATTACTTTTAAGGAGCTGAAAAATGGAGCACCTGTGAATGCTCCGGTTGAGATAAGAATTTTGGGAGAAAACGATGATATCCTCAAAATCCTGACGGAAGAAGTAGAAAAAGACATGCGGCAGATTCCGGGTATTATCAATATTCAAAACCCAATAAGTGTGGATAAAACTCAGCTTAAACTCCGGCTGAATAAGGAAAAAGCCGGATTGATCGGGCTATCTTACCTTAGCTTTGATCAAACAGTGAGGGCTAGTTTGACCGGACTCAAGGTAGGGGAGGTTTCCTTAAAAAATGATGATGATTATCCGTTGGTGGTAAGAATGCCATTTGATGAAGAACCAGGAATCGAAGATTTAAATAAAGTCTATTTTGCTACTGCAACAGGAGCACAAGTACCTCTGAGACAGGTGGCCGAGTTAGAATTTGAAGCTTCTAGCGCCGAAATACTGCACTTCAATCTGGATAAGCACGCTACCGTCTATGCCGATGTCATTAATGCTGACGAAACAGTACCCCTTACTCAGCAACTCATTACGCTTCTGGATGACAATAATTTACCAGATGGATATTCTTATTACATTGCCGGAGAGTACGAAGAACAACAGTCTACCTTCGGAAGCCTCGGGGTAATCCTGGCACTGGCTAATATTGCCATCTTTGCTGTTCTCGTCCTGCAATTCAGGTCTGTACTGCAGCCATTGATTGTATTTTCAGCCATACCGCTGGCTATTACCGGTTCTTTCATTGGCCTTTATTTATCCGGGTGGTCTTTTTCATTCCTGGCATTTGTAGGTCTGATCAGTTTGATAGGTATAGTGGTCAATAACTCCATTATTCTGGTGGATTATATCAATCAGTTGCGACAGGAAGGTATGGAGTTTTTGGAAGCAATTCAGTACGGCTGCGAAAGAAGATTTGTGCCGATCATAGTAACATCCGTGACTACTATTCTGGGTTTACTACCGCTAACGGTACAGGGAACAACACTATGGTCACCACTGGGTATAACCATCATCGGAGGAATGATTTCCTCTACCATACTAACCCTGCTTATCGTACCTGTTTTGTACAAGTGGTTTTCCAGAAGGAAGGCTTTTGATGTGAAAGCAGAACCAGGAGAGTAGGAAGAATATAAAAAAATACGTGATAATAACGTCGTATATGATGCAGGTCCCACAAGTGGTTATGGGGACCTGCTTTTGGGGTTATATCTTAGAGTATAATTAAGTTGTACCTGTTTTAATACCTGTGGAACAAGTCTTTAAAACAGGTTCCTAGTTGCCCGTTCCTCTTACAAGTTGGATATAACCACTGAGGAAGTCGGGTCTTTCTACTATTCCGGTTACGCGTCTTTCAAAAACTTTACATTTGTAGAGATAAGCACCTTCCGCAAGCGGCTGCCCGCTCAGATTGGTTCCGTCCCAGTTGAGGTTAGGATCTGATGTTTCAAATACCAGTTGTCCCCATCTGTTAAATATTTTGAAGTCTACATTTTCAATAAAACAAAATGGGTAGGGAGTGAAAAGATCATTCTGACCATCTCCATTAGGAGTGAAAGCATTAGGTAAAGAGTATGTAGGGCAATTATCTACACAAACGATATTACTTAATTCGCTTTCGTTACCATTTTGATCAATTGCGCTTACCGCATAGCAACCGGCAATTCCCTGCTCTGGCTTGTGCTGGAAGGAAATCTGGCCTGCATTATCCACTGCTGCAATAGGCTGTAGCTCATTTTCTTGACGTGGGGTAAAATAGATATTGTACCCGGCGATATCATCCGCTTCCGGACAAATTTCCCAAATCAAGGTGTTGAACAGCAAATTTTCATCCAAACAACTCGAATTTTCATCATCACAAACATTTTCTACTTCGAGGGTTGGAGGGCAGGGTGGAATATCATCCTGAGGTGTCGTGCAACTTTCCTGAGAATTATTGAATAAAGGATCGATAATAGACTCTACTCCATAAGTACCCACTGAGATTACCTTATAGCAGTATTCCACTCCATTCATCAGACCTCTATCTACAAACGAATTGCTATTGGCGATACCTATGCTATCGAATGCTCCCAGGTCGTTTTCTCTAAAAATAATATACTCAAAATTATTCCAGGGCACACTTTCTTCCCAGGATAGATTGACAGCTCGGTCTGTAGGGTTAGTGCTGAGAAATACAGAGGATGCTGGATTGGTATTACCCAGTAACTCTCCATCGGCTACATAAAAATTAATAACATAACTATAGCTATTCTGTAGCGTATTAAGTCCGGCATCGATAAAACAGGTATCAATAGGACTATTAAAGAATTCGCTTTCAAATACGGTACCGGTAGGCTCAAATTGACTGATATCATTGACCTGCCCTTCGGCTCGTAGTACCTCATAACGATAAGGGCCAGGGTTTTGGATGGTATCAAGGTCTTCGACGATAGGCCTTGTCCAGCATACCTCAATACTACCCTCATCAGCCGAAGTACTCAGTACATCCACCTTGGTGACAATAGGTAAATCCCGACTTAGCTGAATACAGGCTTCGTCTGAAGTTAGGCTTTCTACAGGATTATAGGTATACAGGCCACCGGGCGTTGTTCTTGCAAAATTAGCCAGCACGCGATAACAATAAGTTCTGCCCTGTTCTACTTCTGTATCTACAAACACATATCGGCTATCCATCATTTCTATGACCGGCGCAGGGGTTAGCTTGGTGTAACCACGGCCTGCCAGACCTGTTTCACAGGTGTCGATCTCAAAACTATTACTACCCTCTCTTTTCCACACCGTAAAGCCTCTAAAATAATCATTTGCTGCCTCTTCACAGGCGTATGGCATTTCCCATTCTACTGTCACAAGGCCTCTGTCTGGAGTAGCGCGCACATCCTCCGGCGGAGGCCCTACTACCTGAATACGTACAGTTTTGAGGGTAGCCAGCCCGGTAGTATCACCCTCTGCATTATCTGTAGCTTTAAAAACGACAGAGTAATACTGCCCGGATATGTGCTCGCAGGTGGTATTCCAGGTGAAGCGTTTAACAACCGGATCATCCTTAAAACTATTATCGTCGGGAAGAAGAGTAGCCGGGCTTATGTCGACCTCAAAAGGACCACCCAGGGCCGTGAGCCTTACTTTTTGATCAGTTTCAGAAATCGGTGCTCCGGCAATGACATCAAAACTCAGCGTATCACCGGCTACAACACATATTTCATTGAAAGGAACATCAACAGTAGGAGGTTCATTATTACAATCACCAAGCACCAGTATTTGCATATCCCTTATGATGGTGTCAATTGGAATTCCCTGCCTGTGTTCTATGATAAGAATGGCCAAATTATATTCACCCGCCTTTTGAGGAGCATCCCAAACAATATCACCCGTAACCGGATCAATGGTAAGGTTATTGTTTGGACTAGGGGTAATCATGTTGGGAAATTGGTAGTTAGCTACCTCAAGACCTGCTTCTTGTAAAGGAATTGTAAATTCATAAGATAAACTATCTCCATCCTTGTCATAAGCATTTGGATTGTGGGTAAAGCGCTCACCAACACAAGCCAAATCAATAGGCGGCTGTAAAAGGACGGGTGTATCATTACAACCCTGAAACTGTGGGTTAGGAATGGTGTAGGTGGTTTGAATATGAAAGCGAATCGTTTCAGAATTGGGGAAATTCACATTTAGAATACCTCCATTTCTGTTAGGGTCAGTCATCGAGATTACAAAAGTACCTCTGGCAGGAAATGTGTGGAAAGCACAATAAATATTTTTCTTGGTATCATTTTCTAGTCGCTCCCCTTGTGGAATAGCTCCCGGGCCATTGATACGAACTACGCGTTCGCAGGTACCATCTCCCCAACAGATGGTCAGAGAGTCTCTATCGGCCCTGACACTACTGGCTTTGGTATAGGTTACAATAGTGGCTTTTACAGTTAAACTCGTGGTACAATCACCGACTTGTTCTATAGAAATTTCTCCGGCTCTGTTATGTGTGGCCCAAAGTACTTGAGCTGATAATATCATCAGAATTACAAAAAGATAGGCGTAGCGTTTTATCATAGCTTATACTGAGTCTTATAAAATTATAGAGGGTCTCTCCAATTAATTTTGGGAAACATTCCTATACAATTTACAAAATATTGGCTAATTGGTTTGTATGCTACCATACAATAGTGATTCATAGCAGGAAGATAATTCCTGAACATTGGTACTTACGTCTACTATTGACAAGCGTTGACAGTGTCATTTTTTCAAGAAAATACTGATATACCCCCCAACACCTACGAAACAAGTCTAAAATTATTGAACCGTATTTTGAAGTGTGGCAATACATTTTTTTAGACTATCTCTCCAATAAGGAATCTGGATTTGCATTCGCTTTTTAATTTTACTCTTATTTAAAACGCTGAAGTTTGGTCGTTTGGCAGGTGTCGGAAAATCCTTACTTTCAATAGGTACGACTGTGCAGTCTATGCCGGTTTCTTCAAAAATCGCTTTGGCAAAATCATACCAGCTACAAACGCCTTCATTGCTATAATGATAAATACCACCTTCCATATTATGAGCCTGCTCCTCATCCAGAAGTTTTACCATAATATCTAGGCTCACTTTGGCCAAGTCAGGTGCATAAGTAGGAGTGCTAACCTGGTCATAAACTACATTTATCGTATCTCTTTCCTGCCCCAGGCGCATCATCGTTTTTACAAAATTCTTACCAAAGGGAGAGTATACCCATGAGGTTCTCAGGATGATAGCATCCTCGTGTTCTGCTATAATAGCTTTATCACCGGCAAGCTTGGTGTGGGCATAAACACTTTGAGGAAAGGTCATATCCTCTTCTTTGTAGGGCCGGTTGATTTCAGAGTGATAAACATAGTCAGAAGAATAATGAATCATTGGCAGGTGTAATTCCTTACACTTCTCAGCCAGCATTTGGGCCGCGAGTGCATTTACCTTATGGGCTGGTCCCGTTTCGGATTCAGCTTGATCAACAGCGGTATATGCTGCACAGTTAATGCAGGCATCTACGCGATGGCGTTTGAAAAAGGAGCGTATAGATTCTTCAGAAGTAACATCCAGCATAGAGCGATCTGCAAAGAGGAAAGTGAGATCAGGATAGTGCTGGCTTAAACGATAAATGGAAGCACCCATTTGTCCGTTGGATCCTGTAATCAAGATGTGACTCATAGTTATAAGTTTGCTAGCATGCAGAGAGGTAAGGATATTAGAAGCTCAATATTTTTTGGTTGAAGCCCCCGGCCTCTTTGCATTAATTTAAAAATAAAACGCGCTTTAAAATTCTTTTACTATCTATTGCTTATACGGGTTGCCTATGTTGTCCTACTTCTGGAAAAGTTTTATCTCGCTCGGCTATGATAATATCCGGGTCCGGAATGCTCCAGTCAATATTCAGTTGCGGATCATTATACCTTAAACCGCCCTCATGCGCCTTAGAGTAATAGCTGTCAACTTTATAAAAGAAGATAGCGGTTGGGCTCAAAACCAGATAACCATGAGCAAAGCCGCGAGGTACGTATAGCTGTTTTTGGTTTTCATTGCTCAGGATGACGGAGTAATGCTGCCCGTAAGTAGCAGAACCAGCCCTGAGGTCTACTACTACATCCAAAACTTTTCCCTGCAAAACTCTTACCAGCTTGGCTTGTGCAAAAGGTGGCACCTGATAGTGTAAGCCTCTTAAAACCCCGTAAGAAGACTTGGCCTGGTTGTCTTGTACAAAAAGCGGATTAATATCTTCAGCAAAAATGGATTGATAGTTAAAGGCTTCAAAAAAGTAGCCGCGTTCATCTTCAAAGATGCGGGGTTCAAAGATTTTGACCCCAGCAATAGGTGTTTCAGTGAATGGCATGCAATTAATTTTTTCAATTTTACTTTTTCCTAAACCATATTCCAACCGGAACGCCCGTAAAGTTGAAATGCTGGCGTAGTTTGTTTTCCAAAAAATTCCTGTAAGGTTCTTTAATGTGTTTGGGGTAATTACAGAAAAAAGCAAAAGAAGGATAATAAGTATTAATTTGAGTGATATACTTGATCTTTACAAACTTTCCTCTGTAGGCGGGGGGCGGGTTATTTTCAATGACCGGAAGCAAAGTATCGTTCAAAACAGCTGTCCTGATCTTTTGCCGGCGTTTTTCGGCAACTTCCAGGGCAATATCCACTACTTTATAAATCCGTTGCTTTTCCAATGCTGAAATAAAAACCACCGGAATATCCGTAAAAGGGGCGAATCGCTGCTTGATCAACTTCTCAAAATCCCGGGCCGTATTGGTTTCTTTTTCTATCAAATCCCACTTATTGACTGCAATAACTATGCCTTTATTTCGCTTTTGGGCTAGCTTGAAAATATTTTGATCCTGAGATTCTACTCCTGTTTGTGCATCAATCATCAAAACGCATATATCTGACTCTTCGATGGCTTTAATGGCCCGCATGACCGAGTAGAACTCCAAGTTCTCGTGCACTTTATTCTTCTTTCGAATACCAGCGGTATCAATCAGTACAAATTCCTTGCCAAATTTATTGTAAGTGGTGTGGATCGAATCGCGGGTAGTTCCGGCAATATCAGTAACAATGTTGCGGTCTTCGCCCAATAGTGAATTAGTTAAAGAAGATTTGCCAACATTGGGCTGGCCCACAATACAAAATTTAGGTAACTCTGACTGTTCAGGCTCGTCTTCTGTCAGTTTTTCTGTAACAGCATCAAGAATTTCACCGGTGCCACTGCCAGTAAGAGAAGAAAGAAAAAAGGTCTCTTCAAAGCCCAGGCTCCAAAATTCATTGGCATCCATTAGGCGCTGATGATTATCCGCTTTATTGACCGCCAGAATCACTGGTTTATCACTTCGGCGCAGTATATCGCTCAGCTGCTCGTCCAGATCCGTAATACCCGTTGTAGTATCCACCATAAAGATCAACACCGTAGCTTCCTCTATAGCGATTTCTACCTGTGAACGAATGGCCGTATCAAAAATATCATCAGAGTGCTGTATGAAACCTCCTGTGTCTACTACTGTAAAAGTTTTACCATTCCAAAAGCTACTGCCATACTGCCTGTCTCTGGTCACGCCGCTTTCATTATCAACAATAGATTGACGCTCGCCGATCAGGCGATTAAAAAGGGTTGACTTTCCCACATTAGGCCGCCCCACAATGGCTACAATATTTCCCATTTATTTTATTTTAAATGACGGAACAAAATCTGCCAAAGTATTTAATGAACAACTAACTGGTCAGCAATGAGTTGTGAAAAAAATACTCGAGGCATATGAAAGAATAATCGATTGGGTAACTCCGCCAAATTACTCAATTGTAAAAGCAAAACTACAAAGCATTAATGCATAGAACAACCAGGAGCGGCTTTTTTGTTTTTTTATATGCTCATTATTGATCTAAAGTCCAAAATATTTTGTTTTGAAATGTCGACTATAATTTTATATATTTAATC
>CAZVOD010000065.1:0-27402 GCA_964628385.1 uncultured Saprospiraceae bacterium
AAAAAAATTATAAAAGCCGAATTGAAAAGAACTTTGGAAAAGCAGAAACAATAGTGTAAGAGCACTCCGTAGCTGATAAGTAGTACAGCAATACAGGAGGGCACCAAAGGATGGCCCCCAAAAGGACGTAAGCCTATTGTTATTTGGGAAGACTTAGCGGAATGAATTATTTAGGCGGAGGGATTTCACCCATCTGTCTTTGGATTGGAACCTTTAATTAACATTTCAAAACTACGAATTAATTTTATGTGAATAAATGATTTAGTGGAAATAGAAGATTATTACGCATTTTAGAAAGTCAGGTGTGCAATATTTGGAAGTCGGTAGTCCGTGGTTCTCAGAAATGACATGTCTAGAAATGACATGTACCTAAAATTTAAAGATGACATGTCTAAAAATGTCATCTCCGACTTTTTCTATTGCTCTTTTACAAAGACGAGATAGTACAACTATTCAGGGCTGAAAGGTCATTTGAAGCTTCAATTATATGATATCAAAAAAAGTACATGACATGTCTAGACATGACATGTCTTGGGGGAGTAGACTTGTAGCCTACTCCCAGACCATTGAGCTAGATAGGAGCCCTAGGAAATGAGAGATAATAAGTAGGACAGGGCCGGGAAGTAATTGTCTATATAAAAATTATCCCCGGCTGGCTTCCCTCTACCTGGCGGCAGAAGCTGTTGGGTGAAATATTAGCGATCAGGTCGTTAACAAAACGAAAAATTAGTTGTATGTTTATACCATGATAATGTTAACTGATAAAGAGGAACAAATAATGCAGATACTCTGGCGGCTGGAAAAAGCTTTTGTTCGCGAAATACGTGATGAAATGCAAGAACCTAAGCCGCCTGTAACTACCGTTTCTTCGATTGTACGTAAGCTGGAAGATCGAGGGTTGATAGGCTATGAATCTTTTGGAAAAGCCCACAGGTATTTTCCGGTTTTGGCAAAGGAAGAATATCGAAAATCCAGTTTTAACAAATTATTGAATCAATATTTCAAAGGCTCTGCTGAAGAATTACTATCTTTTTTTGTGAAAGAAGAGGCTATGGATATGGAAGAGTTGAATAAATTGTTGGAGAAAATTAAGCAAAGTGAACAGGGAAAAAAGAAAAATTAAAATATCGGTTAGCGTGCTCATCGTTTTTTTGATCATATTGGGCTACTCCTGTATTTCGGAAGCCAGTACAAAGAGTGAGCCCGAAGCATTTGAGCAACCGCAGCAAAGACCGATCTACGAGCTTTCTGAATACGTCGTACCTACGGGGTACCATATAGAATGGTCGGACAAAAAGATAGAATTATATCAGGATTTGGAATCGCAATATCAGGGCGGCGGAGTGTTAGTTGATCTAAACGAGTTTCTTGAAATTATAAAAAGTCCTATCAGTTTACATAGAAAGGGAAAAGAAATACCATTTGAAATTATCAATATTCATCGGCAAAGCTTTGAAGCCGGGCTTCCCAGATTTTGGCAACCCTATCCGGATTTGGTGGGAAGGCGTCTGGGGCCGAAGGTAATCCGGGAAATTCAGCAAAAGGTAGGCATGGGTAACGGCATACAGATGCGTATGTTTACTCCGATTGATAGTATGGATTTTTATGTCTCCCTAAATATTGACGATCCGTTTGCAGATTATAAGCCTGTTATGAAAGTTCGCTCTAACTATTTCTCGCAGGTTTTTGGTTTTCAATTAATACAAAAAGAAGACAGACCAGCTATCCTTAGGTTAGATACCACACAGGAATCTACTAAGCATGTACTGGATCTTTACAGAGGCAATTCGGCTTACAAGATTCTGCATGTACCTAATTTTTCAACCCGGCGGCGGATGTGGCGAGTGGATTTATTTACCAGTAAGGATATTGCCAAGACTTTATTGGTAGACAATCCCTATGATCTGTTGACCTTGCCGGAATACGTTGATTATGCGCCCCGACAGATTGTGATGAAATGGGGCAAGATGGAATCCAGGTTAAACAGCGAGAACTATACGTATCCATTTTTCCGAAAGAATATCCAGAAAGATTATCAGCTTATTATTGATGGGAAAGAGTTGGAGATCAAAGGGGGACACGTTGTTATAGCAAGTACAGAAACCAAACCAGAATGCATTATTACGTCTGATTTAAACCATCCGGAGGTAGTTAAGAGACTATTCCGTCTGGGAAAAGGGTTCAGTGTTTACCTTGATAAGATTGTTGCGGAAGATCAAGAAGGTAATATTTTTCATTTTCCGGAATCTTTTGCTTTTCACATTGAAGAGGGTAAAGAATTTGAGCTGGAATTGTCAGAGACTTCTCCGAATACTTCAAAAACTTTTGAGGTAGCTCCTGTACAGTCAGGCGTAAAAATCGAAATGAATGCCATTGCATTAAAGGATTTATTGTCCTTCCTCCTGGCTGTGGAACCCTCTGATATGTTGTTTAATGGTTTTGAAAAAGATCTGTATTTTGATGTGCTTTTTTCATCTAATACCATAGGTGAGAAGCGTGCTAAGGAACTAATGCTGACTAAATTACAGCACTATGTACGTTTTGCTATGGAACCGCTTGATAATCAGCCCCTGCTAGTGCTAAAGCTAAATGATAAGAGTTTACTGGAAAAAGTACAGCATTCCGATGAGGAAAATAAGTACCATTTTTCTGAAGATAAGGGCATCAAAAAGGTACAAATCAGTCAGGTGACACTAGCAGAATTGGCCAGTCTGATCGCTTACGATATAAATATTCCGGTAGCAGATTTGACCAATCTTAAGGGACAATACGATTTTGAGCTTACATACGAAGATAAAACAGATCTAACAAAGCAATTACAACACTACGGTCTGCTTTTGGACTGGTACAGCGATGATGTGAAAATTATGGTATCGAAATTTTAGTTTTGGTAAATAGCAGTAATTAGAAGGGCTCACAAGTCTACTTAATGCTAATTACGATTTTATTTTTCAAGCTTCGGGTGCTCATCTTCCCAGTCTGTAGCATCCTGAAAGGCCTGAGCCACTTGCACCAGCTCGGCTTCTCCAAATAGTTTTCCGGTAATGGTGATGCTAGTAGGCGTACCATCATTAAAACCATTGGGCATCACTATACATGGATGGCCTGTAAAATTAGTAATTCCTAGGCTGGCGCTAGCCCAGGAAGGATTGATATACACATCTACTTCCTGAAACACCTTATCCATTTCCTGTACCAGTTGCGTACGTTTGCGGTTTGCTTGAATGTACTCAACAGCGGGAATGAAACGAGCTGCTCGAAAAGAGTTGGGCCAGGCCCCACTATTTTGCCTCACTAATAGATCATCTCCTCCGCTAATGGTCAGGTCATCGAAAGCGGCAGCTGATTCTGCTCCCAGAATAATCCTTATGTTGGGGGCATCGGGCAATTCAACGGGTACGAGTTCAAAGCCCAGTTCTTTGAATTTTAGGAGAGCGGCGCTGTCCTGAGCTTTGAAGGCATAATCTCTTTCAAAATCACTTTTCAGGTAGCCTACTTTGATGGTCTGCGCCTTGTTTTTGGCATTGTAATTAAATGGTACATCAAAAAGCATAGGATCCTTTTCATCAGGGCCATGAATAGCCTCAAAAACAATGGCACAATCCTCAGCGGACCTGCAAATCGGGCCAATCTTATCCATTGACCAAACCAGAGCCATCGCACCATACCTGCTCACTCGGCCATAAGTAGGGCGTAGGCCGGTAGTACCGCAGCGGGTAGAGGGGGAAACGATAGACCCCAGTGTCTCTGTGCCCAAAGCAAAGGGCAGTAATCCCGCTGCTACTGCTGATGCTGACCCGGCAGAAGAACCACTGGACCCCTGCTCCGTATTCCAGGGGTTGCGGGTTTTGCCGCCATACCAGACATCCCCCATAGCCAGGGCGCCAAGCGTGAGTTTGGCTACAAGTACAGCACCCGCCTCGTCCAGTTTTTGGATAACCGTCGCATCATAATCCAGGGTTTGTTCTTTGTAGGGCATAGCTCCCCAAGTGGTCTTATAACCGGCAACCGCCAAAAGGTCTTTGGCACCGTAAGGAATACCGTGTAATAGCCCCTTGTAATTGCCGGCCTTTATTTCACGGTCGGCCTGCCGGGCCCGTTTGATGGCTCGCTCTTCAGTGAGCGTAATTACGCATTCTAATTGCTGGTCATAGGTTTTTAGCCGTTCCAGAAAAAAACGGGTGAGTTCCACCGAGCTGATCTGCTGAGTCTTGATCAATTCAGCAAGCTGCCTTACGGTATAAAAAGCAAGGTCTTCTTTATCATCCGGAAGTGCTACCTTCACTTCCCTAAACCTCACTTTTTTTTGCTGCTCCTCAAATTGAAAATTGGGCGGTATAGGATTAAATTGCATGGCCGGAACGACTGAGTTATCGATGGGCTCCTCGCGATAAGATTGGTAGGTGGCTAGGTTCCTTTCCAGGTTGCGGGTCATCTGCTCCAATTCCTGGTCTGTCATTTCTAGGCCTATGATTTTGGCAGCGCTTTGTATATCGGCTTTTGTGAAAGGTGCATCAATCCATTTACTGGTGAAAGCACCTAGAAAAAAGCTGCCAAGCAGCAATCCAACAAAAAGAGTTCTTTTAGTTATCAGTTTTTTCATACTTTATGATTCAATTTTAGGGATAAGACTTGTTTCAAAAGATTAAAAAGAAAAAATAGAAAAACTTACTGGATAAACTTGTATGGAATCAGATAAAAATTTTAACAATAAAAAATGACGAAACAGATCAGTGTATTCAAATTTGGAGGCTCTTCCCTGAAGGATGCCCGGGCAGTAAAGAATGTAGGGAAGATTTTGAGTGCTTACAAGGGCCAGAAGATTTTGGTAGTCGTTTCTGCCATGGGTAAGACAACCAACGCCATGGAAAAAGTAATTAAAGTTTATTACGAAAAATCAGGTAACCCTCAGGCGATTTTGTACAATATTTACAAACAGCATCTGGATATTTTGGATATTCTATTCCCGGAAGATCATCAGGTTTTTATTGACTTGAAAGACCTTTTTAACCAATTTCAGGCCAGGCTGCAAGAACCGCCCCACGATAACTATGATTTTGTATACGATCAGATTATCGGCCTGGGAGAATTAGCCGCTTCCGTAATTGTATCTCATTACTTGAATCTGATCGATTTGCCAACCCAGCGAGTAGATGCCCGTGAGGTGATCATTACCGATAATATCTACAGGGAAGGGTGGGTAAAATGGGAAGAAACTTCAAGAAATTGTACCGAAAAAGTTCACCCATTAATAAATGATAGCAGTTTTGTGCTGACTCAGGGATTCATTGGAAGTACCAAAGAAGGACAAACCACCACGCTGGGTAGAGAAGGGTCAGATTATACTGCGGCCATTTTTTCCTTTTGTCTGGACGCGGAAAGTATGACTATTTGGAAAGATGTACCTGGCGTACTCACTGCTGATCCGCGGCTATTCAACAATGTAACCAAGCTGGATCGCTTGTCTTACAAAGAGGCCATCGAAATGACTTATTACGGGGCAAAGGTGATTCACCCCAAAACCATAAAACCGCTGCAGAATAAAAGCATTCCATTGTTTGTCAGGTCATTTATAGAGCCAGAGGGTACCGGAACGCTGATCTCTAACGAGGTAGAAGACACTTATCCGCCAATGGTAGCAGTGGAAACGGATCAGGCGGCGTTACAAATTTCCACTAGGGATTTCTCCTTTGTTGCTGAGCACCATATCAGCTATTTATTTAATATTATCGCTGAATTGCGGTTGCAGGTCAACTTAATGCAAAATACAGCCATCAGCTTTAGTGTTTGTGTAAACGATATTGACGATAGGGTAGATCGGTTTGCCAAAATGATAGAAAAGGATTTTAAAGTAATGATAGACAGGAATTTGCAGTTGATATCAGTAAGGTATTATCAGCCGGAAGTACTCAATAACCTGAAACAGGGCAAGATCTTACTGTTGGAATCGATTACTGGCAAAACTGTTCAGATGGTGGTAAAAGATATGCTGGTAGTAGATTGGAAACCACAATCCATTTCGGCTGATGCCAGAAGCTGATTACTTATGAATTCCGTTGTGATGAAATACCGTCAAGAACCTACCTTACTGGCCGTCAGCGGAGGCCTGGACTCTATGGTGATGGCGCATCTGTACCTGGAGATCGGCAGGGCCTTTGCTGTGGCTCACTGTAATTTTAAACTCAGGGGGAAAGCATCCGATGAGGATGAGCTATTTGTGCAGGGATTTTGTAAAAAAAATAACATTCCCTGCTTTACAACTCCTTTTGATACAGAGGCAGTAGCTAAAGCCAGGAAGCAATCTATTCAGCTAGTAGCCAGAAATCTAAGGTACGAATGGTTGGAAAGGGTCAGGAAAGAAAACGGCTATGAGTGGATTGCTACTGCTCATCATCTTAATGATTCTATAGAAACGGCACTTTATAATTTCGCCAAAGGAACCGGCATCAGAGGACTCAGCGGCATTCCTTTAGAAAACGGGAAAATTATTAGACCCCTGCTCGATATGACCCGTCGGGAACTGGAAGAGATTCAAAAAAAATCGGCCATTCCATTTCGGGAAGATGCCTCAAATGCAGAGGATAAATACGCCAGAAATAAAATACGGCATCATATTATCCCCGTATTTCGGGAAATCAATCTCGGCTTGGAAGATACGCTGAAAAAGAACTTTAAGCATATTGATGAGGCAGTGCAGCTCATGAGCTGGGCAATAGCTCAGATCAAGCCTGTTATTTCCCAAAACCACAACAATAAATTGCACATTGATATCAAACAACTGGAGCAATTCCCGGCTCCCCAGACGATTCTCTATGAATTGCTCAAAGATTACCATTTCAATTCTGATCAGGTAGCTCAAATTTGGAGTAGAAGGAATCAGCCTCCCGGAGCTTATTATTACAGTTCAACTCATGAATTACTTTTGGATAGGGCAACTTTTCTTTTGCAAATACGTAGGGATAGTCAGAATATAAATGAAGTCTTATGGTTTACATCTGAGATGCAAACCAAAAAAGTAGGGGTGTCCGCTTTGTCTGGCAACAGATATCTCGGGCGGCCCGCTTCATTTATTAACAATTCTTACAAGGCCTTTATGGATGCTGACCTACTGCATTTCCCCCTGAAATTGAGGCACTGGCAAGCCGGCGATACATTCTGTCCCCTCGGAATGAACGGGAAGACCAAAAAAGTACAAGATTTTTTTACAGACCTTAAGCTGAGCAGAGCAGAAAAAGAAGAGATATGGATTATGGAAAATGGCAATGGTGAAATCTGCTGGATCATTGGGTATCGGTTGGATGAACGATATAAGATTACCGAAAAAACCCATGCATACTGGCTTTTCCAATTCGAGGAAGTGTAAATTTGCCCCTGATGCTTTTGCCGACTTATTTAGAAGGTATTTGTGAATTGCCTCTTAGAGCGTTTTTGGAATTTGCTTTTGATGCCGAAAACACATTTGGGATGATGAAAATAAAGCTGAAATTAGCACTATTCTAAATGTACTTGCAGGCCAAAGGGTAAGATCCAAACATGCTCTTAGACTGCGAAATAGTACTCTATGCAATGCCGTATCACTAAATCACTCAATAAAACACATATGAAAGGTCAAATTTTTACACTGATTTTTGCAATTTTTACACTGATGGCACAGGCACAAGATATTGAAGTGCCTCAGATACAGCGTGCCATTGTTACTAAACACACGGCCACCTGGTGCACCAACTGTGGTCGTACAGCCTGGGATGTCTTTACACAGGTGGTAAACAACTTAGGAGACAATGCCATTCCCTTGTCTGCACATCGCTCAAGAAGCAGCGACCTCTACTCTGATGCCGCTGCCGCGTTTCTTGAAAACATGGATGGGGTTATTTATCAGCCAGAATTTTTTGTTAATGAAAAGAAAATATCTGGTGGAAGTTCTGATCTGTACAACAATATCGAGAGTGAAGTCTTTGCTATAGAAGCCCAAACCCCCGATGTACAAACTGGTTTGGAATTATACCTGAATGAAGACGGTAGTGGTCCGCTAAGAATTAATACGCGGACCAAATTCCTCAGAGAACTCTCCGGACAGTATTTTCTCTCAGTTTGGTTGATCGAAAAAGAAGTGATAGCCTTCCAGCAGAGCCAGGGGAATAGTGCTACACACAAGCAGGTGATCAGAAAAGCCTTAACGGAATCTCCCTTCGGCATGGAATTATTCAATGGTAATGCCGGTCCGGACGAAGATATTTACATGGATTTGGAGTATGAACTGGAAGATGGTGAAACAATGGAAGGTAAAGAAGTCATGGTCGCTATCTGGAGATGGCAAAATGACAGATATAATTACGTTAACTCTAATGCCAGTGATATATTTTTTACTCAAAATACCACCACCTCTGTTAATCAGCTCGACAATAGGGTGTCCGCTTTTAAAGTAGCTCCTACCGTGGTAGAAGGGCAGTCGACTATCACAATAGATCTGAATACAACTCTTGATCGGGCACAATTGAACTTATATTCCGCTACCGGGCAATGGACCAACAATGTCTTTGACGGCCGCCTATCTGGTGGTATTCAGCACTTCTATATCTCTAAAGCTGATTTACCAGCTCCCGGGCTTTATTTTCTAACGCTACAATCTTCGCAAGGAGTACTTAGCAGAAAGGTAATCGTCAAATAACCAAAACTGGAGTCGGTTAATCTTTTCAAGGGCTTTAATTGAGCCAATACGTTTACATTTCCCTTCGTTCGGAATCTTTGTTGAAATTTCGAATGAAGGGATTTTTTTGATATTTTATAACCACATTACCTTTTATGAGTTGTTAATTATGCCAATTAAATCAAAGACTTGTTTCGCAAGTGTTAAATAGGTTAAAATGGTTTTTTTTTGCCACTATTCTACGGTTGCAAAACAAGTCTAGAATCAAGCCTTAACAACAAAATTATGAGGAGAGTTATACTATGCCTGTTGGTGCTGTTGTGTGGGAGTAGGTCCACAGCACAACACACGTTTTCTATCGTGGCCGTAGACACAATAACCGGAGAAGTCGGAAGTGCCGGCGCAACCTGTCTGGATGAAATAAGAGAAGGATTAGCGGCAGTAGTCATTAGTGATGTCATCCCCGGGGTGGGAGCCATACATACCCAGGCCTTGCTTGATAATGCTAATAAGAGGAATGCCAGAAGGCTTTTGAGCCAGGGACAGCACCCTAACGATATTATGAATTGGCTGATCAGCAACGATGCAAGGGGAATTCCTAATGTACGTCAGTACGGGGTGGCCATGCTCGACCGAAATGGGCAGGCAGAGGCTGCAGCTTTTACTGGTCGGGATGCTTTTAACTTCAAAGGGCATATCGTAGGCGATACTTACGCTATTCAGGGTAATATTTTGTTGAATAATGCTATCCTGGAAAATATGGAAACGGGCTTTCAGCAAACACAAGGCAGCCTTTCAGAAAAGCTCATGGGAGCCATGGAAGCTGTGCAAGTAGCCGGAGCTGATTCTCGCTGTTTTTCGGAAGGTGTTTCTTCCCGGTCGGCTTTTTTGAGAGTTGCCCGGCCGGATGATCCTGAGTTTGCCCTTTCTCTTGATTTACAGGTGAATTCTACTCCCTTTAGAGTAGAACCGATCGCCGTACTAAGAGATCAATTTGAAGCTTATCAGCTGGTAGGTACCAACAATCTTAACGCGGCTGCTATTAAGATTTTCCCCAATCCCACAGATAATATCATCAATATTGAATTGCCGTATACTTCTAGCTGGGTGATAGAGGTTTTTGAATTGGATGGAAAACTGTTATATTCAGCTAATTTAAACGTAAAAGAACATCGTATTGAGGAGCTCCCCCCCAGAGCCAATATTTTGCTGCTGAGGGTAACAGAAAATAAAAAGAGTGGCCTGAGCATAACTAAAAAAATACTGAGGGGTGTTGAATAATTACAGCCTGGACTTGGATTTACTGAGTTGGAAGAATGAGTTGAAGGTGAAAAAAGAGCAGGAACAAACGTACCTCTTTGATCCAATCAGAAAGAAATGGATTGTACTACAACCAGAGGAAATAGTTCGGCAGCTCCTCATTATCTATCTCATTCACCATAAAAAGTATAACAAAAACAGGATATCTCTGGAGAGAGGATTTGACGTCAATGAAAATTTTAAGCGCTTTGATATTTTGATTTATACTATGGGCCTGGAGCCATTTATGCTGATAGAATGCAAAGCGCCGCATGTCAAAATAACGGCGGAAACTTTTACACAGGTACAAATCTATAATCTCAAGTTCTCAGTGCCTTATCTGGCTATCAGTAATGGCCTGGAAACTTACGTCTATCAAATGCCCAAAGAGAATAAAAAGGGTACATTACTTTCTCAACTTCCTAATTTTCCACTGGAATAACCACCTGGAGTTTGACACTTCATCAACTATTGTCACATTTGCGAACCCGATAATTGTTTATTTTTGTTGAATAGATAAAAATGATTATATACTAAAATAGAGGAATTCCTCTGTCGGGCTATTTTTGATAGGAAAGTGGGCAATAAGAAAAAATGATTGATTTTTCGCCTAATGGATTCATCAAAAGTGGGTCTGAATATTTTGCCTTAACCAATATTAAATTTATGGGTACAGAAAAATTGCTCCTCACAGGTGCCAAAGGACAAATTGGTACGGTATTGACACAGACACTTCGGCAGCGGTATGGCGCTGATAAAGTCATCGCCACTGATTTGGTACAACCCAACGGGCATCCTGACGACTTTTATGAAGTATTAGATGTTTTGGATAAAGATCATTTGGAATCACTTATCCGGAAGTACCAAATCACACAGGTTTATCATCTGGCGGCCATATTATCAGCAAAGGGCGAACAAAACCCTGTACGTGCTTGGTCTGTAAATATGCAAGGGTTATTCAACGTTTTGGAATTGGCAAAAGAGTATGGATTCAAGGTTTTCTTCCCGAGTTCTATTGCTGTTTTTGGTTCAGAATCGCCCAAGTTTGATACGCCTCAATTTCTTAGTACCTCTCCTGAAACGGTCTACGGCATAAGTAAAGTAGCAGGAGAATACTGGGCAAAATATTATCATCAAAAATACGGCGTTGATGTTCGCTCATTACGCTATCCGGGGATTATTTCCCATCAGTCCCTGCCCGGCGGTGGTACTACAGATTATGCGGTAGAAATTTTCCACGAAGCGCTTAAGGAAGGTCGGTATAAATGCTTTTTGAGTGAAGAAACGCGTTTGCCTATGATGTATATCCCAGATGCCATTCGCGCTACTATCGAACTAATGGAAGCTGATACTGCTCATATTACGGTAAGAACAAGCTACAATTTGGCTGGATTTAGTCTGACGCCAGCAGAGCTATACGAGGAAATTAAGTTATCTATTCCTGAGTTTGAGATTAGTTATTCACCTGATTTTCGCCAAGATATTGCCAACTCTTGGACTTCGACTATCGATGATTTAGCAGCTCGGAAAGACTGGGGCTGGAAGGAAGAATATGATCTTAAGTCGATGACCAAAGATATGATTCGAAATTTATCCGGGAGGTACTCCGCGGTGAAGGCATAGTTTTTTGTTTTAAAACCAATAAACTTATTAATAAATGTATAATAACGTAGAACCAGTATTAGAGAAAGAAATCGCAGAGATCAAAGATGCGGGTTTGTATAAAGAAGAGCGGATAATCATTACGCCTCAGGGCGCGAGTATCCAAACAACGGAAGGTAAAGAAGTACTCAACTTTTGCGCCAACAATTATCTGGGCCTATCTTCTCATCCAGTAGTTCTGGAGGCAGCAAAGGAAGCCATTGATACCCACGGCTTTGGTTTATCGTCGGTTCGTTTTATTTGTGGTACGCAGGATATCCACAAAGAACTGGAGCAAAAGACAGCCGAATTTTTGGGTATGGAAGATGCCATACTTTACGCTGCTGCTTTTGATGCTAACGGAGGGTTATTTGAGCCTATCCTCGGGAAAGAAGATGCCATCATTTCTGATCAATTAAATCATGCTTCTATTATTGATGGAATCCGTCTTTGTAAGGCTCAGCGATTCCGCTATCTTTCCAACAATATGGAAGATTTGGAAGAAAAGCTTAAGGAGGCACAGTCTGCTCGCAGACGGCTAATTGCCACCGATGGCGTCTTTTCAATGGATGGTACTATCGCGCAATTAGACAAAATCTGTGACCTGGCAGACAAGTATGACGCTATGGTAATGGTAGATGATTGTCACGCCACAGGATTTATTGGAAAAACCGGTCGCGGTACTGCAGAGCACTGCGGTGTAATGAATCGAGTTGATATTATCACGGGAACTTATGGAAAAGCACTCGGTGGTGCATCCGGCGGGTTTACGGCAGCAAAAAAGGAAATCGTCGACATGCTACGTCAGCGTTCCAGACCGTATCTGTTCTCCAATACCTTAGCTCCGGCGATTGTAGGGGCATCTATCAAAGTGCTGGATATTCTAAGCGCCACTACTGAGTTGAGAGATAAGCTGGAGAATAATACCAAATATTTCCGTGCAGCCATGAATAAAGCTGGCTTCGATATTATTCCCGGTGAGACGCCTATCGTTCCTGTAATGCTTTATGATGCTAAATTATCTCAGGAATTTGCCCGTCGACTACTGGAAGAAGGCATTTATGTTATTGGGTTCTTCTACCCTGTAGTACCGAAAGGTAAGGCCAGAATTCGCGTTCAGCTATCTGCCGCTCACGAACAAGTGCATTTGGAAGCTGCTGTAGATGCTTTTACAAGAGTAGGTAAAGAGTTGGGGGTAATTTAAATGGAAAGTTATCAAGATTAGAGCGAGAATAAATAGCCTACTATAATAGTATCCACACTTTTCAGTAATGTTTTGATAAAGAAGTGCCAAAATAAATGCCCTCAGGTGACTCCATCTGAGGGCTAAAAGCATCCGTTTCGTATACATTCCCTTTATCATTTGGTTTGAGCATTTGACTTTACTAAAAATCAAAGGTTTATTGACAGGTAACGAAAAAAAATATTTTTCTTTGTTTTTATTATTGACTCATTCCTAAAGCAAAATTTGAATTATGAAAAAGTTACTAGTCTTACTCTTACCGTTTGTGATCTTATCTTGTGGTAATGATGAAGTTGGAAAAGGAAAAAATGAAAATACCCGTCAATACACCGGATCAGCAGCGGCTCCTGTACCACCTGACAAGTCCAAATTTACAAGGGAGGTTACTGCTCTGACTAGTAGCTTTGGCAATGGAAAAGACGTGTGGATGTTTGAGTATTATTTGATTTCTCCCGTTGACAGTGCCAAGTCATACGCCAATATGGGCAAGTGGTTCAGATTTTATGAAGATGGCACCTATGAAAATGGCAGGTGGTCTGAAGAATGGGCTGGTGGCTCCTGGTTTTTGAGACAAGGAAGCGAGTACGGAAATATTCTTTTACTGGACAATCGGGATGATTCCCAGGATATGGAATGGGAGCTCCAGGGCTTAAGTGCTGAACAGGATAATTGGTCTTGGGTAGGTACCAAACGCTTTGGCTTGAATAATAATTTTGCTAAAGTAACCAGGCTGTACAGTATTCCTACCAGAGAGCAATTTGGATTCACCAGAGATTAACTTCCGGGTAAAGCTTTGGGATTATTGCGGCTTAATCATGTATGAGACTTAAACTATAAACTTATGACAACCAAAATCACTAAAACAAGCCTATTGTTGCTTGTACCTTTTATTTGGGCTTGTAATCCGGCGGCAGAGCCACAAGAACCCACTATCGAAACTCCGTCAGAAGCTCCTGTCATGGAGGAAGGGTCTGATTGGGCCAAGAATGCTAATATTTACGAAGTAAACATCCGGCAGTATACGCCAGAGGGTACGTTTAATGCATTTGCTGAGCATTTACCTCGCTTACAGAAGATGGGGGTAGATATTTTGTGGTTTATGCCGATCTATCCGATTAGTGAAAAAAGAAGAAAAGGGGCGTTGGGTAGTTATTATGCTATTTCGGATTATACGGCTATCAATCCCAATTTCGGTACTATGGAAGAATTCCAGGCAGTAGTGGATCAGGCACACAGTAAAGGGATGAAGGTGCTGCTGGATTGGGTACCTAACCACACCGGCTGGGACCACAGGTGGATTGAAGAAAATAAAGAGTGGTATACTCTTGATGAAAATGGAGAAATTATAGATGCACCGGAAGGGACAGATTGGACGGATGTAGCCGACCTTAATTACGATAATCAGGACATGCGGAAAGCTATGATCGCCGATATGAAATTCTGGTTGACTGATGTCAATGTGGATGGCTTTCGCTGCGATGTAGCCGGAAATGTGCCTTTAGATTTCTGGGAGCAGGCCATTCCTCAGCTACGAGAAGCAGAGCCCAATCTGTTCATGTTGGCAGAGGCCGAAGTGCCCGAACACCGAAATACAGATGGCTTATTCGATATGTCTTATGGTTGGTCTTTTCATAATTTGCTGAACGAAATAGCCGAAGGAAAAAAAGGTGCTGACCATATCCAAGCTTGGTATGACAACGATCGGGCACGTTTCAACAAGGGATACCACATGCAGTTTATTACTAACCACGACGAGAATTCCTGGAATGGAACTATCTACGAAAGAATGGGGGAAGCCGCTGATGCCATGGCTATTATGGCTTTTATTTACGATGGTATGCCGCTGATTTACAGCGGTCAGGAAGCAGCAATGGATAAGCGTCTGGAATTTTTTACGAAAGATTCCATAGCGTGGGGTAATTTTGAAAAAGAAGCTTTCTATGCCCAACTTCTAGAGCTAAAACATAAAAATGAAGCCCTGTGGAATGGAGCATTCGGTGGAGAACCCGTTCGCCTGTCAACAGATAATCAAAATGTTTTTGCCTTTAAGAGAGAAAAGAACGGCGAATCGGTTATTGTAGTAGTAAATCTTTCCGGCCAAAACCAGTCAGCCAAAGTTAATACCACGAATCTTAGCGGAGAATACGCCAATATTTTCGGCAATAGTACCGTAACGGTAAGTGAAGATATGGAAACGACGCTCAATCCCTGGGGGTATGTCGTGCTTTCAAAAGCATAGCAAATTTTAAAAAAGGGTTAGAAAAAACATCCCGAATTTTCAGGTGGACAGAAAATTCGGGATTGTTTTTTAGAAATTTATCTTTCGATTATTGGTACCGGATTATTTTGTTTTACAAGCGTCCCTCGCTTTTGAGTTTTTTAGCAGATGCATGTCCAAAATGATCTGTATCAGAAGTGATTTTATTCAATAGTTTAGCAAAATCAACAGACATTGTTTTCTCCTGAGCGACCAGAGCTAGCAATAGGTTGTACTCCGCCCGTTCCCGGTATTTTGCAGTACCTAATTGAAGTATAGTTGTATTGATTTGTTCTACCTGTTCAAATTGTTTAAGCCTGAAATGAGCGGCCGAAGAATATTCAAGTGCATTGACGTATTCAATTTCAGATCCGGCAAAGGTGGTTTGTACAATCTCTACTGTTGCTTCATATTTGCCTTTTGTATAGGCAGCATTTACTACTTTTAGTTGCTCGGAAGCATCAGAGGGAACAGATTGTAAGTAACTGTCTTTAAAAGCTTGTGTAGCCAGCTCCAGGTAGTTACTGCTCGAAGCCACTACTGGTGCATTGTTTATTTTTGGTGCTGTCTCTAGCTGTTCTTTTGCTTTTTCAGGTGCTGGTTCAGGGGTAGGAATTTCTTCCTCCTCGGGAGCTGTTTCTGTATTTTCTGCAACTGGGCGATCTGGATCTGTAGGATCTGGATCTGGTGGCGTTTCTTGTGGTGCTTCTACAGCAGGAAGCTCTTGGTTATCAGGCCGTTGTTCTGCAGCTACTGGCTCATCAGGATCTCCTGGGTTAAAAGGACTGAAAAAGTAGAGCGCAAAGGCAATACCACCGAGAATCACCAAAGGAAACATCCATCGCAATGGGTTAGCAGAACGACCATTTGAAGCTGGCTCGGTCTTGCCTTTTGAGGTATCAGTGGCGGGGCCATCCTTCCAGGCTACCATATCTTTTCTGAGATCCTCTTCTATGAGAAGTTCTATCGCATCGAGTTCAAAGCGCTGCAGCTCCACTTGTGTAGCCAGTTGCCCATTAGATTGAATTTCAGCTTCAAAAGCTTTTTTTTCAGCTTCTGGCAGTTTATCCTTTAAATACCCCTCAATTTTTTCGAAAAGTGAATCGTTTTCCATGTTTGTCTAATTTTGAATAGTTAACGCAGCGCGCTTAGGGATTCTAGTAGCTTAGGTTGACTCTGAACGAAGTCACGCAACCGTTTTCTACATCGGTACGCTTCTTTTTTAGCACGTACTTCGTCAGGGTTGTTATCCTTCATTAAATCAGCCTGAGTGGCAATTTCTTTCATACTGAAATTTTCGCCCCACAGTGTAAGAATCAACTGACAACGTTTTCCCAATTGTTCGAGGGCCTGATTGAGAAGTTGACGCCGGTCTTTCTTGAACATGTTGCTTTCGTGGCTCTCCAGCTCTGAATCATGTGTATTCGGATTTAATTCCGTCTCTCTACCTGATTTTCTTCGCTGAGAAAGCCAATACCATTTAGCAATACTCACAAAGTAAGTTTCCAGGCTACTTTTTTCTTTGAACTTTTTAGCCCGAATGTTTCGGTCAAAAATGATCATCGCCTCCTGAAAAACATCATCAGCATCGTTGGCTGAACCTTCCATACCGGAGACTTGCTTGATTACGGTTTTTTTGAGTTTTTCGCGCTTAAAAAAACTCTCCAACACTTTTTTTCGAGCAAGTCCACCTTTAATTATGGCTTTGATGATCTCAGCATCAGTTAATTTTTTGTCTGCCATTTAGTGTGATTTTATAGTTGAAAGTACCCATCTTTGACTAGAAGATTTTCAAAAATATAATATTAATAGTAAAAATCATCAAAATTAAGTCCGGGCAATTGGAATTAATTTCTGAACAAAGTCATTTTTTTTAAATGTAACGTCTTTTTAGCCTGCACAAGTCGAGACTAAAAGCCTGTTGACAACCCCGTATTTAATTAATGTAAGTAGCTTGGCTTACCAAATATGATTTTTAAAAATCAGGTTTTTTCACTTACTTGTGTAAATTAATTCAAGCAGTTGTAGCTATAGTTGAAGAAGAAAAAAGAACTTATACCAGAGGCCGTCCAGGCGTTCATAAACCTGCTTCGGACTTTTCTCTAATTCTTGGCCTACATCACAACCTGAATTAAAAAAGCCAAACCTGCGTTCAATCTAAAACACCAACTAACTATGGATCAGACAAAAACAACCAAAACACTAGGCGGTACAACAAAACCAATCCGTTCAAAGCCTAAGTTATCCTTCTGGGATATCTGGAATATGAGTTTTGGCTTTCTGGGTATTCAGTTCGGCTTTGCCCTGCAAAATGCCAATGTAAGTCGTATTTTTGAGACCTTGGGAGCAAGTATTGAAGATATTGCCATTTTGTGGCTGGCCGCGCCACTTACAGGATTAATCGTACAGCCCATTATAGGTTACTTTAGTGATCGTACCTGGCATCCCACATTAGGGAGAAGAAGACCCTATTTTCTTATTGGAGCTATCTTTGCCTCCATTGCACTGATTTTTATGCCTAATTCTCCTGTACTATGGATGGCAGTTGCGGGCCTCTGGATCATGGATACCTCTATCAATGTTTCGATGGAACCCTTCCGTGCTTTTGTAGGAGATAACCTACCGCCGGAACAGCGAACTACGGGCTTTGCCATGCAGAGTTTCTTTATTGGAATAGGTGCCGTAGTGGCTTCTGCACTGCCCTGGATGTTTACAAATTGGCTTGGGGTAAGTAACGTAGCGGCAGAGGGCGTCATTCCCAATTCTGTAAAATGGTCCTTTTATATTGGGGCTGCAGTATTTTTCTTTGCCGTACTTTGGACTGTGCTTTACTCTAAAGAGTATTCACCAGAAGAATTAGCCTCTTTTGACGATAGCGAAGAAAAAGAAGAATTCAAGGTGGCTTTTCAAACTGATGAACAATACCAGGCCAATGGAAAGAAGCAGATGCGACTCGGAGGTATCACACTGATACTGGGATCAGCATCGACTTACTGGTTGCTTGGCGTGGTACAGGTGGAAGGCGAGGTAGCTATACTCGGTGTCGCCTTGATTATTTTTGGCGCCTTATTTTTAATTTCCGGGAACCTTCAAAAGAACAAAAATTACGATAATGGATTTGTCACGATCATGAATGATTTGCAAACCATGCCGGCGACGATGAAGCAGCTTGCAGTTGTGCAATTCTTTTCCTGGTTTGCCCTGTTTTCAATGTGGATTTATACAGTACAGGCGGTGACTAGTCATATATATAGATCTACTGATCCAACTTCTCCGATTTACAACGAGGGAGCCGACTGGGTAGGCTTTTGTTTTGCTATTTACAATGGTATCGCTGCGCTTGTAGCGTTCTTGCTACCCGTTTTTGCAAAATACACCAGCAGAAAGCTGACACACGTCATCTGTCTGGTTTTAGGCGCATTGGGGCTCATGTCGATATACGTTATAGAAGATCCCAACCTGTTGCTGGTCTCTATGGTAGGAATTGGTTTTGCATGGGCGAGTATTCTGTCTATGCCTTATGCCATTTTGACGGGTTCTCTGCCTTCTGATAAAATGGGATATTACATGGGCGTATTCAATTTCTTTATTGTACTGCCTCAAATTGTAGCGGCCTCCATTTTAGGTTTTTTACTGAAAAATCTATTTGAAGGAGAAGCTGTTTATGCGATGCTACTGGGAGGAGGATCATTCATTCTGGCGGCCTTGTTTACCTTTTTGGTAAACGACAGGGATGATAAGGCAGCCGCCCTGTAAGTATTTATTTACCACCATTAAAATTTTATTGGAAATGCAAAGCAGACTGTATTTCACCATTATACTAGTGTCTATTTTTAACTTACTTCAGGCTCAGGTTTATCCAGACAGCCTTTACGATGATGATCATGATCAGAAATTTCCTTTGGGTTTTGAAGCGCCGGAATATGAGCAAATAGCTCCTGCGGGCGATAATTTTTCCAAAACAAGAGTGGAACCGCCCTTTTGGTGGGTTGGTATGAAGCGCAAGCAGCTACAAATTCTGATCTACGATGATGAGATTAAAGGAGGGGAGGTAGCGATAAATTATCCGGGTATACTATTAAAAGATATAAAACAGGTAGAAAACCCTAACTATTTATTTTTGGAGCTAGAAATTGATAACACTGCTCAGCCTGGTACTTTTCAGATCATTGTAGAGAAAGATGGAGAAGCCCTGGCGTACAATTACGAACTAAAAGAAAGGAAGGAAGGATCGGCAGCCAGGAAAGGTATAGATGCTTCCGATCTGATCTACCTGGTCATGCCGGATCGCTTTGCCAACGGCGATTATAATAACGACAGTTTTGATGACATGAACCAGTGGGGGATTAATAGAGAAAAACCTTTATTCCGCCACGGTGGAGATATCCTGGGAGTAATGGAGCATATGGACTATATTGAACAATTAGGGGTTACTGCGCTCTGGCTCAATCCGGTACTGGAAAACGACGAGCCTTTTGAGTCGTATCATGGTTATGCCATTACCAATCACTATGAGGTAGATAAGAGAATGGGAAATAATCAGCAATATAAAGTGCTGGTAGAGCTTTGCCATGAAAGAGGCATTCAGGTGATCAAGGATGTTGTTTATAATCACGTTGGTGATAAGCATTGGTTTATTGAGGATTTACCCGATAGAGACTGGATTCATCAGTTTGATGATTACACCAAAACTTCCTACCGTGCTCCAACTATTATGGATCCCTACGCTGCTGAAGTTGATAAGACAATCATGACCGACGGCTGGTTTGATATACATATGCCAGACCTGAACCAAAGACATCCACTGCTAGCTACTTATTTGATCCAAAATAGCATCTGGTGGATAGAATATGCTGACCTCGATGGTTTTCGCATTGATACCTATGCTTATGCTGATCAGGAATTTATGGCAGAACTGGGAAAGCGGCTACAGGAAGAATATCCTGATTTTTCTTTCTTTGGAGAGACCTGGGTACACGGAAGTCCTATACAGGCTCAGTTTACTCAGAATAATAATTTGAGAGCTGGTTATAATTCTTACCTTCCAGGCGTTACTGATTTTCAGATCTATTATGCTATTCTGGACGCCCTGAACAATCCTCAGGGCTGGACGGGCGGTATAACGAAAGTTTACTATACTGTGGCTAAGGACTTTTTGTACGAAGCGCCATACCGCAATGTTATCTTTTTGGATAACCACGATTTGGGGCGATTTTATTCTCTGGTTGAAGGAGATATGGAAAAGTTCAAATCTGGTATAGCCTTTTTGATGACCACGAGGGGGATACCCATGCTTTATTATGGAACGGAAATATTGCTTTCTGGTGTTGGGGGAGCTTTTGGAGAAGCTGGCAGAAAGGATTTTCCCGGTGGATGGGAAAATGATCTGGTATATAAGTTTAATACTAATTTTCTGGATGAGCAAGAGCAGGAAGCTTTCGAATACATCAAAAGATTGGCCAATTACCGAAAGGAAACACCTGCTTTACACGATGGCAAGCTCAAGCAGTTTATTCCCGAAAATGGTATATATGCTTATTTCCGGGAAGGTAAAGATGAGAAGGTTATGGTTATCATGAATATGAGTGAAAAAGCTCAAAATGCTCATACGGCAAGGTTCCGTGAAGAGTTGGCAGGATACACAAAAGCCCGGAATATTATCTCGGGACAAATGCTGAGCAATCTGGATGAAATTAGTCTGGAAGCCCGGCAGACGTTAATACTGGAGTTAGAAAAATAATTCTGAGCATGGGTTGGGTCCCGAATTTTCTCTGAAGTAGAAAATTCGGGACCCAACCCATCTGATGGCACTATCTTTTTCCTCTTTTCCGGAGATTAGCCCGGTAGGTTTGGGCATTTCTGTTGTGTTGGGCCAGTGTTTTGGCAAAATTGTGATACCCACTGCCATCGCCAATGGCACAAAAATAAAGGTAGCTGTGGTTTTCGTAATTGAGTACCGCATCGATACTAGAAATTGAAGCCATCGCTATAGGGCCGGGAGGCAAGCCGGCGTACATGTACGTATTGTAGGGAGAATCGAACTTCGTATGCTTGTTAGTAACCCGGGTTGTTTCAAAATCTCTGGTGGCAAATACAGCGGTAGGATCGGCCTGCAAAAGCATTCCTTTATCCAGACGATTGAGGTAAACACCTGCCATCCTTGGCTTTTCCTTATTATGTAGGGTTTCCTTTTCAATGATAGAAGCCAGCGTATACACTTCTTCGGGAGTCAATCCTAGTTTTTCGGCTTTTTTCAAGCGATTATTTTTACTCCAATATGCCTTATGTTCTCGTTTCATACGCTTTACGAATCCTTTGGCACTGGTATTCCAATACAACTCATAAGTATTGGGGATGAATAAAGACATCAAGGTCTGTCTGTTAAATCCTAATTTTTCAATATAACTATCATCATAAAAAACAGAGATAAGCGCCAGTGAATCCGGCTCAATATACTGGGCCACCTTCCCGGCAACCCCTTCTAAAAGTCTTTCATTATTAATAATAACATCTACAGGGGCTTGCTGGCCATTCCTAAGATGTCGGATAAGATCTACCTGCGTCCATCCAGCTTCAATCTTATAGCGACCGCTGCGCATGGGACCTTTCTTGTAATTCATCAGCTCAGCCGTTTTTTCAAATGCCGCTCTGCTCTCTATTAGCCCTTTAGCATCCAGCCTTTCCAGGACCTCTTCAAAATCGGCTCCGGTAGGAATCAAAATATAGGGATCATCAAGAGCTTCCGTCAACTTCCCCTGATAATAACTTTGATATACATAATAAGTGCCAACAACTCCTACCAACAAAATAGTAATAACCGTGGTGATAAGAAAGCGTCTCATATCTAATATTGCTCTTTTTCGTTCGGGAATCCTCCAGATTTTACATCACTAATATACTGTTCTGTCGTAGCTTTTATTGTATCAAATAACTCTAAATATCTCCTCAAAAATCTCGGCTGGAAACTTTTAGTAATACCCAGCATATCGTGAGTTACCAAAACCTGACCATCTGTGTCCGGACCTCCTCCAATACCAATAGTAGGAATCTGAAGCATCTCACTAACTTCTTTGCCCAGGCTAGCCGGTATTTTTTCCAAAACTATAGAAAAACAGCCCAATTCTTGTAATAATTGGGCGTCAGTCCGTAGCTTTTCAGCCTCTGCATCTTTTTTGGCACGTACCGTGTAAGTCCCAAATTTATAGATCGACTGTGGGGTCAGACCCAAATGGCCCATCACAGGTACTCCCGCTGATAAAATCCTGCGAATGGATTCTTCCATTTCAAAGCCCCCCTCCAACTTCACAGCATGGGCACCGGCTTCTTTCATTATTCTTATTGTGGATTCCAGTGCGATCTTGGAATTACCCTGGTAAGAACCAAACGGAAGGTCTACGACTACTAGGGCTCTCTTTACGGCTCTAATGACCGAAGCCGCATGATAGATCATTTGATCCAGTGTAATGGGTAGAGTGGTCTCATGGCCAGCCATAACATTGGAGGCGGAGTCGCCCACCAGGATGACATCCACTCCGGCTTCGTCCAATATACGCGCCATAGAATAATCGTAGGCAGTCAGCATGGTGATCTTCTCGCCATTGTTCTTCATGGATTGAATGACGTGAGTAGTCATCCGTTTGATCTCTTTATTGACAGACATTCGTATGGTTTTTTTATAGAAAAGCCAAAGATAATCAATAATCAGGAAATCCAAATCAGGTATTGGACAGAGCCTAAAGATTATTCTGTTACTGACATCTTGTCGTATATCTTGTCAGGTTACGGACTAAAATGAAGCAGTTTTGGCATTTATACTCCCTTTTTTTAGGCTTGGCATATCTATTGATGTTGTATCAGTGAAAATTGACAATCAAATCAAATCAAGAAAATATATAAACAATATGAGTAAAATTATAGGGATTGACTTAGGAACAACCAACTCTGTAGTCGCAGTAATGGAGGGTAATGAGCCAGTCGTTATTCCAAACGATGAGGGAAAACGTACCACGCCTTCTGTCGTTGCCTTTATGGATAATGGGGAAAGAAAGATTGGAGATCCTGCGAAGCGTCAGGCCATTACTAACCCGACGCGTACGATATCTTCTATCAAGCGTTTTATGGGACAACGTTACTCAGAATCTAGCAGAGAATTGGATAGAGCTTCCTACAAAGTAGTGAAAGGAGAAAATGATACGGTAAGAGTAGATATTGAAGATCGTCAATATGCACCACAAGAGATTTCAGCTATGGTGCTTCAGAAGATGAAAAAGACTGCTGAAGATTTTCTGGGGCATGAAGTTACAGAAGCAGTAGTAACTGTACCTGCCTACTTTAATGATTCCCAGCGGCAGGCGACTAAAGAAGCCGGTGAAGTAGCCGGATTGAAGATTCGTCGTATTATCAATGAGCCAACAGCAGCAGCTTTGGCCTATGGTATGGATAAGCGCACAAAAGATATGACCATTGCCGTATTTGACTTGGGGGGTGGTACTTTTGATATTTCTATCCTTGAATTATACGAGATCGATGGTGAGATGACATTCGAGGTAAAGTCAACTAATGGTGATACTCACCTTGGTGGTGATGACTTTGATCGCGTAATTATCAATCATTTGGCCGAGACATTCAAGGAGCAGGAAAACATCGATCTGCGTAAAGATCCATTAGCCCTTCAGCGTCTAAAAGATGCAGCAGAAAAGGCTAAGATCGAGTTGTCTTCTTCTACAGAGACAGATATCAACTTACCATATATTACTGCCGTGGATGGTATTCCAAAGCACATTGTAATGAAGCTGTCACGCTCAAAGTTTGAGCAGCTGGCAGATGAACTTATTGAGCGTACATTGGAGCCTTGTCGTTTGGCATTGAAAGATGCTGGTTTGGAAAAAAGTGAAATCGATGAGGTTATCCTCGTTGGTGGTTCTACGCGTATACCAAGTGTACAAAAGGCAGTAGAGAACTTTTTTGGTAAAAAGCCAAACAAGGGAGTTAATCCTGATGAGGTAGTTGCAATCGGTGCTTCTATCCAGGGTGGTGTACTAAGTGGAGATGTACAGGATGTACTTCTTCTGGACGTAACACCATTATCAATGGGTATTGAGACCATGGGGGGGGTGTATGATGTCGTGATTGATTCTAACTCTACTATTCCGACCAAGAAGACAAAAACTTACTCAACAGCTGCTGACAATCAGCCATCCGTTGAGATTCATATCTTGCAAGGAGAGCGTCCAATGGCAAAAGATAACCGTACAGTAGGTAAATTTATCCTAGATGGTATTCCTCCGGCACCACGTGGTGTACCCCAAATTGAGGTAACTTTCGATATGGACGCTGATGGTATTCTGAATGTATCCGCAAAAGACAAGGGTACGGGTAAAGAGCAGAATATTCGTATAGAAGCATCTACTGGACTATCCAAGGAAGAAATTGCCAAGATGAAAGCAGAAGCGGAAGCTAATGCAGATGCAGACCGCGAAGCAAAGGAAAGAGCTGAAAAGCTGAATGCTGCTGATACACTGGTATTCCAAACTGAGAAGCAGTTGAAAGAATACGGTGATAAATTGCCTGCCGACAAAAAAGGTGAAATTGAAACAGCACTGAATGAGCTGAAAGAAGCACAAAAGTCAGAAGACCTGGCAAAAATTGATGGTGCCACTCAGAAGTTAAATACAGCATGGCAAAATGCCAGCCAGGAAATGTACCAGGCAACACAAGAGGCCAATGCAGGAGCTGATTCTAACGCCAGTGGTGAAAATGCCAATACTGATAAGGATAACAACGATTCTGATGATGTTACTGATGTGGAGTACGAAGAAGTCGATGACAACAAAAACAAGTAATTGCTATATATAATCCAATACTTTATTTCTTAACTGTTAGAAAGTATGGATAAAGCCGCCTCTTCTTTTTCTTTGAAGAAGGCGGTTTTTTATTTATCTGTCAAAAGTCTTCAGAATTTCATTAAATGTATAAATAGGGTAGTGGCTGGTCTTGTCAGACCGGTAATACTCGTAAGCTTCGAAGGGTATAGCTGATAGCATACCTACTTCCTTTCCTTTTTTATCAAAAACAACTCCGCCTCCAAAGCCCGGTAACAATCGGCTATCTACTATCCATTCATTGGCTTTATTTTTATATAGCTTTCCAATGGCCAGTCTGGGGCTGCCATCAGCATCTGGCATTAGCGAAGTATCATTTTGGCTGAAGCGCAGGGCTTGCAGATAGGCATTTCTTTGCTGCGATACTTCAGCAGTCACAGTCTCTTGGACTTGCGCTATCCGGTATTCGCTAACTTGCAGTCCCTTCCAGATTCTGTAGAGGTAATCGCTTTCTATAGTCTGTTCGATTTGCTCTGGAGAAAGGCCCTGAAGTTTTGACAGGATAGAGGGAGCTGATAAATTGGAAAACAAAAAGGCCTGCTCGGGCCACTGACGCATGGATTTGTCGGCTTGTAAGTAAAGGCTGGCTATATCATCCGCAATAAATTTTTTGGAGATGCTACTGAAGTAGTTATGGAGTAATAAACCAAGCATTTGCTTTTCCAATTCCTGATCATAGCTTTGATACAGACTGGTTAAAGCATCCAAATAAGTCTTTTTGGGGGATCGAATAAGCTGTTTCTGAAGTCTGTCGTAGGTTTCAAAAAAAGAAAAAAAGCTGGAATATTCTCGTTTAAGGAGATGAATAGCAAGCATTTCGCCCTGAAGATCCAGCCACTGCTCAAGACTGCGCTGATTGATCTTTCGATAAGGGTGAGTGCCAGGAAGCTGTCCAAAAAGGCGGTTTTGATTCATCTTAATAGTGTCGGGTATGTTAAGCGCCGTTACCTGGGCTAGCTGGCTATCGAGCTTCTTAAAGTCAAAGGATGCTGTTTTTAGGCGTTTTTGAGCTTGCGGGCTTTCAAAAGTCCGGAGCATTTCAATGCGCTCTTTTCTCCACTTATTTTCCCTGGGAAGCCATTTTGTCAGCATTGTAATTCTGAACTCTGGCAAAGTATTCCAAAACGAAACTTCCGGATGTCCAAGAATGAGTACCCGTTGTGTGTCTTTAGGCAGAAATGCTTCCGCTATCTCAAAAAGAGAAGCGTCCTTAATACCGGAAGCCTCCGTCAATATTAGCCACTCTTCACTGCTGAAGGTAGGGTGCACTCTCATGGGAGTGGTTTGAGTTACCCATTTAAAAAATTGCTGTTCGTTTGAAGCTCCCAGTAGAAAAGTCTGGCCTTCTGTCTGGCTGGCTTGAATGTTCTTGCGATTGAATTCCAAAACGGCAGCTCGCTTTTTCTTACTAAGACCCGGCTCAATATTTGACAACATCTTTTCACTGATATCTTCCAAGCTCAACGTACGCCGTACGAGTTGAATAGGTCTTATTTTTTTTGCTTCATTTTCCTTTTTTATTATAAAATCATACTCAGTTGAAATTTTATTTGTAGTTAAAAAATATTTACCGTTTACATACCCACTAACAGGCTGTTGATTAACTACAAAAGCAGTATGATCCAATAGAGTTGGAATTATTTTTTGATAAAAATTAGTATCCAAATTGTAGCACTTGAGGATGCTGCTATCACTCAGCATAGCAGGATGGAGCAAATACTGCTGACTGAAAACCGAAGCGTTAAGAAAGCAAATCAACAGTAAAGAAAAAAAGTATTTCATAAATTTTAGCTTTAGTTATCCTCCTATCTCTCTTTTTTTATTTGAGAGAAAAATACCTTGTCCATTGGGTGTGTATAGGGATCAAACATGTTGATCTTCCGTTCGTATAATTCCAGCGCTTGTTGCATGTGAATTTGGTAGCGTTCCTCTTCTCCCATGGCCTGATAAACTTTAGCAAGGTAGTATTGATTATTGGTCAAGTTATTGTAGAGCATTTGCTTCTGGAATGCCGCTATTGTTTATTCCGGTGAAATTGACCCACCCTGGGAGTTGATCAGGAAATTGCTTTGAAGTTAAGTATTTTTAGTTTTCTGAGGCCGCTTTTTGCGCAAAGATTCTCCCTTGAGTTCGATGCAGTGTGCGTGATGAGCAATCCGGTCTAGGATAGCATCGGCTACGGTTTTATTTCCGATCACTTCATACCACCGATTCAAGGAGAGCTGCGAAGTAAAAATGGTTGATTTATAGTGGTGACGATCTTCCATTATTTCCAGTAAAGCATATCGGGCATTTTGATCCAACGGTTTAAGTCCAAAGTCATCCAGGATAAGTAGCTCATGGCGAGCTATACGTCGCATTTCTTTATTCAGGCTGGCATCTGTATATATCGGTGAAACCATGCCACCCATATCGGCGCAAACCATGCCAATTG
>CAZVOD010000066.1:0-27009 GCA_964628385.1 uncultured Saprospiraceae bacterium
CTTGCTGCACAAGCCTTTGCCTTCAACTATAAACCCACATTCTTAAACAACTTCATAGGGAAAAAAAGAGGTAAACCTTTTATTTTCAAACAAATGCTAAAATACTTTAATTTTATTTGCTGATCAAATCGTATTATTACCTTAAATGATATTTTATACATTTACCCCCTCCTGTTAGGGTGGTGTTTTATGACGTAAGATTGAAAGATCATAGCTCCGGCACCAGGAAATGGAAAAAATTAATCAACAATGAATTTGTTTTCTGAAATAGTAAGTTTACTGCGCAAAGATCTGCTTTTGGAGTTTCGCCTGAAATATGCCATCAGCGGTATTCTTTTGTATGTGTTGTCCACTGTGTTTATTGTATTTACTGCTTTTAGGGAAATTCCTGCCGTTGTATGGAATGCTGTTTTTTGGGTAGTAATACTTTTTGCAGCCGTTAATGCTATTGGAAAGAGTTTTTTGCAGGAAGGAAATAGCCGTCAGCTTTATTATTACACGCTAGCTAACCCGGTGGCGATCATACTGGCCAAAATGGTGTACAATATAACACTCATGATTGTACTGAGCCTTTTATGCTGGCTGGGCTTTAGCTTCATTGCCGGAAACAAAGTGATTGATACCGGATTGTTTATACTCGCTTTACTGCTTGGTAGTATCGGTTTTTCTATCGCCTTTACCTTTACTTCCGCCATTGCCTCTAAAGCCAGAAATAGTGCTACACTAATGGCCATACTCAGCTTCCCACTGATTATCCCCATTATTATGACACTGATTAAACTTTCGGGAAATGCCCTGGAGTTGAATATGTTCGGAACTCGAAAAGATAACTCAGACCTCTTTATTCTTTTGGGTATTGACGGAATGCTAATAGGAATGAGCCTGATTTTATTTCCTTTTCTTTGGAGAGACTAGCGAGTGGCAGGCTCGAAATATAGTGATTTGGAAAAACTACTGATAAAAGAATGGACCTCAATGGTATAAAATCCCCTGTCGTAGTTGCTAAAATCCAACTCAAAAATATGATCTACCGGAAGCTGATAAACTACCCGGTGGTAAACGGCTACTCCGGCGCTATTCCTAACAATAATCTCTTTTAGGTTGAGATCAAAATGATCAAAATCTATGTAAAAAGAAGATTGACGCTCATCTTCGAATAGAGTCCAGAAATCCCCCTGATGATTAGTAGAAAAAACTTTGATTTGCTTAAGGTCACCCAAAAATTGTCGTTCAACAGAAGCATTTACGGGATCAGAATTCTGAGCAAACAATCCTAGGGTAAGGGTTAGGCTTATGATACAGCAGGGTAATATCCTCCAGGAGTACATGAAGTTAAGTTTTAAAGATTATAGACCTTACTAGCGGTATTACGTAAATAGGTGGAAACAGGGTAAAGAATTCAGCAAAATTTTTGCTTCCCAATATCCATTGACTCCAGCTACTTTCTTTTTCGAATATTCCTTAATGCGCTAAAATAAAATGTATGACTGGAAAAAACATCAACTCTGTCCCTGACAGAGTTATTTTAATTCATCTTTTTCAGCACTATTTCTTTATCTTACCACCCTCGTGGGACGCTTGATTTTCAATTTTATTGTGTATTAGCTACTTTTTTTAACAAATCCAGGATGTTTTTGTAAGCAATACGCTCTTTGGAGAGGAAAGCTTCAGCAGACATCCAGGTAGCGATCTCTATATCTTCTTCTGTTTGAGGAGTCAGTGCTGTCTCTGTAGTTCGCATAACAAACCAGTAAGTGCGCTTTAATATCCTCTTTTTACCGGCGTCCTTGTAGGTGTGATGAGTGATATCCAGTTGGCTGTCGATAGTAACTGTTTTCAGACCGGTTTCTTCCTGTACTTCTCTAACGGCGGCTTCCCTGATGGTTTCCCCGGAGTCTATCTTGCCCTTTGGTAAGTCCCAGCTTCCTCTCCTGAAGATAAATAGTATTTCCTGACGTTCATTAAAGACAATACCACCGGCCGCTTTAATAATTTTAAATTGATCCTCGAAATCCGTCTTTAGCTTTTCATAATCTTCATAGAATAAACGCACCGACTCAAAACGCTTTGACTTTTCCAGCATGTCGATGTAATTAAACAGGTATTTGGGTTTTCCTGGGTATCTGGCCAATAAGTTTTTATCATCTTTGGTAGCCTGCTCTATGACCTCCTCTGCTTTACTCAAAAAAAGTGGCGTTTCGTTGATGTATATTTTGTACATTTGCCCCAATTTGTATTAAAGAAACGAAATATAGTGGAATAAAAATTATTTCCCATACTATAGCTGGAACAGTTCCTAAAATAATGATCACCTATGTTTTTTACTTTAAGTTAAGTGTGAGGTGGATTGTTCTCTGCTTTTGATATTTATGTTCTGGAAAAATTAATTCACAAGTATTGTTGATGGAAAATCAAATCCAAACGGCTCAGTATATAGCATCCCAACTGCTGCAAATTAATGCAATAAGATTAAGTCCTCAAAAGCCTTTTACCTGGTCTTCAGGGTTAAAGTCACCTATTTACTGCGATAATCGCATGGTGCTTTCGCATCCGGCCGTAAGGGGCTATATTATCGATTCTTTTGTGGAAAAGTCACAACAATTCAAAAAATTCAATTACATTGCCGGGGTAGCTACAGCGGGTATTGCCCACGCAAGCCTGATTGCTGACAGGATGGAGTTGCCCATGGTGTATGTGCGTTCAAAAGCAAAAAGCCACGGAAGGCAAAATCTTATAGAAGGAGATTTGAAACCTTCAGCTAAAGTCCTGCTAATTGAAGATCTGATCTCAACGGGAGGAAGCAGCCTCAGAGCAGTAGAAGCCCTACAAGCAGCCGGAGCAGAAGTTGTCGGCGTAATGGCCATATTTTCTTATGGTTTTTCATCAGCAGTTGAAGCATTTAAAAAAGCGGCCTGTCCTTTGATCACCCTAACAAGTTTTGATGTATTAGTTCGGGAGGCAGTTTCTTTTCAATTGATTGAAGAGAAATACATTAGTCATTTGCGGCAATGGAGTGAGAACCCCCAGTTGTGGAGTGAGCAATTTACGGATTGATCTTACAGGCGCAATGCTATTTATTGAATCATAGTTTATGTAAATAACGTATCAGAACAAATAGCGTACGTTTTTTTAACCCAAATCCGATTGTTCTTCAGGAAATTATACGCATTTTTGAAATTGAAGAGCAAAGGCATAACAAAGATAAATCTTAAAGAGAAATGTCTGTTATTACAACCAAGTCAGAGGAATTTTTGAAGCATTATTTGAATAATGCATCGCCTACCGGTTTTGAGATAGCCGGCCAAAAAGTGTGGTTGGACTATCTTGAGCCCTACATTGACGATTGGAATATTGATAACTACGGTACAGCCTATGGTATCATCAATCCGGGAAAAGATTACAGAGTGGTTATTGAAGGGCATGCTGATGAAATTTCATGGTTTGTACATTACATAACTGAAGATGGCTTTATCAACGTCATAAGAAATGGTGGTTCTGATCATTTGATAGCACCATCTAAACGAGTAAATATCCACATAAAAGAAGGTGTAGTGAAGGGGGTATTTGGCTGGCCAGCTATCCATACCCGCAACGGCGAAGACGCCAAGCTGACACCCAAAGCTGATAATATTTTTATCGATGTGGGAGCTAAAGACAAAGAGGAGGTATTGAAGATGGGCATCCATGTGGGTTGTGTGATCACTTATGAAGATGAGATGATGATTATGAACGACCGCTACTACGTTGGCCGGGCACTGGATAATCGTATTGGAGGATTCTGTATTGCTGAGGTAGCCAGGTTGATCAAAGAAAATAAAACAGAATTGCCATTTTCTCTGTATATCGTTAATTCTGTGCAGGAAGAAGTAGGTTTGCGCGGAGCAGAGATGATCACTCAAACCATAAAGCCACATGTGGCCATTATTACTGATGTGACACATGATACGCACACCCCTCTGGTAAGTTCAAAAAAGCATGGTGATGTTAAAGGAGGTAGTGGCCCCTCTGTTACTTATGGCCCTTCTATCCATAATAAGCTCTTAGATTTGATTATCGAGACAGCAGAGGAGCAAAGTATTCCTATCCAGCGAGAAGCTGCTTCCAGAAGGACGGGTACGGATACGGATGCCTTTGCCTATTCTAACGGTGGAGTGCCTTCAGCACTGATTTCTTTGCCGCTAAGGTATATGCATACTACTGTAGAAATGGCTCATAAAGACGATGTAAATAATGTCATTTCGCTGATCTATCAGAGTTTACAAAAAATTCAGTATCAGCATAATTTTAAGTACCTGAATAAGTAAATCAGATTGTAAAATACCTGACCGGGATGGGGAATAAATGCCGCATCCTTTTGTCTCTTTACTGCTGGCAGTTCTGGTAATTGGAAAGATGATTGTGAGATACCAATGAAGTATATTGTACAAGTGGTTGATCTGATGCTCTACAGCAATATACTCATTGCTTATGCAGCGCTGTGTATGTATCTGCAAACGCTTTATCTTATCTCTGGTAACCTTTACCTTAATAATTACGGCTTGTGTTTATTTGCCGGAACTGTTGCGCTGTATACTTCTCATCGCCTGATTGGTTTGGGTAAACTGAGTAAAAGCTTTACCGTCGGGCGTTTTGCTACCATCGCCAGATGGAAACAGGGCCTTTTGCTTTGGATGATCCTGGCCATCGTCACGGCTATTTACTTTTTCT
The DNA here is from genome assembly GCA_964628385.1 of uncultured Saprospiraceae bacterium. GTDB lineage: Bacteria > Bacteroidota > Bacteroidia > Chitinophagales > Saprospiraceae > JANQPA01. Next base: position 4,708 of record CAZVOD010000066.1, read on the forward strand.
TACATCTGGATTGGTCCATACAATTATGGGTGCTTATTCCTGCACTACTGTCTGTGAGCTATGTCATTCCATTTTTAAGCGGAAAAAGGCGATTGAGGGATGTTAATTTTACAAAAATATTCATCATCGCCTTGGCTTGGGCATGGCTCACGGGGCTAATTCCTTGTATACAATACGAGGTGGCATTACCCTTCACCGTGTTGATCTGTCTGGAACGGGCAGCATTTATATTTGCCATTACCATTCCTTTTGATGTTAGAGACTTGGAAGTCGATGCACAAACCAGCGTACGGACTATTCCCGGAAGAATAGGCCTGGGACCCAGCAAGTGGCTCTCCTGGGCTATTTTGCTATTGATGCTATTGGCTGTTGCCACCCTGTATATTCTGGGGTATTATGGTTTGACAACGCTGGCCGCCCTGTTTGGCTCTTTCTTGTTGACCGGTCTTTTGATTCAGCAAATGCATCCCGGTTTGCCAGACCAATATTATACTGGCTTGGTTGATGGCAGTATGATTCTTCAATTGGTGCTTATCCTACTGCTTCAATCAGTCTTCTATGGTAATTGATCTGCCCTAGGTGGTAAGTGAAGTGAGCCAAAAAACGCATGATAAAATAAGTATTGCTCCCTTTTTCTCCATAAAGCTCTTCCGGAAAAGGTGCTTCCAGATTGGTGTTGCTTATGACTTCGCGCATCATGACTTTGGTTTGCTCGATCTGTTGTAAGAGTTCTTCTCGTGGTAAATCACGAACAGAAAATTCTAATGGACGGTTTCTTTGGTAGCCGGTTTTGCCGATTACTGCACCAACAAAATGATTGAGGTTGCCTACGAGATGGCAGGCCAGGTTGCCTGCGGAGTTGCTGATAGTACCGGCAGTTTGCCAGAGCGATTTTTCATTGGGGTAAGCCATAATTTCTGCTTTTAATTGATCCAGGTAGCGATCAAAATAACTGATAAAGTAGTCTTTCATTTTTTAGGTAAAAATAAAAAATAACACCTTTATCATTGTCTGTTATCAAGGAAATTGCCACATTAACCTGCTCTTTTAAAGAAAAAATCAATGAGTGAAACAATATTCAATTACAGCCCTACTTCTGGAGAAGATGAATGGTATTTTTGGGGTGGCCTGATTCTTGCCTTGCTTTCTTTGGGAGGTATGATCTACATACTGGCTCGTAAATTCAGCTATGATTATCAAAATAGGAAATGGCTACTGGCCATGCTTTTGTTCTTTGTTTTTCTTATGGCAGCCGGAACAGCCGTATTTTCATGGATGTCTTATGAGCGCCTGGAGGCAGTTAGCCTTTACGAAGATAGGTTAGTTATAGGGCAAAAAGCATTAAGATTTAAAGATATTAAACAAATTAAGCTGGATCAGGGCCAGGATAAATCAATGGTTAATCCGAATATTGTAAAAGCTTCTTATAAGCTATTGCTAGTAGAAGAACTAAGCGGAAAGGTATATGTTTTTTCTGAGAGGCACTATCCGGTTCGGGATATGATGGTCCAGCTGAGAGCAGCTATAGAAGAAGCGGAGCGTCCAAATAACTAGTTACAGCTCAGGGGCTGTAGTGAATAGATAAATAGCTGGCCATGTGATTGGCTAATAAGCCTTCGATCACTTTGATTACTATACCAAAACAAAACAAAAACATGATTCGTGCTAAATGGTGGAAAATATTAGGAGTAATCATTATTCTGTACACCTTTACCGTGGGGATGCTCGTACCCCTCAAACCCGGTATTTCAAGAGCTAACCCTGGTAGCGTAAAAGCAGGAGAAACTGTTACGATCAATGTAACTGGATACAACTCTCACTATAAAGAAGCCAAATCTTCGATTCGAGCCTGGCTAAAGTTAAACAACGAGCAGGCACTAATCGCTACCAATTATAAAGTGGTGGATAACCGAAATCTCAGGCTAACTTTTGATATCCCTCAATTCTTACCTACCAAAAAGAAAATTAATGATTTTTCCCTCCTGATCGATAATGAAGTGGATGGTACTTCAGTGCTACCCAGAGCCATGTTTGTCACACAGGATTCTATTGATTTGAAGGCTGGTATAGCGCTTTGGAATAATGCGCCCGTAGAAAATCTCAGCCTAAGAAAGGGTATCACTTTTCCTTTCCGAAATATTCTAAAAGAGACCATACGCAATACCTATTTTCACGTCTCTTTATGGTTAGCAATGATGATCATTTTTATCGGCTCTGTTGGGTACAGTATTAAATATTTGAGAACAAATGATCTGGATGCCGACAGAAAGGCCCTGGCTTTGACGACAGTAGGCCTCTTTTGGGGAGTGCTGGGCTTAATTACCGGAGCCATATGGGCTAAGAATACCTGGGGCGCTTACTGGAGCTGGGATGTCAAGCAAACCATGACTGCAATAGCTCTATTGATTTATAGCGCTTATTTTGTCCTTCGTAGCTCTTTTGAAGACCCTGAGAAGAAAGCAAGATTGGGAGCTGTGTATAATATTTTTGCCTTTTCTTCTCTCATTCCATTAATTTATGTGGTTCCCAGGTTAACGGACAGTTTGCATCCAGGGGCAGGAGGAAACCCTGCTCTGGGGGGCGAAGACCTGGACAATACCATGAGAATGGTTTTTTATCCGGCAGTGATCGGTTGGACGCTTATTGGGTTGTGGATTGCCAGCCTCAAGTATCGCATTGATCACCTGCAAGCAAAGATAACAGATACCTTATAGTCATATTCCTGTTTGGGATTCAAAACTATGTTTGGTTCATAGAGAGAAATCTCCGACTTTTGGCGCATCAAATCAAAAGAGATGAGAATTAAAATTGCAATTTCCATAATAACATTCTTACTTCTTGTAGTTGGAGTAAATGCACAAACTGATTCAGAAGACTTCATGAGCAGCATCGGCAAAATTTATGTCGTGGTAGCTGTGATTGTAGCTGTTTTTATCGGCATTGTATTGTTTTTACTTTACCTTGACCGGAAAATAACCAAATTAGAAAATCAAATTAAAGACCATGACTAAGTCTAAGATAAAGTCCGTTCCCAGCTTTTACACCAGTGTACAAGCTTATTTTGACAAGGCTGCTGCTCATACTGGTTTGCCACAGGGGCTACTGGATCATATTAAGGCTTGCAACTCTGTATACCGACTTACCTTCCCGGTGAAGTTTGGCGACGAGGTAAAAGTGATCGAAGCCTACAGGGTACAGCATAGTCACCACCGTTCTCCAACTAAGGGTGGTATTCGATACAGTAATCACGTCAATCAGGATGAAGTGATGGCGCTTGCCACCCTGATGACTTACAAATGTGCCATTGTGGATGTGCCTTTTGGTGGTGCTAAGGGAGGAGTAAAGATCAATCCCTGGGAATATACACCTGAACAATTAGAAAAAATTACCCGTCGATACACAGCAGAGTTGGTAAAGCGTAATTTCATTGGTCCGGCAATTGATGTACCAGCGCCGGATTATGGAACAGGAGCCCGGGAAATGGCTTGGATTTACGATACTTACAGAACTTTCAAAGATAATGAGATTGATGCAGCAGGTTGTGTAACGGGTAAGCCTGTTAATCAAAATGGTATTAGAGGACGGATAGAAGCTACCGGTAGAGGTGTCTATTATGGTATCCGGGAGGCGATGTGCCACGAAGAAGATATGAACAGGCTGGGCCTTTCTCCGGGAATAGAAGGAAAGACTATGGTTATCCAAGGACTGGGTAATGTAGGGTCCTTTGCCGGAAAAATCTCTCAGGATGAAGGTGGTGTAAAAATAATTGGTGTCGGTGAAGTGGAAGGAGCTATCTACAAGCCCGATGGCATCAATATTCACGAGCTGTTAGAATTCAGAAAAGAAACGGGTTCTATTTTGAATTTTCCCGGCGCTACGAATTTTGATAAGGAAGATAGAAGAAAAGTACTGGAATTTGAATGCGATATTCTGGTACCCGCAGCTCTGGAAAATGAGATTACTGTCAATAACGTCAATAACGTAAAGGCAAAAATAATAGCCGAAGCAGCCAATGGCCCAATCACTTCCGAAGCTGAAAAAGTATTGATCGATAAAGGTATTTTAATCATTCCGGATGTATTCCTGAACGCCGGCGGTGTAACGGTATCTTATTTCGAATGGAAAAAGAACCTTTCTCATATGCGGTTTGGTAGAATGGAAAAGCGTTTCAATCAAAGGCAGGCCAGAGAAATGGTAAGATTGATCGAAACCAAGTCAGGACATCCTATCACAGAAGATGAAAAAGGTATGGTAGTTAGAGGCGCAGATGAAATAGACCTGGTACGGTCCGGCCTGGAAGAGACAATGATCAACTCTTATCAGCAGATTCGCACCCTGATGGCTAGTAAAGAAGGCTTGAAAGACCTTCGTACAGCCGCCTTTGTAAATGCCATTCTTAAAATTAGTAGCGATTACATGAGCCTGGGAATCTTCCCATAATTGTTATAGCAATTGCGGTACTAAATATCACTAGCGCTCAAAAATTTTACAAATCACCGCCGAGAAGATATTTTGTTGTCTCGTCGGTGATTTTTTTTAATTATTGTATAATTAACACTAATTCTTTTTGAAATACTAAACAAAATAATATTTTGTTTGTATTATTGCCGTCGAGCAAATGGCTCGATTAACGGATTTTTAAACTTCAAAAAGTTGAGTAACCACTTTGTTGGAATAGTAAAAAATTTGGTAAATAAAGATTATCAAAAAATATATCAGGGCAAGTTGCTTGGTTTTTTGTATTTTGTTCTATTAGATGGTATATTGTGATGTTTTTGATTTTTAACTGATAATTAGTGATCCATGTCTGAGAAGTTAGATAAAATCGACTTGAAGATTTTGAAAATTTTACAAGAGAACAGCAAGATAACCAATCTTGATTTGTCCAAGAAGATAGGTTTGTCACCAGCTCCTACGCTAGAACGAGTGAAGAAGTTGGAAAACCAGCATGTTATAGAAAGTTACCATGCCAAAGTAAATCCCCAAACGATAGGTTTGAATGTAAAAACCTTCGTGCTGGTTTCTCTGGCCTGGCAAAAGGAAAATGCCTTGAATAATTTTCTGGAAAAAATTCGTCAGATTGAAGAAATTGTTGAATGCTACATCATAACGGGTGAGGCTGACTTTTTGATAAAGATAGTGTGTAGGGATATTCCTACTTACGAGCAATTACTTTTCAAGACGCTTTCTCAAATTGAAGAGATTGAGCGCCTTAAAACCCTGATGACCCTGTCGACTGTCAAAGATGCCAAGATTATGCCTTATCGCTATGAGTAGGCTCTCGCATAGTTAGACTTGTTTCAAAGGTATTGGAACTGGTTAAAATGGATTCTTTACAAACCCGGGCGCTGTCGCGTTTTTTCCTTCGAATGTTTAAGAGGTATTCAACTTTCAGGATTGTCAGGTTTTCTCATTTTACTTCTTTTAGTTGCCTGGTCCTTCAGAAGTTGAATAGTCATAGTATTTCTTACAAAACAAGTCTACCGAAGTGATCGTAATGTTTTTTACAATCATTTCGATTTTTTAATGTCAAATCAGTTTTCCGGCATGGAGCATACTTTCTTGTGGAAGCTGACTTATCCGGCTGTTACTTCTCCTTCCTATTTACTCGGTACTATGCATGTGCGTGATGATCGGGCTTTCTTGATGCAGCGAACTATACAGGATTGCATTGATGCCTGCGTTATTTATGCAGCTGAGTCTAATATTGATGAATTGCGGCGGCAGCAGAATTTCTCTTATCTCAATTTAGCAAACGGGATACATATTCCCGATCTGTTTGAGCCTCACCAATTTGAAAAGCTACATCGGATTATAGATAAGGCTTTTGGGATTGGTAATATGCTTTTTTCCAATAAAAAACCTATACTCATTGCTTATGCCATTGATCAAATTATTCTGGATGGCTCACAGGCAATGGCACTGGATGACTTTCTTTGGTCTTATGGCATACTTAGACAAAAAGAGCTTACCGGAGTGGAGCCCGAAAGTATGCAGCGGCGTATTATTCTGCAAATACCGCTGGAGCAACAGGTCAAACAGTTGTTGTCGATTAGTAAAAATGTATCGGCACACCGAAAAAGTGTGAATAAAATGGCTGATTTATACGCCGGAGGACGCCTAAGGCAAGTCTATCTAAGTACAAAAAGGGGACTTGGAGATATGCGCAGATTTATGCTTTACGAGAGAAATATCAGGATGGCTGAGCGCATCTTCGAGTTGATGAATACCAACAGCAGTTTTTGTGCTATAGGCGCCGCTCACTTACCAGGAAAATACGGCGTCTTGCGTTATCTTAAAAAAGAAGGCGTGCAACTCGAGCCTATTCCCTGGGTCTTCTGAGTGTACTTTGGCTTCCGTACTAGCTAATTAGCCAGGTTTTTTAAACAAATTAGGTTTTCTGAAAGGTATAAGTGCCAGAATGACCGCCGGCACATAAAAGCTGATCCTGTCTATGGCGCCATCAGTAAGTAGCCCGGCAGAGCCTATGGTCTGCTTGGAGTTGTCAGTACCAAAAACAATATCATCGGCATGCCCTAACTCGTAGCCCTGTTGAACAAGTGTAACGATCCCTGGAGGAAGAAAAAAACCAGCAGTTCGGGCCTTGCCCAATCGATCGCTGTGCCGGACTACTATCCAGGCCATTGTTTCCATTTCCTGACCCTTCTGAATAAGGCCGCCTTCTATTCCCACCCAATAATCTGCAGTTGGGTGAGCCTTTTTGGCATTGGTCGCTCTGTTGTAAGCTCCCCGATAAGTTTCTTCTTCTCCCATGGGCTGATCACTGACCCCTGATTCAGCAGATATACCCTTGGCTTCAAATGTTTCTTTGGGAAACATACGCTCAAAGCCTTTTCGAGCAGCTTGTATTTTCATAGGGTTCTGGGAGGCGACCACAATTTTTTTCATAAATATGATTTAAAAATATGCTAAAAAGTCAGGTTGCGATGGAATTTAAAGCAAAGATATTGCACTAATGTTGACGTAAGTGTTTGTCGACAAATTTTTCTCAAAACTGATTACAACTGACTCTGTCAGAGCAGAGCTGGGGGTATTCTAAACCTACTACTGTTGTATGGCAAATATAATTCATATTCAAATTCTGGAGAAAGGAGTAGCCATTTGGAATGAGTGGCGCAAGGAAAACCCGACGATAGAACCTGATCTGAGTGAGCTTAAATCAATAGCTCGTCGAAATTTGACGGGAATTGACTTCTCCAAAACGGATTTAAGCGCAGCTAATTTATTGCATTGCAGCTTGCGAAATGCCAATTTGAACGGCGCTACGCTTACAGCAGCTATTTTAAAGAACACTGTCCTTATCCGTGCTCGTTTAATAAAAACTGACCTAAGTTACGTCAACTTCACCTTTGCAAAACTAGCATATGCTTACATTTTACAAAGCGATATGACTCATTCCAATCTCTACGGAGCAAAAATTGAGGGCGCTCACTTTATACAATCGGATTTAAGTCATTCCAATCTCGAAGCAGTTAAGATGTCGGCAACAAAGTTTACGAACGTTAATTTTGAAGGCTGCAATATGCTGGATTCCAACCCGGAGGCTGCTACTTTCAAGGAATGTAGCAACTTGGACTGGATGATCGCTCAAGCGCGTGAGAAAGCGAAATAAGAAAAATTATTGTCGCTATTTTGTATAGATTGCTTGCTTTTGCCAGCTGGGAAAACGGTGAAAGCGCTTATTTTAGTTAATTTACTGTTGGTAAAATCACTTGATTGCTACTTTTACATTGTATCTTATCTTTAGATTTGTTGAAGTTGTTTGGAAATATACTTTCATGCCCGGAGGCCAAACCTTATGGATCAAATACTTCAGCTTTGTTATTCCCGTAGCTGATGCTGCGAAAAAAAAAGCGCTTTGTTGTATCCATAGGCTTTGACCCTCCGCTGTGAACCTACCTGCTTGGACAAGTCTTTTAAAAAAAGGATATAGTATGGAAAAAATATCGAATGAAGCATATGGTGTAGAATTAGCCAGGAAAGTTGCTAAAGTTATAAAAATATACAGTGGTATTTACAATGTACACCGTGATTATTGTGGGATGGGGTTGGCATACCACAACGACACCTATTACTATGGAGAGTGCTGGGAGGGTTTTCCACCTACAGACCATGCTTTTAAAAGTGAAAAGACTTTTGTGGCGTGGTTAAGCGTCCAATCGGACCTCAGCCTTAGTGCTCATGACCACCCGGATCATTTTATACGCCTCAATCAAAGGATAACAAAGAAAAGGTTAGAGGATGCTATTGCTAGGTATGAGGCAGAAGCATAAATGCTGATCTCAAATGGAAAGATCCGGTGCTTTGAGAAAATAGTAGTCCTGATTTTTTGGAGGTACAGCTTTCCCCAAATATTCAACCCGATAGATTGATTATCGCTCACGATCACCGCTTCTATTGTACTGACTTTTTGGTTGAAATAGCTAATAAAAGAGAATGGAAAATGAAATGAAGGAAAATAACTTACCTTGTAAAAGAGCGGAGGAGGAGGGATTCGAACCCCCGGTACGGTTTCCCGCACGCCAGTTTTCAAGACTGGTGCATTAAACCAGCTCTGCCACTCCTCCTAGTTTATCTTTTGAGGTACTGGCCTCAATTGAAGTTGCAAATGTAGTATATGTTTGTAGAAAATGCAATAAAGAGTCCTCAATTTTTTAATCAAAATAAGGAAATGCTTACCAGCGTGTTTGGAATTTGCTTTTGATGCCGAAAATACATTTAGGATGCTGAAAATAAAGCTGTTTTTGAGTTTCTAAGGAATGGGTCAATAATAAATTATGCATCTTTATTTGTTCTTTTGCCGCCCAGTTTCGCCTGCCTGACGGCCGGCAGGTTAAAAAGCCTCGTTGATGGGCTGCATCGCCTAAGTTTTTTGCCTCACTGAACAGCAAAACACCTGCGTAAATCTTGTACACTTTGTTAATGCCCCATTCCTAATCAGCGGAGTTTGCTCAATTCAAGTCTATTTTACAAAATTCTCCCCGGTGATCGTCTTGATTTTCCGATACCTCAATTCTTATCGCCATTATCACGTTAGAGAGATACGTTTTCTAAATTTAATATATTTTAAAATAATGTATTTTTTATATTTATAATTTAACTCAAAGAAGAATTCTAGCAAAGGTCACAAAACAGGACTCTCAGAAACATTTACTTAAAATATTCCCTGAAGCAGGTTTCAATAAAAGTCGACACAAGCTCAGGCTTCGGCAGATGCCTGCTCAAGGGAATGTTCTTTCCTTGTCAATTTTAACACTGAAATTTCATCTTTTATTCTATCCCATGGCGTGACTGGATAATTAGCCCGAACCGGTCACGTCCGGATAGTAAAATCTAGGACCCCCTCCTTGGCTTTGGAATGCCTACTATTTTTTACAAAAATGCAATATTGGTTACTAATAGTAAATAATTTATTGATCAAAATGTTTTTTCATAAGTTATGTATTCCATTTTCCTCCATTTTTTTATATATTACAGAAAATCTGCATTCCCAGAGCTTCGAGAGTTTATAAAAACATGCCTAACATTTTTTGCTTTTTCACGTACTCTTACCGTAGAGTAAAGTGCTAGCAATCATTCTCCCCCGTAGTATTTAAGACCTTTTGCTTAACTGACATTTATGTCAGGATTAGATGCTATTTAAATAAACTAATCAATTAATACCCAAAATAATTGTACAATGAGAACGAGTACAGTCTCAGTTGCCATTTTTTGTGCTCTATTCATGTTTGTATTTTCAAACGTGGTGGTGGGCCAGAGTAAAATGGAATTTAAGTATGGTCCCAACAAAGAGTATCGGGGCTACCTATCAGCAAGGCTCTTGATGATAGGTAAAGACAGGATAACAGGTGAGCGTGTTAAGCGAACGCTGAAATCAGATGACTATGAGATCAATACTTCGAAATATGATGATATTATGATTGTTCTTAGGATATCGGGTTTCAAGTTAGAAAACAAAGAACACCATGAAAACTCCTGGTTAGAACTTCCACTGAAGAGTTACATCGCCACTTACGCCGAGGGCATGGAGCTACTTTCCAGTACACAGGTTTTGGTAATGGGTACCTCTAATATCAGAGGAGCCAGAAGGGTAGGAGACATACGCTTTAAAATAGCTGATGATCTTACTGAAGATATGAAAGGGCGTTTATCTTTTGATTTTGATTTCATTTCTGCCAGATTTAAAGAGCGCAAAAATCATTTCAGACCTTCATTACCGTATCTGATCACTTCAGATTTTCCTGAGCAGTACAATGCATACACAGAGGAAAATACCGAAGCAGCGACACCAGAAATAGTGGAAGAGCCAGTAGATGAAGTAATCGAAAGTGAGCAAGCTTTAAATACAGACTCTGTACCTACAAAAGAAATTGACGAATATGAGGCAGCAAGTGAAGAAGACTACGCGTACGATGAAGTCGATGAGAGTGAATCATACGGCTATACCACGCCTTCTTTCCTGGCCACTTCGCCGACTGACGAAGAGGAACGCTTGTTTGAGAAGATAGATGCAGCCAGTAAATCCAGAAGAATCAATAATTACTGTGAACGCTATCGCGAAAAATACCCCAGTGGTTATTATACAGAGGAAGTACTGATTAAGCAAATTGAGAATGCAGTTACTTCTCAATCCAAGGGTGAACTACTTGAAGAATACGTTGAGTTATTTCCAGAGGGGAAGTACACCGAAAAGGTTAATCAGTTGATTATGGATGAGTTTGATGATCTGTACTATGGAGAAGAGGGTACGGCACTGGAAGTAGGTAACTTTCCATATAACGCAATACAGGCTGAAGTCGCCATTGACGAAGGTACTTTGTTTGTGGATCATATCAGGGGAGGTGTACCTCCATATCGCCTGGAGTTCTACGATATCTATGAATCCAATATGAAAAATTACGCTATTGATATTGGGAAAAATAGAGCGTTTCGGGTCAATTTAAAAGCACTACCACTGGAGAATAATAACTACGTTATTGGTATTGTAGATGCTTCCGGCCTGACTCCATTTTACTCTACACCCATGAAAATTAGCGGTGACTCCGGCGGGTGGTTGAAGTTTTCATTCATTTCAATCATATTGGGTGCTTTGATCCTGGCCGTTTTATTGTTGTTTTTTTTAACAAATAGAATTTCTTTTTTCAGAGCCAGAAAAGGTTTGAGGGCGGATGCCAGAAGGTATTAAAAGCTTGCTTTTAGAAAAGTATGCTGGACAGCTCGTGATATTTTGACATTAGTTGGGAAAGTAAGTCTCTACTGTTTTCCACCTTCAGAATAGCAGAATTTCAGGTTAAATTACTTCTTTATTAGATATAAGCCTCCTGCAAAGCGAAACATGCTTTTCAGGAGGCCGTATTATTTATGTAGCCAGGGCAAATAAAAGGGAATCTATATATTTGATTTTTAGTTATTTGTGAAGCTTCAGGAATAATACAGGACCGCTATTCAGATAAAAATTGACACAACAGATGACAGAGCAATCAAAGTCGGCATTACCTGCCAACTCGAACGCGATTAAAATTACAATTAGAACTACTTGTGATGAAGCTACGACAAATGATCATAACCATTTTACTACTTAGCAGCAGTCTATTTTTATCAGGCCAGCAAACGCTATCTTTCACTTTTGGAGAAAGTAACCAATACCTGGGCAATGTGCGGGTCAGTTTGATTTTAGTAGGAGAAAATATTTCCAAAAATGTGTCCCAGGTTTTGATGCTTAGTAGGAATAATGCCAGAATAAATTTAAATAAATATCGTAATACTCAATTATACCTCAGAGTAGAAGACCTTGAGTTCTCTGACAACCAACAAAACTTTTCTTTTCACCTGGAAGCTCCCATTGGGCAAGCTATCCCTGAAGCCCCCCATGGATTAAGATTGCAGTCTTCGGTTGAAAAAATTATTGTGGGCAGTAATAAGCAAAGGGAGCTGCCATTGTCAGCCGATCTTATTTATACCCCTGACGATAACCTGGAAGATTTACTGCAGGGAGAACTCCCCGTAGATTTCAATATTGTAGATAAAAAAGGCAATACTATTCCTATTAATACCAAATTGAAGTTTCAGTACAGCATTATCCCCTTGGGGATGGAGTTAGAAACAGACAGCACAGCAGAGGAAACTTCAACGGCTCCTGTAGTAGCAGATAATAATTTTCCGACCATTGGAGAAGAGAAGCCCACTACTGATCAGGACTACGAACTACCGGATGGCGGAAATAAAAAAGAACCATTATTTTACAAGCCCGGGCTTAAAGAAGGGGAGCCCGGCTTAACGGATAAAGAATATTACACGACAGAATCAGGCAGTGATTATTTTAAATCACCTGTAGACGGAAGCTTGTACGCAGAGTTTAATTATTCTGAGGAGCAACTTGAAATTGATCGAATAGAAAATGGGAAGCCTGCTTATGCTTTGGCATTTTATCCTTCTGAGGAGTTTCATCAGCAGATTTTCACGCTGGAGTTGGGAAGTGGGCGAAGCTACAAAGTAGATTTGAGTAAATTACCTCTAAAAACGGGCACTTATTTTGTAGGGCTCGTTGATGAAAACGGTGATGAATTTCAACATGGAACACCGATCAAACTGACAAGTGTAGCCAGAGCCGGAATACGAGCGTGGCCCTGGAAGTGGATTGGAGTAGGGATAGGGCTACTCGTCCTGATAGCTACTCTGATAACCCTCTATATTCAAAAGTTTGCATGAAAATAAGTTATATCCCAATCCAATACTAATGAGAAGAGTAAAACCAACGTTTAAGTTAACTTTTTGCCTCCTCTGGGGCATTTGGCTGTCTGTGGGCTTGTCAGCTCAAGACAGTCCTACGGTGAGCAGTTTCACTCCTGCAAGCCTGTGTCAGTCAGATACGTTGATTATTAATGGTAGTGACTTTGATCTGGTCAAAAGCATCCAAATCGGAGATGTTTTACTCACCCGGTCTACCTGGGCTACCAATATCAATTTTACTCAAATAGAAGTTTTTGACCTTACTAATCCCAACCTCCTCCCCGGAATATACGATCTCACATTGGTGGGGGATGGATTTAGAAATACCGTAGGACAAGTAGAGATTATTCAGGCAGCCGTTATAAGAATTAGAACTCCCTTTGACCGGAGTTCTTTTTGTCGTGGGGAAGAAATAGAACTCACGGTCTTTGATCAGTTTTCTTTCTATAATTGGAGTGATGGAAGTACGGTGCCTAACACGTCTTTGGTATTGGATGAAACTACTACCATTTCACTAACTGTCACAGATAACAATGGCTGTCTGGCTACTACCCAAAGAACAATAACCGCTGTAGATCCTCCGAACGTCACCATACGAGCCTCCCGGGATACTGTTTGTCGTGGCGATCAGGTCGAACTGACTGCTGACAGTGTAGTAACGGCGACCTGGTCAACGGGGCAGAATCAGTTGACTATTACTCCCGTACCACTTGAGGATACTGTTTTTTTTGTGGCAGGGCGTACTGCTGAGGGCTGTCAGGGTTCTGATTCCATCAGCATCAAAGTACAGGAATCCCCTACAGTAGAAATTAGCGGGGATTTATCAATTTGTCCCGGTAATTCAACAGAGCTTAGTGCTTCGGGAGCTCAAACCTATCAATGGAGTACCGGACTTAACGGAGATAGAATAACGGTAACCTCCGCTTTTGATACATTAATTAGTGTTATCGGTGTCGACAGCGCAGGCTGCTTTGCCTCCGGTGAAGTTCTGGTGGATGTGACACCAGTCCCTGAGTTTACTATTTCTGGCAATGCTACTGTTTGTCAGGGACAATCCGTGCTACTCACAGCAACGGCTAATCAAAACTGGTCTTATCAATGGGGTTCTAATGCCAATAATCAGACTGGTGCCCTGATCAATGTGGCACCTAATCAGAATACGACTTATAATTTGACTGTTACAGATGTTCGAACGGGGTGTTTTGCTTCGGGCGCTAAAACTGTACAAATAGGTGATACACTTGAAGTCGCTGTAAGTGGTGCAGGCGTAGTTTGTCAGGGTGAAACAAGCACTTTATCTGTCGCTCAAAACCCTAACTTTAGTTATAGGTGGAATAATGGGAGCACACAACCACAAATAAGTGTAGCCCCGGATTCTACTACATTATTTCGGGTAACGGTCACAGATAGCCGAAATAATTGTTCTGGTACCAGTACTGCGCAGGTTCGCGTTAATCCCCGCCCAGAAGCTAGAATCTCTGGTAGTTCCGAAATTTGCAGAGGAGAAACTGTAGTCCTGGGAGCTTCCGGCGGTAACGCTTATCAATGGGATAATGGACGAACCACAGCGGTAATAAGAGAAACACCACAGAATACAACAACCTATTCTGTAACTGTTTCCGTTGGGAGTGCCTGTACAGATGTAGCTACCAAAATGGTTACAGTAAAGCCTGTACCTCAGCTTGAGGTACAGGACAGGGTATTTGATATATGCGAGGGAGAACCCTTTACGCTAAGACTGATCGAAGGTAATAATGCCAATGGTAAAATTCATAGCTGGACAGCCACAGGTGATGAATTTGTACAGGGGTTTTCTGATGGAGGTGGTGACCTTATTCAGGCCACCTATTCCAATGATAGGAATGTTATTGGTAATGTTTTTTATGCCATAGAAGTAGAACAAAATGGCTGCAATTCAAGAGTAGATACTTTAGCTTTTCGCATTAATCCCAAACCGGAAGTAAGTTTTGATGCAGATTTATTTCTCTGTAGTGGGGAAGCTACCAGTGCTTTTTTAAATTCTGATATTTCTTCCACTACTTTTTCCTGGACGACCTCCGGCGTTGCCGGATCAGGGCTGGGTGGAGGCCCCAATGGTAGTATCATTGCGGATGTGCTTACCAATGAAGGAAATGATATTTTATTGATTGATTATAACGTCACTAGCGTTACGGAGGCCGGATGCGTGGGAGATCCATTGGTATTGACTCACTGGGTTTATCCCGAACCGGAATTAAGGGCCAATGAATCGTTGCAGGTCATCCAATCTGGTGGTATGGCTGACATCGGATTTACGACCAGCCAAGCAGTACCTGTTTTGGGGCGTTGGAAGCCCAAGAAAATCAATGGGAATATTACCGGAGTAGAAGAGGGAGTAGGGGAAAGCCTTACTCAGGTTTTGGAGCTAAACGGCACCAAAGCCTGGGGAGAAGTCTCTTACGAGGTGGAATCGATATTGATAACGGAAAATGAAAAAGTTTGTACTGGTCTGACTGACGAGGTTGCCATAAGAGTAATCCCTCCTTCCGAGAATGGAGAAGTATTTATTCCTAATTTATTTACGCCAAATGGTGATGGTGTGAATGATACTTGGGGTATAGAATTTGACCGGACTACTAATCCTGAGGAATTCACTGTTACGGTTTTTTCCAGAAATGGTACGGTTGTTTTTCCTGAGCAATCACTTTTTATAGCCTCACAATGGGACGCGGCCAATGTACCGGCGGGTGCTTATATTTATCTGCTTAAGGGGCCGGAGTCTACATTTTCAGGAGCTTTGACTATTCAAAAGTAATAAACACATACATCCCATGAGAAAATATTTACTGCTCATTTTATTATTAGGTTGGCAAATCCATACCACTGAGGCTCAGCAGAGCCCGGGTTTCTTACAATATTTATACAACGAAAGTGCTTTCAATCCTGCTGTTGCGGGAGTTTATGGTACAGAAGTTTTTTTACTACATCGTCAGGAGTGGACGGGGCTTAGCGATGGCGGCACTTTTTCGAGCCAGGTAATAGGTGGAAGCTTGAGGCCATTTGGCGAATTTCAGAGAGTAGGCTTTGGAGCCATGTTATTACTGGATCAGGCTCATATTATACAGACGGGGCGATATTCTGCCACCTTTGCTTATCAGGTACTGGACGGGACGGTATCTCCCCATCGGCTGTCGATAGGTATTCTGGGAGGAGTGATTGATAAACGATTAGATTTCAATGCTGCGCAAGTCAATAATCCCTTTGATGCTTTTCTTTTTGGAGAAAACTTTAGGGATCTCAATTTCAATTATGGAGCCGGGATTCACTACATTGGCCCAGTAGGGACAGGAACGCTCATAGTAAGTGCGGCTACCACTCAGGGCAATAATAATTTTGATATCAGAAATCCGGAAGGCGATATTCTATTTGGTTTAAGGAGAAATATTATAGGTACGGCCAGGTATAACTTTCCGTTAAACGATCAGCTAGCTATTGAGCCTGCTGTAATGTACCGAACATTGCTGTTGAATAGTGATATCCAAGATGATATCGTTGCCGGGGTGCGTGTTAACTACGATGAGACACTTTGGGGGGGACTCACTTTTTCAACGGCCTCCTCGGCTGTCGGAATAACTCTTGGTGTATCCTTTGGCAAAGCACAGGCTGGTGCTGCTGCCGAACTCCCCCTGGGGGAACTATCCGATGTTGGTGGTATCAACTACGAAGCCGGTTTTTTGTACCGGCCGGGTATAAAGGAGAGGCCTGAAAAGGAAGAAATGGCCGATCAACCTGTTGACTCGGTGTCTATATCCGAAGGACCTGCCAGGGAAGAACCGGCTATTGCCGGGGAAGAAGTAAAACCGGAAGAGCCTACTGAAGAGGAGCCTGCGGTACAACCAGCAATACCCAAAGAACCCGTACTTCAGCCGGCGGTAAGCCTAAGTCAGTTGATCAGTAAGTTCAATCAAAGTGATGCAGTAACCCTCAAGATAGATATAGGCCTGGAAGTGCTCTCCGGCCCAGATGGCAATCTCAATGTGGTCACTTACAAATACATTGACCTTTACAGTGGCTATAACGAGATAGAAGCCATAGAAAATCTGATAGAACACTTATTGAGTAATGTCCCAGACTGGCGTTCGGATGGCCTGCAAATCTCTAGTATTTCTATAACCACCAATTCCAGGGAGAGTGAACAAGTACTGAGTCGACAATTATCGACTATCTACGAAGGAGACCTAGGAGATATTTCTGATATTCCTTATCAGGTCAATGGGCAAAACATCAACGTAACGATCAGCCCGGATACTCAGATAACGCTTCAACAGTTGGAATATCTGAAGTTATATCGCTTGTATCAAGCTTTTGAACCCGTTTCTCAAAATATTAAATTGCGATTTAACAGCAGCAGAAATGCTTATTCTACCAGTATTGAGTTTATTTTGAAATAGCTCTGGTAATGTACAAGATGTGGACTTCAGGTTGTGATGGGAAGAAGTTGCTAGCTTTAGACTTGTTTCGCGGGAGTAGAATAGTGCACTTTCAACTATTTGAGCACCTGCGAAACAAGTCTTTGATAGGCGGTAACCTTGAGTAAGTTCGCCCTTTTCAACAAAAAACATTCATTTTTCTCTTACTACTTTCTACTTTTGGGGAGATAGTACATAATTCTTAATTCTTAAATTCTTACAATTCATGCATAAATTCAGTTATGGCGGCAAGGATGGTAAAGAGTACACCCTTGTAGAAGCCACTGATCTGGTGGTGGTAAGCACCGAGGAAGAGCAGGAACTCAGTAAGATGGACATGTCCAGTGAGTCGCGCTCTTTGGTGAGTAATATGCTGCCTATTGCTTCTTTTCCGGAGGTAAATATCAAGGTATTCAAAATTGTTAATAATGAGCCGAACAAAGTTATTAGCATGAGAAACAGTATACGCAAAAGCCTTTCAAAAGAAAAGGGGATTCGCTTTGCTGGCCGAGTTTTGAAAGACCAAAAGACAGGCACTATTTTCATTTATACCGAAAAGTTTTTTGTAAAATTTAGAAATGAGATTCCTGAAAATCGCTGTCAGGAAATTATTGACGAACATGGCCTTTCGGTGCGGGAAAAGTTAGTATTTGCCCGAAATGCTTATTTTCTGGAGGCCCGGGAAAATATCGGAATGCAAGTGTTTGAGATTGCCAATAAACTACTGGAAACGGCGGAAGTAGAAAGTGCCCACCCTGAACTCGTTCGCGAAAAAAAGCACAAAGGGATCTACCCACTCCAATGGCACCTAAGAAGGACAACCATCAACGGAAAGATGATTGACCAACATGTAGATCTCGAAGATGCTTGGAACATCACCAAAGGTGCAGGCACTACTATAGCAGTAATTGATGATGGTATAGATACTGATCATGAAGAATTTGAAGGAAAAATAGTAGCTCCAAGAGATACTTTACTGGATATCGATGATGCACGGCCTAAAAGTACAGAAGAAATGCATGGTACACCTTGTGCGGGGGTGGCCTGTGGAAATGGCAATTTTAAAGCTTCGGGTGTAGCACCACAGGCCAAATTGATTCCTGTGCGTTCGGGTGGCTTGGGCTCTATAGCCGAAGCCAAGGCTTTCGCATGGGCATCTGACAATGGTGCTGATATTATTTCTTGTAGCTGGGGCCCCAGAGATGGCGCATGGTGGAATCCAGATGATCCTTTACATACTTCCTTTTTTGCCTTACCGGATAGTACCAGATACGCTATTGAATATGTGCTGGATACCGGGCGCAGTGGCAAAGGTTGCGTGATCGTTTGGGCCGCGGGAAATGGCAATGAAGACATCAAATATGATAGCTATGCCAGTCACCCGGGCGTAATAGCAGTAGCCGCTTGTAACGACAGAGGAAAACGCAGTGTTTATAGTGATTTTGGTAAAGAAGTCTGGTGCAGCTTTCCCAGCAGCGATATTTATATGCCGGAATGGAATGTACCACGACCGCTTACCGCAGGCATCTGGACCACAGATCGCTCCGGTAGTGAAGGCTATAACGAAGGTGGTATAAATGCAGAATCCTTCATCGGAGATATGGAAGGGAATTACACCGCCACGTTTGGTGGTACTTCCAGTGCTTGCCCCGGAGTAGCAGGTGTCATTGCCTTAATGTTGTCCGTAAATCCTAAATTGACCTACCGGGAAGTAAAAGAGGTACTGCGGAACTCCTGTGATAAAATAGATAAGGAAGAAGGAAACTACGATGCCAGTGGCCATAGTCTGCTTTATGGTTATGGTCGAGTGAATGCCAAAAAAGCAGTGGATAATGCTAAAGCAGCCACTACGGAATCCGCCCTGGAAGAATTTGACGTTGAAGGTACTGTTTTATTCAGCAATGACTCTGAAGTAGTGATCAAAGAAAATACCATCACAGAAGATGAACACGAAGGTAATCGCTTTTTAGGTTTTTCTCTGAAATTAAAGCCTTATAATCCACACCTAAGTATTAAATACAGCGTAAATATCAACAATAAAGGCTTTACCAAGCCCGGGTTAGACGGCACCTTTGTGGGAACGGCCGACAAACGCAGAAAACTCATTGGTTTTACCATAGAGCTGGAAGGGGCACTGGCAAAAGACTACGAGGTGACCTATCAAGCTGAAATCCGGAATAAAAAGAAACGCAGTACCGGCAAAAATGGGGAAGTATGTGGTACTATTGAAAAACGCGGTGAAGCCATAAAAGAAATACTGATCAACGTAAGAAAAAAGCCCTCCTAAAATTGAACGTCAGGGAGTGTTGCAGTTCACTCCCTTTAATTTTCATTCCATTCAAATTTTACTCTTACCTATGCAAGCGTTTGAGCCTATTGTTTTTTTAGATTAAATTAAAAAAAAACTAAGTTTTTATTCTTTCGGCTTTTCCATTCTGAACGTGTAAAGTGTTGAAAATCATAAATCACTCGCTTAATATTAAGTTTACAACAAAAAAAATACCTATTCATTAATCCAGCGTACTCTAAAGTCTTTGAAGTCTAAACTCAAAATCTTATTTTGTGGTTATTTGTAAGCTATCCCAAAGACAAACAAAATACGCATTGCTTAGTCCTCCTTGGAAAAGACGATTTATATGTACACTTCGTAAGGGTATAAGGAAACACAAAAGGTATTTTTAAATAAAAAAATACTTTTCTATAAATTGTAAAAACGAGTCTAAGTTTATTATCCCGTCATTTTCGACCCAAAGTTCCCAACGGTAACGTTTGCTGGATGGATTACGGTTTTACATAGCAATCAATCATTTGTAAGCAACTTAACGACCAAAATCATACATTCTCATGAAAAGAAGCTTTACTTATTTTTCTCTAGGCTTTTTAGCCTTTTTCACCTCGATTCTAGTGGAGGTCTTTGTGCCTCAAGAAACTGATAGTGTCTCTGCTACCCAAAATGAGCAGTTAGCACTGACAGCTTTTTTCAGCGGTAGCGACATTGTTCTCAATGAAGTACTGGGAAGCACTACTGGTATTGATTCTGAATTTATTGAGCTATTTAATAATGGTGACAATTTAGCAGAAATTGCACCCGCCGCCATTACTTTACCTGTAACCAGCCAGGCTGATTATGAGAAGTACGAGGGGATGTTAGTTGAATTCAGCCAAGAACTGATTGTCAATGAGTTCTTCAATTACGGTCGTTTCGGTGAGATAAGATTAGTAGAAGAAGTGCCCGGTTCACTAAAATTAAGAACAGCTGATGGCCGTCCATTCCAGTTTACTGAAAGGGGAATGGGAGATGCGACCAACTTCCCATTATACATAGATTCATTAACAAGAAGTACCATCATCCTGGACGATGGAGCTTATGCCGAGAATCTAAATCAATACATTAGAGATGGAGATTCAAAAACCAACCTGGAAGGTATATTGACCTTCAACGAAGGAGACTTTGGCCAGAATGCAGGTGGCTGGAGAATTCACGCCACAGGTCCGGTTGATTTTGTGGAAGAAAACCCCCGTCCTGCTGTACCTACGTTTGCGGGAGTGTGGACGATTACCAACTTTAATGTGTTGAACTACTTTACGGCATTCAATGAAAGAGGAGCTGATAATCAGGATGAATTCGATCGCCAGGAGCAAAAGCTGGTGAATACGATTACAGAGATCATGCCGGACATCATTGGCCTGCAGGAAATAGAAAACAATTATATAGATGGTAGCAGTCCTGCAATTGCTACTTTGGTGCAAGCTTTGAATGATGCAACTGCTCCCTTAACACCTCAGTTGGTAGATGCGGATGAGTGGCACATTAGTGCAGATGAATTTGATCTGTTGGATTATAACATACAAGTATCAAACGATCCTGATGACGACCGCAATCCGGACATCTTTGAATCTGGTAATGCCTTTAGAGTCTCTGATCACGATCCTATTATTGCTTCATTCAATATCAACCCCGAATTCGAACCAGTATTGGGTAATCTGGATGATGCTAATAAAGTAACGGATGGATTAGTCGGAAAAGAGGTAGAGGTAAATGATCCTTGCTCTTGTAGAAATAATCTCGATATTCTGGAAAATGGTATGACTTCTGACGATGGTCTGTTTGATGATGAAATCATTGTTGTTTCTGGTACAGAAGGTGATGTATGGGAAATTTCAGGTACAAATTCTGTACGGCCATTTGAATTTACAGAAGATGAGGTTGCCGGGCCCGCCGAATTGACAAGGGTAGCCACGGGTACTCAGTTGCAATTCAGAGGTACGGTAGAAGTATCTGGGATGACCAGATACATCTACTCCCTGCCCATCATACATGCAGACGCAGAAGGCTTTAGCGTAACCTTAACTGAAGCTAATGGAAGATACAGTAACTTTGATCTGCAGACCTCCAATACCTGCTTCTATCCAGATGTAGAATTATTGACTATCAATGAGGAATATTGTTCAGATGACGGAGAAATAACCGTTTCTTCTTCACTAGCTAATAATGCAGAAGCTAACTTGCGATTATTGTTGAATAACCAGGAAGTGGCTACGGCCGCTGCCGGTGAGACTTTAGAATATACATTTGACCCTGCCGATATAATCGGAGGAAATACCTTTATTTTAATGGCTGACGCTGGTGAAGCTAGCTCGGGAGATATGAATAACCCGGGTTGTGAAACAGCAGTTTCCGCTGACTTTACGGTTTTCAATGCAGTGCCAGAACTGTTTGTTTCAATTGAAGATGTTATTCTTGGAACTCAGCTTACCAGTCAGGGTGATGCAATCACCTACGACCTTGGAGTGCTTAATCCAGGAGAAGATTGCTGCTTCACTTTAGACTTCGGTTATTTAGCAGAAGATATCTGTGATGGTCCGGCAGCAGTAAACATAACTACCATCGGAGATGTGACATTTGAACAGAATGATGGTCCTAACGCTCAGGCTGGCGACGATATCATTACTGATGGCGTTGCAACAGCTGTATTCTGTACCGGTGAAGGATCAATCACCTTCACCGCGCTAGATGAAGATGGTAACACCTCCTCTGTAACTTTCACTGCAAGCGTACCAGAAACACGTCCT
This sequence comes from uncultured Saprospiraceae bacterium, assembly GCA_964628385.1. Taxonomy (GTDB): domain Bacteria; phylum Bacteroidota; class Bacteroidia; order Chitinophagales; family Saprospiraceae; genus JANQPA01. The sequence goes on from CAZVOD010000066.1 coordinate 26,979, forward strand.
ACCACAGATTTGGCACCAGCTACTTACTATG
>CAZVOD010000067.1:0-26892 GCA_964628385.1 uncultured Saprospiraceae bacterium
GTAGCGGCGGCAGGACTTGAACCTACGACCTTCGGGTTATGCTTCCCACTACAGCTTTCGCTGCCTCCTTTGCAAGGAATTTGAGTTTGTGAGCTGGACTTTCCCTTCACCGATATTGCTTTTTGTTTGCCATTTTATAAGCAAATGAAAAGTAACTTAGGTGTCTGCCATCAAGTCTCTACACCTTTCCGTTTGAGACGGACTTGGCTCGGGATTACCACACTACAGGCTTCCCCGAATTTGACAGATATTCACTAAGGCATTTCTACCCTAGCAGCCCAAGCGATTAACCGAATAAATTTCTTTTAAAGTTTAGCGAAAATTTAGAGTGGCTAAAAGTTCACATATCGATTCATCGCTTTCTTGAGCCCGACGAGCTACCAACTGCTCCACGCCGCGATATTGAAATGCAAATATAGAGGGATTAATATTGCCAGTCAAGTATATTTCAAAAATGCTGGTGTCGCTGAATTACAAATACTCGTTTAAAACTACATAAAAAACTAGCAATCATAGTCTTAACCTTATTCAAATTGTTTAAAATAAATTGTAAAAGAACTGAGTCAATGGCTAAAATGTTAGAATTACAGGTGTGAAAAGTCCAAAAGAGACAATACGTTTGGGATTTAAGTTGTAAAATTGTAAAAGTATTAAATATTTCTGCGCTGAGCGCATCTGTGTAGCCGACAGCGTCACTTAAATCAGGACAATAAGCAAATTATAATGAAAGAAGTATTTTTAGTATCTGCAGTACGCACGCCTATCGGTAGTTTTGGTGGTATTTTATCCTCCTTATCTGCTACGAAGCTTGGCAGCATTGCCATTCAGGGAGCTCTGGAAAAGGCCAAATTAGAAGCTTCAGAAGTTCAGGAAGTATTTATGGGAAATGTAGTATCAGCCAACTTGGGTCAGGCACCAGCCCGCCAGGCAGCTATTGGTGCAGGCCTAAGCATTGAGGTACCTTGTACTACGGTCAATAAGGTATGTTCTTCTGGGCTGAAGTCTATCATGTTTGGCGCACAAAGTATTATGCTAGGCTTGAATGATGTAGTGGTAGCCGGAGGAATGGAAAGTATGAGTAATATTCCTTTTTATATTCCTAAAGCACGTTTTGGCTATAAATATGGTCACGCCCAGCTTATAGATGGCCTCCAGAAAGATGGTCTGGTAGATGCTTATGATGAGTTGGTAATGGGACAATGTGCCGATGCAACCGCCGAAAAATACAATATTTCCCGAGAGGCTCAGGATGAGTACGCTATCCGCTCCTACAAGAGATCAGCTGAATCCACTGAGAAAGGTTATTTCGAAGATGAAATTGTACCAGTACCAGTACCACAGCGCAAAGGAGACCCATTGATGATTACAGAAGACGAAGAATTTAAGCGGGTAAACTTTGAAAAGATTCCAGCTTTACGGCCTGCTTTTTCAAAAGATGGGACGGTTACAGCGGCCAATGCTTCAACCCTGAATGATGGAGCCGCTGCTGTGGTATTAATGAGCGAAGAAAAAATGAAAGCGCTTGGTCTGCAGCCTATCGCCAAAATAGTAGCTTTTGCTGATGCTGCTCACGAACCTAAATGGTTTACTACTGCTCCTACCAAAGCAGCACCCAAAGTACTGGAAAGGGCCAACATGAAAATGGACGATATAGACTACCTGGAAGTTAATGAAGCTTTTGCTGTTGTGCCGATGGCCTTCAACGAGGAATTAGGCGTTGATGATGCCAAGGTAAATGTTCATGGTGGGTCTGTTTCTTTAGGTCATCCACTTGGAGCATCCGGTGCACGTATTTTGGTAACTCTAAATGGTGTTTTAAGAGAAAAAAATGCCAAACGTGGTTTAGCTACTCTTTGTAACGGTGGCGGCGGCGCTAGTGCCATGATTATTGAGCGTGTTTAATAGACTTTTTTCACAATAGTAACATAAAAGCAGAGTATAGAGAAATGATTCTTTCTGTACGCTGCTTTCTACCCCATGCGAAACAAGTCTAGTAATTTGACACTAGGCAAACGAAAGAAAACTCCAATCCTCAACCTTCATTTAGCGAAGACGTTAAAAGGTTGTAATTTTACATTTTAATTTTCAGGCTAATTTTAAAACCAAATTATAGATGTCCAGGCAAGAGCTTTTGGCATCTTTTCATATTAAAAAGCTATGAATAAAACGAAAATATTTGATCAGTTTGCCAATCGTCATATTGGAATCGGGGCGAATGATTTGCAGGAAATGCTAGCTGCAATAGGTGTGGAAAGTCTGGATCAATTGATTGATGAGACGGTACCCTCTGATATAAGAATGACCAGAGAACTAGACATGCCAGAAGCTATCAGCGAATATGAATATCTGAATCATATCAAAAGGATCGCTGAGATGAATAAAGTCTATAAGTCCTATATTGGTCTGGGTTACTACAACACGATCACTCCGGCGGTAATTTTGAGAAATATTTTTCAGAACCCCGGATGGTACACTCAATATACGCCCTACCAGGCAGAAATCTCTCAGGGCCGCCTGGAAGCATTACTGAATTTCCAAACTATGGTTTGTGATATGACTGGAATGCCTGTTGCCAATGCTTCTTTACTGGACGAAGGTACCGCTGCTGCCGAAGCTATGAACATGTTTTATGGTGTACGCAACAAAAGAAATAAAGGAGAAGCGATTAATCGCTTTTTGGTAGCTGATAATGTATATCCACAAACATTGGACCTATTGATGACCCGTGCAGAGCCACTAGATATAGAAGTAGTTGTAAAGCCATGGCAAGAGTTCGATCTTACTGAAAAAACATTTGGTATGCTTCTTCAGTATCCGGGTGCCGATGGAGGCGTTGAAGACTATCGCGCACTAGTAGAAGAAGCCAAAGCTCAGAATATTTATGTGACTGTTGCCGCTGATATTCTAAGCCTTGCTCTGTTAACACCTCCGGGTGAATGGGGTGCTGATGCAGTGGTGGGTAATACACAGCGCTTTGGCGTACCTATGGGCTACGGCGGCCCACACGCTGCCTTCTTTGCTACTACCGAAACCTTTAAACGTCAAGTCCCCGGACGTATCATCGGTGTATCCGAGGATGTACATGGCAATATCGCCATGAGAATGGCTCTACAAACGCGTGAGCAACATATTCGTCGCGAAAAAGCTACTTCCAATATTTGTACTGCCCAGGCCTTACTAGCGGTGATGGCCAGTATGTATGCTGTTTATCACGGTCCCGATGGTATCCGGGCGATTGCCGAACGCGTGCATTCAAATACCAAAAAACTATTTACTGCTTTAAAGCAATTGGGGTATGACCTCAAGCACGATAGCTTCTTTGATACGCTTGCTATAACAGCTGACGACACCCTGAAAAATAAAACTAGAACGCTAGCTGAACAGCAGGAAATGAACTTCTACTATACTGACAAGGCAATACAGATCAGCCTGGATGAGACCACCCTTCAGGAAGATGTTGTAGCATTGATCCATTTGTTTGTTCAGGCTGCTGATACAAATGCACCATCAGTGGAAATAGATGAGACGAATCAGTTTGCTGATGAGCTGGCTCGCGAGAGTAAGTTTTTGACGCATCCTATTTTCAACACTTTCCACACAGAGTCAAAAATGATGCGCTACCTCAAGCGCTTAGAGAATAAAGATTTATCATTGACGCATTCTATGATACCGCTGGGGTCCTGCACAATGAAGTTAAATGCTGCTGCAGAGTTAATACCAGTGAGCATGCCCGAATTTGCCAATCTTCACCCTTTTGCACCGGTTGATCAGGCGGCTGGGTACTTCAAGATTTTTGAAGAATTGGAAGCATATCTGTCCGAAGCAACTGGTTTTGCGGCTTGTTCACTACAACCTAATTCCGGGGCACAGGGCGAATACACCGGGTTGCTAACTATAAGGGCTTACCACCATGCCAATGGTAACCAACATAGGAATATAGCTCTAATTCCATCTTCAGCACACGGTACTAACCCGGCTAGCGCCGTTATGGCCGGCATGAAAGTAGTCGTAGTCGCTTGTGATGAAGAAGGTAATATCGACATGGAGGATTTGAAAACGAAAGTAGAGAAGCATAGCGAAAACCTGGCAGCTCTAATGGTGACTTATCCTTCTACACATGGTGTTTTCGAAACCCAGATCAAAGCTATCTGTAAGCTAATCCATGATCACGGCGGAAAAGTATACATGGATGGAGCAAATATGAATGCTCAGGTTGGTTTGACCAGCCCCGGCCATATTGACGCCGACGTATGTCACCTGAATTTACACAAAACATTTGCAATTCCTCACGGTGGTGGTGGTCCCGGTATGGGGCCTATCTGCGTCAATGAGAGTTTAAAACCATTCTTACCCAAGCACAAAATAATTGAGACCGGCGGAACTCAGGGTATTAATGCGGTTTCGTCGGCTCCTTATGGTAGTGCCAGTATCTTACTTATTTCTTATGGCTACATCAGAATGCTAGGGTTTGATGGCGTTAAAGCATCAACAGAATATGCTATTCTGAATGCCAACTATATCAAAGTAAAGTTGCAAAACGACTATAAGATTTTGTATGTAGGGGCTAAAGGCCACTCTGCTCATGAGCTGATTGTGGATTTACGCCCATTCAAGTCTTTAGTTAGTGCTGAAGATATGGCCAAGCGCCTTATAGATTACGGCTTCCACGCTCCTACCATGAGTTTCCCGGTAGCGGGTACCATTATGATTGAACCTACAGAGAGTGAAGATAAAGAAGAATTAGATCGCTTCTGTGAAGCAATGATACAGATCCGTAAAGAAATTGATGAGATTGCATCCGGCGTTGCCGATCAAAAATCGAACGTGTTAACTAATGCTCCTCATACCGTAGCCGTGGCTACTGCCAATGAATGGCCATTTGATTACGACCGCCAAAAGGCCGTTTATCCATTATCTTACCTGCATCAGGGCTTTAAGTTCTGGCCCTCAGTAGGTAGAGTAGATAATGCCAAAGGGGACAGAAACCTTATTTGTACCTGTCCGCCCATGGAGGTTTACGAAATGGCCGATTAAGAATTGAGGAGAAACTTAATTTTAAGCTATAAGTTGTCGGGATTATCTGTTTTACCCGAGCAGCTTATAGCTTTTTTTTTGAAATTAACGAGGGGAAAAGATTTTCCCTAAAAAATTCCATTCACTCAGTACTACCTACCCGGGACAATTCTCTACTTTTATCGGCAAATCAATTCCAAACATATGATAGTTGTAACAGGTGCCGCCGGCTTCATAGGAAGTTGTATGATTAGAAAACTAAACGATTCAGGATTCAATAATATCCTGGCCGTTGATGAATTCAGTCGTGCAGATAAAAATAGAAACCTAAAGAATAAGCAATTGCTAAACAGGCAAGAGCGCATGGATTTTTTAGCTGATTTGGAAAAAAACAGGCCCTCCATTGATTTTATCTTTCATCTGGGAGCACGTACAGATACTACAGAAAAAGATAGCCAAATCTTTGATAAGCTCAATCTAAACTATTCTAAATCTATATGGAATTACTGTAGCTCTAATCAAATTCCACTGATTTATGCTTCCAGTGCCGCTACCTATGGCCTCGGAGAACTAGGCTACGAAGACAAACATGATATTGTGCCTAAATTACAACCACTAAATCCATATGGTTGCTCCAAGAATGACTTTGACATCTGGGCATTAGAGCAGGATCATTTACCACCACACTGGGCTGGGTTCAAATTTTTTAACGTCTACGGTCCTAATGAATACCACAAGGGCAGAATGGCCTCTGTTATTTTTCAAACTTTACGCCAAATCAAGTCTACCGGCGGTATGAAACTCTTCCGCTCACATAGGGAAGACTATGAAGATGGCCAACAAAGTCGTGACTTTATTTATGTGAAGGATGTAGTGGATGTGTTATTTTATTTTTTTGAAAAATTCAACTCCCAGGCGACTATACATTCCGGCCTTTACAACCTGGGCACCGGAAAGGCTCGCTCTTTCTGGGACCTAGCCAGTGGCACCTTCAAAAGTATGGACCTGCCTGCCAATATATCCTTCAGAGACACTCCCGAAGATATCAGAGATACTTATCAATATTTTACAGAAGCTAATATGGAAAAACTACGGCAGGCTGGCTACCACCGTCCCTTCTATACCCTGGAAGAGGGCATCGACGACTATGTCAGAAATTACCTGAAAGAAGAGAAAATATGGTAAGCCACAATGGTTATTCTATAAAAATTTGTGGCTTGGGCTTTAGTCTGTTTGACGCAGCGTAGTAAATCAGGAACCATTCATCGTCGTACCGGGCAAAGCGGCGTACCATCCCGTAAGATTCCGAATTGTGAATGACATACTCTGCGACCAGGTCATCGTTAAAAATTTTAAATTCCTGGGAAAACTCACTGTTTTTGAAGTCAAAAGGCTCATGGATAGCCCAGTTTTCTTTTTTCCAATAAAATTTTTCTCCTCTGGCCAGCAAAGTATCAGCTCCGGAAGGTAAGCCTTCAAGTGGAAAGATGATATGTTCTTTTTGGAAGGTCGAATCTTGATGAAACGTTTTATAAAACGCCATAAAATCTTTCATCACTGGATCCTCTTTCTCTTTGCAGCCAGTTAAAGACAACAGGAAACCTGCAAAAAGGAGCAAAGTCAATTTTCCGATAGATTGTTTTTTACTCGTATTGATCTGATCACTTTTTCTCATAAAATAGTCTGAGTTATCTATGCTTTTCAATTTCCAGAATTAGTGATGCTATTGCCGATTCCCCTGGCATTTTGGGGATTAAGACCTCTACGCCGGTCAGGTTTCTGATGGTGTCAGCTGTTGGAATGCCTATTGCAATAATATACTGTTTTGCTTTTATTGAATAATTAGTAAAATAAGCTTTGGCATTCAACGAGCTAGTCAGCACCACATAATCGACCGTAGGAATCTCAAATTCTTTTTTTATTTCATTTTTATAAACGGGTAAATCCCAAATAGTAACATCTGCGCGAAGCATTTTCTGCACACTTTGGGCGGAATTTTCGGCACGGACAAAGGCCACACTATTGTGATCAGCAAAAGGTTCAAAAGCTTTAGCCGTGAGGTCAGGAGCCCCCAGGCCTGTAAAATCAGCGGTATACCCCAGTGTTTGGAGGGTTTGGGCCGTAGCGGGCCCTATAGTGGCCAATTTGGCTTGCTTTGGAAGTTGTTGCTTATTTTTGCTCAGGCCCTCAAAAAAATATTTTACGCCTCTTGAACTATAGAAAAAGAACCAGTCAGCTTTAGGCACTACCTCAAAGGGAAGCGCCGAAAAAGCTACCAGGGAATATCCCAGTACTTCAAAATCTTTTTCCGGCAGTGATTTTAGTATCGGACTTTCTTCATTCACGGTCCGGCTGATAAAAACTTTACGTCTCGTCCCTTGCATCTAGGATTTGAGTTGTTCAACCACCTGCTCCGGCAGTTCAAAGCTGGTACTAGAAGAAAGGTGAACTCTTTTTACGGGTTTATCCCAGGCTTCCGCTTTAGCTGTCCAAACATGAAAATGCCCGTTATCATCCTTCTGGCAATGCACTCCAAGTGGCATCTGACAACCACCATCTAAAAGACTCAATACTTTTCTTTCAATATTCGTGATCTCTGAGACGTCAGAGCGGTGAATCTTTCTCAAAATTTTTCTCACCTCCAGATCATCTTCCTTCGTCTGTAAGGCCAAAACACCCTGTGCAGGAGCAGGTACCATTTCACGGGGATCAAACCTAAAAACTTCAAACTCTGACAGGTCCATTTCCAGGCGTTCCAGCCCGGCAGCTGCCAGCAGGATTGCATCAAACTGTCCCTCTCTGAGCTTTCTAAGGCGAGTTGGGACATTGCCACGAATGTTTTTAATAGTAATATTGGGTAAAAATCCCAGCATTTGGGCTTTTCTACGAGCCGAAGACGTACCCACCACTGCATCCGGGCGTAGTGGTAATGGCTTGTTATCAGTGGTTGCTTCTTTACTCATAATCAACCAATCAGCAGGATTGGCCCGTTCCGATACTGCAGTGATCACCAGGCCTTCGGGAGAAGTAGTGGGTAGATCTTTCATAGAATGAACAGCCATATCTACTTCTCCTGCTAACATCGCATCTTCAATTTCTTTGGTAAAAAAACCTTTGCCTTCCATCTTGTCAAATGAAAGGTGCTGAATACGATCACCCTTGGTCTTGATAACCTTGAGCTCTGCCGCTACGCCCACCTCGGCGAGCTGATCTTTAGTCCGGTTAGCTTGCCATAAAGCCAGCTTACTGCCACGCGTTCCGATTATAACTTTCTGCTTTTCCAAATTTTTTGCACAAATATATGGTGCTTAGGTTTTACGGAGTATAAACTTACATCTTTTTTTTACCTTTGTCACATGCGTGTAACAGCTAAAGAATTGGCCATATTACTAGATGGCACTGTAGACGGTGACCCTGAAGTATGGGTTGACCGACCAAGTAAGATTGAAGAAGGAGGTGAAGGGAGTATTTCTTTTTTGGGAAATGAAAAATACGAACCTTACGCCTATACAACGAATGCCTCCATATTGCTTGTGCATAAGGACTGGAGGCCCAAATCAGCCGTAAAACCGGCTTTACTGAGGGTGGATGACGTTTATGCCTCTATAGCCAAACTATTCAAGCAATTCGGAGAAGCGCAGGAATTACCAGTTAAAGGTATTGCCAAAGAGGCCTATATTGATGAGCAGGCCAAAGTGGGGGTTAATACTTCTGTTGGTAGGTTTTCTGTTATTGAAAACAACGCGGTTATAGGTAAGAACTGTAAAATAGCCGACCAGGTTTACATCGGTCATCATGTCAAAATCGGCGATAATACCGTCATTCAGCCAGGAGCCAAGATTATGCATCACTGTGTTTTGGGTAATAATTGTGTGGTTCACTCCAATGTAGTTATTGGAAGTGACGGCTTCGGCTTTGCTCCTCAAAGTGACGGGAGTTATGAAAAGATTGAACAGCTAGGTAATGTCATACTGGAAGATCAGGTAGAAGTAGGTGCCGGAACAATTATTGACCGGGCGACCATCGGCTCCACCGTAATTCGTAAAGGAGTCAAGCTGGATAATCTCATACAAATTGCCCATAATGTGGAAATCGGCGAAAATACCGTTATTGCTGCTCAAACCGGAGTGGCAGGCAGCACCAAGATTGGCAAGAATTGCCAAATTGGAGGTCAGGTAGGCTTTGCTGGGCATATTTCTATTGCCGACGGTGTCAGAATACAAGCTCAAAGTGGTATTGCCTCTAGCGTCAAGCAAAAGAATCAGCGCTTATTTGGCTCCCCTGCTTTTTTCTACACCGATTTTCTACGTTCATTTACTATTTTCAAGAAATTACCAGAGCTATACCGGAGGCTCAATGCACTGGAAGAAAAGATAAAAAAAGAAGATTAATTCTGTAGACTAAGAATCAAACTATAAGCAAATTCTAAATACGCTCTAAAATTCCCGGACAATTTAAAAAGTTTATATTTGCCGATAAATTTGTTAGGGTAATAACATTATGAAGCAACGTACAATCAAACAGGTGGTTTCTGTAAGTAGCATAGGGCTACACACCGGAAAACAAGTAACCCTCACTTTTAAGCCGGCCCCTATTAATCATGGCTACAAATTTCAGCGCGTTGACCTAAAAGACCAACCCATTATCAGTGCCGATGTAGGTCAGGTGACCTCTACACAGCGCGGTACGACCATAAAAAACGGGCAGGCGGAAGTCAGCACGATCGAACATGTTCTCTCTGCGCTTAGTGGTTTGCAAATCGATAATGTCCTTATGGAACTTGATGGCCCCGAAATTCCAATTATGGATGGTAGTGCTTATCCTTTTGTAAAGGTGCTACTGGAGGCTGAAATTACGGAGCAGAAAGCTAATCGGGAGTACTTTGAAATAGAGGAGCCTATCAGTTACCGGGATGAGTCTACGGGTACCGAATTACTAGCACTTCCGGCCGATGAGTTCAGCATTACGACTATGATCGATTTTAATTCTGATGTATTGGGCCAACAGTATGCTTCGCTTCACGGCCTCAAAAACTATGATAGAGAGATTGCTCCCTGCCGGACTTTTGTTTTTTTACATGAGATAGAACAGCTATTTGATCAAAATCTGATCAAAGGTGGTGATCTGGACAATGCCATTGTTATAGCGGATCGTAAGATGAATCAGGCAGAACTGGACAACCTGGCCAGAAAACTGGATAAGCCCAGTATCAAGGTCAACGAGGAAGGCATTCTAAATACGATCAAGCTGCATTTCTCCAACGAGCCGGCCCGCCATAAGCTTCTGGATGTTATTGGTGATATTTCGCTATTAGGAAAGCCTATCAAAGGTAAAATTTTAGCAACCAAACCCGGGCACAAATCCAATGTTGAGTTCACTAAGCTATTGAAAAAGAAATATCAGGAGCAACGCAAACTTAAAGGTAAACCAAAGTACGATCCCGATCAGGAGCCCCTATTTGATTCTGTCAAAATAGCGGAATGGCTACCACATCGCTTTCCCTTTTTGTTGATTGACAAGATCATAGAATTGACGGATAAGCACGTCGTTGGTGTAAAAAATGTTACCTTTAACGAACACTTTTTTCAGGGGCATTTCCCTAATAATCCTGTTATGCCAGGCGTATTGTTAATTGAAGCATTGGCACAAACCGGCGGGATCCTGGCCCTTTCGTCAGTACCTGATCCGGGCAATTGGAATACGTATTTCCTAAAAATCGAAAATGCCAAGTTCAAGCATTTTATAGTACCGGGAGATACACTTTTACTAAAAATGGAATTATTGGCGCCTATCCGGCGAGGAATCGTCCAGATGCAAGCAGCCGCTTATGTAGGTAATAAGATTGTTTCGGAGGCCGAATTAACCGCCAAAATTGAAAAGCGTTCATAAAAATGAATTTCATTAATAATTCGTGTATACATCCTGAAGCCAAGATTGGTCAGAACGTAGATATTAGTCCTTTCAGCTACATTGACGGCGATGTAGAAATTGGTGACGGTACTTGGATTGGCCCGCATGTGACCATTTTTGAAGGGGCTCGTATCGGCAAAAATGTTAAGATCTTTCCCGGAGCGGTAATCGCTGGTATTCCTCAGGATCTAAAATTCCAGGGAGAAGTAACAACGGCCGAAATAGGAGATAATACCACGATAAGAGAATATGTTACTGTAAACAGAGGGACTAGCTACGCCAACAAAACAGTAATCGGTAGTGATTGCCTGCTCATGGCCTATGTTCATGTCGCTCATGATTGTATCATCGGCGATCACGTTATCCTGGCCAATAATGTTAACCTGGCCGGCCACGTAGAAATCGGTGACTGGGCCATCCTCGAAGGCTTAGTAGCCGTTCAGCAGTTTATAAAAATCGGAGCTCATGCCTTTATCGCAGGCGGCTCACTGGTGAGGAAAAATGTTCCTCCCTATGTCAAAGCAGCACGCGAACCTCTCTCCTACGCCGGAGTTAACTCCATCGGTTTAAAACGACGCAACTTTTCCGTCGAGCAAATTACCAACATTCAAAATGTTTATCGCATCTTATACGTGAAGGGCTACAACCTGACCCACGCTATGGAAATGGTAAAGACAGGTCTGGAGCCCTCGCCTGAAAGCCAGCATATTCTTGAATTTGTAGAAAATGCAGACCATGCAATTATGAGAGGCTTCCAACAAATCAATGGCAACGATGTCTCTGAAGATTGAACTGCAAGACGTCAGCAAGCGCTATAAAACAGAATGGATACTTAAATCTGTTGCTCTGAATCTTAGCCAGGGGGATACCCTGGCAATAAGTGGCCCCAATGGTTCAGGAAAGTCTACCCTTTTAAAAATATTATCCGGTTATCTGACTCCTTCGCGGGGCTCCATCCAGTATTTTAATGGTGATACAAAGCTGTCCAAAGAGTTAGTCTATCGCTACATTAGCTATACAGCCCCCTATGTAGACTTAGTAGAGGAACTCACCCTCCAGGAAAGCATAGATTTTCACCAGAAATTCAAGTCTTTCTACAAAGGACTAACAACTAAACAGCTCATTGATTTATTAGGCATGAAAAGATCCAGAAATAAAGAGGTCAAAAACTTCTCTTCAGGCATGAAGCAACGCCTAAAACTGGCTTTGAATATCTGCTCAGAATCGCCCCTGTTATTGCTCGACGAGCCGACCTCCAACCTCGATCAGCAAGGCATCGATTGGTACCTATCACTCATCAACGATTATAAAAAAGACCGCTTGGTAATTGTGGCTTCCAATGCTACTGTTGATTTTGACTTTTGCCAGCAGCAACTCAGCATTTTAAACTATAAATAGCGTAATTAGTGTAAAAATCACACCCTAATCGGATAAATTCTGATCACTACCTATTCAATGCAGGTAAATAGTTTTATATTTACATAAAATAAACGGCCAACCATTTCGAAATTCCTTTAATTCCCCATATAGTTAGTTAGGTTAATTGCATCTCTTTTGACCCAACTCTGAAGGTTTCTGATTCTAGCTATTAATCTTCAGGCACCTAAAATTCTAAGATGCATATGAAAGTCAGAACCTTTTCTAGGTTTCTGGCTTTTTTATTGGCGTTGTAAGGCAAGGATACCGGCTTCAAGCTATTTTTTAGCCTGTTAATTTTTCTCTTAAAAGCTTGCTGGCCACCTTGGGATCAGCCTTACCTTTAGATTTTTTCATCAATTCCCCCATAAAGAAACCCAATAATCCTTTCTTACCCTTTTGGTACGTTTTTACCTTATCGGGATTGGCAGCAATAATTTCGTCAATCATCGGCAAAAGGAAAGCTGTATCCGAACTCTGAATCAAATTATGCTTTTTTGCAATAGCTAATGGATCTTTGAGTGCTGTGGCAGTCATTTCGGGTAAGATACGCTGATAGGCCATAGCATTGCTTATTTTCCCACCCTCTATTAATTGAAGGAAAGCAACCAATGATTTAGGGGGCACAGGAAATTGCCAAATCTCTACTTTTTCTTCCTTACAATACGGCCAGATTTTATTGATGATCAAATTGGCGGAAGGTTTGGTCAGCCCTGACATTTCTTTCAAACCCCAAAAGTATTTTGCCACCTCCCGGTCACTGGATAACAATTCAGCGTCGTATTCAGAAAGCTTCATTTGCCCGGTGAACAACTCAAAGAGCTCCCAGGGAAGCATGGGCATTTCGGCTTTTATCGCCTCTAAATACTCCTGTGACAATACCACCGGCGGCATGTCCGGCTCGGGAAAGTAACGATAGTCGTGGGCATATTCTTTATCCCGGATAGGCATAGTAACCCCGGTTTCGGGGTAAAAATTAAGGGTTTGCTGAGTTATGGTTCCTCCCTTTTCAATGATATCAATTTGCCGTTTCACTTCATAAGCAATTGCTTTTTTAGCATAGCGCATAGAATTGACATTCTTTATTTCACAGCGCGTTCCGAACGCTTCCTCCCCTTTTAGCCGAACAGACACATTAACGTCACAGCGCATAGAGCCCTGCTCCATATTGCCATCTGAAACCTCCAGATGCCTCACCAACTGGCGTATTTCACTCATAAAGGCATCGACCTGTTCGGCTGACCTAAAATCCGGTTCGGTAACAATCTCTAGTAGTGGCACCCCTGCCCGGTTGAGATCTATCAGAGAAAATGGACGCTCGGCTTCGTGAATAGATTTACCAGCGTCTTCTTCCATGTGGATATGGTGAATGCGAATGGTCTTACTATCGTTTTTTAGTCTTACTTTTAAAGCTCCGCCAATACAAATAGGGCTTCTATCCTGTGTGATCTGATAACCTTTGGGTAAGTCCGCATAAAAGTAGTTTTTACGATCAAAAGAAGAATGGCGATTGATCTCACAGCCCAATGCCATTCCAAGGCGTACAGCGTACTCTATTTGCCGTTTATTCAACCTGGGTAAAGTGCCGGGATGCGCCAAAGATACCGGACTCACCTGCGTATTGGGATCGGCCCCGAAAGTGGTGCTGTCAGAGCAGAAAGCTTTGCTCTGAGTGGATAGTTGCACATGCACCTCTAAGCCTATGACGGTCTCGTATTTGTCGTATGGCATAGTATGTTTCAATTTAATTTTGAAGTTGTTCGAAAATGTACTTTCAGGCATGCAAGCAATACTTTATGGATCCAAGACCTCAGCTATAAACCTACATGCTTAGAATTTTCTTTTCACAAACCTATCAAAAAAAGTTTTTTTACCCGTTTTTTTCTAAAAAATCGATTCCGCTGAATATCGATAAGCTGAATGATGTATGTTTTACAATGTGGCGGCACTCACTAAGATCGTTAAGAACGCAAATACTCCGAAAAATGTCAGATAAGCCATACAAAACAGGAAATATTTCACTATGGTCTTAAAAACTGATTGTTGATAAACTCTGTACATGGCCATATATAGGTAGACAAGAATGGCAATAAAACTTAGAAAAATAGCTGTCTGATTTTCAATTTCATTAAAATAGAGAATAGCCGATACGATAGTGATCAGCCAAAATGCAAAAGCCTGGAAGTGAAAAACAAAAACGAGATGCTCAACCATAAATTTATTGCGCCGCACGTATAACAGCTTTAGAAAGAGTGTCATAACTAGTACAATCGCAGCGGCCATCCAGATGAGATTTCTAAAAATTAGAGAGAACACTTCTTTAGGGTTTGAGATCAACTTCATTTCCTGCATAACCTGAAAGCGCTGCAACCAGTGTTTGACCTGATTCCTCTCCAGCACTTTTTTGTAATTTCTGTTGATAATATCATTGTAGGCTACCTTAAAAGTTTGGGCATTCCATTCCGCCTCATCATTTAAAAAGAGATATCCTAATTCCAGAGAGTCTACCCGGTTCATCAGTACAGTATCAAGCGTTTTGAAAGCCTGCCGGTAAGTTGCAGAATCGCTGGCATTGGCAATAATCTCCGGGTAAATCGAATCCAGATCACCGACGACCTCGTTGTAATAGGCAAAACGTCCTAATGCGTCTTGCTCCACATTAGCCACCTGAGGTTCTACTTCTTTATTGCCCATGTAGCCCAGGAGTGCAAAATGCACAATAGCGGAAAAGAAAAATAAGCGCAGAGGTGAAACATAGCTAGCTCTTTTATCCACAAAAAACTGTCGGGTCAGCTTTCCTGGTACTGGCAAGTGACGTATAGTCTTGAAAACTTTGGCATCCATATTGAGGATATTCTCAACTGCCTCCACCAAAAAATCCCAGAGCTTGATCCGGCTACTTCTATTTTTTTGACCACAACTCCAACAAAAAGCATCGATTCTTTCTATTGGCGCCTGACAATTTGGGCACTTCATCTTTTGAAGAGGAAATTACTGTACAATTATGAAATTATTAATAATTTTCTACGAAAATAAAGTTTAATCAGAAAGATGTTCCCCCCCAATTTATTGCTTGTAAGCAACCGGCGCCATATTGGTTAAAGCTTCATTTCCTACGTTGTTGAATTCAAGATGACTCAAATGCGTTTTAATGCCTCTTTTTCTAAATTCCATAATTAAATAAGTACGCATATCTACTCGCAGTTCCCAGGCCCGATCCGGTGAACTAGCCCAAGCAGCTAACCAACATTTTATAGCGTCTTTTTGGATATCAATCACCCAGAAAGATGGATCTTCAATATTGCTGAAATGCTCACTTGTGGTAGCCGCTTTTATGGCGATATCTTTGATTACTTCCAAATCGGCATCAAAAGCCACATAAAATACTACATGTGTCCAGAACCATTCGTCATAGAGCGAATAATTGATGAAATCATTGTTGATCATGGTGCTGTTAGGAATAATGTATCGACGCCAGTCCCAGAGTTTTAAAACGGTATGAGTAGAGGAAATATCCTCGATTGTCCCGTAATGCCCATCGATTGTTATCGTGTCACCAATATTTAATTTTTTGGAAAAAGTAATCACGACACCCGACAGGAAATTCTCAATAAACGGCTTGGCCGCCACACCAATAATAATAGCGGTAGAACCCGCAACGATCGATATGAGCGTTTGAGGCAATCGATCTATAAAAGGGAAAAGAGCAAAAAAGCTCACAGTGATAACCACGATGACGATGGCTACTCTGTTAAATATGGTAAAGCGTCGCTTCAAACTTTGCTCAGCCCTTACCTTAAAAGACAATAACGGGCGCTTCAAAGGAGAATCCGTTGGGATAGCCGCCACATTTTCCAACTTGTCTATATGCTTTCTTCTTCTTCTTAAAAATGCCTTTATCGAATATTGCAAAAACAATATTATCCCCATTGTAATTCCAACTGTGATGGATACATACAAAAGTGTGTTCACTTCCATTTTGAGCTTCGTTACGTTTATATTTATGTATTGCTAAGGAACGTTATGAATGGAAAAAAGGGTGTTGAAATTCAGAAAATAACTTTAAAGTACATTCGAATTTTATTCCTCACTCCGCAACAGGGAACTCCGAGTGCATTTTCCAAAAAAATCATTATCCGGAGCTGGTAGAGAAGAGATAATTTAATAATCCTACCTCCACAGCCGTGGCCATTCCCTCATTTCTGGAATCAAAAATATTATATAGTAAAGGACCACGACGAATAAGACTTTTATGCGGTTCGTTATCCATCATGGCCAGTTCAAACCAATGATAAAAATAAGAAAATAAGGCTCTAGGCTGCTAAAATGCCGGCCGCCTTCTTTCAAAAGTCTCTGCAGTATAACCAGGAGCTCCGTTAAGGATAGGAGGCGTTTCAAAGTCTCGCCATTCATTAAACAACAATACCAGATCATCATAACTATCAGTACCAGGAGCCTGCTGGGCCCCTGGCTCCATTTGGCAAGCCGATAATCCTAAAAATAGAATACTTAGATATAGGAAAAAGCGACCGTTCATTTTCATCTTTTTTCTTTCAAAAAAAGCGAAAATTTCTGGCTTTTCAATAAACTTGTTTCAAGGGGATAGAATAGTGATAAAATTGAACTATTTTTTTACCACAGGAGGGCTTTTTTGAATGGTAAATAGTTCTAATTCTTCCTTTTTTCCTTTTAGCCTAACCTTTCCTATAGATTCCTGATAATAAGTAAAAGTGTCTAGTTGTAAGTGTTCAGCCACTTTTTTAGAATATAAAATATCAAGGCCATAGTCATTACACATAGACTGGATTCTGGAGGCTGTATTAAGTACATCTCCGGAATAAGTAATGTCTCTTTTGATCATTCCTATTTCTCCCACTACCGTCTTACCAGCGTGAATGCCTACCTTAAATGAAGGCTCTACATTGTACTGCGTTTTATAGTGACTGGCTCTTTTCCTGATCTTTTCATTAATATCAAAAAACACCGTAACGCAATTGCCAGTTTTGAAACCTTCTTTATAAGTCCAATTGATAATGATCTCATCTCCAACGTACTTATAGATATTGCCCTGAGATCGTAGTATGGCCGGCGTCACATCATTGAAAAAGTCTCTTAAAAACTCAAAATATTGAACCTCTTCAAGCTGCTCTGCTATAGCGGTTGAAGATCGGATATCCAGGAACATAAAAATCCGGTTCTCCTCCTTGGGGTGAAAGTATTTTCCCAATAAAAACTTCGAGAAATTACCCGGCCCGTATTTGTCTTTTATTTGTATACCTACAATCGTTGCCACACCTATTAGCAGCCAAAAAAGAAAATTCTTTAGGTTTTCGGTACTGCCCAGGTATTTCACGGCTTCAGACAGCACCCTGGAGTCATTTACCGATGCATCGTATTTCAAAGTATTAAAAATAAAAGTACCACAAGTGCTAATGGCAAAAAATGAGATGGTTATGATTACAGCGGAATACAGTAAAGCCAGGCGATAGGAATGAGTTCTTAGCCAGGTATTTATCAATGGAAAAACCACCAGCCCGGCAGTAATACCAGCCATAGAAGAAGTAATCATATTGATTCGCAATAGTGCCCAAAGGTCAAACCAGTCAGGAAGTACCTCATAATTGTACATTACTGAAAATTCATAAAAAGCCTGGATGATACTTAGGCTCATCCATAGTAAAGCAATTTTCAGTGCTGACGTTATTCTTTTGGAAAAACTTGTTGTTCTCAATTACTTTCAGTTTTCAATTCTTAAATTCTTTTTACCGAGTTCTTTTTGGATCACTAATTTTTTGCTGCTCAATATTGCTCGTACCAATCAAATTGCTCTTTAACAATTCTATCCTTTTCAGCGTGGATGAATTCCAGAAAAGCCGATGCCACTGGTGATAACTTCTTGGCTTTGAGCCAGATCAGATTCCACTGCGTGATTATTGGCAGACCTTTAAAAGGGATAATTTCCAGTTCGTCATATTTGAGCGCATTTTTAATACCAATTAACGGCATTATGGAATAACCAAGCCCGGCAATGACCGCCTGCTTTGTAGCCTCATTTGAAGTAAGCTCTATTTTTTTGAATGTGGGTAAATTATTACGTTCAATAAAATCAACCATAGCCGCTCTCGTCGCTGACCCCTCCTCACGATACAATAATGGATATTCTTCAAATATCTTTCGGTTGGGCTTTTTTCTCGATAGCTTCTTACTCCCAACCAGGTAAAGCTTATTCTGTAGCAACTGTACGCGATGCGTATTTAATTGTTCCGGAATGACAGAGACCAGGGAAAAATCTACCTCATTCCTTTCAAGGCTTTTTATCACATAGGTTTTGTTGGTCACATCCATGATCAGATCAACTCCACGGTGATGATGTATAAAATCCGACAGGAAGTAAGGCATAACGTACTTGCCTGTGGAGGCAACAGATATTTTCAATCTTCCGGCTAATTGGTTCTTAAAAACCAGGGTTTTGTAATTGATCGCTTCTACTTCGTTGAGTATCTTTTCAGCAGCCTGAGCTATTTCCCGACCAAAATCAGTGACATATAATTTGCGACCAACCACCTCGGTGAGCGGAATAGGGAACTGATCCTGAAATTTTTTTAGCTGTATGGAAACAGCCGGCTGAGTAAGTGACAGCTCTTCCGAAGCTTTTGTAATACTCTCTTTTTCAGCTACTTTCAAGAATACATTGAGTTGATGCAGCGTGTAATTCATAAGCTTTAGTTATATTTATGATTACAAATATAAATAAATATTTATCAATAAAATACTGCACTTTTGCTGCCAATAAAACGCAAGGGCTATGCTAAATAAAGTAGAAAGTTCAGAAGTCAACAGTGCAAAGGTAATTTCACTTCCCAGTGTAAAAAAAGAAAGTCAACCAAAAAAGAAACTCCTCATTCTGGAAATGATAGGTTTAGCACTATCTATTGGAGTGATTACATACGCTTATTCCTATCAAAACTTTTATCTAAAGCAGATTAGCATTGTCTGTTTTATATCCTTCACTTTACTCTATCTACGCACTTTACATCATCAACATCTGAATGAAATGACACAGCCCAAAAAGGTTGCTCATTTCAGAAATCCGACTGACAACGCCTAGAAAACGGCTGCATTCGTTGAAAAGGATTATTGACGTCAGTTAGAAAACCAAATTTAGCAACCTGAAAAAGGAGCCTCCAACGTGCTTTTTCCCTGGTTTCTGTGCCAGTAACTTAAATATTTTCTCGTTATGGAATTTAACTTGAGTTTGCTCTTCGATAACCTGACCAATCCGGCTTTATTGTTCTTTTTCCTGGGCATTCTGGCTGTTTACTGGGAATGCCACTATATCTGTGGATTGTAGAAATGATACACTAACAAAAAATTGGTAGCTCATCTGTTTCGTAATCATGAGCTACCAATTTTTTTATTTTAGACTTTTTTCCGGGTCTCAGGCCTTTTCTAATTCTACTTTTTGATTTAGCGCCTCCATAATTTTGTCAAGTTGCTTCATCATGTAGTGAGAATCAATAAGTAGATCATAGGCTATTTGCTCGCCATCCTGCTCAATAGTAATAATATTTTTCTGTGGCTCCCCCTTTACTTCATTGGCTATTTCTCTCAGGGAACCATCTGGCAAACCAACGCCTTTTCTTATCATTATTCTATCAATAGATTCCAGGCTCATAGCCTTGTGAATCTGCTCTCCGGAACGAATGACAATTTGTTTTTCATCCATTTCAAAAGTTTTCTCTCCCATGCTGTCTTTCATAGTTTTTTGGTAGCGAAAAAGAAAAACTGTTCCGACAACGTACATGGCCAAAATGCCTGTAGAGAGGATCAACGACATTTCGACAAAATTAATTAGCAGCCCTGCGGGTATACCCAGTAAAATAGTTAAGATAAGGATCTTCCCTCTAGCAGTGTAAAATTTTGGGCTCTCAATGATCTTCGCCTTGAACATATCGATTCAATTTTAGATTTGTTATTGATTGCTCTGTTAATACGTTTTTAAAATCAACAGCGTGTGTTATTCAGTTCAATAATGATGCCATGTATGGCCGCAGTTGAATACAGTTGGGTAGATAGGGTGATGCCAGTACAATTGATTTGTAATTCTGACAGGGAGATGCCTTTTCTTACAGCCGGGTTGGGCACCTAAAATCCCATAGAAAACTGTTGTTTGACTTTACGGCCTTTATCCTTTTAGGATGCTTTTTTGAAAGGAAAATTTTACCTCTCCAAGTAATGAACAACAGGAACGGGCAAATCTCAGCCTACATTTCCTGATCTGTCTTCTTATTCGAACTTAGTAATACAAAGCCAGTAATAGCCAACACCAAACCTATAACAGAAAGTAGCAGTGTATAAGAAGAAGGTAACTCGACGAGTAGCGAATAGATGACAGCCAGACCACCCAGACTGGCGAGGAAGTTTCCGAGTTGTTTTCTTTTCATATTATTTTTTTAAAATTTTATCCGCAAAACTGCTGTTTCCACCATTCTTTTCTAATTTAATAAAAAAAATCAGATAATTATATTTCTATGCTTTTACGCTTTACATTTTTACTAGTTCTTATCTCTTTTAGTGCTCTTAATGGGCAAACTTACCTTAACGCTTCTGCTACTGTTGAAGAAAGAGTGGAAGACTTATTGTCCAGAATGACGATGGCTGAAAAAATCGGACAGATGACTATGGGCGAGAGAATTCATGTGGGTGCTCAGGGTGAATTGATCAATACTTATGGGCTTGGAGCGGTACTCAGTGCAGGTGGCAGTGCGCCCGGAAATACTGTTGAAAGTTGGATAAATATGTACAACCAATTTCAACAACAGGCTTTATCAACTCGCCTGGGTATACCTATTTTGTACGCCACTGATGCCGTTCATGGTAATAATAACCTATTTGGCGCAGTCATCTTTCCTCATAATATCGGCCTGGGTTGTACCCGAAACTCTGAATTGGTGGAAGAGTGTGCCAGAATTACGGCACTTGAAGTAGCTGCAACAGGCGCCAACTGGACCTTCAGTCCTTGTGTAGCTATTCCCAGAAATGAGCGCTGGGGGCGCACCTACGAAGGTTTTGGAGAAACGCCGGAGCTCGTAGCTGAAATGACTACAGCCACTGTTCTGGGGTACCAATCTGAAGAACTGGGTCGGGATAATCGTATTTTGGCTTGTGCCAAGCATTTTGTAGCCGATGGAGGGACAGCTAACGGTGTGGATCAGGGTAATGCCGTAATCTCAGAGTCAGAACTTCGCGATATTCACCTTCCGCCCTACCTGGAAGCTATTAAAAGTAATGTAGGAAATATCATGGTATCCTTTAGTAGCTGGAATGGCTCCAAATGCCATGGCGATGAATTTTTGCTTACAGATTTATTAAAGGAGGAGCTAGGATTTGAAGGCTTTATAATCAGTGATTGGAAGGGAATTAATCAATTGGGCGACTTTAAGTCTGCAGTTGGTCAATCCATCAATGCAGGAGTAGATATGGCTATGCAACCCGACGATTTTATCCCATTTATTGATAACCTGAGTGCATTAGTTAGCGAAGGCAGTGTGGAAGAAGCGCGAATCGATGATGCTGTAAGAAGGATTTTAAGCATAAAATTTCAGATGGGGCTTTTTGAACAGCCACTGGCAGATTTTAGCCTTGTTGATACGGTTGGTAGTGATGCCCACCGTCAATTAGCTCGTCAGGCAGTGAGGGAGTCTATGGTATTATTGAAAAATGACGGCATTTTACCTTTATCAAAGAACATCGATAATGTAATAGTTGCCGGTTCTAAAGCAGACGATATCGGAATACAGTGCGGAGGCTGGTCTATTAGTTGGCAAGGCGCTTCGGGCGATATTACTCCCGGTACTACTATAAAAGAAGCCATTGAAAATGTCATAGGCACTAATAAAGTCAACTTTACTACAGATGTCAACTTTCCCGAAGCCAATGCCGCAGTAGTGGTGGTTGGTGAACAGCCCTATGCTGAGGGTGCCGGTGACAGAGCCCCCGGTAACCGTGGCATGTACCTTTCTATTGCGGACAAACAACTGATCAATGCCTTGAATAGTAGAAGAATACCAACGGTGGTAATATTAATTTCGGGCCGCCCTATGTTACTAGAAGATGTTTTGGATAAATCTAACGCATTTGTAGCAGCGTGGTTACCGGGCACGGAAGGTCAGGGAATAGCCGATGTACTATTTGGCGACTATAATTTTACGGGAAACCTTTCTCACTCCTGGCCAGCTAACGAATCATCAATTCCAATTAATAGAGGAGATGCCAACTATGATCCCCTTTTCGAGTACGGATTCGGTCTTAGTTATGGCAATACAGTGAGCAGAAGAGAAATGCCCGAAAAAAAGGAGCGTATCGATACCAGACTATATCCTAATCCTTTTAATGAATTTATATTGTTGGAAAATAAGGAAGCGTCGTTGCTGCAGGTCTCCCTACACAATTTTACCGGCCAAATCATCAGACAACTTGAGGTAAGACCTTTCGAGACGCAGACCATATCTGCCGGGCAGCTAAGCGCTGGTATTTATACGCTTGTGATTCGAAAAAATGACAAGGTACAGGTAGAGCGATTAGTAAAAAAATGATATCACACTTGATCATATATTGGAGTCCATCAATATGCGCCACTGATTCTGTTTATTTTTTTCCCAAACTAAAATATATTTTTCTTTATAAGAACCCACACACTGCCCGATCTCTATTGCGCACTGCTCGTTGACCATTTCCAGAATGATGGGACGCAATGTGAGCTGATAATTTTCATTATTCATGTATTGATACTCCTGAATAATGGCCTCGCTCCCTCTAATGATGGGCTTATGATTATAATAGATAGCCTCGGGGCTATATACCTGGCGTACCAGGCCCTTCACATCGTGTGCATTACAGCGATCAATCCATTGTACGCGCTGCTGCTCGATGGCCGATTCTATTCCGACCGGGCCAACCTCAGCTACAAACTCTAGCGTTCTTTTTTTCTTTGTCGATGTACGATCCCAGATGATTAGTTTTTTGAATTGTCGATTATCATCGGTTTTAAAAGCAGCTATTTCGTATTCGTAGGAAGAGTCTATGTTGGCAATAATAGTTTTTATACCGTGAAGACTATCGACCTGATAACTGACTTTGGCATAAAAATCAGCAATTGCTGCTGCCCCCTCTATGACTCTGCCAGACTCAAGAACCTTAACCGCATTATCGGTATACAGTGCTGCCATAGCTTTGGAGCGGGCGTTGAGCTGTTCTACCCAGTCTTTCTGTTCTGTAGAGCCATTGATCAGGGTGGAAGACTGGTTCTCTTCTTTAACCGGTTGACAAGCAAGTGAACTCAAGGAAAGGATTAGCAAAGTAAATTGCCAATAATATTTTATCATTTTTCAATTTTTTACAATGCCATTTATTAGATCTATTTCGCAGGTATTAAAATAGGTTAAAATTAGTTCTTTTTTTACCACACTGTGCCTTTTATCAGTCACTTAGCGCTGCTAGGCTCAGAAGGGAACCCTGCCCTTCTTCGCGCCAAAAGCCTTCGTGTACTAAAAAAATAATTCAATTTTCCCACTATTCTAGCCCTGCAAAACAAGTCTATTGCCTTATTTACCCACAACATCTACTCCCCTTTTCACCGTAAATTTAGGAATATGTCCCGGTAATCGAGTAAGTAATTCATAATTCATACTATTATTCATATCACTAAAAGACGTGACGGTCATCGTTTGCCCGCCCTGAGAACCAATCAACACCACCTCGTCGTGAACGTTTACATCCGGTATTTCTGTCACGTCAATAACGACCATATTCATATTGACAAAGCCCACTACAGGAGCACGGTGCCCATTGACCAAAACGTGGCCATTATTACTTAAATTCCGACTAAATCCATAGCCGTAGCCCACCGGCACAGTAGCAATTTGGCTTGGGCGCATCGTATAATAAGACTTACCATAACTCACATATTCGTCGGCTGGCACATTGGTGACACTCATAATTTTACTTTTCCAGCTCAGAACTCTCTTTAGCGGATCCTCCTCTAGGTGATGCTCTCTCAAATAAGCCATGCGCGTTTCCTGATTGGGCCAAAAGCCGTAGCAAGATACTCCTATACGAACCATATCTTTGATAGCCTCCGGATAATTGAAAAGTGCACCGGAGCAGGCCGTATGTTCGTACCGCGGAACCAGCCCCTGCTTTTTCAGCCTGTCACAAAGACGATCAAATGTATGAATCTGGTCTTTAATCCTTGTCCACAACTCAAGGTCTTCCGCTCCGGCAAAGTGAGTACACAGGCCTTCCAATTCTATCAATTCCCGGTTGTTGCTTACTAAATCAACAACTTTATCCAATTCGCTTTCACAAAACCCGGTTCTGTGCATGCCAGTTTCTAGTTCCAGGTGGATTCTGGCTGCTTTATTGACTCGCCTGGCCGCTTTGATAGTGGCCTTGAGTCGTTCCAAAGTAAAGACAAAGTAAGAAATTTCATGCTCTATAGCCCATTGCAAGTAGTCATCATCAATGAATCCCATGATCATCAACTCACTGCCTGAGCCCATGGTTTTTTGAACCCGCATGGCTTCAGCCACACTGAAAACCGAAAAGTGATTGACTCCGCAGTCTTCAATCAGAGGTAATAAATCTTCAATACCATGGCCATAAGCATTCGCTTTTACTACCATCGAAAAGCGGGTATCAGCAGAAACCAGTTGGCGAAGAAAGCGAATATTGGTATTTAGGGCCTCATAGCTCAGCTCGATAAAGGAAGTATGCAGCATAGTTGGTTATCGTTTTTGGAAAAAACGAGTGGATGGAAAGGATTGTTTGTTATTCTTGCTTCCACTTGCGGACAAAACTATCTGTAAGGTGTTTTTTTTGTTCAGCCTGCGCAAATTTTTCCTTATTAAAAGCTTCTGATTGACCTTTTGGCACGGTGAGACTCTTCCATGATCCTGCTTTGAGCATTTTCCTAAAAAAACGATTTGACCAACGTGATACGCGTAAAGCCCGAGTTGTCTGTTAATTGCTTCAGTAATGGTATGTCCCTGATTTCTGATATAGATTATTTACCCGAAATTTGCTTCATCAATTTGCCTCAATGCATCAAACAGGCAGGCCCAACCTTTTTCCCATTTTTTCAGCATCTCTGCCTTTGTCTTGATAATATCTTCAAACTCTTGGTCTCGATTGCGCCACTCTTTTTCCCCCGTCTGTTGTGAGGAAATCAGTCCAGCGAGATAGCATATTACCGGCCATATGGTTGACAATCATGGCGATGGAATGTCCATCTTCATGAGGTTTTCGGAACAGTTCTTCTTCTGATAATTGCTAAAAATTTTTTTCCGCGAGTAGTTTGTAGTATTGAAACTGTTTTTCAGCGCTTTGCAGATAGTTCTCTGTATGGCTCACGGTCTTTAATTTTTTAGGCTTCTACATCCATTTAGAATAGGAATATACTTGCCACAATCATAAAACTTATGAATATTGAAAATACAAAGATGTAGGCCCAGTTTAAGATAGAAAATTTGATAAAAGTTTTGAACCAGTGCTGTTTGTAGTAGCGCAGCATGGCAACATACATATATACCATCGTCAGGCCAAAGCCCACCAGCGCACCCTGCCAGTGCCAATCGGGGAACGCAATAAAGACAGAGAAGATAACGAAGGCGAAGGCATGATAATGAAAAGAAAAGAACAGATGCTCCACAAAAAATCGATCCCGGCGGATGTACAGCAATTTGAGTATGAGAGCAACAGCAGGCATCATCAATAAAGCCATCCAAATGAGCTTGCTTAGTACGTATTTTAGTAGCGAAGTGGAATCATTGACAAGGCGATAAGTTTGAAAGAACTGTTTTTTTTCCATCCAGTGAGTCACGCCACTTTCCTCTGCGATCTGGTCTAACCCTTTGGTTATAAAATCAGCATAGGAGACGTTGATTTTTACTTTTTTCGAAGAAAAGTCGCTACCCCAGATGGTGGTGTTAAAATTAAAAGAGTCCTGTATATCGGTATAAGAGATATGGCTGTAAAGGGTATCCATCACTGCTCCTGCCAACGGCTGGTTTTCAAAATCCATCAGAGTAGCTTCCCGGGCGGTATCCAGGTCAAGGAGAAAAGCCCCCCGATAGGATTTCTGATCAAAACTATTTTCCTGATCTTTATCCCACTTAGAAATGATTCCTGAAAATACAATACTGATAGTAGTAAAATGTAAGACACCAGCCACCAGAAAAATTCGAAGAGGCGTAAAATATTGCTTACGCTTACCATTGAAATACTCTAGGGTAAGCTTACCTGGCACAAATAATGCTCCCATTGTTTTGAATATCTTAGCATCGATATTCAAAACAGAGGACATTAACTCTTTTAGCAATGTAAGGACAGTAACCCTCCCGTCATCATTTTTTTGCCCGCAATTCCAGCAGAATACATCTTTAGATTCTCGGGGGGCTCCACAGTTCAGACATTCCATAATTCTATCTCTTTCAGTTTTCAGTAAGAAGCTACTGAGCAGCAGTACATAAGTAAAATTAATAAAAAAAGCTGAAA
>CAZVOD010000068.1:0-26680 GCA_964628385.1 uncultured Saprospiraceae bacterium
GTTTGCCGACTTAAGTGCCTTATTTATGCTTTACCCGGTCTATGCTATCGGGTGGCCAAATGTATCGGTGTATGATGGAGGCTGGTTTGAATGGAGCAGCAATCCGGAGAATCCTTATGAAACCGGCGTTGCGGCAGCAGTGGGACAACATAAATAATGAGCAGGTGCACCCTACCGTTTCCGAATTGATCCCTACCCTATTGGGATCCTTACAAACTATAAAAAAATAAAAGAATGGAAATTTCTTTTGAACTGTGGTATCTGTTTCCTGTTGCTATTCTGATCGCTACCATTGCCATGTCATCCGGGATTGGTGGAGCAGTGTTTTTTTCTCCGCTTTTTATGCTGGCCCTCAAGCTGGAACCACAGATTGCTATCGGATCGGCACTTATTACGGAGCTTTTCGGGTTTTCAAGCGGGCTCATTGCCTACTATAAAGCAAAGTTGATCGATTTTAAATTGGCGCTGAATCTGCTTCTTTTTTCGGTTCCTGCTGCCATTCTTGGGAGCATCTATGCGGATTTGTTCCCGGATATTGTCCTGAAATCGATCTTTGCAACGGGTCTTCTCTTTATAGGAACGCAGCTGTTTACCTCATGGAGAAAAGAGGAAAGGGAAAAGCATGAAAAAATCAATATCAAGGAATTCGCATCGAACTATGAATCTGAATTGACCGATAGTAAGGGGAGGGTGTTTAGATATACAGTATGCAATAAGAACATGGGACGTTTATTTGCCGGGATCGGGGGAGCTTTTGTTGGTATGATATCGGTTGGTCTGGCAGAATTGCAGGAATACCATTTGGTGGCACGGTGCAAGGTGCCGACCCCTGTCGCTGTGGCAACATCTATTTTTGTGGTTGTGGTAACAGTGTTGGTTGCTTCTGCCGGTCATTTCTATGAATTTGCCAAAGAGGGTGGGGAGGTGCTGAACCAGGTAATCAATGTCGTGATATTTACAATCCCGGGGGTCATCGTTGGAGGCCAAATAGGACCTGCATTACAAAAAGTTTTGCCTGAAGACATGATGAAGGTAGGTATATCGGTCTTGTTCTTTATTATCGGTATTTTTATGTTTGTAACTATTGTGTAAAACTGTGCAATAATGAAGGATTTTAACAGCAAGGCGGAGACCCTGAATCATAACCATGAAGTAATATCAGATCACATTGCCATCAGTAATTTTTTGCTGGCTGAACGCGAATCGGAGGTAGTGGATGCTATTTTTAGGGGGTTGACTGCAGCACCGAAACAGATCTCCAGCAGGTTTTTTTATGATGCAACCGGCTCCCGCCTGTTCGAGGAGATCACCGCCTTGCCGGAGTACTATCCAACCCCGACAGAAATGTCTATCCTGCAACGAGTGGCAGGCGATGTCTTATCGCATAACCACTATTCCGATATCGTGGAGCTGGGCAGTGGCGATTGCTCAAAAATAAGCGTATTGCTGGATGCCTGCGAAGAGAAACAGATAAATGAGTTAAGGTATTTCCCGGTGGATGTGAGTGAAGACGCAGTCATGAAATCTGCTGAGGAACTGATAGATAAATATCCTTGGTTGAAAGTGCATGGAATTTTGGCTGATTTTATGAAACATCTTCATATTTTGCCCGGTGAAGGCAACAGATTGATCTGTTTTTTCGGAAGCACCCTGGGAAATCTTGAAAATGACCAGGCGATAGATTTTGTAAGGCATGTCAAACGATCAATGAAAAAAGGAGATGCCCTATTACTTGGACTGGATATGGTGAAGGATACTAAGGTACTTGAAAAGGCCTACAATGACCAACAGGGAATCACCGCGAAATTTAACATGAACAGTCTGCAGGTGGTCAACCAGATAGCCGGCACCAATTTTGATCCTGTGAATTTTCAGCATAAGGCGTTTTTTAATCCTGAACGATCCCGGATCGAAATGCATCTCAAGGCAATGAAGGAGCAGTTGGTTACAAGTCCCCGCTTCCCTGAAAAGCTGGTTATCAAAAAAGGAGAGACCATCCACACGGAAAATTCCCGTAAATTTACACATGATGATATCAGTGAGCTGGCAAATGCGTCTGACTTATCGATCCAGGGGATCTACAACGATCAGAAAGAGTATTTTTCACTGGTTCAGCTTATTTGTAATGGATAATATCTGGTGCTGATCCTTTTGTGTTGCAGAATTTTCACAATGGGATTTCGGAATGGACACAAAATGAAGCATCTATGATTCATAAAATAATCGCACCCGAATATGATTATTCCATGGATGTTTATACGTATTAATTCTTAATCTAATTATATGTTGTGGTTAATTGCTTAAAAGACCCCTACTCCAGAAAAACATCGAATAAAAATTTGGGAAATAGTATCTAATTAGATACCTTTGTATAAAAATATGAGATGCCACAAATAGATAGATTCAGTGGAATCAAGATTAATATTTATAACGGAGATCACAGACCTCCACATATTCACGCATCTTATAATGAATACGAAGTACTTATAACTATTGAATCAGGACAAATTTATGCTGGAGATTTACCCACAAAACAATTAAAAATGGTTTATGACTGGCTTGCAATCAATGCAGATGAAGCCTTAGACATGTTTTATCAACTGAATCCGGAATTATTATGAGAAAGTCAATTAAGATACCACGGATATTAAAAATCAATTGGATTAAAGAATTAACAATTTCCGTTATTTATAATAATGGAGAATCAAGAATTATTGATTTTAATAAAGTATTTAAGGGGATTGGATTAAAAGAAACCTCCCCTGCCTGGATATTAACAGACCCAAAGGAATTTGCTAAAGTTACAGTAGATAATAATACGCTTTCCTGGAAAAATGTAGAACAATACTTAAGAAGGAAAGACGGCAAAAAAACAGAGGTACCTTATGAAATTGGAGCTGATGTATTATTAAAATACAGCAAACCTGAGAAATCTGAATTGATGCTTAATATTGGGAAAATAATAAAAGAAAGCAGGATGAAGTCAGGATTAACACAACAAGAACTTGCAATAAAAAGTGGAACAACCCGAAATTATATCTCAAGAATTGAAAATGAACATTCTGATATTGAATTAGGAACATTAAGAAAAATAATAGAAACAGGGCTTGGAAAAAGAATTAACATACAGATTCGATAAGCAACTAAACCGCAACATCATTTAAATGTCATAGCCGAACCCTTTTCAAATCACTACATGCTATAGAATTATTTATTGGTTTCACCGAGCTCATCGCCAAGGCGATTTCGGTTCATGTACTTATATCCTTGCTCCGTTGAACCTTTAGCTCGGAAGCCAAATATTTATTTCCAATGATGAGGGGTTCATTTGACCATAGAAAATTATCAAACCAAACTAAAATGAAGAAAACAAAACTCTGCAATTTTTCCGAACTGAAAGAGAAGGTCCCTGTCCATTTTGTAGTAAGCGATCTGGACCTGGTGGCAATCAGGTATGCGGACAAAGTTTCCGCACTTTATGGCCGCTGCCTGCACCGTGGCGCACTGATGGCCGACGGCCACATTGAAGGCGACAATATTATTTGTGGGGTGCATGGCTGGGACTACCGGTTCGACACGGGAGTCAGCGAATACAACAATGAGGAGGTACTGCATAAATTCAATACGCTGATTGAAGACGACACGGTTTTTATTGATCAGCAGGAGATCGATGACTATCTTAAAGCATACCCCCAGATTTTTCAACGGGATGAGTACCTGGGCGAATATGCCGATACCCATCCGGAGGAGACAGAACCTTATACGGGATACATCCAGGAGCTTTCAAAAAACGGTTTGAAGAATTACGGGCACCATGGCCCTTCTGCAGCAATGGGTGTTGACCGGAACACGTTACCAAAATGGGAGGATATCCAGTTTTTACCGGCCCAGCTTGCCACCAAACCACTGCTCGATGAAGTTACGGTTGTCACTAAAGTGGTTATTGGTCCGAAGGCAAAGAGGCCTTTAGAGATTGATATCCCGTTATTGGTTTCCGATATGAGTTTCGGGGCACTCTCCCGGGAGGCCAAGATCGCCTTGTCGAAAGGTGCTGAAATGTCTGGCACCGGGATCTGCAGCGGTGAAGGCGGCATGCTTCCCGAGGAACAAGAGAACAACTCCAGTTATTTTTATGAATATGCTTCAGGCAAATTTGGATTTTCATGGGAGAAGGTAAAGAAGTCGCAGGCGTTTCATTTTAAAGGTGGTCAGGGAGCAAAGACCGGTACCGGCGGACATCTGCCGGGAGATAAGGTGTCCGGTGAAATCGCCACTGTCCGTGGACTGAAAGAGGGGGAACCTGCAATCTCACCAGCCACTTTTACTGACATGTCGACCCCCGCAGATTTCAAAAAGGTGGCCGATGAGGTGAGAAGGGTCACTGGAGGAATCCCCGTGGGCTTCAAACTTGCTGCCAGTCATATAGAAGCCGACATCGATTTTGCCGTTGAGGCGAGCGCCGATTACATCATTCTCGACGGTCGCGGCGGAGGAACCGGTGCAGCCCCGACCATTCTGCGCGACAATATCAACGTACCAACCATCCCGGCCCTGGCTCGTGCAAGAAGACACCTCGACAAGATCGGGGCAGATCATGTAACCCTTATTGTTACCGGAGGACTCCGAATTGCCGATGATTTTGCCAAGGCACTGATGATGGGCGCCGATGCAGTGGCGGTCTCTAATTCAGCAATACAGGCCATTGGCTGCCTGGGCATGCGTGCCTGTCATACCAACAACTGTCCGGTAGGTGTGGCCACACAAAAGGAGAGCCTGCGAAGCCGCATTGTTATTGAAACCTCAGCAAAGCAACTCTATAATTTTTTCACGGCTACAAACGAACTGATCAAGGTGGTGGCCCGGTCCTGCGGACACAATTCTGTCAGGGATTTCAATTTTAGCGACCTATCCACCATGAATCATGAAATACATCAATTAACCGGAATTCATTATGCAGGAATACACTAAAACCGACGAAAAGCTGCACTGGCTGAGCCAGCTGCTCGCAAAAACCAACCGGGCATTTGTGCCTTCAAAAGAGGACGATAGCCATACCAATCTCAGTTTTGACAGTATCGGGGGAAGGCTTTTCGGCCGCTGGATCGATGGTCAGGAAGGGGCGGTAATTCTAACGCTGAATCTCCAAAAACGGGCATTTGAGTGGCTCGATGAAAATCAAAACAGCCTGGATGAAGTGACCGTACCGGAAAAAGGCATGAAGCAGCTGGAGGAGGATGTGAGCAACTATCCCGAGTCATTGAAGATGAAAACAGACATGCTCTTCTCACCGCTCCATTTCGAAATTCCTGATTACGGTATTGAATCAATCGAAAAGGGTGACCTGTCTGATGAAGGGCTTCAGCAATGGACGCTTTTTCGTACGCTTGCCAACGAGGCCTGCTCTGATATGCTGGGATACCTGCAGAAAGAGGGTGAGATTCGCATCTGGCCGCACCATTTCGACACCGGCATTTATGCGATGGCAACAAAGCAGTTGGGACTGGGATTCGGACTGGCCATGAAAGACGCCATGGTCGGAGCACCCTATTTCTACCTGTCGGGATACAACCAGGAGACTCCAATTTCATATAAAAACCTTCATCCTCTAACGCATGGAAAATGGGAAACCGGGGAGCAATGGAACGGGGCCGTGCTTTCCCTGGGTGCCCTTGAAGGTTTTTCTAAAGAGGAAGCCGGAAGTATAATCGGAACCTTTATCCAGGAGGGAATAAATTGGTTTTTAACAAACACACCATAGCAAACATGGCTAAAACAATCATTTGGCACAAAGTATTAAACAACAAATCGGATTTGGCAGCCGATCGTGTGATGACCGTTACCGTCAACCACAGGCAATTTGCCCTTTCACATTTTGAAGGGAAAATATGCGCGCTTGATAACCACTGTCCGCACCAGGGGGGTCCACTCGGAGAGGGCACAATTGAGAATGGAATTCTCAGGTGTCCCTGGCACGGATGGGATTATCACCCTTGCAGCGGTAAGGTTCCGGATTTTGATGATGGTGTTGAACCCTTTCCGGTGGAGGAGCGTTCAGACGGTATTTATCTGGGCATACCGGAAGAGAAACCCCATGATACCACCCTCTCCGATATCATGGCCGAGACCATGGTGAACTGGGGTATTGACACTGTATTTGGAATGGTGGGTCACTCCAACCTGGGGTTGGCCGATGCTTTGAAAAGGCAGGAAGAGAAGGGGAAACTCAAGTTCATTGCGATTCGCCATGAAGGTGCCGGCGCCTTTGCTGCCAGTGCCTACGGGAAATTAACCGGCCATCCGGCCGTATGTTTCTCCATCGCCGGACCCGGTGCAACTAATATGTTTACCGGGCTATGGGATGCGAAGGTCGACCGGGCACCTATTCTTGCGCTGACCGGTCAGGTTGCCACCCAGGTCGTTGGAACAGGCAATTTTCAGGAGATGGATCTGGTGCGGGCCTTTCAAACCGTGGCCGAATTTAACCACCGCGTGCAAAGCGATAGTCTGCACACCGAACTAATGTCACTGGCCATCAAACATGCCTTGCTGAACAGGGATGTTTCACACCTGACCTTTCCCGACGAGATCCAGGAGATTCCGGCAGGGGATGAAACCGCACAGACGCCCGACGGGAGGATGGGCCAACTGCAGATTGCACCTTCGCAGGAGTCGTTAGAAAAAGCCCTGGCACTGATCAGAAAATCGAAACGCCCGGTAATCATTGCCGGTCACGGAGCGCGTTTTCATATGGAGGCGATCACAGCCTTTGCTGAACGCCTGAATGCACCGGTATTAACTACTTTCAAGGGCAAGGGATTGATCCCGGATGCACATCCGCTTGCAGCGGGAGTTCTCGGACGCAGCGGAACCCCGGTAGCATCCTGGTTCATGAATGAGAGCGACCTGCTGATCGTGTTGGGTGCCTCTTTCAGTAACCACACCGGCATTACCCCCAAAAAGCCTACGATACAGGTGGATATCGATCCCCTGGCATTGAGTAAGTTTCATAAAATCGATGCACCGGTATGGGGAGAGCTGTCAGTTACTGTTGCACAGTTGACAGAAAATCTGGAAGGGGCAGTTCAAACAAAAGATCAGCGGGATGAACTGGCAACCCGATGGAAAATATGGAGGGATGAAAAGCAGAAACGACTCGGTGAAGACCGCGGAAAAGGGATAAGCTCTGTGGCCGTGTTCGATACGCTCTCCACACTGGCTCCCGACAATGCCGTGCTCTGTGTTGATGTTGGGAACAACGCCTATTCGCTGGGACGCTATTTCGAATGCAAACAACAAAGTTTTCTGATGTCGGGATACCTGGGCTCCATCGGTTTTGCGCTTCCGGCAGCACTGGGAGCATGGACAGCCACCAGGGGCCAACGTCCGGTGATTGCCGTTGCGGGCGATGGCGGATTTGCGCAGTACATGGCCGAACTATCCACCTCGGTGAAATATGGCATGGACCTTAAAATTATATTGTTGAACAATGCAGAGTTGGGCAAGATCACCAAGGAGCAGCTGTCGGGGGGCTTTGAAAAATTTGCCACCGATCTGCACAATCCCGATTTCAGGGGGTTCGCAGAAGGCTGCGGGGCCCTGGGTGTTCGTGTGGAGAAGAAAAGCGATCTGCACGCTGCAATGGAAAAGGTTCTAACCCATCAGGGCACCGCTTTGCTGGAGGTAATGACCGATGGATTGTTGGTTTAGAGGAGCAGATGGGGAAAATAATTTGGTGCAGGTTGAAGTATTACTATACAGCATCTCCTTGCCCTATTGCAGCTGATGCACTACAGAATATTTTGGCAGACCAATTTATAAACAGGCTTTAAATAAAATATGTAATTGATGAAAACAATAAATGTAACTATTCTGTTGCTCCTGTTTTTTTTTACAACGACAATGATGGCACAGAAGAATCCAAACAACGTGAAAGTAGATTGGAAAACAGATACCTCGAATCGCATTGTTCCATTAGATGAATTTATTGCGTTGCTGGTGCCCGATGGTATCCCTCCCATTGATGAGCCGTTGTTCTGGGAGCGGGACAAGGCAGAACTGACTTTCTTTGAGCATGAGCCGGTCATAGCTGTTCGGGAGAATGGCCAGGCCAAAGCTTATCCCTTGAGCATCTTAACTTTCCATGAGATTGTGAATGACAGCATCGGGGGAACTCCTATCTCGGTGACGTATTGTCCCTTGTGCAATGCCGCGATGGTGTACGATCGCCGGCTTACTTATCAGGGGCAGGAGTACCTTTTGGATTTAGGGGTTTCAGGTATGTTACGGAATAGTGACCTTGTCATGTGGGATCGCCAGACGGAAAGCTGGTGGCAGCAGTTTACCGGTACGGCTCTGGTGGGAAAGCTGGCAGGAGCACATCTGGAGCTGGTTCCATCGATGATTATCTCGCTGGAGGAGTTTTTTGGGTCCTATCCTGAAGGGAAGGTGCTATCCACCGAAACAGGTCATTCCAGGGAATACGGTACCAATCCCTACACGGGTTATGATGATCCCGGTAACACACAGCCCCTGTTATTTAAAGGAGAGGTCGACTCGAGGCTACCTGCCATGGAGCGGGTGGTTGATGTGCATGTAAAAGGGAAGTATAAGATTTATCCGCTTTCCATTATTAGCAAAAAAGGGGTGATCAATGATACTTTTCATGACCAGTCCCTGGTGTTGTTCTATACTTCAAAAACCGTTTCAATACTCGATGAAAAAGAGATATCCGGATCCAGAAAGATTGGTTCTGTTACTGTGTTTGTCCCGCAGGTGGGTGACAGGACCCTCACATTTACCAAGACCGGTGAAGGATTTAGGGATGATCAGACGGGGTCCATATGGAACATCACCGGAAAATGTATTGCCGGAGAATTAAAAGGGAAGGGGCTATGGCCGATGAATCACGGCAACCATTTTGCGTTTGCCTGGTTTGCTTTTCATCCCGATAGTGAGATGTATAAAGAATAGAGTGTAAAAAGCATGCACGGCATTCGTGCAAGGCTATTTAGTTCCTCACAAATTTGCCGGTATTTTATGCAGAATGAGAATTTCATGCACAATCAGTGCACACTAATATTAACATACGCACAGAAAACAGACAGTTTTGTGCAAATATATTCGGTATGCAGCTAAGTAGTCCTTTAAAGAACCGTAGCCGAAGCTCGACGAAGTCAAAAGGCCATTATTTTGCTGTTTGCCCTCTTTTTGGGATATGCAGTTATGGTACTCTGTATTTTGAAAGCTTTCTTAAACCTCTGATAATCATTATCCGTATCCCTTTACCCCTTGCAGGAATTTCTTTTGCCTTGTTTATCACCGGTACGCCATTGAGCGTTACAGCACTTATCCGCATTATTATGCTTACAGGGATGGAAATTAACAACGGGGTGCTTCTGATCACCTTTATCGATGAACTCATGGAAACAGCGCAAAGGAATAGTGGATGCCATAAAAGAGGCTGCTATTGTTCGACTTCGCCCCATTTTAATTACCGATATCAACAGTCTTTTTGGCTTGTTGCCCCTGGCGCTGCTTTTGGGGGATGGAACCGAGATGCTCCGGCCAATGGCTATTGTGGTAATTGGAGGTTTGACCTTTGGGTTGCTGCTGGTATTTATTTTTCTTCCGGTCGTTTATCTGATATTGTATGGAAAGAGGGGCAGTATTTAATAGAATGAACCAACGGGCCCCAATTCTATCACCAGACAAATTTATGATCCAGCCACTCCGACTCTATTGACGAAGTCTATGTAGAATCTTTAAAAATGACTGATCGTTTGGTGCTCAGTTTTAAATTTTCTTTATTTTTGAATGCTACTAATTCAATAGAATCGATGTACTAGATGAAACTTAACACAAAAGTTAGATATGGTTTGCGCGCAATGCTGGACATAGAGAAGAATTTTCATGGTAAGGGAATCTTACAGAAGGAAATCTCCCAGCGGCAGGAAATCTCTTTGAAATACCTCGATTCTATCATTACCGGGTTAAGAAACGGTGGTTTGATTATAAATACCGGTGGGAAGGGAAGCGGATATAAATTGGCAAAACCTGCTTCCAAGATTTATGTCTATGATATTTACCGGGCTTTTGAGCCGGAATTGACGTTGGTAAATTGTTTGTGTGATTCTATGGAGTGTAATCGTACCGGGCTTTGTCCGGCTAAAGATTTTTGGTTCGAACTGAATATTCATCTAAAATCACTGATGCAAAACATATCACTCAAACAGGTAGTGGATGGAACTTTTGAGTTAAATGACGGCTTCAAAAACGAGAACCTTTAGCTCATGAGCGTAGCGAATAATAACGTAGTAGTTGGCGTTTTAGCTTCGCTGAGCTCGTAAACTCGGTTCTTGCAAAGACTAAATAGTGGGAAATATCCGATTTATATTTTCAGATGATTATTGCTGTAAAGTAAAGCAATAGTATTTGCTTTTTTAATTGTCGGAAATGAAACATTATGAAAAACAATATGCTTGATATGAAAAAAGTTACGACGATTTCACTGGTCATTTTAGTTTTCATTGGAAATAGTTTTGCACAGGAGAAAAATTCACCATCAAATTTTTTAGGCACGGGAAAAGCTTACGCTACCATGTTTTTCGAATACTATTACATGCTACAGGGCGATGATGCTTACCCGGGTCGCATGGAGTTTGCCAAAAACTCTACCGGTGACAATGCATTTTCATTCCGAAGAGTCTATTTAGGTTACCAGCATACTTTTTCCGAAAGATTTATAGGCAAAGTTCAGTTCGAAGTTACCGATCGAACAATGCTTGAAAGAGGTCAGCGGGCACCATTTTTAAAAGAAGCAAATCTCACCTGGAAAAACATTTATCCATTAGCTGATTTAATTATAGGTCATAGCCTTACGCCTGTTTGGTCAATTGAGGGTGCTGAGTCATACTGGCAATACAGGTCAATTGAAAGAACTATTGCAGATACCCGGAGATTACGTTCTTCCAATGACTCGGGAATTAGACTGAAGGGTAGTTTTAACAAATCTCGAACTTACGGTTACAATTTTATGGTGGGCAATGGGAACAGCGCACGACCTGAGAACGATAAATATAAACGGGTTTATTTTAATCTTTGGACAAAACTGTTTGAAAAAAGGTTATACCTCGAGCTTTTTCAGGATTACAATAAAGCTCCCGACAACAGGCATGTCGCCACAACCAAGGGTTTCATTGCCTGGAAAACAACTGCTTACACACTTGCAATTGAAATGGTAAACCAGATGCAAAACGGATTTGGGGCAGATGAGGAAAATATTATCCTGCAAGGCATTAGCCTCTTTGCTCATGGCGATATTGTCCCGGGAAAGTTAAGGGCTTTCGGGCGTTTCGATTCTTTTAACCCGGATGTTAACTTCACAATGAACCACTATGCTGTTGATGCCATAAAACCTTTCGATGAGAAGTTCTATACCTTTGGTCTGGATTTCATCCCCGAAAAGAATATCCATGTAATGCCAAATATCTGGATTAATTTATACAACAATAAAGCAGATGGTCAGGTAACCCCAAAAACAGAAATTGTAGCCAGACTTACATTTAATGTTACTTTTAAATAGAAGTACGTTTTTAAATGGAGGAAAATGATTTCTTACAATACTGATCACCGCAAAAAGCATAATAAGCCTAACAAATAACACAATGGGAAATTCTGAGAATAAAGACAAACTGGCCCGCCGGACTTTCTTACGGAGCGCTATGCTAACCGGTGCAGCAGCAGGACTTGCTACTACCGGTGTGGTAGTCTCAAGAACCGGCAAGCAGGGAGATACGCCTTTGGGTGAGGACACCATCCGGCTGATTCCGGAACCGGAATCACTAAAGCTATATGAAAATTCGGATGCCCTGCTGCGTATGCAAAAGGAATTGCGAACCACATTAAAAAAGCCCGTTGAACATCGTAAATGGATCATGGTGATTGATACTCGTAAATGTGTAGGTTGTCATGCCTGCACAGTTGCTTGTATAGCTGAAAACAAGCTTCCACCAGGGGTTGTGTATCGGCCTGTTGTTCAGGAAGAATTTGGTAAATATCCGAATGTGCAGTTGCGATTCTTTCCGCGTCCATGTATGCAATGCGAAAGTCCTTCCTGCACGGCTGTTTGCCCTGTAAAGGCGACCTGGAAACGTGAAGACGGAATTACGGCCATTGATTATGAAAAGTGTATTGGATGCCGTTATTGTCTCACAGCTTGCCCATACGGTGCGCGTACCAGTGATTTTGGGGAATTTTATACCCGTGCAACACCTGAACTACAGCCTTACGAACTATTACCCAATAACGAATATGGCAAAGCCTGGAACAGGTCTGAGGGACACAGTTCGCCCATGGGCAATGCCCGCAAATGTCATTTCTGCCTGCACCGGCTCGACGAAGGACTTTTGCCACAATGTGTAACTACCTGTATTGGCCGGGCCACATATTTTGGAGATGCAAACAATGAGGATAGTTTGGTTTCTGAACTTTCACGTTTACCAAACCAGGTTAAACTACTGGAAGAAAAGGGGACAAAACCGAATGTAATATATCTAATCTGACATATCATGGACAAAAGGATACAAAATCTTTTAAAAGCACTATGGATTGTTTTGTTTACGATCGGAACGGTTTCACTGGTCACGAAATTATTTACCGGTGAGCTGCTTGTTGGCTATGGGAGTTATGTTCCCTGGGGATTGTGGGTGGCGCTATATTTTCACTTTGTTGGAATTGCCGGAGGAGTATTCGTTGTTGGCGCAGGTGGTTATCTACTTAATCTCCCGGGATTCAGAGAGAATATTCGTTCCATTATGATTATTTCTGCCTCATCAGTTGTTGCCGGACTCCTTTCGATCTGGCTCGATTTAGGTCAGCCATTCCGTTTTCAAAATGTATTTCTATCTCCCAACTTTGGATCGATGATGACGTTTAATGCATGGTCATATTCAGCTTTTTTCATTGTGATGGCCGCTATTTTCCACCTCTCATTTAAGAAAAAAAATGTTTCTGATTTAAATGATAGGACGGGGTGGTTACTTCCGATTATGATTTTAGGAATATTTATTTCGGTGGCTTTCCCAAGCCAAAGTGGGTCCTTCTTTGGGGTTGTTGATGCTAAGCCATTCTGGAATTCCGGGCTTCTTCCTGTCATGTTTCTCACTTCAGCTATTACCTCCGGAGTTGCTGTTCTGATGTTTTACTTTACACTCATAACCAAAACTGAACAGCCGGACGATGCCACTTTTAATTACCTGCTAAAAGTTCTGATTGGAGGTATTCTGGCATACCTGGCATCTGAATTCGCCGAATATAGTATTGCTTACTGGTCACCTAATTCACATACCTTCGATGCTGCAAAACTGGTTATCCAGGGGCCGTTTTGGTGGGTATTCTGGTTGGTACATATTGGTGGTGCCGTTATAGCACTGGTTATGCTTCTAATGGTTAAAACAAAAGCATCGTATGGCATTGCTGCGTTTATTATTGCGGTAACATTTGTTTCAGCCCGTTTAAATGTATTGATACCAGGACAGAGTATTGAGCAGCTTCATGGACTCAGTGAAGCTTTTTCACACGATCGGCTTAGTTTTATTTATAGAGCAACTCCACTCGAATATCTGGTATCATTCTTTATCGCAACCTTGCCTGTAGGAATGTCCTACATTGGCATTAAAGTGTTGAATAAATATGAGGTTATAAAAAAATAGAACAGGAATATGGACGAAAAGAGACAGAATATATCGCGAAGAGGTTTTTTAGGTAAAGGAGCCTTGCTTGGTGCTGGCCTGGGGGTGTTACCAGCGACCAATCTACTGGGAGCAAATAAAGGCAAAATATTGAAAAACAGTCTGGAGGATGTCAATTATCAGCTGAATAATCCCGAAAACATCATCCATTCGGTTTGTTTAAATTGCAACACCGGATGTGGTATAAAATGTAAAATTCAGGAAGGCGTATTGGTGAAAATCGATGGAAATCCATACAACCCATGGACGATGGTACCTCATTTGCCCATGGGTGCAAAAATGGACGAAACGGCGAAAGTTGACGGAGGACTTTGCCCAAAAGGGCAGGCTGGAGTGCAGATAGCCTATGATCCCTATCGCATTCGCAAAGTCTTAAAAAGAGCAGCAAAGCGCGGAGAGAACAAATGGATCAGCATTCCGTTCGACCAGGCTATTACCGAACTTGTTGAGGGGGGCAACTTATTTGCCGATGTTCCAGGCGAAGAAAACCGGAAAGTGGATGGACTACGTTCCATTATGGCGTTAACCGATAAAAAGACAGCCAAGGGGATGGCCAAAAGTGTTCAAGC
Organism: uncultured Saprospiraceae bacterium; assembly: GCA_964628385.1. Classification (GTDB taxonomy): domain Bacteria; phylum Bacteroidota; class Bacteroidia; order Chitinophagales; family Saprospiraceae; genus JANQPA01. The sequence goes on from CAZVOD010000068.1 coordinate 14,318, forward strand.
CATTTGGGATGAAAAAGATATATCCAAAAAAGCGCAATTGATTACCGATTTTCAACAGACATTTGCTGGCTATCTCGATACCCTTATTGATCCAAATCACCCTGATCTGGGACCAAAAAACAACCAGTTTGTGTTGGCCTGGGGTCGGTTGAAGAACGGGAGAAAGGAATTCATTTCCAAATTGGGTGAGGCCTTTGGTACTACCAATCTGCACGGACACACAACAGTTTGTCAGGGATCGCTGTATTTTACCTGCAAGGCCATCAGCGAACAATACATTGGTGGAAAATTCAGTGGGGGTAGTAAATTTTACTGGCAGTCTGATATTGAGCATGCCCACTATATATTGTTCGTTGGCGCCAACCTGTTTGATGCCAACTATGGTCCTACCAATCGTACCGTAAGGCTTACCAAAAACTTGGAAAGCGGCTTTACCAAAATCGGAGTGGCCGACCCAAGATACTCAAAACTCGCCAGCAAAGCGGAAACCTGGTTACCCATTAAACCCGGACAGGATGCCGCACTCGCGTTGGCAATTATTCAGTGGATGATCGAGAATGACCGGTTCGATAAGCAGTTTCTTTCCAATGCCAATAAGGCAGCGGCAACAGCATCGGGGGAACCAAGCTGGACCAACGCTTCGTTGCTGGTTGAAATAGAAGATGGCGTACCAGGAAAACTATTGCGTGCTGCCGATATTGGTCTTTGTTCTCCTGATAAAAAAAAGCTTAGAGATGGTACTGAATACGAAGAAAAGTATTTGGTGGCTTCAGTAAATGGTAAACCTGTAAAACTAGACCCTAATGAAGAAATAGATGCTATTTATGGGGATTTATTTATCGATACGGTTTTTTCGAAAAAAGACGGTTCAAAAGTACAGGCTAAGTCTGTCCTTCAGCTACTAAGAGAAGAAGCAAATCAATATACGATTGCTGAGTGGTGTGAGCAGGCTGGACTTAAAGAAAAAGATGTTGTAAAAGTAGCCAGGGAACTAACCAGTTATGGGAAGCAGGCTTCGGTTGATATACACCGCGGAGTAGCACAACATACCAATGGTTTTTATAATGTGCTTTCATGGATGACTGTAAATATGCTGCTGGGAAACTATGACTGGCAAGGCGGCATGTCTAAAGCTTCTACTTTCAAATACGATGGTTCAGGTGGTGGGACATTCAACCTGAAATATAACCCGGGTAAAATTCAAACCTTCGGTATCAGTAGCATTCGTCACGGTATTGATTATGAGAAAACTTCACTGTTCGAAGGGTATCCGGCCAAACGCAACTGGTACCCGCTTTCGAGCGATATTTACGAGGAGATTATCCCAAGTATTGAAGAGGCGTATCCTTATCCCGTTAAGGCTCTCTTTACCTATATGGGAGCGCCAACCTATTCTTTACCCGCTGGTCATACAAACATTGAAGCGCTTACCAATTTGGAAAAACTTCCCTTGTATTTTGCCAGCGATATTCTAATTGGATCCACTTCAATGTATGCTGATTATATTTTTCCCGACTTAACCTATTTGGAGCGGTGGGAATTTCAGGGTTCGCACCCCAACATGATTTGCAAGGTGGAAAATATCCGTCAGCCGGTTATCGCACCTATACCTGAAACCGTAGCTGTTTATGGTGAAGAAGTGCCTATTTCGATGGAATCGACCTTAATGGCGATAGGTGAGAAACTGGGATTGGATTCATTTGGGGAAAATGCGCTGGGCGAAGGTATTCATTTTATGCGGCCTGAAGATTTATACCTGCGGGGTGTGGCAAATATTGCATTGAATGGTGCGCCGGGAAAAGAGGTTTCCGATGCCGGCAGCCGGGAACTTGAGATATTTAGTAAAGCACGCAGACATCTGCCCAAATCGATATTTGATGAAGCCAAGTGGAAAAGTATTGTGGGTGAAGACCTCTGGCCAAAAGTTGTTTATCTACTTAACCGGGGAGGACGATTTGCTGAAGCCATAACAAATGCTGATGGAAAGCTGACAAATAGATATGGCGCTTACATGAACTTATATCAGGAGAAAACAGCCGGCAAAAATTATTCAGGCACAGGTGCCCCATATTTTGGGTTGGCTCAGTATATTCCCCAGAAAAATTACGGCGGCGAAACGCTCGAAAAGTTGGGCGAAGGATATGATTTGCATATGATTACCAGCCGTACCATAACGCAAACCAAATCGAGAACTGTTGGCGCCTATTGGCTACTTGGTGTTTACCCCGAAAATACCATTATTATTAACCGGGAAGACGCTGAAAAACTAGACTTTGAAGACGATGAAAAGGCACGTATCGTAAGCGCTACCAATATTGAAGGGAAGTGGGATTTTAAGAATGGACAAACCAAAGATATCATCGGAAAAATTAAAATTTCCGAAGCCATCCGTCCGGGAATTATCAACTTTTACCTTGGCTTTGGCCATTGGGCAACGGGCGCTGGAGATGTCGAAATTAACGGGGAAACAGTGAAAGGCGACCCACGTCGGGCAAAAGGCTTTCATGCAAATGCTGTTATGTGGACAGACAGTTCGTTAAAAAGCAATACCTGCATGCTCGACCCGGTGGGCGGGAGTGTTTCGTTTTACGATACAAAAGTGAATTTACTGAAGGTGTAGTTTAGGGCTGACAGTTCATTAAGTACGCAATTATCAATTAGATGGACATTTAAAAAATTAACAAAACGAATGCACCCTGAAGTAGTTGGCACTCAGCACGGATTCGGATAACAGATACTCGGGAAAGCAGCTAAAGGCCAGGGCACCAATACCAGAATTTTGAACCTGACAAAATAAGATCCACTTTCCGGCATGGCTGTATATAAAGAAATTTGTTGTAGGCTTCCCATTTTTAGGACAGTGCTAAATTAAAGAACTTGTTTCATTATGTGTAGGAAGTTTCTTTCTGGGGCATGCCCCAGAAAGAAACTATTCCGCGTATACTACCGATGGTAACCCTTGGAGACTATCGTGTGGTCTGAAGTGATTAAAAATACGAAGGAGGCTGTTGTAATAATGAATAATGATGCGGTTTTTATCGAGGTAGACATGGACGATAACAGGGAATCCAGCTTTATGAAACAGGTTCGTATAGACAAGGCACTTGCGACAGTATCGATCACGTTGTTAATAAACAAACAAGGCCAGGTGGCAGGGACATCGGTCGGCATTCCTGATTCAGATAAATTGGTTACTGCCGCTAATACTCCTGAAAAGAGTGGTTGTGGTCCGGCTGGTTGTGAGCAATAATACAACACCTTCCCTTCAAACAATTTATAAATCAATACCAATTATGATAAAAAAAACAGTTAACCTGTTTTTAGCACTTAGCTTATTATCCTTATCGATTCGAGCACAAGAAAATCAGAATGTAAAAACTGACTCAATCATTTTAGAGAATCCAGTTCATGACTATGGAGCAATTATACAGGGAGCCGATGGAAATTTTGAATTCAAATTTACAAACAAAGGAAAATTGCCACTGATCTTAACCAATGTTGGTGCATCATGTGGATGTACCGTTGCAGAATGGCCCAGGGAACCTATTAATCCAGGTCAAAATGGTACCATATCAGTAAAGTACAACACCAACATTGCTGGCACATTTAATAAATCAATAACTGTGAATTCTAATTCAGTGACTTCCCCCGTTGTTTTGAGAATAAAAGGTTCTGTAACACCGAAACAATAAAGTGTAACCTTATAATTAATACAAATCAGGACTGAAGTCTATTCGCTTTTTACCCGCAACAACCACTGCTCGTTCGTTGTAATCCGGACAAACGGAAACCGTTGGTTCCGTAATCGACGGTAACAGTTGCAAGCGTTTTCAATAGCTCTTTTTCTACAAAAAAGTCAATTTCTTCAAGGTTTACAACTATTTCATTATCTTCGGGTTGCGTTGCAATATCCATTTGTATAGAGGGTCCGCAACACCCCTGGGTGTTAAAAATATGAATTCCTGCGCCTGGTTTTTCAAATCCATCGAGCACTTTCTTCAATTCAATCGCTGCTTGTTCTGATACTTTCATAATTTCAATATAGTTTAATTTTTTAAAATTTTTTACCCGCACCAAATCCACAATTGTTACGGTCTAACAAAGATACCTTTTCCCAACTTTTCAACTGCTTTTAATCCAATTATTTCTTCCTGGCTCAAGGGGATTGGGAAGATTGGTTTTGTACCGAACAGTTCCCGCGCGTTGTACAAATAGTGCTGCTGTAATTTCCACCGATCGCGTGAAAAATCATCGGGGCAGTCGGCTTCATGTAAAATCTGGTTCAGCAAAACGCCTTGCACGGTAATACCAACGCGCTCCAAATCCTTCATGGCGCGGTAGCCTTCGTTCAAAGGGGTAAACTCGGGATACGCCACCAGCATAAAAGTCGCACGTTCTGTGCTTTTTAAGCGTTCAATCAGCTTTTCAATTTTCTTGTCGGATTGAACAAGGGTTGCTGCTGATGTGGGTTGTTGGGTTTTAGTTTTCGAATCGATTTCTTTTTGGTATTCAAACGGCAACTCCAATAGACGTAAAGTGTGGCCGGTTGGCGCTGTGTCGAGGACAAAATAATCCCAACCCGGCTCGTTTAAGACATTGGCAAATTGCTCGAAAATAGCAATCTCCTCGGTACATGGAGATTCCAGTTCTTCTTCGAGGCCGGCGAGCAACTCATCAGAATAGCCATTTGATTTTGCATCGTCCAATATTCTTTTGCGATATTCTTCAACGGCTGATTTTTGGTCGATATTTACGGCCCAAAGGTTGCCCGATACATTCACCGGAGTATGATTTACATCGGTTTCGAGCACTTGTCCGATGTGGGCAGCCGGATCGGTGGTAAACAGCAGTGTTTTTCCTTCGTTAGCCAGCCGTGAAGCTACGGCACAAGCAGCAACGGTTTTTCCAACGCCGCCTTTTCCGGTAAGAATCACTACCCGGTTTTCCGCTTTCTTTTTCAGGATGGATAACAGGTTATCGGGAGTGCTAAAACCTTCGAATGGTTTTACTGCCTTAAATTTCCGCTGAATGGTGTGTTGTTTGTTCTCAAACGCAATTTCGCCCAACAGGGCAATGTTTTCAACGCCCTTTACCTCCGACTGTTGCATCGGAACTTGCGATGTATTTTTCCCAAAATTGTTGCGTAATTCAGTAATGTACAGTTTCTGTGTTTCGGCTAATTTTCCAAATATTCCCTGTGTGGTTCCATGATTTGGGAATATACCATTTATCACCAGATGGAAGTTATGGATGCCAGTGCGCTCTAACTCACTTTTCGCCCTAAAAGTTTCGTACACCGAAGTTTTCTCGGGGCGGCTTACCAGGTAAACGATGGTTTGTGAAGCATCCTGCATCACGTTTACGGCATGTTCGTATTTTTTGCGGGCGCCTTCAATTTGCGAAACCGGTCCGATACAGGTTTGTCCGCTTCCCTCGGCACTCTTATTGATAAACTTGTTCCACTCGTTGGGCAAAGTCATTAACCGCAGGGTATGGCCCGTTGGAGCGGTATCGAATACAATTAAATCGTAGGAATTATCTCCGAGGAAATCGGTGAATTTATCGAAAGTGGCAATTTCTACTGTGCATCCACCGTTAAATTCTTCTTTCACCTGCGCCAGGGCAAACTCATCGAGAATGGCAGCAAGCGGCTCAAGTATCCGGTTTTTGTAGGCATCGGTTATGGCATCGGAATCCATTTGGGCTACCGACAAGTTTTTAGATACATTCACCGGGTCAACGCCTACTTCGCGTTCAAAAATATCGCCCAGGTTACCGGCCGGGTCGGTTGAAACCAACAAGGTGCGTTTACCTTTGTTTGAGTGATAGACTGCTGTTGTGGCGGCCATGGTAGTTTTACCTACGCCACCTTTTCCTGAAAAAAATATGTATTTAGACATTTTTAATTTGAAAAGAAAAAAATCATCAATTTGAAAATTAAGAGCTTAAAAAATTATTCATCAACTTGTTTATTTTCGGGACATTGATTTTTTTATCGGCACAGGCGAGTTCACCATTCACCAGCACAAAAGGAAAATTAACTTCCTCTTTTTCGAGCAATTGTTGGGCAGCAATATGGTTAAACCATTCGCCCGACATAAATTCGATGTGTTTTACCTGCACCGTTTCGCCAAATTTAGTTTCGAGCTGACGGCTGACCATTTGAGCAACCTGCTGCCAGTTTGCTTTCGCAGAATCGCAGGCTGCCTGCGGAATGGTGAATATTTCTGTTAAAATCGGTTTTGTCATTTCCTCTGCTTTTAGCTGAATACTCCCAAAATACGTGTATCCGGTTCAATATTATCCAATTCGGGAATGTGTTTCTTAAGTTCTTCCAATTCGGGGTACGCCCCGCTTTTGATGATTTGTCCGTTGAGCAAAACAAGGGGTAATTTCCCGGGTCCGTTGGCTTTAATAAAGCTGCTGACCACGCTGTTTTGTACAAAAGCCATGGGCGACTGGTTAATAGCATATCGTTTGGTTTCAACACCTGCTTTTTTTAGCAATTGTATGGTGTTTTGTAAATCGATAAGCGCTTTATCGGGTTCCGGGCCGCAAACGCCGCTTTCGCAGCACATGGAGGGGTCAAATATTTCGAGTTTCATACTAATCTATTTTTTATACAATTTAAAAATTAACAACAATCGTTTTGATTTTCATTTTTGGTGAATTGGGTCAGAAAAACTATCAGTTCATTCAGTTTTTCCGTTGAAAGACAGTAGCAGGAACGGAAGTCATCGATGCTGCCTTTTATAATTCCGGCATGTTTTAACTCTTTCAGGTGTTGCGACATAGTAGATTGCGCCAGCCCAATCGTTTCGGCAAGCTGTCCGCACTGGCAACTTTGCTGGTTACCCAGTTCCTGCAATATACTTATCCGTGCCGGATGCCCCAATGCTTTGGCAATGGTTGCCAAGGTTTCCTGCAATTCGGTATACGTTTCCGGTTTTGTTGCTCCCATAATTATCGTATTATAGTTATATCGCAATAATACGATAATTATTTGAACTGAACAATCAATTTGGGAACGAAAAACTGCATGTACACATTAAAATTGCTTTTCTCATTTTCTGGTCCTCCATTTATTAGGTTGACGGAAAACGTTTAGAAAAGACGCAGATTTTTGTACGCTTTTTAATTGCAACAGCAATCCGCACAAGTTTTGCAGGGTTCAAAACCAATGATGTTTCCGTAACGATCCAATTCGGGATGGCATTTTTGGCTCACCAGGGTTTTCAACAACGATTTACCGCGTTGTACCCTCGATTTTACTCCGGAATAGGAAAGGCCGGATTGTTGGGCAAGTTCAATTTGATGGTGGTTGTTCAAAAAAACAGCATCCAGTGCGGCTTGATATTTTTCGGGTAACTCGGTTAACGAAGGCAGGACACAGTTTTTAATGAACCCATCGTTTACATTCCACTGTAATGTTTCTGTTTCAGGTTCGTTCTGAATTTATGGAAATTGATTTTTTCGCATGGTCTCCCTGAAATGGTCGGCAGTCAGGTTGCGGGTTACCTGGTAGAGCCACGGCCTGATTTTCGATGGGTCGTTTAAGGTTGAACACGATGACATATATCTAAGAAAAACTTCCTGCAATATGACATCGACAATAACGGAATCATGAACGCGTTTCAATGTAAATGCCCTCAGTTCCTGATGCCACGATTTCAATATTTTTTCAACCTTCTTATCCATAATCGCATAAATTTTTATTCCTGCATGGGTACTATCAAACAATCTACTTTTACACGTTCAATTACTTTTTGGGTTGTACTTCCCAGAATTTCTTCCGAAATAAAGCCTCGTCCTTGCGCACCCATTACAATGAGCGTACAGTCGTGTTCTTTTTTAGTTTTGATGATTTCATCGGAAGGGATTCCATGTTTAATTTCCAATTTAATTTCGGCACTGGTAAATCCTTCCAGCGTATTTTTCATTCGCTCCAGACGTTTCATGTCAATTTTATCGAATTCATCAATAGCTGCCTGCTCGCGATGTTTCATTATATCAGAATCCTGAACGTGCATCAGGACAATTTTTTTGGCTTGTTTGGCCACATTTGTTTTCAGAAATTGAAACGCCTTTTCCGAACTGTCTGAAAAATCGGTTGGGAAGAGAATTTGCCGGTTGAAGTCGCGACAATACAATTTACAATGCGATGACAATTCTACTTTTTCTTCGAGTAAACGGATTAACAACACCGGATTTTCACTCAGCCGTACTGTTTCACGCGCTGTACTTCCGAGCAAAACCCTGCGCAAAAATCCTTCGCCTTTAGAACCCAGCACAAGCATTGAGTCCGGGTTTTCTTTCCCGTATCCTACCAGTTCGTAATGGGCTATTCCTTCTTTAATGACTACATCAACCGAAAAACCTTTATTTTCAAAAGCTTCTTTCAGTTTTTCCAGTTTCGCCTTTGTTTTGTCCAGAAAAGTGATTCCGGCAAAATTCATGTATTCTACGCCCAAGGCATGAAACAGCGTAATGTTGTTCAATACCAAGGTTTTTATACTGGTCGCTGCACGATAACAGTAATTCAGATGCTTCTGAAAGGTCGGTTGCTAAAATGGCTTTTTTTATCATGACGTTTTCTTTTAAAAATGAGTAAAACACAATTAGTATTTCCACCGGTTGGCCAGGGCCACCAGCGAGAGCATAATCGGAACTTCAACCAGCACACCCACAACAGTTACCAAAGCAGCCGGCGATTGTAACCCGAAAAGCGCTATGGCAACCGCCACGGCCAGCTCAAAAAAGTTACTGGCGCCAATCATGGCTGCCGGGGCACATACCTGGTAAGGGAGCTTCAGCTTTTTACCACCGAACCAGGCCAGAAAAAATATAAAGTAAGTTTGAATGACCAGCGGTACTGCGGCAAGCAAAATAATCAACGGATTATTCAAAATGTTTTGTCCCTGAAAGGCAAAAAGCAATACCAGAGTAACCAGCAGCGCAACTATGCTTACCGGTTTCAGTTTGGGTAAGAATTCTTTTTTGAACCATTCTTCTCCGCGCCGTTTAATCAACATGCGTTGGGTAATTACCCCTACCACCAGCGGCACAACCACAAAAATGATAACACTGGCTACCAGCGTATCATACGGTATTTGAACATTGGTAATTCCAAGTAACAATCCTACAATTGGAATAAACGCCACCAGAATTATCAAATCGTTTACCGAAACCTGAACCAGTGTGTAGTTGGGGTCGCCGTCGGACAGGTAGCTCCACACAAAAACCATGGCCGTACAAGGGGCCGCACCTAAAATAATGGCCCCGGCAATGTATTCGCCCGCCAGGGCAGGGTCAATCCATGCAGCATATATTTTCGAGAAAAATATCCAGGCAAAAAAAGCCATAGTAAAAGGTTTGATGGCCCAGTTAATGATAACTGTCCAAACAACACCCTGGGGTTTTTTACTGATTTGTTTGATGCTGCTAAAATCTATCTGAAGCATCATCGGGTAAATCATTAGCCAAATTAATATCGCTACAGGAATGTTTACTTTGGCAAATTCCAGACTGCTAATAATTTCGATTGAATCGCCGAGCAAATAGCCCAGACCAATTCCTGCGGCAATTCCGAGAGCCACCCAGATGGTCAGGTATTTTTCGAAAAAACCAATGGTCTTTTTGGGTTTATCCGGAATGGTTACTTCTTTGAATTTTTTATCCTTATCCATTTTATTCAGCTTTTAATTACGTTGATTTTTTTTGCGGTTACGGTGATACTGTATATTCCGGCAGTGGAATTTTTGAAATTTTTCAGTTCGGTTTCGTTCAGGTAATTGGCAAGTACGTTTTCAGGAATAATGATAGGTTTCTCTTTGCGGATTTCAACCTGAGAAAATCCCAGCTTCTCAATAATCCCCAAATATTCCCGTTTTTCGGTGGCCCCCGATACGCAGCCGGCGTACATTTCAGCAGCTTTTTTCAGTTCTTCCGGTAATTCGCCACTGGTTACCACATCCGAAATACAAAAGTGGCCTCCGGTTTTCAGCACCCGGTAAATTTCTGAAAATGCTTTTTGCTTGTCGGGTACCAGGTTGAGCACGCAATTGCTGATAACTACATCAAAGGTGGAGTCGGGCAGGGACATTTCCTCGATGTCGCCCTGAATGAATTCGATGTTGTTAAAACCGGTTTTGGTCAGATTCTGCTGTGCTTTCCATATCATTTCTTCGGTAAAATCGAGGCCGGTAACTTTTCCGCTTTCGCCTGCCAGTGTGCGGGCTACAAAGCAGTCGTTGCCGGCGCCGCTACCTAAGTCGAGTACGCTGTCGCCCGGTTTTATTCCTGCAAATTCGGTGGGCAATCCACAGCCCAAACCCAAATCGGCATCGGCAATGTGGCCTTCAACACCGGTGTATTCATCGCCAATCATGGAAAATTCCAGTTCGCCGCAACATCCTGACGGACCGCAGCATCCCTGTTGTTGTTCCAGCAGGCTGCTTTGGCTGGCAATGGAACCGTATTTTTCTTTTACGATTCCTTTTAAATCTTCTGGTTTCATTGGATTTTCGGTTGAATTTCTTCTTTATACAATTTGTAAAAAGCTTCTTTTATTTCGTCGCGCACGCGGTAATATTCGCTTTCAATAAATTCGGACGCTCCGGTAGCGTGCGAGGGGTCGTCGAAACCAATATGCAGCCTGAGTTTTACTTTTCCCAGGAAAGCCGGGCAGTTTTCGTTGGCGCCGCCGCAAACGGTAATCACATAATCCCACTCTTTATCGAGATAATCATCCACCGAGTCGGAAGTATGGTGGCTGATGTCGATGCCGATTTCCTTCATCACTTCCACCGCTTTCTGGTTCAGTTTACCGGAGGCTTCGGTCCCGGCTGATTCCACTTCCAACCGTTCGTCGAACGACTTTAAAAATCCGTGGGCCATCTGGCTGCGGCAACTGTTGCCGGTGCATAAAATCAATATTTTCATATCTGTAAATTGCTAAATTGTCAAACTGAAAAACTGTCAAATTGTTAAAATTCTGTTGTTTTCTTATCTGTTAAATCATTCTTTCATTCACGCATTTTCTCATTTATGTATTTCTTATACACAAATTATCTGCCTGTTCAATATTATCGAGGAAACCAACCAACACCTCTTTCAGCAGTTTTAATTTATCAGGGGCAATACAGTACTGGGTTTTAGCCCCTTCAATTTGACCGATTATCAATCCTGTTTCTTTTAACTCTTTTAAATGTTGGTTCACGGTAGTGCGCCCCAGCGGAATTTCATCGGAAATATCGCCGGTAATGCAGGTTGGCGTTTTGGCCAGAAACTGCAAAATGTGCAATCGAGCCGGATGGGCGAGTGCTTTAAAAAGTACTGCCATCTCTACCAGTTCCTTCTCAAATAATGATGTTTTCGATTGTACCATGATTTTTAAATTATAACGCAAATATACGTCATATTTTTTGTTAAAAAATGAACCGAGCGTTGGTTTGTAAATGAAAACTGTGTCGTCCTAAAATAGGTTGACAGGTTATTAAGTTTAGATTAACATAAACTTAATACTTTGATAATGTTTGTGCAGGCAATTAAAATATTTCATGTCGCATTTTTGCGTCATTTAAAATAAGCTTATGAAAAGCTACAGCTTTCTAAAAGTAGATGAAAAAAAATAGGTGCACTTTATGAAATCCCTGCAAGTTTTCTTTTTGTAATCCTAAACTTTTTCCTGGTCAGAAAAATAGATGGAGAGAGCGACTTCTATGGTTTGCTTCAATCATCAGCAATTTTTGCATTCATATATTTTGCAGAGACTAAAATTTTTTCTCTCAAGGCAAAAGTTCATATACTTCCCATTATTTCATTCATAGAATCGTCAAACAGGGAAAATGCCACTGTTTTTTTTTAGCCGTCTAACAGGTCAACTTGCAGGTGCTGTGTTAGCGTTTCTGGTTATCTGGCTTACACATGACAAAGAAAATATTTCCTTTCTTACTTTTCAGTTTATACCCATCCATCCTTTATTTACCATTCTTTTTATGGGTTTTGTTTCCCAGGTGATCTATTTCCTCTATTTTTTTCTCATCGTCAAATCGAATCATAGCACAGCCTTTTGGCACCATCTGCTTTTATCCCTTGGTTTGGGTTTTATATTCTTTGTGATATCCCCGTTTGGTAATATCAGCCTGCTTAACCCATTTGAAGTGCTTTTTAGTTTTTTCTATAGCGGGCAACCAGTAACCATTGAGACTTTCCTCGTTGGCAGTTTTATCCACATAATGGTACCGATGCTCTTTATCGGAGGTACGCATCTATTCATGAAAGATTTTATTCTGAAATAAATTTCCAGAGCAAACCAACCAAAATTGAAAATGCCCCGAAATGTTGTAAGCTTCCCCGAAAACT